>NZ_JBHYIM010000013.1:0-187589 GCF_042739655.1 Mesorhizobium sp. NPDC059025 | reverse complement strand
GCCTACGGTCCTGATGGGGTACGGGTGAAAAAGGCTTCGGCCTTCGGCACCACGCTTTACCCGAGCGCAGATGTCGAGATCGATCCGGCGACGCCTGGAGCGGAGAAATACACCCGTTATCCGCACCCGGACATCAAAGTGGTGAACGGCGCTAAGTTCTTCCTGCATCGCGATCATCTGTCATCGGTGCGCATCGTCACCGATGCCGCCGGTGCGGTTGTCGAAAGCACCGGCTATGCCGCCTATGGCGAGCGCCTGAACTCGGGCTTCCAGACACAGAAGGGTTACATCGGCGAGCGCTTCGATCCCGAGACCGGGCTGCTTTATCTCAATGCCCGCTACATGGATCCGGTGCTTGGTCGGTTCATTTCGCCGGACAACTGGGATCCAACACTGCCGGGTGTAGGCACTAACCGCTACGCGTATTCGGGAAATGATCCGGTCAACAAGTCGGATCCAAACGGTCACGTATTTGGAGATTGGTTTTCTTCCAAATCCGATCGTGATGCAGCTAACAAAGCTGCTGCCGAAAAGATGCACTCTGTTGCGGAGAAACAAAAAGAAGAAAATAATTGGTTAAGCGATTATTCGGCAAACCTCTCTGAAGAGATGTCAAATAAATATCGCGCAAGAGTTGGTAAGACAACGGCCCAGCTGGCGTTGATGGATCTCGCGGAGGTACTCGACAATGTGCCGCTGATAGCTGCGAGGCCGTCAGCTCCTGCAGTGAGAGTTACATTGCCTGCCGCCCAGGTGGAGGCAGAGCTTGCAGGCCCATTTGAAGCTTACAATAGAGCTAAGCACTATGGGAAAACGCCTACGGCCGCTGATCGGAAAGCATTTAATGCAGGAAAGGATGAGGTGGTTGACCATAACCCACCGTTGTCGGAAAGGTACTACAAAGGTGACCCCAATGTGGGTGAGAAACTGGGTATGTACATGAATCAGGCAGAACGCAAAGCAAGTGCTGCCGATCGAAGTCGAATGAGGCTCCAGTCTCGATCTGAATCTAACGCGCAAGGAGGATTTTTAAGTGCGTTTTCGAAGGCGATGAGAAAGGAACTGGGTCTATGATAACCGCAAGCAAAATCAGGAGCCACTATGAAGATAACTGGCGGTCTGCTGCTGATTTACTTACGCATGACAGAGGGCCTGTTCGAGATTTCCCAAAAGAATTTGGTATTTTGAGATTCGAGCCGCGTGACAATAGAAGGATGTGGACATATGCAACTTGTGGAATGTCGCTTTTTCCAAATACAAAGGGGCTAGAGCTTCATATTTTCAGCGAAAAACGCGAGGATAGCCTTATCGAGTTACTTTACGTTGTTGCTCATTTTCAGTTGAGCGAAAGAGAGTTGGGTTTGTGGCATTCCGTGAATTTTGGAAGGCCTTGGTTGGGTGATTCAAAATGCTCATACGGCCTAATCTCTTTGCCTTACTTGGATGGGCCATCGCTCGAAAATCTAAATGATGGAGCTTCCCTTGCAAAATTTTACTGGTTACTTCCTGTGACGCGAGATGAGATCGAATTTAAGAAAAGAGAGGGGGTCGATTCCCTTGAAAGAGTTTTTGAAGAAAAGAAGGTAAATTATCTCGATGAGAATCGTAATTCTGTCGTGTGATTTTCCGTTGAAGTTTGTATGTAAAGACGATAATTTCAGACGAGACGTATTTAATTAAAGAGTGTCGAGCACATTATTCGTGGCCTCTTTTGGGTGATTCGTAGTTCGCTGTTGAACGAAGCGAACAATTAGATCCATGATGAACCTCTTAGGCCAGCGTTCCTTGGGTTTGCGAGTACTTAGTCTGAGTCTCGGACCTGTCGACGATGATCAGGGCGTCATCAGGCGTCGGCTTCCGTAGCCCCTTGGCTTCCGATCGCTGGGCGTCCATCCAAGCATCGGCTTCCTCGGACGTGGTCAGCAGGATGACCGGCATCGCTTTTTCGCGGATCGGCTTGATGAGAGTATTCGGGTTCGTGGTTAGGAAGCCACTGAGTCGCGGCAGAGTGTGCGAATGAACGCCCCGACTACCTTCGATCGCGCAATCTCGTACCATCTGCCATTTTCTACATTCCTGTGGAAAGAGCCTTCCTTCCACCCCTCAATTCAACGCCCGTCTACAAGAAGGGATAGCATAGCCCAATTGGGGAATCGGGTAGGCGAATGGCATGGGGCAGCCGGATCGTTTTATGCGTGGCGCTGTTTGCTGCGGGCTGTACGTCGCCGACCGGTGGCGACTTCTTTGCCGAGACGGTTGAAAGTCTTCATGCAAAGAATTCTCCCTTGCGTCCGGCAGGAGGCGGCAGCCAGCGGCTGGCGTCGTCCATCGGTTCGGGCAAGCGCTTTTCGGGCGCCCAGTACCAGGGTTCCGGCAATTTCGTTTCCTATGGCGCGCCGGTTGCCAAGGTAACAGGTGACGGCAGCGGGCAGTTCGAGCTCAACCTTGTCAATGCGCCGATCACACAGGCGGCCAAGGCAGTGCTCGGCGATGCGCTGCAGGTGAACTACGTCGTCGACCCGAGGGTGCAGGGCACCGTCACCTTGCAGACATCCAAGCCCGTCTCGCGTGACGCCCTGGTCGATATCCTGGAATCGGCGCTTGCGGTGAACGGGGCCGGCATCGTCAAGCGGGCCAATTCCTACCAGATCATGCCGATGGCCGAGACGCTGGCCAGCACGCCGTCGGTCAGCGTGCCATCGGTCACGCCTTCGGGGCCAGGGGTCAAGGTCCAGGTTCTGCAGCTGCAGTACATCGCCGCCGACGAAATGAAGACGATCCTGGAGCCGATCACCCGGCAAGGTACGGTGCTGCGGGTCGACAGCACGCGCAACCTCATCACCGTTGCCGGCAACAATTCCGATCTCGAAGCGATCCGCGAGGCCGTCTCCGTGTTCGACGTCGACTGGATGAGGGGCATGTCGGTCGCGCTGCATCCACTGAAGGCTTCCAAGCCCGACGCCGTCGCGTCCGAGCTGGAATCGATCTTCGGAACCAAGGGCGGTGCCGGCGGAAAGGTCATCCAGTTCATTCCGAACAACCGGCTGAACTCGGTCCTGGTCATCACCTCGCGACCGGCCTATCTCGCCCGCGCGGCGAGCTGGATCGCCAAGCTCGACACACTGGCCGAGACCAATGAAGAGCAGCTTTTCGTCTACCAGATCCAGAACAGGCCGGCGAAGGAGCTTGCCGAGGTGCTGAGTTCGATCCTCGGCGCGCAGAATGGCGGGGCTCGCAAGGCTGCGGCCGACAACATATCTCCCGAGATGGCGCCTATCGCCATGTCCTCGGACGGCATCACCCCGGCGCCGTTGACCGGAGGCAGCGAACCGGTGCCGCAACTGGTCGCGGAGGAAGGTTCCGCGGGCGGGCGCATCAAGGTCGTCGCCGATACCGACAACAATGCGCTGCTCATTCAAACGACAGCGCGCGAATATCATCGCATCGAGCAGATCCTGGCCAAGGTCGACGTGCTGCCGACGCAGGTCATGCTCGAGGCGGTGATCGCGGAAGTGACGCTGAATGACGAACTGAAGTTCGGCCTGCGCTGGTTCTTTGAGAACAACGGCATGAAGATTTCACTTTCCGACGTGGCCAGCGGCTTCGCCGGCGCATCGTTCCCGGGTTTTGCCTGGACCTATGCCAGCAACAATATCCAGGTGACCCTCAATGCACTGGCCAGCATCACCGACGTGAACATCGTTTCGGCGCCGACGGTCATGGCGCTCAACAACCAGAAAGCCATCCTGCAGGTTGGCGACCAGGTGCCGATCGTCACTCAGCAGTCTACCGGAACTGCGGGGGGCAACGCACCAATCATCAATTCGGTCGAGATGAAGGATACCGGCGTTATCCTGACGGTGACACCCCGCATTAACAATGCCGGCCGGGTCCAGTTGGATATTGGTCAGGAAGTCAGCAATGCGGTTGAAACCACGTCATCTGGCATCGACTCGCCGACGATCCAGCAGCGGAGAATCCAGACCAGGGTGCTGGTCAATGACGGTGAGAGCCTCGCGCTCGGTGGCCTGATACAGGAAACCAATTCCATCAAACGCGCGCAGGTTCCGTTACTCGGGGATATTCCACTCCTGGGCAACGCCTTCAAGAACAAGACCGACGGCATCAAGCGCACCGAACTGATCATCTTCATCAGGCCGCGCGTCGTTCGCGATATCAAGGAAGCCCGCGATGTCACCGAGGAGTTCCGCGGCAAGATCAGCCTGCAAACCCCGATCCAGAAAAGGCGCGGCGGAAAAACCAAGGTCGAGCAGGACCTGAAGAGGCTCGCCTACTGATGGCTTCGCTATCGCCGGCACTGCTTGCGCAGGGTCTTGTCCTTGCCGTGCTGCTCGTGGCGATCGCGGTGGTCGACGCGCGCCGGATGATCATACCGGATGCGCTCAATCTTGCCCTCGCCTTGACCGGCATCGCCTTCCACCTGCCAGCCGGGCTCGTCGCCGTGAGCGTACAGCTTGCCTCTGCCGTTCTGGTCTTCGCCCTGATCTACGGCATTCGCTACGCGCACAACCGGATGACCGGTCGGATCGGGCTTGGGCTGGGCGACGTGAAGATGATGTCGGCCGCCGCGTGCTGGATCGGGCCGATGCTGCTGCCAATGCTGCTGTTCATCGCGAGCGCGGCTGCATTGGTCGTCGTCGGTTGCCAGGCTGTCGCGGGATTCACAACGGACCGCAACAGGCGCATCCCGTTTGGCCCCTTCATCGCCCTTGGCCTGGCCTGCACATGGGCCTATCAACAGTTTTCCGCAATAGAGATCGGATCATGAGAACGGATCGAAAGCGCGTGACGTCGTGGATGGAGCGGTTTTCAAAGGGAACACGCGCCGAAGCCGGTTTCACACTCGTCGAACTGCTGGTGGTGCTCGCGATCATCGCGTTGATCGCCACGCTGGCGGCACCACAGGTGCTCAAATATCTCGGTTCTGCCCGGACCAGCGCCTCGAAAGCACAAATCCGCAATCTCGAAAGCGCGATGGAACTCTATTACCTGGACAACAGTCGGTACCCCAGCGACGAAGAGGGCCTCGGGGTGCTGGTTGCGGCCCCGCAAGGCGCAACCCGCTGGAATGGGCCTTATCTCAAGGGCAGCACCGGGCTGAAGGACCCCTGGGGCCGCCCCTATCTCTATGCCTTGAAACAGGATGGCAGCGGCATCAGCATCAAATCGCTGGGGCGCGACGGCAAGCCGGACGGGACCGGCGAAGACCAGGATATCGGCAACTGATCCGGCTGGAGCGATCCCGGACAACCGTGCCGCGACTTGCGTCCAGAATTGCGCAAGAAGAAGCTGGAGCGTTTCCGAAACGACCGGAACGCTCTACAGTTCGGGCGATGAGCCTGAGTTTTCCGAACGCTGCGGGTCCGTCGTGGCCAGGTCGAGGCGCACCAGTCCATTGGACGAATAGGCCTTGCCGCCACGCAGGATTTCCAGCCTGATCCGGACGGCAAGGGGCAGACGCCTGAGGCTCTGCCAGGTCGGCAGCCAGTTCAGCCCTTCAGGGGTGTTTTCCAGATATTCGAACGACAGGCCGGTGACGCCGGCCAGGAGCAGGACCTCCTTCTTCGGATCCTCGGCCTGGACGCGTCTCGTTCTGTTCGCGAGCACGAGATCGTAGCGCGTGCCCGTTGCGGTGTTCACGGGTTTTCGCAGGCCGATGGCGATCTGGCGCAATGCGTTGGTGCCGAAGCCGACGGGTTGGATGGCGTTGAGCTGAATCTCGGACACCGCGCCCTGAAGATAATGGACCTGGTCCGGATTGGATGGCAGCAACGGCAGGGGTTCCGCGTTTGCGATCGTTGTTTCGAGAAAGCGGACGGCGGCATTCACTTCCGTTTCGGCCTCCGATGCGCTGTCGATCCGCACGAGGGCGCCGGTCTGTCCGATGAAAACGACCATCAGCGACGACATCACCGCGACGAGGATCAGTGCGACCAGCACCTCGACGAGCGTGAATCCCGCCGTTGCCGTTTCGTGGCGGGGGTCGTGCGTGGCGGTGCCGCAGACCTCACTCACGATGGTCATTCCGCGACGGGATGAAGGTCAGGAACGAAGCGCCGCTCCCGGGGATCCGGACCGCCGTCAGCTTCTTGCCGCCAACGTCGATTTCCTGCAGGCTCCAGCCTTCGCCGGACTGTCCCGACGCCAGGGGGCCAGACGTTTCGAGGCCGGTCAGTTGTCCTCTCATTCGCAGCATCGCGTCGGTCTGGTTTCGGGCGGCAGCGAGGCTGCGCGCCGCCAGCACGATCGACTGGCTTGCGATCGCCAGGGCCAGGGCAAGTATGGTCATGGCGACAAGCGTCTCCAGCACCGTGAAGCCGGCTTCGCCATCCCTGGTCATGGCGCTTCCACGAGGCTGGTGGTGCCGGTCAGCCAGTTGACTTCAACCCTGGATTTCTTGCCCGTCAGTTCCAGATCGATCGCCATGCCCGATGAACTTCCGTTCGGAAGGAAGGTCAGCGTCGCGCCTTGCTCCGATGTCGTGGTCTCCAGGCCAGTCGTCAGTGTCATCCTGGTTCCGGCAGGCAGAATACGCCTGTCACCGTCCAGAAAACGAATGATGCGTGTCTGCGGGTTGAAGTCGATCCGCTGCGGCTTGCCGGTGGCGATCGCCAGGGTATGCGCGACCCGCAAGCGAGCGGTCAGTTCCTTCGACAGATGGTGCAGATCCGGCTCGTTTGACCGCCGCGACAACGCCGGTACGGCAATGACCGCCATCAATGCGATGATCGCCAGCACGACCATGAGCTCGATCAGGCTGAAGCCGTCCTGCCGGCCATGTTCTGCACACATGGCGTTGGTCATTTGAGCGCCAGGTCGTTGATGGAAAGGATCGTCGTCATCACCGAGATGACAAGGCTGCCGACGAGCATGCCGAGAACGATGGTCAGGGTTGGCGTCAGGAGCTTCAGGAGCGTCTCGATACGTTTGGAAACTTCAGCCTGCTGCATTCGGGCAGCGCGCTCCAGCATCAGGGGCAGCGCGTTGGCATCTTCGCCGAGCGCCACCAGGGAAACGACCGCGTCACGGAACATCTTCGACCTGCCCAGGGCCTCGTTGAGGCGGGCGCCGTTGCCGACATCGTTTTCCAAACGGGCAAGGTCCGGCGCCAGCGGGCTGTTGCCAACGGTTCCGGTTGAAAGGCGCAGCGCTTCGGTCATGGCGACGCCATTGGCCAGTAGCAGCGCCAGCGCCTCCAGATAACGCGCGGTGGTGGCTTCCTTGAGCAGAGGGCCGATCCACGGAATACCCACATACCAGCCAAACAGCCTTTTCTTGAGATTGGCCGAGCGGCTTGCGGCGAGAATTGTCAGCAGGACAATGATCGCGATCAGAGGAAAGATGAACGGATAGTCGCTGACGACCGCGCCAAGCCCGGCCAGCAGGCGCATGGTCAGGGGCGGCGGCGTCGAAGCTCCTTCGAAGATCGGTTCAAGCGCCGGCACGAGAACGAAAGCCAGGACAAGCACGGCCCCTGCCATCACCATCAGCAGGAAGATCGGGTAGGCAAGGGCGCTGACAATCGCCGAACGCCGTTTTGCCCTTGCTTCATGGATCTCGGCCAGCCGCTCGCAGACCACAGGCAGCTTGCCGCTGCGTTCGCCGCTCGCCAGCAACGCGATCACGTCGGCCGGCGCATTGTCCAGGCTGGAGAATGCTTCGGCAACCGATCGTCCCGCTGTCGTCAGATCGAGGATGCCTTGCAGGCTCCTGCGCCGCGAAACGTTGGTTTCACTGGCGATGATCGCCGCGATGGCCCGGTCAATGGTGAAACCGGCATTGAGCAGGACCGACAGGTCGGAAAAGAGCTTGCCGAGGTCGACGGGGCGCGAGAAGAGCGACTTGGAAGATGACCGTCCGAGCGTCTGCCTGTCGCCGACTGCCGTCAGTTGGTAGGGCCTCAGACCTCGCCGCGCCAGTTCGCGTGCCGCCTCCTGCGCGGTGCCGGCGTCCAGTGTTCCGGCGTCGTGCTTTCCGTTGGCGAAATAGGCCCGGTAGGCAAATGCCGGCATCAACTGTCTCCACGAAGATCGATGACGCGCCGAATTTCCTCCTCGGTGGTGATGCCGCCTTCCACGAGGGCCTGTGCATGGCTACGCATGGGAACCAGCCCCTGCTCGACCGCCAGGTTCTGGATGTCGAGTTCGCTGCCCTCAGTCTCGATCAGCGCCGCGATCTCCTGTGAGACGCGCAGGATTTCATGGGCAACGGTTCGACCGCGATATCCGGTTCCGTTGCAATGCGGGCAGGATTTGGCGGCTGTCTCATCATGCGTGCATGCCTTGCAGACCCGTCTCAGCAACCGCTGCGCGACGACGCCCCGGATGGTGGCGCCGAGCAGATAGCCGTCGAGCCCCATGTCGCGCAGGCGCGTCAAGGCGCCGGCTGCGCTGTTGGTGTGAAGGGTCGAAAACACCAGATGCCCCGTCAACGCCGCCTGGATGGCAATCTGGGCGGTTTCGCGATCCCGGATTTCACCGACCAGGATGATGTCCGGGTCCTGGCGCAGGATCGATCGCAGCGCAGTGGCGAAATCGAGGTCGATCGCCGGATTGACCTGAAGCTGGGTGATCCCGGCCATGCGATACTCGACGGGATCCTCTACGGTGAAGATCTTGACGTCGGCTCGCGAGCATTCCGCGAGAATGGAATAAAGCGTCGTCGTCTTGCCGCTGCCCGTCGGGCCGGTGACCAGAATGATGCCGTTGGGTGCCTGCGAGAGGCTGCGTATCTGCGCCTGTGCGCGATCGTTGAATCCCAGGCGATCCAGCTTGAGTTCCACACCGCTGCGGTCGAGAATTCGAAGCACGATGGTTTCGCCGTAGATGGACGGAACGATCGAGACACGCAGGTCGATGTCGCGCCCGCGCACGGCAAGCCGCATGCGGCCGTCCTGCGGCAGCCGTCGCTCGGCGATGTTGAGCCGTGCCAGGATCTTCACGCGCGTGGTGATGCCTGCCAGCATCGAGGCGGCCGTCGTGCCGACGACAGACAGGATGCCATCGCGACGGAACCTTATCTGGACATGGTCTTCCAGCGGTTCGATGTGGATGTCTGTCGCGTTGGTGTCGACCGCCTGGTGTATGGTTTCCGCCACGAAGCGCACGATCGGTGCCTCTCGCGCGAAATCCTTCAAGCGCTCCAGGTCGTCCATGCCCACGTCGAGGCTGTATCCGTTGCCGGGATCCTGTTCCACACTCTCTTCGATGCTTGCCTGCAAGCGTTCGATGTGGAGGCCGATCGTGCGGCGCGGCAGGATCCTCAGGACCACCGGTTTGTCGAAATGGAAACCGACAGCGGCGATCGTGGCAGCGGCGAACGGATCCGCCACGGCAAGCAGGACCCGTTGCTGGTCGATCTCGAGCGGGAGGAGCGCATGTTCGTGCAGGTAGCCCGGTGTCATGGCCGAGAATATGTCCTTGCCGACCAGTTCCGGCACTTCGCTCACCTGGGGCACATCAAGAAACTGCGACAGCTGGACGGCCAGTTCCTGCTCCCCCAGGAGACCGAGTTCCGTCATCACGGTGTCGAACGGATGGGCGGAGGTTTTCGACGCGCTGAGCGCGCGTTGGGAGGCGTGAACGGTCAGGATGCCGTTCCGTTCAAGGAAGGCGAGGAATTCCTCGACGCGAGGCAGACTATTCATCGCCCCATTTCCTGATCATGTTCGAGACCGGTGTGCCGAAAAACATGTCGCAGTCCTGCGCGATCGGCTGTCGCGGCGGGATAATGCCGGATTGCCGCTGCAACACCTGGGACAAGCGCCTGAAACCTCCAGGCTGCGAAGGCGTGGCTTCGACGACATAGCCGGCATGGCCAGCGGTTCCCGATCCGTCACGACCGACCGTGACCTCAATGGTATAGACGGAAATCCTCGCACCCTCATAGACGGCGGTGTCGACGAGAGACCTTCCCCCAAAAGCCGCGCGAAGGCGAACCGGCGCACGCTCCGGTGCGGGAATGCCACGAAAGGATTTGATCGTGAAAACACTCAGCAGGTCGCGCAGATCGAGCCGCGCCAAAGCCCGAAAATCCTGCAGCTCGGACACCGACTCGAAGGCGGCGTGCTTGGAAGTTGCTGGACCGACCCCGGCGATGGCCTCTTCGGAAAATACACTTGTAGATGCGCCGCGATAACTCGCGACAGATGTCGCCAGCAACTTGGCTTTGGCCTCATCGAAACCAAGCGAGCGGAACCCGAGCGAGAGCGTTTCGTCGTCGGCCGCATTGAGGTCGATCAGGCCGGCGTGGTCCTGGACGACGATTTCGAAATTGAACGGGCCGATGCGGCATTGCGCCGGCTCGGAATTGATCTTCAGCGCGGGCGGCGGCTTTTCGCCGGTCAACTCAGCGGCCAGGACATTTGAAAGTCCGTCAGCGAGCAGTGACAGCCTCTGATGCTCGGTTTCGTTGCGGGCGATCATCAGGCGTGTTCGTGCGGTGATGGCGAAAGGAGTGATGATGGCTGAGACGATCAGCAGGAATGCCAGTACCACGAGCAGTGCAAATCCGGCACTGCCGCTTTTGCCCGAGCTGGTCCTATCGAGCATTGCTGCCTGTCTCCGGGGAGGGCGCATTCGTGCTCGGCGGATAGAGGGAAAGGCGGATCGACTGCTCGCCGCGCTGCAAGGTGACCTCATCCCTGGTGATGGCGGCTATCGTCCAATCATCGATGGCTTCGCCGTTCCGGAACCAGCTAGCATCCTGCTTTCCTGAGGCAAGAAGCAGCGCTTTCGGAATTGTCTGTGTCACGCTGACGCCCAGCAACTGCGGTGGCGGCGATTGTGACGGAACAGCTTCCGCGGGAGCCGCGAGCGGCTCGGCGAGTGGTGGCTGTTCATCGGTTGCGACGGGGACTGGTTTTCGCCGTGTCGAATTGAACAGCGGCCGCTCGAAGGTTTCAGAAAAGCCATCGAGGCTGGAGAGCGATACAGGCTGCGCCTTGTCGCCCGTCCGTGGCTTGCCGGGATCCGACCGGTCATCTGTCGCGATGGGACTGGTTCCGGCGGGGCGCTCATAGAGACTGAAGTTGACCGCTCCCAATGTCACCAGGACCGTGCCGAACAAAAGGGTGAGCGCGAACTTGTTCATGGCTTGCTCTCGGCGTTGTTCGTCGGCGCGCCTGTCTGCAGCACGCCGTAAAACAGCAGTTGAGCCGATATTTCGTTCGCATTGGCCTGAGGCATATCAGGATTGCCTCCAGTCGCGGTCAACGTCGCCTCGCGGATAAAGAGCACCGGCATGGTGGTTTCAAGATTACGCAGAAGCCCGTGGATGTTTTCCAAGGCGCCCGAGATGTTGGCGCGCAGCCCGACATAGACGACACCCTGTTCGTTGAGGGTGGGAGCATTGCCGGCCGAAAGAACAGTCACGTTCGCGGCACTTGCCGCCTCGCTCAATCTTTTCTGCAGGCCGCTTCTGGCCGCCGCTTCATTTTCCCCCGGCAGGAATTCAGCCTGGGACGCCTTCTCGGCAGTGTCTGTAGTCTTGATCGATTTTTCGAGAGCGACGATCGAAAGCAGACGACCAAGTTCCACACGCTTTTCATACACTTCGCTCCTGGCAGACATGACGGAGCCATAGAGCCCGGCCACGATCGCGCAGGCCACTGCGAGCAAGATCAGCCCAAAGACAATCGCCGCACCACGTCGGACGAGGAGAGGAGCGTTAAGGAGCCGAACGGACAGCATCAGACGTCGCCGGTCGTCGCGGAGATGGTGAAGCGTTCGCCGGATTGCCCCGGTACCTTTGTCACCGGCGCCGAGAATTCGGGAGAAGTGAGCAAAGGAGAGCCTTCGAGCGGAGCGATCAGTTCGGACGCCGAGGCTGCATAGCCGGTAATGGTCAGCGTATTGCCTTTCGAGGAAAAGTCGGTCACCCAGGCGCTGTCCGGCAAGACATGGGTCACCTCCGCCAGAAGCTTGACGACGGACACCGAGCCGCTTTTTTCCTTGCGGATCTTTTCGACCTGATCGAGTTGCGTCTGCCGCTGCCGAAGCATGGTCCGCGCAGCCCTGGCCTCGGTCTCGACCGATGCGATCTTTTCGTCGAGCTCCGATGACGCCTGCCAATAGCGCCATTGGACGTGGCCATAGGTGGCAAGCACGACAACAGCGGTGAGGCAGGCCATCGTCAAAGCCGTTTTGCGAAGAACCTCCCCAACTGCGCCAGGCTCTGCAACTTCAGCCATGCTCAAGCGATCTATGGGCACGGCTGCTTCGCGACCGCCAATGCGGATTGTGCGAATGGATATGCCGTGCGTCGCGACCGCTTCGACAACTGGCCCCAGCGTCCCTTTTTTAACCAGGTAATAAGTGCTGTCGCTGCCGGCCGGGGTGGCGAAAAACAGATGCACCTGGGCAATGTCTATCGGTGTCGTGGCCATGACATCCAACTCGGCCATGGCCCGCGCCTGTCTTCGTGGCAGCCGATAGGGGGCAAGCGATCGCTTCAGGCAGATCGCGCCGTCGAGGCGGATGTCGCACGAACGGGCTTTCGCCGATGGTGTTCCGAGTTTTTCGGCGATCTCTCGCGCCGAAGCCTTGAGGTCCAGCGGCAGGGACTGGAACTCTGCCTCGTCTCGTCCGTGAACACGAATGCCGTCTTCAGCAAGGTCGACAGTCCAGTCCGGCGCGCGGTCTGGCATTCGGGGCCTGTTGCGCGATACAAGGTCCCGGATTTCTTCGGACCACCAGTCGAAGAAATCGAGAGCCTGCGTCATCCATGGTTTCATGAGAGGTCGCCCCCCAAGACGACGACCGAATCCTACCTTTTTGTGAACTTACAATCAGCAGCGCTGCGAAACACCCTTCACCCGACTTGCGTAGCAGAACCCACAGGTTTCTTTGGAACTAAATATCGATGTGCATGGCCATCTCACATGGCCTCCTTCAGGAAAAACCTGAGAGCGTTGGGAAGAAAATTGCCAGGGCATCCTATCCTGGTCTCCCTGTGGTTTTGGAAGGATCCAACCGGCGACGCATCGCGCACAGGATCAGCGGCAGCCGTCTGCGACCACCACCTTTTGCCGGAGCTTGTTCAACTTGAAACGTGTTTGGCATTGCCAAGGTGAACGGTGACGATCGCCATCACCAATGGACCATGCATGCGGGCGTTCTGGGAATCTTGCCCCCAACCGGTGGCACCGGAAAATACTGGGTCGTCACCTGGACTTCGGTAGCAGTCTTGTCGTTGAAAAGCCGGGCGATGAGATGCAGCGCCTCGTCGAGACCTGAAGATATGCCGCCGCCGGTAAGCCGGTTGCCCGACTCGACGAAGCGCGGATGGCCCCTGGCTACCTTGATTGCAGGAAAGCGGCGCAGGCAGTCGACAAACGCCCAATGTGTGGTGGCCTTGTGGCCGTCCAGCAGCCCGGCCCGAGCCAGCAGCAGTGCGCCTTCGCAGACGGAGCAGACCCATTTCGCATTGACCGCGACCTGTCGCAGGTAAGCGAGATAGGATGATGCCGGGTCGCTCATGATTGCTCCGAGCGCGTCCGGGGCTCCGCCCGGCACCCACAGGATGTCCAGCCTTGGCGTTGCCGCAAAGCTGGCCTGGGCGTCGAAGCGCACGCCGTTCAGCGAGGTGACAGGCTTGCCGTCGATCGACAGGAGAACCGTCTCCAATCCCTTTTTCTTGTCGACCCAGGAGAACATCTCCAGGGGGCCGGCCACATCAAGCAGATTGACGCCTTCGTAGACCGGTATACCGAGTTTCATGTGACCCATCCTCTCCGCCCGAAATGCGCATGACCTGCCCTTGCCGTCGCAGTTTCCTTCAAAGGAAGGCGGCGCTGCCAGAAAGGGGTGTCCCATCGTGCTGCTGCCGCATAATGAGCTGCGAGCGCGGGGACGTAATCGTTGAAGCCTTGCGTTGCGATCATCGAATACCGTGCACGGGCAAGGTCTTCGCGCCCCTCCAGCATGTCCGACGCGGCGTAGGCAGCCAGAATACCCGAGCGCAGTGCGTGCACGATTCCGCGCGACGACAACGGGTCGGCGGCAAACAGACAGTCCCCCGCCGCGACCCAACGCTCGCCTGCGGCCGGATCGACCGACGCAGTTCCGGCAGGCTTGACCAGGCTTGCGGTTTCGCGCGCTTCGGCCGGCAGGAGCCGCGCGATGAATTGCGTTTTCGCCAGGGCGCGGTACCAGTGGTCGGCTTTGCGGAGTCCGCCGCCCAGATCGGGATCGGTAAGGCACGCCACCACACGGCGCTGGTCCGGCAGATCGGCGCTGTACCACCAGCCTTCGGGACGAGCCTCGACGATCATCCGGCAGTCGCCGGGTGTGCGATCGAAGAAGCGGGCATAGGCGGCAAGATGTCCATGCACGATAACCTTCGCGCCGAAGTGCCGCGCCAGCCCCCAGCTGCGGCCGGCCGCCCAGATCACCGCCTGTGCGGTGATGTCTGCATCGGCCAGTTTGAGCCGCCAGCCGCGATTTTCGCGCGTTGCCGAGCACACCGCCGATCCAAGCCGTACCTCGCTGCCGATCGTTTCTGCTGCCTGCAGCATCAGCCGGTCGAAGCGTGCCCTGTCGAGATGCCAGCCCGCGCCGTGGGCAGAGAAGATACTGTGCTTTTCGCCGGGCTGTTCCTTGGTCCAGGCAGAAACCAGCGTGCGATTTTCAACGAAGCCCGCTTCCGCAAAAAGCGCCCAGGCGCCAAGCTGACGCAACAGGCCTTGCGCCACCGCTGGCAGCACTTCACCAGGTTTTGGTCGATCGTGCCGCCCTGCCTCGAGCAGTATCACGCGCCGCCCGGGCACGTGACGGCGTAGCATCAGTGCAGCCGCTGCCCCGGCCGGGCCACCGCCGATGACGACGAAATCAGCTTGCTCTGACGGCATAAAAAGACGCCACGACTCCGGCTGGATTGGTGCTGCCGCCGTCGCCCGAATGCGGAATGGTGCGCACTACCGAGCCGACAATGGCAGGCACTTCCAGGCGATCGGTGCTGTTTGGCCAGACAGGCACGAGCCAGCCGATATAGTCGTAGATCCACTCCTCCCCGCCGACCACGCCCTTTCCCTGGAAGCGAACCTGCATGGGTGAGCCGTAACCGAAGCTGCCGCGCAGATCGAGCGACCATCCCGGCCCGCCGATAGTCCCGGCAAGCTCCGTTTCGGATTTCTCCACGATGGCCAGCGTGCCTTCGCCAAACAGGAGGTCGTTGGCTGCCTTGCTGATATCGGGGTCGTTGAGGAAACTGCGATAGGTCCAGTTGCCGACAAAGGGATTGCTCATCCTCACTCTCCGGAGTCTTCGACGCAGATGTATTTTTCCGCGGGCGAAGGCTGGTCTAGCCCGCCAGCGGGATTGCGAACGATGAAGCCGAGCTTGGACCACTCGGTCACCATCTTGAGGTCGCCGGCAAGCGTCTGCGGAATGCCACGCGCCCAGTTGCGGAACTGCAGGCCATCGTTTGTGGGATAGTAGGTCTGCATTGGCCGGTGCGCCGGCCACCACAGCGTCTCCCATACCCGTCTTTCGCGTTCGAGCAGCGTGTCGCCGACGCTGTCGGGATAGAGCACGTTCCACTCCTCATAGGTGACGTCGATGGTCTGGGTGGAACATTCGTTGAAATCGGCTTGCCAGGGCAGGCCGCTGAGTTTGGTAAGGTCGCCCGGCTGCAGACCGACATCGAAGCCGCTGCCAAGCGACAGCGGGTCGGATGCATAGGCGATATAGCCTTCCTCACTCACTCCCGCTCCCCAGCGGTTGGCATTCTCTTGCGCCGCGGTCAGCGCGAAGCTGTACCATTCAGGGTCGGCCTTGATCCTGTAGGGCTCGCGCCAGATCGCGGGATTGCGGATGATCCACGTCACCTCGCCGCCTGGGCAGAACGCGCCGCCGAGGCCATTCGACAGAACGCCGCGGTCCAGGCCGCGACCGCCAGGCACATTCCAGTCCGCATAGGGCTGCCACGGGTCGATCGCCGGAGCGAAGCCCGTCTCCACCTCGTCGATGAAGATGCCGTCCGCCCATTGCCGCAGCAGGAACAGTTGCGTGTCGGTCAGCCGCAGGAATTTGCTCACCGTCTTGTTGGTGATCGGATTGTCGCCGGCGAGCAAAGGCATCAACGGCAGGTGATAGGTCCGCGTCGCCGGATTGGCTTCCAGCCGGAACAGGTTTTCCTCGCCGGGTTTGCGCAACAGATTGAAGAGATACTGCCGCGCAGGGCGGCCAGGGTCGGTGGTGGCATCCTTGTTTGCCGCGACAAGCGCGCGTTCAAGCAGCTGTCCGGATCGATACTCGAATGCCAGTCGGCGCAGCGCGGCGGCGATCGGCTCGTCGGGGTCCGTCGTGCGGTCCGGCGTGGCTGGCTCCTGCCGCGACGAGGGACGGGCGACCGCCAGCTGCCGCTTCCGGGGCGGCGCGGCGGCAGCGGCAATGCGTTCGATGACATCGGTGACTGCCGCGTCATAGGCATCGCGCGCCGTCGCATAGACGTCGTCCGCCGTAGTGTCGTTCTCGCTGAATGTCCGATGCCAGCGCATGGCATAGGCGCGCGGTGTTTCGCCATCCGCCGGGGCACATACGGCAGCACTGAAAGCAGCTGCGGCCGCCTTGAGCGTCGCACCTGCATCGCCCACCACGGCGTCATTTGCCGCGCCCGGTGCCTGGGTCGCGTCGAGCAGCATCAGGCTCGGTTCAACCGCGCTCTCGAGCAGACGGCCACCAACATGATCGGCCTGCGCGCGCGCTTCCTTCTGCGCCAGCGCGCGCGGCGCGATCCGTGGCGGAATGCACAGGCGATAAGGGTCGAACGTGCCACGGCTGGTCTGGTTGTGCGGGAAATTCGACTGCTGAAGGATGTTGGCGAAATAGGAGAATTCGTCGGCGCGGAAGATGATCGGCCAGATATCGCGCCAGAACCAGGGACGATAGGCAGGGTTCCACTCGATGGGGCCCGCCTTCCAATGCAGCAGGGCGGCCGTGTCGGTCGGGTCGATTTTCTGGGGTGCATCGAAGGTTCCGGCGGTGCCGTACATGTCGGTGCGGTAAGCGAATTCGCGGATGGACATATCCTCGACCACGTCTTCGAGCGTGATCATGTCGAGGATTTCCGGCGCGTAGCGTGGGTAGCCGACCAGCACCCAGGCGGGATATTCGACATCGATGTAGCGCAGTGCCTGGACGCGCTCCTCCATCATCACCAGCCGCGCCATCACCGGCCCGTCGGAGATATCGTCGAACCAGCCATCGCTGTTGGCGTAAGTCTCGATGCGGGGATGGCCGAAGCCACTCAGGAACGAACCGCTGTTGCCGTGGCCGCCAAGCACCAGCAGCCGGCCGTCGTCATCCGTCATCATGTCGCCAAGCGTGTCGATTTCGTTGGGCGCCATTCCCGCGGGAGGGAAGGTGACGGCATAGGCCGGATTGGTGTCACGGCCGAAGCTTGCCTTGCGGCGCGAGGTGCAGTCGATGGCTTGCGGGCCGGCGTCGATGATCAGTTTCTGCCGCTCGACCGGATCGGTGATGGCGGCATTGCGCAGCGGTGTGCCATCAGGGTAACCGGCCTCGCCACGCAGGCCGTCAAAGGTGAACCATGCCGCCTTCTTGTTGGCCAATTGGACGCGCCATTGGATATCGACCAGCTTGCCGCGATTGCCGCCGCCCTCGACATGGTCGCCAATCCTGAGCGCAATGCCGTCGGGGTTGGCCTCGTCATAGGCGAAGATCTGGAAACGCGCGGCCTGGCGCTTGATACGGCCCTTGTCGTCCTTGAAATGTTTGATCGGTGCGTCGCCCTCGGCAGCGTTGCCGTTGGCGTCGCATTCGATCGGCATCTGCGCCGGCTTTTCCGGGGTGATGCAGAAGGCTTCCGGGCTATCGCCAAGCCGGGCGATGCCGACCGCCGGATGAATGCGATAGGTTTTTGGCTCGGCCATTGATGTCCCCCTGCGCCTGTGCCGGCCGCATCGTGTTCAGTCGAGAAAGTTGAGTGAGACGCCATCAAGCCTCAAAAGCTCGCGGTCCTCTTCATAGGAAGCGCCGATCACGACCAGGCTCACTGTCAGGCTTTTGGCGCCGGCGGCGATCAGGCGCCGCGCAGCCCGGCTCACGTCGATGCGATGGTTGCGGGGTGTGTTCATGCTGCGCTCGCGCAGGTCGAACTTGCGGTTCTCGGCCGGCGGAATTTCGCAATGGCCAGGCCCGCCGTAACATTCGCCATGTCCGAACACGGCGGCGTAGCCGCCATAGCCTGGCACGTCGAGCGGTGTCGTGGCGTCGGCATCCGGGGTGTTCAGGAACACGCGGATGAAGCAGGAACGTGGCAGTTGCGGCACCCGGTGCAACCGGACTTCGGCCGAACGGAAACTCTTGCTCGCGTCAGGCACTGTGATCGGTGCGGAGACGAAGCGCCCGACCGGACTGGTCAATCCGACAGGCATGAGGCATCCGCCACGCATATACTCATAACCGAAGCGGCTCATGTCGAGCGTGTCGCGCACCGCATAGCTCCACGGCGTCAGCGCTGAATCGAGATCGGCCGGCAACCCATCCGGATGATCCTGCTGCCAACGCCACCACAGCCGGTCTATGTTGGCGTGCACGGGCCAGAAGATCGGATCATACGACGCCGTCAGGTTCGAGAACATGTCGCCGAACTGCGGCTCGGAATAGAGATCGTCTCTCTGGTGGAATTTGCGGCCGGCGACGCGCACCGCGCTGTTGCGGTCGGCAGGCGCGTCCGTCTTGAATGCCGGGTTCATGCCGCCGGTCCAGATGTGCATCGTGTTGTGCGGGTTCTGGTCGAGGAAACCGAAGCTGTCGACGTAGAGGCTGCCGCCACCGAAGTCGCGGAAGGTGCGCAGCGAAAGGATCTCATCGATATCCTCCTGCGCCGGGTAGTGATAGTGGATGACGGTGTTGATCGTGCCCTTGCCGAACTGGCCGGAATAGCGCAGCGGATACCAGAGCGAATTGGCGTCGAGCAGCGCGTCGATCAGGCGTTTGCGGTTTTCGCCTGTCACGTACTCCTTGCCGCACGCCAAGCTGACGGCATCGTAGATTTGCGTCGGGTTGGCCCAGAACTGGTCGACCAGTGTATCGATGCTGGCCGGGAAACCATGGTCGCGCAGGAAACGCGCGGATGTCTCGCTCAGGAAGCCCTTGAAGGCATCGGGAAGGATCGCGCCGTTGGCCGGGTCCTGCGGCTTGTAGCGCTGCGCCGGGAAATCCCACCACGGCATCGTCACGTCCGGGCAGAAGTCCTGCAGCGCCTGTTCGAATTCATAGAGATAGACGCGATGCCATGGCAGGAATCGCTCCCAACCATGCTGGCAGTGGTTTTGATGGATGAGAGCCAGATTGTTGTAGGAGCGCTTGTCGCCGACCCATTTGTTCAGCCTGTAGAGTTCGCGGAAGGCATGGCGCAGCCGCTCCTTCTGCGGTTCGCTCAGGACGTCGACATCCATGCGCTGCCGCAATTCGCCCTTGGCGTAGCGCCATGCGGCCGGATCCGACGCGGGGCCGAAAACCGGACCGGGGAGGCCCTTCACCTCGACACGGGCTTCGGCCGCGACACTGACCTCGCCGGCAAGCGCAACGGTTTCGATAAGATCGCCGGGACAGCCTTCCTCGATCCAGTTCTCGATGCGGTCGATATCCTCGTCAGGGACTGGTGAACCGCCCCAGGGCAGGCGAGGGAATTGCTTGCCATCGAAAGGCGGCAGGCCGCGCAGGCCGCGGATCAGCGCCGAGCGCGCGCCGCGGCCGCTCGCATCGCTCGTGCCGCAGCACGTGGTTGTGAGCGGCGCGATGAGCGGCATGCCATGCAGTTGCAGTCCCAGGAACTCTGGCAGGGCCAGCCCCGTCAGGCTGCCGGGGCCATCGGCGCCGCCAGCTGCGAGAAGGATTGCCTCGACATCACTCCAGGTGAATGGTGTTGTCGGTTCAGATTGCGGCGCGCTACTTGTGGCCATCGTGACCACCTATCTGGCCGTCCATCTGCATCGACATGGCGCCGCCCTGCGGACCAGCCACCTGATCGGGCAGCACAACCGCGACGTTCTGCATCATGCCCTGGTCCTCGTGGTCGAGGATATGGCAGTGCAGTACATATTCGCCGATATAGCGTTCGTAGCGCGTGCGCAGTGTGATCGTATAGATGCCGGAGAAACCGGCCGGCAGCGATTGCGGGATCAGGCTCTTGATCCACAGCGTATCCTTCCAGACCCCCTTCAGCCCGGGATACTGCGGATCGTAGGGCTCGCCGCCGGCGTCGTCGATCGCACCCGCCGCGCTAACGTCCTTGCCGTTGGGATCGATGATCGAGACGATCTGGAACGGATTGACGTGAATGTGGAACGGATGGCTGACGAAGTGAGACTGCAGCACCCATTCCTGCGCCTTGCCAAGCGGCAACTGGCGGTCGATGCGGGTTGGGTCATAAGGCCTTACATCGGCTGTCTTGAGCGTGTTGCCGACTTCGAACTTGACGTCCGGTCCGGTCGTATCGATGAAGAAAGTCAGCTCCTGCGTGCCATTGCCCTTGACCTCCTCGTCGGTGACATCGGGGTGCGGCGTGAAGCGCGTCAGCCTTGTTCCCGACTTGAGGTCGGTGACCACGGCCGCCTTGACGTCGGCCGGCATGTTGGCCTCTGCAAGTGCGACCAGCTTGCTGTTGAGGTAGCTTTCGACATTGTCGACCGGCGTCCCTGCCGCGACATCCACGATCGACAGCAGCTGGGGTTCGACATTGAGCCCGTTGACGACCCCCGACTTCGGCGCCGACGCGTCGATCACGCAGTAGCGCCCGGCTTCCGGAAATACGACGAGCGCATCGAAGCGGTAGCCTGGCTGGAAGGTTGCGACCTGGGTCATCTGCCCCCCTGCCATTGTCAGGCCGTCCGCGGCGACCAGCATGTAGGGCACAGGCTTCGTGTCGCATGTATCCTTGATGAAGGCCGCGGCGGCACCAGCCCTCAGCAGCGTCCTGGTGCCGGGCTTCAGCTTGTCATCGCGGACCTTGAAGAACTGGAGGCTGATGGTATCGCGCACACCCGCGTGGATCATGCGCCAGCGTTCGATCTGCCCCTGTTTCGCGGTCAGCGGATCGTTGGGATCGAACACCCTGCCGTTGAGCGAAGTGTAGCGCCCCGAGGCCGGCCAGGTGCCGGGTCCGAACTGATCATAGCCTTCGATGCCGCCGACATCGCCGGGATCGCAGATGTAGCGGCCGTTGATGTCCTGTTTGATCGGGCCGAGTTCGCCGGGCTTTGCCGCGGGACCACGGCAAGCATACTGGATCTGCTGCATCACCAGCAAACGTTCGGGAACGGCTGAGGTCGGGATCAGCGTATCGAGGTCGCCATGCGCGGAAGGCGTCGGCGGACGGTTACCACGAATGATCAGTGCGCCGGCCATGCCGCTCGACACCTGCAAGGCGGTCGAACCGTGGCGGTGCGTATGGTACCAGAAAGTGCCGGAAGGGTGGTCCGAAGGGATGTTGTATTCGTAGGTGAATTTGGTCTGCGGATTGATCGACAAAAGCACGTTGTCGCTGTTGCCGGATGGGCTGACCCAGAGACCGTGTGTGTGCAGGTTGGTACCGTTGAAGCAGTGCGGGGTGTCGGGCATTTGCCCTCCATGCAGGCATCCGGGGTCGCCGGGCTGGGGACCTGCCGGCAACTGGTTGTCGAGCGTGATGCGCACAGTGTCGCCGGGTATCGCCTCGATCGTGGGTGAGACGTAAGGCGCTTTGGGATCGACACCCTTGCCGGTGTAGCCGCGCAGATGCACGGGGTCGTATCCGCCCGTTGAAGGATTGTAGATCTGGTTGTCGATATACTGGATCTTGAGATCGAGCAGGCGATCCCCGCGCACCGGCGCCGTGTTGCCGGGAAGTGGTGCAGCCGGTGCAAGCTCCTTCAACATCGGCTTGGCGACCGGTTCCCGCACGTCCTGCAGTACCGGGGGATTGATGATCTCCGCGGTCGCCGGCAGGGCCGTGAGAGGCCCCACGCCGCTGATCAAAACACCCGCGAAAAACCACGCACGCGCCATCGATCCACCATGCAGCATGGAGGTCCCCTCATGTCTGATATATTATTATCTGCTAACATACTGCGCTGGAACTTTTGGTATGTCCAGCTTCATGCGTTGTAGAAATCGAAATTTTACTTGGTCGAAGACTTGGTTCCGATTTTGAAGATCGCGCTTATACGGCTCATAATCAGTTGGGTTTGAATTTCGTTCTATTTGTAACAAGTTTAGGTGGATACTTATCCGCCAAGGCGGCAGATCCTGCACTGATCCAGCTCTTCACGATACCGGCTCTCATCGTCGCGGCCCGCCAGAAGCGAGAAAAGAAACGGCGAGGCCAGGACCCTGGCCCCGCTGGTCAGAACTTCTTGCCGAGATTGATCAGGAAGCCGTTGTCGGTGCCGCCATCGCTGCCGAACAGGCCGCGATATTCGAGCCGGACTGCAAAATCCTGTGTCGTCTGGATGTTCATTCCCAGACCGAGCATGAAACGGTCCTTTGCCGATCCATCGATGGACGTGTGATAGAATGGTCCGCCGAACATGTCCGCGTAGTTCATCGTGATTGCGCTGTCGCCTTGGAAATCATGCTGATACTCCAGCCTGAGCTGCGGCGTGATCACGCCAAAGCTGACAGGGAGCTTGTAGGCCAGCCTGAGGCCAAGGTTTCCGGTAACGGTGTCGATGTCCTGCTCGCCATAGTGCAGCGCCAGTGACGGGTCGCCTTTTTCGGTGAAGGCATCCAGTGTGGCGCGTGCCACGTCCAGGCGTGCATAAGGCGAAATCAGCCAGCTTTCGACCTGATATTTGGCGCCTGCCGATACCGAGGCGAACCATTGGCCGCCATCACGCTCGCCGGTGACGAAGCCACCGCCCGATGTCAGATAGCGCTTCGAGTCGAATGACAGCCATTGATAGCCAAGCAGTCCATCGATGAAGAAGTTCTGGCCCGGGTGATAGCTGGCATAGAGACCTGCCGTATAGGCTTTGCCGGTGCTCCGGCTGCCGTTGTCGCCGATATCGCTGACATCGCGGCCATAACCCACGCCCAGCCCAAGTGCGAAGGCGCGGTTGAAACGGTAATCGATGCCGCCGCTGAGCCCTGTCGTCTCGAATTTGTAGCCGTCATTGCCTTCGCGGTCGCCGACATTGATGGAACCGCCTGTCCAGATCGTCACCTTGCTGTGGCCGAAGCTGCCGGTACCGAAGCCGCCGGGCGTGCTCGCCGTGGTGTTGTCGTCCAGATATGATTTGAATGGGGAGTCCTTATCAGCCTTGGCCTGGTGGCTTCCGCAGGATTCGCCATGCGGAACCAGATCGTCCTTGCCGCAGGTGCTGTCGAAGGACAGCACGATGCCCTGGACAAAGGCCAGGGTGTCGGTGGGTTCCTGGCCGTCGTCACTGTCATGCAGACCCTCCAGCCGCTGCTGGAAATTGCCGATCTGGGAATTCGCGAAACGGCGCGTTGCAGCTGTCTGGGCATTGAGGATGCCCATGACTTCGCTGTCTCGCGTCGGATCGGGGCGGGCCTGGACATTGATCGTGATGGCCGTCACCGTCGACGTTGCATAGGCGTTGCTCAGCGTGAACGTCACCGTCGCGGTACCTTCGAATGTCGCCGCCGGCGTGAAGGTCATCTGGTAGCCATTGAGCGATGTCGCGCCTGATGACGATGGAGGCACCGATACAAGATTTGCGCTGGTGAAGGGGCCGCCGCTGGCGTCCTTGGTCAGATCGACGACCACGGCTTTGCCCGACACCGTGGTGACATTCTGCGCGACAGCAACCGGATGCGGTCTGACATTGATGGTGACCAGGGCCGGTGCGGTGGTTCCGCCCGGACCGGTCGCCGTATACTGCAGGCTGTCCGAGCCAATGAAGGATGCTGCAGGCGTATAGACGATGTCGGTGCCGCTCACTGTGGCGGTGCCGTGCGCCGGCGCGCTGGCGATCACGATCGAGGTGATCGTCCCGGTATCGTTGGCGAGGACGTTGATGGTAACGGGCTGGCCATCAAGCGTCTCGGCTGTATCGGGGTTTGCGATCGGTGGGTTGTTGGCGATCACCAACGTATAGGCTGCCGAACCGGTGAAGCCGAGGTTGTCCGTTGCAGTCACCGTGAAGCTGGACGAACCGACAACCGTCGGGGTGCCCGAGAAAGCGCCGGTCGATGAGAGCGACAGTCCGGGTGGCAGAGCGCCGGCTGTCACCGCGAAGCTGTAGGGGCTGGTGCCGCCGCTTGCCGCAAGTGCCTGGGTGTAAGGGATGCCATACTGGCCGGCCGGGAGAGTGGCTGGGGCCAGCGTGATGGTCGGCGCGGCGATCGTCAGCGTGTAGGCCATGCTTGCGCTGCCGGGAGTCCCTGTCGTGCTGTCAGTCGCAGTCACGGTGAAGTTGAAGTTTCCGCTGACGGTTGGCGTGCCTGAGAGCGCGCCTGCTGCGGAGAGCGTCAGGCCGGCGGGCAGCGCGCCCGCGGTCACCGCAAAGCTGTAGGGCGCGTTGCCACCGCTTGCCGACAGCGCCTGGCTGTAGGCGGTTCCAGCCGTCCCGGACGGGATAGTGGTCGGAGAAACGGTCAGGGTGGGGACATCGACAGTCAAGGTATAGGGACGCGAGCCTGTCTGGCTGTTGGCATCGCTTGCCGTGACCGTGAATGAGAAATTGCCGGAGGCAGTCGGCGTGCCGGACAATGCACCAGTGGGACCAAGCGACAGGCCCGCCGGCAGTGCACCTGCGGTCACCGAGAAACTGTAGGGAGCCACCGCGCCTGTCGCCGTAATGGTGTCCGAATAGGCCAAACCCGCTGTCGCGTTCGGTAGCGTTGTCGGATTGACAACGACGGTCGGGGCCGCGACCTGCAAGGTGTAGTTGTTGGAGGTCGAGAAGGGCGCCCCGGTCCCGGTGCTGCCATCCGTGGCTGTGACCGTGATATTATAGGAGCCGGGTGCGGTGGCGGTTCCCGAAAGAAGTCCGCTTGTGTCGAGGGTCAGGCCTGCGGGAGGAGTGCCAGCCGAAACGGTGTAGCTGTATGGCGTCGTACCGCCGGATGCCGAGAACTGCTGGCTGAACGGCGCGCCATACGGCACGGCAAGATTGCCCGACGGTGGCGTCAGCGCAAGCGTCGGGGCTCCAACGATGAGCGTGAACGGCTGGGATATCGAAACCGGGCCGGTGCCGGTGCTGCTGTCGGTGCCGGTGACGTTCAGGTTGAAGCTGCCCGCCGCTGTCGGTGTCCCTGAGATGGTTACGCTGTTGGATGTTGTTGCGGTGGCGGAAAGTCCGGCCGGCAGGCCATTCACCGCCAGTGTGTAGGGGGCCGTGCCGCCGGACGCCGTGAAGGTCTGTGTGTAGGCAGCTCCGACCGCAGCCGTCAGCGGATTGGACGCACTGACGACGATCGTCGGATCGCCCACGGTGACACTGACCGTCGCCGGAGCGGACGTTCCACCGCTGTTTGTCGCCGTGTAGGTGAACGTGTCGGGGCCACGGTATCCGGGATTGGGAGTGTAGCTGATCGAGATGCCAGTGGCAGTGGCGGTGCCGTGGTCGGCTGCAGTGGCAATGGCGACGGACAACGCAGTCCCGCCGGTTATGTTCAGCGTGACCGAATTTGCATTGCTGTCATAGGCAACACTGGCCGAAACCGGATTGGCGACCGGTGGAATGTCGATGATCTGGACCGTGTAGGCGGTACTGCCTGTGGCAGCGGTGCCTGCGGTGCTGTCCGTGGCCGTCACGGTAAAGTTGAAGGTGCCGGGAGCTGTCGGGGTGCCGGTGAGTGCGCCCGTCGGAGACAATGTCAGGCCGGTGGGCTGCGTGCCGGAGGTGATCGCAAAGGTGTAGGGCGCATTGCCGCCGCTCGCCGACAGCGTCTGGTTGTAGCCGCTCGCGACCCCGCCGTCCGGAAGGCTGGCGGGCGATACCGTCAGGCTGGGCAGGCCAACTGTCAGATTGTAGGGCCGCGACCCGGTCTGGCCGTGAGCGTCGGTCGCTGTCACCGTGAACGCGAAAGCGCCGGATTGTGTCGGTGTACCTGTAAGCTGGCCGTCCGAGGCCAGCGACAGGCCGGTCGGCAGCGCGGCCGGAGTGGAGAACGTATAGGGGCCAACGCCACCGGATGCGGTGAAGGTGGCCGAGTAGCTCGACGCTGCCGTGGCGTTTGTTAGCGTCGTCGGTGAAACCACGATGGTGGGCGCAGCCACCTGCATCACGTAGTTCTGGGTCCGTGCAAACGGCGCGCCGGTCCCCGTGCTGCTATCCGTGGCTCGCACCGAAAAGGTGAACAGTCCTGTGACTGTCGGTGTCCCGGCGAGTTCGCCGGATGCAGAGTTCAGTGCCAGACCTGCCGGCAGCGCCCCGGCGCTGACAGTGTAGGTGTAAGGTGCTGTGCCGCCGGACGCCGTATATTGCTGGCTGTACGCCGCGGCGTAGGTCGCCGCGAGTGTTCCTGCTGCCGGCGTCAAGCCAAGCGTTGGCGCGCTGACGGATAAGTTGAAGGTCTGGGAAATCGCAACAGGGCCGGTCCCGGTGCTGCTGTCGGCACCCGTGACCGCGAGATTGAAACTGCCGGCCGCGGTCGGTGTTCCGGATATGGTGACGCTGCTGGAGGTCGTTCCAGTGGTGGACAGTCCGGCCGGCAAGCCGCTTACCGCTAGGGTATATGGCGCCGCACCGCCGGAGGCGGTGAAGGTTTGGGTATAGGAAACGCCGATCTGCGTCGTGAGAGGGCCGGAAGCAACGACGGTGATCGTTGGGTTGCTGACGGTAACGGTCACGGTGGCCGCAGCGGAAGTGCCTGCGGAATTGGTCGCCGTATAGGTGAACGAATCCGACCCGCGGAAGCCCGGATTCGGTTGATAGGTGATCGATGTTCCGCTCGCGATGGCCGTACCGTTGGCGGGCGCGGTCCCGATGGCGACGGAAGCCGGAACGCCGCCCGTGATGTTGAGTGTGATCGGGTTGGCGCCACTGTTGTAGGCAACGGTGGCGGAAACCGAGTTGGCGACCGGCGGAATGTTGACGATCGTCAGAGCGTAGCTGCGCGGCGCACTGGAATATGGGCCGCTGCCAGTGCTGCTGTCGGTCGCGGTGACCGAGAAATTGAAATTGCCGGCAGCGCTCGGTGTGCCGGACAAAGTGCCGGTTGACGGTGATAGGGCAAGACCGGGCGGGAGGGCGCCGCCGGTGACTGCATAGGTATAGGGCGAGGTTCCGCCGCTCGCTGGATTGAGCGTAGCCGAATAGGTCGCGCCCATCGTGCCGTTGGCCAACGCCGTGGCGGGAAGCGTGATCGTCGGCGCAGCGACCGACAGGGTATAGGCCTGGGTTCCACTGAATGGCCCCGGCGCGCCACTGGCGTCCGTGGCCCTGACGGTGAAGTTGAAAGTCCCGCCCGCGGTAGGTGTACCGGACAGCCCGCCTCCGGGAGACAATGTCAGCCCGGCCGGTAGCGCTCCGGCGCTGACGGCGGATGTGTAAGGGGAAGTGCCGCCGCTGGCGGTGATGGTGGTGCTATAAGCTGACCCGACAGCCGCGCCGCCGGGCAGTGTCGTCGGGGATACGACGATGGTCGGTGCGGCATTGATGACGACCGTTACGGTGTGGAGTTTCAGCCAGACGCCGCCGGTCGAGATCGTGGTGCTGTCCTGCGATTTTATCGTGAAGGTGAAGCTGCCGAGGGTCGTCGGTGTGCCGGAGAGCAGGCCGGTGGCGGATATATTCAATCCAGGCGGCAGGGTGCCCGATTCATAAGCATAGGTATAGGGTGCGGTGCCTCCACTTGTTGTGAACTGCTGGCTGTACGGGATGCCTTGAGCGCCCGCGGCCGGGCTCGCCGGCGAGACGACCAATGTCGGTCCAGGAATGGTGACGCTATAGGATTTGTTGACCGTAAGCGGTGTCCCTGGCGTCGAATCCGTCACGCCAACCGTGAATGTGTAAGGGCCTGATCCCGTCGACGTGCCGGAAACAACACCGCCGGAAGAGACAGTGATGCCCGGCGGTGGCGTGCCGGACGACGAATAGGTGTAAGGCGCAACGCCGCCGGACGTCGACAGCGTCTGCGTGTAAGGAACCCCCACCGCGGGCGTGGGCAGGTTTGCCGGGGTGACGATAAGGGAAGAGGCGGCTCCGACGGTGACGGTGAAAGTCGTCGGGGTGCCGTCGTCCTGGGTCATGACGAAGGTGTCGGACAGCGCGCCGTCGCCATTGTTGGTGTAGTTGACCCAGTTGTTGTTGACGCCGTTCTGGGTGACCAGGCCGTGCGTCGTCGCAAGTGGGCCGGGCCTTACTTCGCGAAAGCCGAAGTCACCACATGTGATGACGAAGGTGGCACCTGACGCGACCGCAAAGCTTTGCGAGGAGCCGCAGACTGCCCATGCGGGAGCGGCCCAACTCAAGGCAACAAACAGGATTGCCAGGAAATTCAGTCGGTAAAATAACTCGCGGCACGTTCTGAAAGACAAGCGCGCGCGAAACTTGAAACCCCAGTGCAATGCACGCCCCCATGCTTACCGATCGCCACGAGTTGTTTAATCGGCATAATATCTTAGCATAAGAAGCTCAGATATTACACAAGAATAGCTGAATCACCCCAGAAATGGTCTATGGCAAAAGTAAACCATACAGTCTTGGTCATGTCTACATGATCTGGAAAAACGGCCTTGCAGAATCCCTATTCTGTGCGCAAAGATAATGATCTGGGGCAATAAAAACTGGGGAAAGTAAATGGCGGAGTTTTTCATGGGTCAGATAATGATGACCGGCTTCCCTTACCCTCCAAAGGGCTTTGCTTTCTGTAACGGTGCCATCGTGGCCATCGCACAGAACCAGGCGCTGTTTTCGCTGCTGGGTACAGTCTATGGCGGCAATGGCGTGACGACCTTTGCTCTGCCGAACCTGCAGAGCCGCACGCCGGCGGGCTTTGGAACGTCTTCGGATTCAAGCTGGCAGCCGTCGCCCTACAATTTGGGCGAGACAGGCGGTGTTGAAAACGTCACGCTGCTCAGCCAGCACCTGCCGATGCATCTTCATGTCGGGCAGGGAACAACTTCGAGCGGGGGACAGCGAAGTGCCGACGGTGCCCTCTACGGTACCAACACGAACGCCATCTATGCGGTGCCGAATGGCCGGCTGGTGCCTTTGTCGCCTCAAACCGTCATCCCTGTCGGCGGCAACCAGGCGCATTCCAATCTGCAGCCCTACGAAACCATCAACTTCAACATCGCGATGACCGGGATATTCCCGTCGCGCAACTGACGCCTGCCCTACAGCACCAGATCCCTGCACGGAGATTTGCCAATGAGCACGCCCTATGTCGGAGAGATCCGCATGTTCGGTTTTCCGCGCGTACCGGTTGGATGGCTGCCTTGCAGCGGGGGGCTGTATTCCATTGCCGAGTATGAAGTGCTGTATCAGTTGATCGGCACCACTTACGGCGGGGACGGTCAGGCTACCTTCGCCGTCCCCCAGCTTTCCGGTCGGGTGCCCATACACCAGGGCAGGGGCACAGGGCTCTCGACTTATGTCATCGGGCAGATGAGCGGGAGCGAAAATGTCACTCTGCTTTCGCTGCAGATGCCGCAGCATACGCACCCGATGAGCGCGACCACTTCGAACGCCGATGCCAAAACCGTCGGGCAGACGGTCGAGCTCGGCGCGCTTACGGGCGACAACATGTATGCGACCGATATCAGTGGTGCGACTCCGTTGATCTCCTCCGTGGCTTCAACCCAGCAAGCTGGGGCAAGCAACCCGCACGACAACATGATGCCAACACTGACCGTGCAATTCTGCATCGCCTATGCGGGGATCTATCCTTCCCAGGGCTGAATTACGCGCTTCAACAATTCATGGAACCGGTCCGCCACATAGTTTGAAAGGATACTGCAATGACCGAGCCCTTTCTCGGCGAGATACAGCTTTTCGGCTTCAACTTCCCTCCACGCGGCTGGGCGTTCTGCACCGGGGCCACTGTCGCGGTCCAGCAGAATTCGGCGCTGTATGCATTGATCGGCACCCTCTACGGCGGCAATGGCACGACGACTTTCCAGTTGCCCAATTTCGTCAATCGGGCCGGCTGCAACCAGGGCGCCGGACCAGGCACGACGCGGCGTGCCGCCGGCGATACGTTTGGCGAAAGCAGCGTAACTTTGACGGCGGCCGAGATGCCGGCGCACATCCATCAGTTCACGATCTATAATCAGGGAACGACGTCCAAGTTGGCACCATCACCCAGTGCGGGCAACTCACTCGCCCTGCCGGGGCAAAGCACTCCATTCGTCAAAACCACGACGGCAAACGCGCAATTTTCGCCCAACATGATCGGCATGGCGGGGAGCAGCCAGCCGCACGAGAACCGACAACCCTATATTGCGCTGAACTACTGCATAGCGATGGCGGGCGTGTTCCCGGCCTTTGGGTGATGACGTCTATCGGCACCGAGCAATTGCCGGTGTTCCCGTCAGGCGAGAATTCCCGGCTCAAATTGCCGCGTGGCATATCTCGCGCCGCCACGCTTGAGGACACCGTGTTCCTGCGCCAGCTCTACTGGTCTTTCCGCATGGAGGAAATGGAACCGGTTTCCTGGCCGCAGGAAATGAAACGGGCATTCATCGATCGACAGTTCGACCTGCAGCATCGCCACTATGTGGCGCGGTTCGCAGAGGCTGATTTCCTGGTGTTGCTGCACGGAACCGAGCCGATTGGCAGGCTCTATGTGGATGCCAGCGTCGAGCGCTGGCACATCATCGATATCGGGTTCTTGCCGAAGTGGCGCAATCTCGGCAATGGGCAAGCGTTGCTGAAAGCGATCCAGCATCGGGCCAGAGCCTGTTCGGCGTCCGGCATCCTGCTGCACGTCGAGCGTCACAATGCCAGGGCTCAGGCGCTTTATCGCCGCCTGCATTTTCGTGAAACCGAAGCTGGCGATACGCATATCCAGATGCAGTGGGCGGCGTCCCGGGCTTCCGCCGCGACAGCAGGGCCCGTTAGTTGAAGATCGCCTGATAGACGATGCCGTCCTTATCCCTGGCGACGGGAACGAGGAAGATCTCCATCTGGCCGAGGGTGGCATTTTTCAGCTTGTAGAGTTTTTGCGGCAGTACCACCTGCGAACCGCTCCGGAATATCAGGGAAAAGGGAGATCGTCGCATTCCGGGAAAGCCGGTTTCCGGCAATGGGCGAGCCTCCGCCAAGGTAAGCGCTACCGAACTCTCTCCAAGCTCGATGTCGAACGCGCTGCCGACACAGCCGGTGAAATGACTGAGTGCTACGATTTCCATGATTTATCCGCCCCATCGGATCGTTCTCAAAGCGCAAGTCATGTGCTCTGTGCAAGCCTTTTCGAGAATAACGTGCGCACCGGCTTTCCGACATCGTATTTTATCGAAGCAGACCAAAGTTTTGGTGGAGTTTTCCCGAAGACAAGACGGAATACTCCGTCGGATTTCAGCGATTGCTTGTCGGCGAAGTGAAGCCGCCAGCTTGCCGTCAACGGCGCTATAATGCCTCCAAACTTATCATCGGCGGCGCCGTCATCAGCTTTGATGGCTGGTTTGCAATCGATCCGCTGCCAAAAAAAGCAACGAACAGGATCGACGCTCCCCAGTTGAAGTCGAATGAATAGCTGTTGCCTCCGGCCGTTGCGTAGTAGCCGGCGGGGGCCGGCGTGGGGTGGCCGGGGCCGGTATCGCCATACTGCGAGTTCAGCGCGATGGCATAAGCATTGTTGCCACTTGTATCCTGAGGTCCGCCAATAATGGCGAACAGGCACAGGTTGGCCGAATTGGCCTGGAAGCCAAGCTGCATGTATTGCGGCTCGGTGATCGCCTGCAGTGTACCGTTGACGGGAACCGGAATGGGTTCGCCCGTGGTCGGCAGCGTCACGGGCAGCGCCCCGATGCCGGGGCCATACGCGGCGATCCAGATCGGCGTGTTGTTGTTCGCGCTGATGTTGGTCACATTCAGATTGTTGGCCTGCCAGTTGCTGATCAGGATTGTCGGCTGCAGCGCAAGCGCTGGTGCCAGCAGGAACTGCGGCTGGCCGCCGCCACTGGTCAGCGCCAGCTTGCCGGCATTGTTCATCGGGGAGCTGTTCTGGAAAGCCAGGATCATCGACCCGGCCGGCGTCTGCGTCATCGTTGCGCCCTGACGCACCGCCAAGGTCACTGGCAAGCCATTCCAATCCGTCGCCGCCGGTGGTTGATCGAATATGTTGAATTCCGAAGGCGGCATGGTTTCCGTTCGAGCCGAGGCGCATCTGCAAAATGATCAAAGGCTCAATCTACAAGGATTGCAGCAGGGCTGTCACAGGAGTTGCCGTCTGCGGCGACAGATTGACCACATAGACAGATGCGGCTCCCCAGTTGAAAGGCAGTGCGTATTTGTTGCCGGCGGCGGTTGCAAAGAAGCCGGCTGGCGGAGCCGGCAGGGGTGGCGGGCCGGTGTCGCCACCCGGTGCATTGAGCGCAATCACATAGGCGTTGTTGCCGTACTGATCCTGGGGACCGCCCACGACGGCGACAACCTCGAGATTGCTCGTGCTCGAACTGAACCCGACTTGCATCCAGTTCGGTGTCGTTATCCCTTGCACGGCCTGACGCATGGCCAACTGGACCGGCGTGCCGATCGTCAGCGGCCCGGGTTGCATGCCGGGAATGCCGGGACCAAAAGCCTGAACCAGGATCGGGGTCGCGGCATTGACGCTGATGTTCGTGAGCGTGAGGTTGTTGGCCTGCCAGTTCGCAGTCAAGACGCTGATCATCCGGGCCAGTGCCGGAACCGGTAGGATCGTCGGATCGCTGCCACCCGAGGTGATGGCGAGCTTTCCGGCATTGTTCTGCTGCGACTGGTTGAAATAACCGACGACGAGTGAACCGTTCGGCGTCTGCGGCATCGTCACGCTGCCGCGCACGGCGAGCGTCTGAGGCAGGCCGTTCCAGGCCGCATTGACGGTGCCTTGCGGGACGATGTCGCGCATGTCGGAAGTCCTCTTTTGCCGGCGTTGCTGCGGGAGCCGGCGTGTGCCGCCGACTCCCGCGTTTAGATCACAGAGACAGAAGCTCCGCCGTCAGGGACGAGGCGGTCGACGGTGACATGTTCGCCACGTAGACAACCGATGAGCCCCAGTTGAATTCGAACGAGTAGTTGTTGCCGCCTGTCGTCGCGTAGTAGCCCTGCGGAGCGGGTGTCCCCGTGCCGGGGCCTGTATTGCCGGAGGGCGAGTTCAGCGCGATGGCGTAGGCGTTGTTGCCCGACGCATCCTGCGGGCCGCCGACGACGGCAACGACGATCAGCTGGCCTGTGTTGGTTCCGAGCGTCAGCTGCATCCAGTTCGGGGTCGAGGTGCCTTGTGCAACCGTACCGGGCTTCATGGTCAGCGCGGTGTTGATGGCAAGGGATACGGGCTTCTGGCCCGGAAGGCCGGGGCCGAAGGCTTCGATCCAGATCGGCGTCGCGGCGGCGACACTGACATTGGTGATGTTGAGGTTGTTCGCCTGCCAGTTGTTGACGAGGATGCTCGGCTGCGAGAGCAGCGCCGGCGAGTTGAGGAATGATGGCTGCGAACCGCCCGAGGTCAGCGCCAGCTTGCCGGCATTGTTCAGCGAAGCGGTGTTCTGATAGGCGAAGACCATCGAGCCATTGGTCGTCTGCGGCATCGCCGCGCTTTCGCGGTAGGCCAGCGTCAGCGGCGAGCCGTCCCAGTTGGTGGTGGATGCGTTAGCACCAAGGATGTTGTATTTCGCGGTCGTTGCCATCGATTTGCCTCGCGGTTTGCGGTTTAAGACTATTTGGTCCTGCCAGTTGCCGAGCGGCGGATTTTGCCGTCGCTCTGTCGCTTGTCTCGTCATCGGAGGCCCAGCCAATTCTCCTGCTGGCGATCCGGTGCAATCAGGTTTCGAAAACGTCGGCCCTCCTTCCAGTCATGTTCCGCGACGCCGTCGCAAATGCCGCCAAAGGCGATCAGTTGGCGTCGACGTCCGTCAGTTTGAGTTGCAGGTTGCTGAAGCGCAGCACTGGCGTGTTGACGCCGCTCAGCGCTGCATAAAGCGTGATGTCGAACACCAGCCTCGACCCGGCCGGCTCTGCGTTGGCGCCGAAGACGATGCTGTTGCCGGAAGCCCAGCTGGCTATCGCTTCGGCGAACAGCGCCGCGAAATCGCCAAGCTGCGCCGGTTGCTGGCCATCTATCTCGAAGGAGCGCGCCAGCACGATCGGAACCAGCGGGCTGATCGACGCGCTGTCGAAGGCGCCACCAGCAACGGCAGGGAGCGGGAACTGGTAGGAACAGCCCACCTTCACCCGCCTTGTCGTCGCATCCGCGAGATTGGCAGCCGCATGCGCGCCGAGCAACGACTTTGCCTGTGTCGGGTCGGCCAGAAGGTCGGCCATGATGGTGTAGATACGCTGGCACAGGCTCGATGGCGACGATGGGCAGGTACTGCCGGCCCCTTGGCCCGGCAATGTCGTCACGTCGATTGGCGTCGCGTTGTCGATGAACGGCGTGACAGGCTGACTCGGCCGCACCTGCGGGGTTTTGTAGACAAACTCCGACACCACTTGCCATGCCGACTTGTCGGCGGCCTCGAGTGTGATCAGGTTGCGCTCGATCTGCACGGATGCCAGTGCGTTCTCGGCAGCGAGCACGTTGAGTGCATCGACCTCGATCGTATGTGCCACGCCGAAATTACCAGGCGCCGCATCGTCCACCTCGAACAGCAGGCCGTCCGGGGGTGATGGCTGGACCGCATGCTGTTTCGGATATGACGTCAGGTTTGACGGATCGAGTGCGGTGACGGTCAACGCAACATTGGCAAAACTCGATTCGCCCTGCGCGGCCGGCCACTGCAACTCGATCAGCCGGGTGGTTCCGTCCGGCTGCAGCGCGTCGGTGACGACGTAGCTGTCGGTGACGTTGGCGAGGCGTTGCGCGCCGGCCAGGATCTGGCCGGGATTCCAGTCCTTGTTGGCGGTCACTTCGCCAACGGCGGTGGCGAAAGCGGTGACGGCATCGGCCCAGGCCGGATCGGCAGGGTTGCGCAGCAGCGGACCGATTGCGCCATAGACCGCCGACGTACGTGCCAGCGCGGTGAACAGGTCGTAAGGACCATCGGTGCCAGGAAGCTCGCCGACGCGGTTGGGTACGTTGTCTGACGCCGCGCTGAGATTGGTGTTGTAGGTGACCGCGGTGTTGATCTGGTCCTGGGCAACGAGGAACGCCTGATAGGTATAGAGGTAGCTCCAGTCCGCGCCGTCGGCGATCGGATTGCCGGAGCCCGATGCCGGTGTGTACTGCGACCATGTCTGGCTGATCATTGTCGGCGGTGTCGGATATTGGCGATAGACCACCGGTATGTTCGTCAGCGTATCGGTCGGGCCGATGTGCGGCACACCCTTGGGGTAGGGATCGATCAATTGCAGCCAGATCGAAGGACGTGCTTCGCCCGGCGCACCCGCCGGAGCCAGGAAATACTGCAGGTTGGTTACAGCGAAGCGCAGGTCGAACGGTACCACCGCTGCGGCCGCGGCGTCGGGATCGCCATAGAGGAAGGTCAGCGGACTGGCGCCTGTGCTGCTGATGCCGACATGCGCGGTCGAAAGGCCGGAGTTTTGCCGTGTGGCTGAGAATGTGCCGGCGCCGGAGCCGCTGGCCGCCATGGTGATGGTAAAAGTCGTGTCCCCGGTGACGTCTACATCGTAGACACCGTTTGCCGGCAACTGGCCGGAACCTGCCTGGAACACCACCAGCACACGGCTGCCATCGGTCAGGCCATGCGGATTGCTGGTCGTCGCCGATAGTGTCGCCCCGCTCCAGCTGTAGCTTCCGGAAAGCACCGCCTCGATCTGGCCGAAAAGCTCGATGTTGCCGTCGGCGGCGGCCGACACGGACTGGTTCCAGGTCACGTCGTACTGCACGATCGTGTCTACGGAGTAGGCCGTCATCAGGGCTGCGCGCATCTGCTGCTCGAACACGTCCTGAGCCACCGCCAGCGCCGCCGTTGTGCCGGTGAACGGCGATTGCGGACCGAACAGCCAATCCACCTCGTATTGCGCATATCTCTGCGCCAGCGTTTCCCGGCCGATGGCGATCGTATCGTAGGCGTCCGGCGCAAGCTCGAAGGCTTTCGCCGCCGAAGCTGGAGACAAAACGTCGTCGACCGCGCGGAAGAAAGTCCGGTTGAGCTGGTCGAGATCGGTATCGATGAACAGCTGCTGTGCCGGTAGTGCAGGCAGCTTCGCCGATAGCGTCGGCAGCGGCACAGTGGCGCTGTTGAGGACATTGTCGAGTGGCTTGGGCGAAAGGAAGCGCGGACCAGCGCCGGCCGCACCGATCGTGATGTCGAGCAGCGATGCTGCTGCGGCCCACAACGATTGCGAGCCCTGTTGCGCGCCACCGGTTCCGTCCTGCGCGAGCTTCAGGGCTTTGAGCCGCTTGCGTGCCAGCCCCGTGCTCGACAGTTTTTGTCCAGACGTGGCATTGGTGCCGTTCATGCCCACCGCGAGTTTCTGGGCTGGGAAGGCTGCGGTAAAGGCGGCAGCAAATTGCGACATGCTGCTGGCGCCGGCGATAGCCGGAACAAATCCCGTCGCGACGTTCTGGGCCGACGGCACCAGGATCGTGTCGAACTGGTCCTTCAGATAAGGCGAGATCAGGTTGGCGTTTCGCGTGATGCCGAACAGCACGACGATCTCGAAGAGTGGCGGCAGCGCGCCAACGCTGCTCACCGGCATCGAGATGGTCACAGCGCCCGGGAAATTCGTGCTGATGCCGGCCAGCCAGTTGATCAGGTCCGCGACCATGGTGGCGATCTTGCTGGTATCCGCGGCCGAGACAGTGAAGTTGGCGAAGCTGCTGCCGTCTGCCTGAAGCGCGAGGCTGGTCTCGACATAGAACGAGACGCCGGGGCCATTGATCTGGTCTTCGATGGTGCGGAAACTGGCGAGCGCGGCAGCCTTCTGGTCGGCCGACATGCCGCTGAAGGCGGCCTGGCTCGGCGTCAGCATGATCTCGATCGTGTTCGCCTTCGAGGCGTCGAAGCCGTAGGTCGACAGGATGCCTGGCCATTGGTCGACAGGCACGATCGGATCAAAATAGAGATTGGTATCGGTGTAGCTGGCGGGTGTCGGCAACTGGTTGCCGAAAGCATCGTTGACGAAGAACGACAGCGCGAATTTGTCGTCGATCGAGGCGTAGCGATCGGGCGTCGACGAACCGATATTGGCGGTCGCCACATTGTAGAGCGGCGCGAAGACGCGGTATGTGCTGGTGGTCGCTGACGGATCGGGCTTCTGCGGCTGGATGGGCGCGGACAGATTGCTCAGGATGAAGCCTGTCGTCGCCTGGATCTGGTAGGTGATCAGGCTGTAGAGGGAATTCAGTGCTGCTGGCGCGGCGCCCGCTGCGGCGAGTGCTTCATGCAACTCGGTCTCGTCGGTGACGCCCGACAGGCGCAACGCCTCGATGACATCATCGCGTTCACGGTGGCTTGCCGTGCCGAGCTGCTTGCTCTTTGCCAGGCGGGGCGGCGTCTTGAGTTGCATGACGCTTTCCGGGCGAGTCAGCTCAACACCAAAGGTGCCGGCCGCGACCTTGACATAGCGCGTCTCCAGCGCCGGATCGGCGGTCTCGGCATAATAGACGAGGCCGTTCTGCGTCCCGGCCAGCACGACCGCGTTGTAATAGGGCTGGATTGCCAGTGGCGAACCGTTCTGGTTGCTGCCGCTGCCGGGTTTGTAGGTGACCAGCATGGTGAGCTGCGCCACGCCCTTGACGAAGAGCGCGGTCGGCAACGAGTTGCCGCTCTTGTCGATGAAGCGCAGGTAATAGCCTGGCGCGTTGGTGACGGTTGCCTGCTGGATAATCTGCAGGAACCCGTAACCGCCGTCATCGGTGACATCGGTGCTGGCTCCAACAGAGACACCTGCCGGCAGGTCGAACGCGAAACCCGTCAGTCCCTGCGGCGGCTGCGATACCGTCGTGGCGTTGGTGCGCAGTGCGAACACGGCATCTGCGTCGACCGTGGCTGAGACCAGGCCGGGGGTGCCAGCTGCTGTCTGATAGAGGATCTGGATCGCGTCGACCGGCCGGTCGCCGGCCCGGAGGTCGTCGAGGATGCGGCCGAGCAGCGCCTCATCCGACTGGCTGGCGCCGGAGAGTGCGTACACATCCGGCAGCATGCTGCCTTGCGTGGCGCCTGGGATCTGCTTGACCGTCAAAGTGATGCTGGTGGCGAAGGTGATGTTGCCAGCCGGCAGTGGCGTGCCGTTCGGCATGTAGGCGCCTTGCGCCTGGCGCGATTTGATCAGCGCGGGAATGGCGGCGGTGCCTTCGTTTGTCTGCAGTTTCGCCAGGCTGGGCGCGAACGGACGCAGGCTGAGGGCACTGGCGCCCGATGGCATCCAGACGATGGCATTCTCCAGTGCGAAGGATTGTGGGCCCGTCGAACTGAGTGCGATCGGCGTCGGGGTGCCAGGTGCTGTAACGGATGCTTCGGTGAGGCCCTGATACTGGGCAAGGACGTTCTTGGTGAGCGAGAAAGAAGCGCTGGTGGTGAGCCAGCCTTGCGTCTTGTCGGGATTGCTCAGCGTGATGCTGTAGCTGTCATTCTTGGCGAAACCACCTGCGGGGAATTCCTGCCACAACAGCGCATATAGCGGATTGGTGATGGTCGAAGCCGCTCCGCCGGGCACAGTGAGGCCGGCGGTGTAGGGCAGGCGCACGCCGCCGCGCAGCGCGCTCGACATCTGTCCCGCCAGGCCTTGGAAACGCGTCTGCGCGCCCGGCGTGGGCGCGGCAACCGCCGCCATGAAAAGCTTGTCGAGCGGCGACGAAGTCAGCCCGGCATTCTGCATCGTCACCAGAAGCTCGTGGACCGCGCCGCGGATCAGGCCCTTGAAATAATCGAGGAATATCTCCTGCGACAGCGGCGTCGTGCCGCTGTCCGCATCGGCTTGAGGCGGATTTGATGTCTGGTTGACGAAGAGCTGGCTGAAATACGCATCGACCGTCTGCAGATAGCTCTGCGAGACCAGGTTCTGCGACTGGAACTGGTAGGAGAGGTCCTGCGCGTTGCCGTTGCCGTCCGTACGCCCGCTGGTGGCGATGTTGAGGAATGGCGGCATCGGAAACACCGTTGCCTTGGCGCCGGCGGTCGGGGTGGCGATCGTGGCGTTGAAATTGGCCAGCTGGCCAAGCAACGTCGGATAGTCGATCCAGCCGGTCAGCGCAGCCGGGTCGCTGTCGATATCCTTCAACCCGAGCGTGCCGCTGGCCGGATCGAATTCGAGCAGGACTTCGGAGTTATAGGCGGCGAGATTCAGTGCGTGCATGACGGCGAAGGTAGCGAGCTGCGTCGTCACGGCCTCGAACGGCTTGAAGTCGGCATAGGTCGGGTTCTGCGGCGGGTTGTCGTCATACTGCACGCCGAGCGAAGTGACGAGCCAAGGCGCGCCGTTGCTCGTTGCGTCAGGGAACACCACCGTCAATTCCGGCAGGAACAGGATCGGCAGATTCTTCGGCAGATTGGGCAGCAGCCCGACGTTTGGCGCGGCACTGGCAAGAAGCCTCTGTCTCAGTCCTGCGAAAGTCTCGATCCTGGCCTGCGGTGACGAGCCGGCCAACTGCCACTCGAAACGGAAAGAGGCATTGAAGCTGAAGCTGATCGAAATGGAGAACAGGAAGAGATTGATTTTGACCGTCACGCTGACGCTGACACTGGCCTCGATGTAGAGCAGGATCGAGCCACTGCCTCCGCCAGGCACACTGGGCGGTTCGAGCGCCAGGATGATGCCGATCGAAGCCTGCAGGCGGACATTGACGCTGGCCTTGATGATGACGAAATCGATCGAGCCGTAAAGCTCGCCGATGATGCCGAACTGGCCCTGCAACGAAAGCGCGTCGGGTTTCTTGGCGAGGTCACCGCCGCCGCTGGTAAGATAACCGGCGGCACCTTGGATGATGCCGAAGAAGGTGACGCTCACGCCGGCCTTCAGTGGTCCGGCGGTGAAGTCCTTTCCGACGCCAAGCCGTGCGGCGAAGCCGAAGGCAAGGATGCTCTGGTAGGTGCCCCTGAAGACGTCCGGGTCGGTGGCCGAGCTCAGGCTGGCGATGTAGAAGCCACCCGATCCGGTGACCGGAATTGGGCCTGCCTGCGCCTGCACCTGGAAGCACACACTCCAGTTGTCGCCGTCCGGGAAGCCAAGGTCGACCTTCCAGTCGCCATTGGTGTAGACATCGACGCTTAACGTCGGCAGCGTTAATGAGGCTGCACCGATCTGGAAGGTGCGCAGGCTGTCGGGCAGACTGAAGACCGTTGCGAACTTGCCGATCGTGTCGGATATCTTGGTGTAGACGACCTCGATCTCCGCGCCCTTGCCGGCGCCGCCGGTCAGCCGCAGCAGCAAGGCGTAGAATGGCGTCACGTCGTAGAAGACGAAGCCGATCTGGATCACTTTCAGCAGGTTGAAGTCGGTGACGATGATCCACTTGCCGTCGGGATGGTAGATGTCGGAGTATTTCTTGTTCTGCAGGGCATCCCAGAAATCGTCCTGCATGAATTTCAGGAAAGCGTCGAAATTCGCAGGCGGATTGGTCGGATCGGGACCGACCCGCTGGCCGACCCCGAGATAGACCAGAGCCAGGACATCGCTCGCCGCCTCGGCCCTGACGAGCGCTCGTCCTGGCGCAAGCAGCTCCTGTGTGTCGCCGCCACCACCGCCGTCCTTGCCCTGGTTGTAGGCGCCGATCCAGCCGATCTGGTCAGCGCCCTCGGTCGGTGCGAACAGGCCGATGCTGATCGTGCCGTCCGGTGGCAGCCGGTTGCCCAGAACCTCGATGAAACAGTTGTGCATGCCGAGCACCAGCATCTTGGGATCGGCGTTGGCGGCGTATTCGAGGTTGAACTGCTCGATCGAGATGGTCAGTACGCCCTCGATCTTGATTTCGAGCTTGCCGTCGACCTGCGGCAGCTGGATGCCGAAGGCAAGTCCGCCGCCGTCCTCCGGGCTCAGCCAGCCGATCAGCACGCTGAACTTGAAGGCCGACAGCGAGCCGACCAACCCGCCCATCGAACCGAGATCGAGGTCGAAGATCAACGCGTAGTTGAAATTGTCCTGCAGTGTGATGCCGTTTTCGGCGAGCCCGGGCAGCGAACCGAGCGAATAATAGTTCAGGCTCTCGATCGTCTCGTCGGCATCGCCCGAATAGAGGAACGACTGCAGCTTGAACGGGATCATATCGAGCAGGCTGTCGGCGCCGCTGCGCTTTTCAGTGGAGCCAAGATCCAGTCGCAAGTCGCCTGGTGCGAAGGAAAGCGACAGGTTGTCGGTCGACGGCTGCTGCTGCACCGAAGGATTGTAGATGGTCAGGTCGAAGCCGACATCTATGCCGAGATTGGAGAAAACCAGTTTTTCGAACGAGAACAGGTCCAGCACCTGCAGCTCGTTGAACTCGATGTCGCCCCATATGCCGAAATGCGCCTTGATATGGGTGGTGGTGCCGTTGCTCGGCGAAGCTGCCGGCGTCTCCTCGTCGAACGAGAACTGCAGCTTGTTCAGCGTGATCTGCTTGAGGAACTTGTTGTCGGCAAAGTCGAAGACGAAATCGCCCTGGGCGACAAAGGAGTAGACCCCTTGTCCGGAGCTGCTGTCGTCGCCGCTGGTCGCGTGCGCCTGGTAGGAGCCCATGATGGCGATTACATTGGCTTCGTCCCCGGCAGCCGTGTTCTGGCCGGGGGGCAGGCTCACGCCGACCTTGAACAGCTTGTTGATGGTGAGATTGATCTCGCAGGCGAAACTGCGCAGCTCGGAATTGGTGAACAGCGCGCGTAGATATTCGACCTCGAAGCCGAAATCGATGTCGACCGCCGGCACGGCGCTGCTCGCCGCCTTTTCATAGTCGACCAGTGCGAAGGTTGCGCTCTGGGCCAGCGTCGGCAGGGATTGCGATGGATCGGTGTTATTGATTTCGATGCCGACATGGTGGACGCGAAAGCCGGCAATGCCCGGATCCTGCATGCCGCCGAGCACGGCGCGCACCGCGGTCGGCAGCTCATCAAGCTGCATGTTGCAGTTGACGGCGAGGATGCCGTTGAAAGCAGGATTGGTAACGGTCTGATAGAAATTCCAGTAGAGCGAGGTCGTGTCCGGCTGGCCGCCCCCTTCGGGGAATACGCTGGCCTTGGCATTAGCGATCAGCTTCTGCAGATAGGCCTGTGTGGCGGCCGCAGTGAAGGTCTTGTTGAAGGTGTCGGGTTGCGACCACAGCCGCGTGTCGGCGACGAGCTGCTCGATCGTTTCGCCCGGATAGAACTTCATCATGAAGATCGGCGGCGTACCATCCGGCGCGGCCAACCCACCCGATGAGAGATCGAAGGTCCAGTCGCCGATTTCGAGCTTGTCGGCGGAGAAATCGAACAGGGCCTGTCCCTTGCCGAGCGGGTCGGCGCTGGCCGGATTCTCGCTGATCACCGTGAAGATCTGGTTCCGCTGGACTGCCTTGCAGATCGAGGGGCCCATGTCGGCGAATTCGAGGATGCCGGCGGCGCTGGTCGCCATCTGCAGCCCTGTCCATGTCAGCGGCGTGCCGGCGAGCTCGGCCAGCATGCCTTGCGGCGTCATGGCGAGCGTCGCGGCAGCTGTGTATGCCGCCTTTGTCGCCGCTTTTGGTGCTGGCGCGGGGATGAAACCGCCCGCCCGTCTCGGATTGAGTGCGCGCGACTCCATATCCAGGTATTTGGCCGCGTCCAGGTTTGGATCGGTCGAGAAATCGAGCCCCGCATAAGGCACCAGAGGCACCAAAGGGGCATTTCCCTGCGCGCTCCAGGACTCGACCGGGAAGTAGTCGAGCACATAGACCTCCAGGCCGGAGGCGGGCGCCGCATCTCCGAGCAGGGCAACTGAGTCGGTCGCCTGTTTGTACAGCGGTGCGCGTTCGGGCTGAGAGACGTAGCTGCCTTGCTGGACGATCAACTGCACCCACGAGGTCGTGGCGGTGGCATCGAGAAAAGCCGGGCTGGTTGACGAATCCTGCGCTGGCGGGATGCGGTAGGCCGGCTGTGCCGGCACGAACTGCAATTTGTCGGGCGTTGCGCCCACGGTAACGCTCAGGAATTCCGTGCCGGTGACACCGCACAGCATCTGCACGGTTTCAGTGGCTGTAGCTGCGGCCTGGTTGCTGCCGGTTTCGAGTGCCAGCCCGAATTGGCCCGCCGGCGTCAGGTAGTAATAGCGCTCTTCGCCGGGCGATTGCTGTGGCCGGCCGGCAAAGACGAGCCGGCTCGCCGTGCCGATATCCCCCGAGCTGACGGTGCTTAGGGCGAACGGCTTGCCGTTGGCGGTGACGAAAGTCGAGCCAAGCAGCGGATCGGTGAACTGGAAGAAGCTGCGCGATGCGTCGAGTGGCCCAAGCACATCCAGTGTGACGTTGAAGCCGAATGGCGTCGTCGCTCCACCGGCGCCGCGGAAGACTGGATAATTCAATGCGCCGACCAGCCCGCCGCCGGTTGGCGGGGTGAAATACATCAGGCCGGCCTCGAACTGAACAAGGTCCGTCGCAGCCAGTTCGAATGCCGCATTCACCGTGCCGGCATAGGGCCCTGTGAGTGCCAGGCTGGCATGCGGCGCCTGCGAGTAGAAGGTTACCGTGGCACCGGCAGGCGGCGTCGCCGTCAAAAGCAAAGCGGCCGGTGGTTGACTGTTGGCGATCTGCAGGCTGTTGGAGGCGTCGTCGAACAGGACCGTCGTCGACAGCCCGAACAGATCCGGCTGTACCTGGAACGTCACGCTTTGCCTGAACGCCAGCGAGAAGGATTGCGAGACCGTGGGCGAGGAAGTGCCTTGTCCCATCACCGCGACCAGGATCGGCGCGACGGTCAACGGTTCCGGGAACCAGCCGATCTGTGTTCCGGCATTGGAAGCAAAGGCATCGCGGACGCCAGCTTCGAAAGCCTTCCAGTCGCGTGTGGCCGAAGGCACGAAAAAGGCAACGTACCCAAGCTGCGCCGGATCGGTCCAGCTCTCCGCCGTCAGATCGAATGTCGGGTCAGTGCGTGTCGCATCCTGAAACAGGAAAGCTACTCGGGCATTCGCGGGGGTATCGGCTAGGTAAACGCCACTTGCGTCGCGTTTGAAAGCGATCATACCCATCCCCCAGAGGCCAGAGCAAACCACTCCATGCCCTGCATCCGGCGGATGAGAACTTGGGTATGGCTTCAATTCTACATAGACACGAAGTATAACGATAAGACGAATAAGTAGGCTTGTAAAAGACTTTATTTGGGGGATTCTCAAACAGACATAAATTTTATCGAACGACCTTGCCGGCGAACTTTCCCTTTGGCATCTGACCTTGTTCTAAGTTTGGGAAAATGGCATACGAACTTGAATAGAATCAATGATTTAGATTGTTCTAATATTCCAGCTTCGTTCCTCCGGGATTGATTTGCCGGGCATGCATCGGGCGTTCGCTTGCCTCGGGCGAATGCGATCACAACTGGCGATGGCTGATCAGGTGACAACCATCAGATCCTACCTGGTCAACAATGCCAGCGACGTCTATCTTCGTGCCCGCCAGGACATCAACCGCATACTCGTGCAACTTGGCTTGCCGAGCTAGCGGCGTTGACCGTCAGAGGCGGCTTCCTCAATTCGCGCGCTGGTCGATGTCTCCGGAGCGGACCGACATTCCAAGGCGCCTGAAGACGATGATGGTGTCGGGCAGGTGGGTGCGCCTGGTCCAACAAGAAAAATGACGGCGATCATTGCCGCGGGCATAATTAGCGTCCCTTTCTACAGCGGCTTACCGCAATCGTGCGGCACGCAGCCGCGAATGCGCAGCAGGACAAAGGGCATCGGCAGGGATGCAACCCCCGACAGAAACCGTCACTTCCAACGAGATTGTTCCGCGCCAGGCAGAAGTCGTGGTCATCGGCGGCGGCATCATCGGCGTCAGTACGGCCCTGTTTCTGGCAATGGCAGGGGTTCCGGTCGCCCTCTGTGAAAAGGGCGAAATCGCTGGCGAACAATCCAGCCGTAACTGGGGCTGGGTCCGCAGAATGGGACGTGACCCGCGTGAACTTCCGCTGATCGTTGAAGCGATCAAGATCTGGGAAGGCCTTTCCCAGATGCTTGGTGAAGACGTTGGCTTCCGGCAAACCGGTATCCTGTACGCCTGTGAAAGTGCTGAAGAGGAGGCGCAACGGGAGGCCTGGCTGAAGGCGGCTGGGTCCTACAGCCTGGACACTCATATGATGCGGGGGCAGGCGGTCGCCGAGCTGATGCCGGGTGCGGCAAAGCCGTGGCGAAGTGGCCTCTACACGCCAAGCGATGGACGCGCCGAACCACAGAAGGCGGCTCCGGCGATTGCGCGCGCAGCGCAGCGGCACGGCGCCACTATCCTGCAGGGATGCGCCGTCCGCGGTGTCGAAACGACAGCCGGCCGGGTAACGTCCGTGGTGACAGAGCGAGGTCCCATCGCCTGCAAGGCGGTGGTTCTGGCCGGCGGAATCTGGAGCACGCTTTTCTGCCGCAGTCTCGGTATCCGTCTGCCGCAACTCGGGGTGAGGGCCTCCGTTCTGCGGACCGGCCCGCTTGACGGACCTCCCGGAGCTGCCTGGTCATCGCAGTTCGCTTATCGAAAGCGTCTCGACGGCGGCTACACCATCGCCAATGGTTCTGAAAACCGCGCCGAAATAACCCCGGACAGCTTTCGCTATTTCATGGATTTCCTGCCCCTTCTCAAAATCGAGGGGCGACACCTCCAGCTGAGATTTGGTCGCGCCTTTTTCGACCGATGGCGATTGGAGCGCCCATGGGCTCTCGATGATGTTTCGCCATTCGAGCACATTCGTATCCTGGACCCTGACCCTGTCGAAACGACACTCGACAAGGCTTATCGAGCCTTGATGCGCGTCTTTCCCCGGTTCAGCGAGGCCGGGATCGTGCAGAAATGGGGTGGTATGATAGACGCCATGCCAGACACGATCCCGGTCATCTCGCCCGTCGATGCTGTTCCCGGCCTGATCGTTGGCACCGGCTTTTCCGGTCATGGCTTTGGAATTGGGCCGGGGGCAGGGCGCCTTCTTGCGGATCTGGCGCTCGGCCGGAAGCCGATTGTCGATCCGTCTCCATTCAGGCACTCAAGGTTCGAGGATGGTTCTCCGATCCGACCCTTCGGAGGCGTTTGATAGCCGGTTCGGGCGCTTTTCCGGCAGCCGCGAACGGGTTGAGCCCGGAAATCTGCAGGAGAAGGTCAGCGCTGGCGCGCCGGCGCAAGATGCCACCTGCGAAACGCGCTGATCGTTCTCGCCGAGGGTGCCTGGCTCGGCTGATTGCATCAATCGGCGAAGTAAACTACGCCATGGTTGGATAAAGGGCTCGGAAGATGTCAGCGACGTGGCGTATTGGCATTCTGTTTTCTCGCAGTGGCATCACTGCGGTCACGGAATCCGAGCATTTCTTCGGAACGGCACTGCCATCGAGGAGATCAACGCCGGCGGTGGCGTCTTGGGACGCCAGATCGAGCCGATAGCCTATGATCCGGCCGGTGACCCCGAGGGGTATCGTTCCCTGGCCCGCAAACTGCTCACCGAAGACGACGTCAACGTGATCTTCGGATGTTCGATGTCGGGAAGCCGAAAGGCTGCTTTGCCGATCGTTGAACGACATAACGGCCTGCTCTGGTACCCGTCGATCTATGAAGGTTTCGAATATTCCGAAAACGTCCTTTATACGGGCGCCACCCTCAACCAGAATACGTTCGCGCTCGCCGACTTCATCATGCAGAACTATGGGCCGCGCATCTTCATGGCCGGTTCCGACTACATCTATCCGCACGAGTCCAATCGGGTCATGCGCGATCTGCTGGAGTGCAAAGGCGGCGAGATCGTCGGCGAACAGTATGTGCCTCTGGATGCTGACGAGCGCACGATGCGCCGGCTCATGAAGGAGATCGAGAAAGCCGAGGCGGATGCAGTGTTTTCGACCGTCATCGGGCGCAGCGCCCAGAAACTCTACGGCATGTATGCCGATGCCGGTATCGATCGGGAAAAGCGTCCAATCGCTAGCCTGACACTCGCCGAAAGTGAAATCCGCGTCATCGGTCCCGAGCGATGCACCGGCCACGTCCTGTCTGCTCCTTATCTTGCCACGGTCGAAAATGACGAAAACCATCGCTTCATCCGAGCCCTGACGGCCCGGTTCGATGGCAATGCCATGGCGACGATGTGGTCACAGACCGCCTATGCCCAGATTCACCTGTTTGCGCGAGCTTTGGAACTTGCGGAAACCCTCGATACCCACCGGCTGGGGCAGGCGGCGCTGGCGGTCGACTACATGTCTCCGGAGGGTCGCTTGCACTTTGATCCGGAAAACCGGCATGTCTGGTCCACACCCCGCATCGGGGTGGCGAATGCGAGGGGGCAATTCGATATCGCCTGGGAATCCCAGGTACAGATACGACCCGACCCCTATCTCGCCTCCATTCGTTTCGAGGAGCCTTGGCTGCAGAGTTGATACGGTGTCGACATTGAAACGGATCCTCGACGATCTACGCCAGGCGCGGGTTCTGGTTTTGCACCCGCGGGACGAGGACGGATCGGCATTGGTCGACCATCTCAAGCGGTTGGGTTGCGACGTCAAGGCGATGTGGCCGCCACCGGCCACGCTGTCGGCCGATCTCGACGCCGTTTTCCTGCAAGTCGGCGATACGGCGATCGATCCCCTGGTCGCGCTGCTTGAGGGCAGCAAGGCCGCGGTCATAGCAATTGTCACCTACGAGAGCCCGACGTCGCTGAAAGCGATTGTCGATCTCAATGCGCATGGCGTCCTGACGAAGCCGCTCCGTCAGCTTGGCGTGCTGACCCAGTTTGCCCTGGCGCGCTATCGTGTCGGTTACGAAAGTCGGCTGGCCAACAAGGTTCGCAAGCTGGAGGATACGCTGAAAGGCCGCCGGGCGATCGAGAAGGCCGTCAAGATCCTCACCGAGCTGAATGGCATCGAGGAAGATGCTGCCTACAAGCTCATCCGAGATCAGGCGACCTCCAAGCGGATTGCGATCGTCGCCGTCGCCGATAGCATTATCTCGGCAAGCGAGGCGATGCGGGCTTTTGGCCTCACCGTATCGGGGCCGTTGAAAGTCTGACGGCTGTCGGCTTCGCATACGCATGCCTACGCTGATCCTGCGGTGCCTGCTTTTTTTGCCGCTTGACGACTTCCGCCAAACTGTGTTTGCTTCAGCGAGAGAGCAGGTTTGCTCGGCGGCTGGATAGCCGCGAAAATTTGGCTGTGCAGCCCTTGGCTAGCGGATTGAGTTCCGCGCCAGGGGTTTTTTGCGTTTGGAGATAGACTTGAGCATACCGACGGAAGCGCTTCGCCCCGATTTCAACATCGCCTGCATCCAGTACGAGCCGGTCATCGGCAGGGTCGACGCCAATCTGGCCGCCATGGAGGCCCGCATCCGGGAGGCCCACGCCAATGGTGCCAGCCTGGCTGTGCTGCCCGAACTGGCCGATACGGGCTACGTCTTTGAAAGCCGCGAGGAACTTGCGCGCCTGGCCGCGCCAATTCCGGACGGGTTGTCCGCGCAGCGTCTGATCGCATTGGCTCAAGAACTCGGCGTCCACATCGTCTGCGGACTCGCTGAGAGAGATGGCGACCTGTTCTACAACTCTGCCATCCTTTGCGGCCCATCCGGCCATATCGGCAAGTTTCGCAAGCTCCACCTGTGGAACCGCGAGAAGCTGTTCTTCGAGCCCGGCGACCTCGGTCTGCCGGTGTTTGATACGGCTCTAGGACCGATTGGACTGGCAATCTGTTACGACGGCTGGTTCCCGGAGACATTCCGCCAACTCGGGCTGAAGGGGGTCGAACTCGTCTGCGTGCCGACCAACTGGGTGCCCATCACCGGTCATGACGGGGGAGACATGCCGATGGCCAATATCCTCCATCAGGCAGCGGCTCATTCGAACGCGATATACATCGCCTGCGCCGACCGCATCGGCACGGAGCGCGGACAGCCGTTTATCGGCAGCAGCATCATCGTGGGGCCGAATGGCAGGCTGTTGGCAGGCCCCGCCAGCCGAACCGGCGACGCCATTCTCATGGCTACCGTTTCGCCTGGCATCGCAGTGCAAAGCCGCATCGTCAGCGAGCGCAACGATGTGATCAATGATCGACGGCCGGATGTCTACGGCTGACCGACGCGAGTCCAACAACGACAACCATGAAAAAAAGGGGAACCAACATGGATAGAACAACAGGAAAGCTGCTTTTCGCGATGGCCGGCGCGTTGCTGGCAACGGTGGCATGGGCCGAGGAGCCGATCAAGATCGGCATACCGGTTGGTCTGTCAGGCGCCAACAGCGTTGTCGCGCCGTCGGTGGTGCAATCGGCCGAGCTGGCGGTCGAAGAGATCAATGCGGCGGGCGGCGTGCTGGGGCGCAAGCTCCAGCTTGAGATCGCCGACGATGCCTCGGGCGCGGCAGGCGCGCAGAAGGCGTTCGACTCGCTCGTTTTCCAGAAGGAAGTCAACGCCATCATCTCGATGGAGACCAGCGCGGCCCGAAATGCCGGCCTGCCCATCGTCGCAAAGGGCGAGGTTCCCTTTATCTACACGTCCTTCTACGAAGGGCGTTCCTGCAGCGCTAACCTCTATGTGAACGGCTGGGTGCCCGAACAGCAGGTGCCACCTGTCGTCGACTATTTCGTCAAGAAGGAAGGCGCCAAGAAATTCTTCCTGGTGGGCAGCGACTATGCCTTCGGCCGGGGCATGCTCGAATTCGCCCGGACATATCTTGAGAAGGCTGGCGCGCAGGTCGTGGGCGAGGAGTATCTGCCCATCGAAGGCACCGACTGGACGGCCATCATTTCCAAGCTCAAAAGTTCCGGTGCCGATGCCCTGATCACATCGACTGCGGGAGGCGCTCCGAACGTCACGCTCACCAAACAGCTGCGAGGCGCGGGCGTGAAGCTGCCTTACGGCAATCTCGCCGTCGACGAGGGAACGGCCAAGAGCATGGGGCCTGACGCTGCAGGCATCTACATCGCGGCCTCCTACGTGACTTCCATCGACAGCCCGGCGAACAAGAAGTTCCTCGAGGCCATGCAGAAGAAGTTCAGCGGTGAACTGCGTACACCCAACGACCTTTCCGTACCGCAATACGAAGGCGTTTATCTCTATAAGGCAGCTGTCGAAAAGGCGGGCTCAACCGATACGTCCGCCGTGCTTTCGGCCCTGGGCGAAGTTTCCTTTGCCGGCCCCCGTGGTACGGTTTCGATGAACAAGCAGCATCATGCACCGCTGACGATGTATCTTGGTCAGGTCCAGGAAGACGGCTCGGTAAAAGTGGTCGAGACATTCCCGAACGTCGATCCTGGTACCCAGTGTCCCAACCTCTGACATCGAGCTGATCGAAAGGGGCGGCTAGAGCAATTCCAGGAAAAGTGTGGAACGGTTTTCCGTCCGGAATTGCACAAAAACAAAGGGTTAGAGCGTTTCCGCGTTTCCGTAAAACGGAAACGCTCTGGCTCCGCTCCTTTCGACACTGGGAGAGATCATGACCATTCTGCTCGACGTTATCACGACCGCAGCCATCCTGTTTGTCGTCGCGGCCGGACTTCTGGCCATCTTTGGCGTGCTCAAGATCATCAATTTCGCCCACGGCGCCTGGCTGACGGTTGGCGGCTACTGCGCGGTCGCCACTGCCGGGATGGGTCTCAATCCATGGCTGGCGCTTCCGGTCGCGTTCGCCGTCGGCTCCGCTCTCGGTGGCATCACCGAAGTGCTCGTGGTGCGGCCACTCTACCGGCGGCCGCTCGATGCCATCCTCGCCACCTGGGGGCTCGGTATCGTCATCGGTCAATTGATCACACTCTGGTTTGGCCGTGACGTGCAATTCACGCCGAACCTGCTCTCGGGAACGATCAATGTGTTTGGTATCGATTACTCGTTCTATCGGCTCTTCATGGTCCTGGCGGCCCTGGTGGTCGGCCTTGGTTTCGCAATCCTGCTCGAGGGAACCCGTCTTGGCCTCTCCGCCCGCGCCGTCATCATGAACGAAACGCTGGCACGCGCCCTGGGCATCGACACGGCGAAAGTGCGTTTGACCACCTTCATGATCGGCACGGGACTGACAGCCCTGGCTGGAGTGCTCCTGACCCCGCTAACCAGCGTGGATCCCGACATGGGCCTGGCCTGGCTCATCGGCGCCTTCATGCTGGTCATGGTGGCCGGTTCCTCATTTGGTGCCCTGGCCGTGGCGTGTCTGGTTTTTGGCGGGGCGCAGACGCTGGTCAGCACATTCGTCAGCCCGGTTCTTGGCGGCATCACAGTCGCCGTCCTTTGCGCGCTCGTGCTGCGTATCAGCCCGAAAGGATTCGCACGTGCCTGAATCCAGATTGCCCAATATCCGGGTTTGGCTGCTCGGAGCGCTCGTCGTCGCTTCGCTGCTCATGATTGCATTCGGCCCGGCATTTCTCGACCGCTTTGCCCTCAACGTGCTCAGCCGTTCGATGATCTACGCCATGCTGGCGGTGACCGTCGATCTGCTGTGGGGGTACACGGGTGTCCTGACCTTCGGCCAAGCCGCTTTCTTCGGCATCGGCGCTTACGCAACCGCCATGGTTCTGACCCATCTGGGCAACAGTCCCGAACTGATGCTGCTGGCTTTCGTGCTCGCCATACTGATTCCGCTTGCCCTGGGTGTCGTGGTCGGCTGGCTTTCATTCGGCTATGGCACCACGCCACTCTACGCCACGGTGATCTCGCTCGTTCTGCCGATCGTCGTCACGCAGGTCGCGTTCTCCGGAGGGCAGTGGACGGGATCCAGCAGTGGACTGGTGGGGTACGCCACCCTGCCGCTAAGCCTGGCGGGGTACTTCCGGCTTACAGGCATCTGTCTTCTCGCCGTTGCCGCTGCAGCCTGGATTTTTGTGCGTTCAGACGCAGGCAAGGTGCTCGTCGCGATCCGCGACAACGAGGCGCGCTGCGCCTATCTTGGCCTCAACGCCAGCCGCATCAAGATCGCTCTTACCGCCATTCTGGCTGGCGTGACGGGTTTGGCGGGCTTTCTCTTTGCCAACGCGTCCGGTGTCGTTGCTCCCGAAAACACCGGTTTCGTGTTTGGCACCGAACTGGTCATCTGGACGGCACTCGGTGGTCGAGGCACCATTTTGGGCCCGGTGCTCGGCACCATCGGCATCGACTATCTTTCGGCGAGCCTGTCGGGCCAGTTGCCATTCCTGTGGAAGCTTGTCGTCGGCGCTCTCTTCGTGGCGATGATCATCCTGTTGCCGAACGGCCTGGCCGGCTTGATCGGGAAAATTCTGCCGCGCAGCAAAGCCCCTCGGAAAGGGGGCAGTCCTTTGCGCCTGGCGCAAGCCGTGCAGGTACGGGGGGACGTCGTCGATAAGCCATCACTTTTGACGATCCGCGATCTGGCGAAATCCTACGGCAGTCTGAACGTCCTGCGAGGCATCAACCTGACGGTGCAGCCAGGCGAACTGGTCAGCCTCGTCGGACCCAACGGGGCAGGCAAGACGACGCTGATGCGTTGCCTCTCCGATGGCACTGAAACGATCGGCGGGTCGGTGTCAGTGCGTGGCGCCAACATTGCGGGTCTGGCTCCAGACGCCATCGTAGCCTTGGGTGTCGGTCGCAAATTCCAGGTCGCCAGCGTGTTCGACAGCCTGACTGTTGCCGAATGCCTGCGCATGGCTCGCGCGGCACGACACGCTCCCAGCCTTGTACACGGCTCGCAGGAACTGGATTTGCCTCCGGCCGCGGTGGAGATACTGAAACTGACGGCACTCGACGGAATGCTCGATCGACCGGTTTCCGCTCTGTCGCATGGCCTGAAACAAAGCCTTGAACTGACGATGGTCGTAGCGCTGGAGCCACAACTGATCCTGCTCGACGAGCCGACGGCAGGCTTGACCAAGACGGAACGGATGACCATCGGGACGATCCTCAAGAAATTGACAGGTGAACTGGGATTGGCGGCCATTCTGGTCGAACACGACCTCGACTTTGTCCGGGACATATCGAGCCGCATCGTGGTGCTGCATCAGGGCCAGCTGGTGCTCGATGGAACCGTGCAGGATGTCGTCAATTCCGAACTCGTTAAGGCAATCTATTCAGGAGGCGCACATGACTGAGGCAGCCGCGCCCGTTCCAAAACTGTCTGTCACCGCGGTCTCCAGCGGATACGGCGCCATCAACATCATCGACACGTTGTCGATGACTGTCCCGCACGGTCAGATATTTGCCTTGATGGGCAAGAACGGCATGGGCAAGACGACGCTGCTGAAGACGATCCTCGGCTTTGTGGTGATGCGATCGGGCAGCATTGATCTCGATGGGCAACCCATAGCCGGCGCATCGCCTGCGTCGCTGATTGCTTCCGGCGTCGCCTATGCTCCGCAGGAACACGCGCTGTTCCAGGACCTGACGATCCGCGACAATCTTCGTCTGGCCCTGCACACGGACAAGGAGCTGAAGCAGGGGATCGAACGGGTCTGTCAGTACTTTCCTTTTCTCCGGGAGAGAGTGAACCAGAAGGCGGGAACGCTCTCGGGTGGGGAGCAGAAGATGCTGATCCTCGGCCGCGCCTTGATGCTTCAGCCGAAGCTCCTGCTGATCGACGAGATTTCGGAGGGTCTCCAGCCCTCTGTGGTCGAGCGGATTGGACGGGTGCTTGTCGAGGAATGTCGAGCAAACAACACCACCGTGTTGATGGTCGAACAGAATCTCGACCTGGTGCTTGGCATCGCCAATCGCTGGGCCGTGTTGAAACTCGGCCGTATCGATGACTCCGGCGAAATGGACAGTGAGGCGCGTGCGCGTATTCTTGCGCACCTCAAAATCTAGGATGCGTGCGCGAAAGGGCTCAGCGAAAACGCTGGCGGTTCGATCACTAGCCCAGATGAGGAATGCAGTGTCTGAGAGTACGCTGGTTAGCGGGAGCCGCTGCCGCCGATGCACAGCATCGTCGGCGCATCGGTATCCGATCGATCTTACGCACCAACCCGCGTTCAGACTGCGTGCGAGGCCTGGCAGGAGTGCTACGCCGCCGCCCGGGCGGGGCCTGCGGTCACCTGCTCACGATTGGCACGCCACCATTGGACCAGGCGGGCGAGACCCTCGTCGAGGTCGATGGTTGCTTTGAAGCCCAGCATCTTCTCTGCCTTGGACGTGTCCGCGAGGCGCCGCGAGACGGGGTTCACCTTGCGCTCTGGCCCGTATTCCGGCTGGAGACTGGAGCCCATCACGCGCAGCAGCGAGGCGGCCAGGTCGTTCAGGCTGGTCTCCACGCCGCTGGCGACGTTGAACACGTCGTCCTCCACGTCCGACAGGAGCGACAGGATGTTGGCTCTGGCGATATCCTCGATATAGACGAAGTCCATGGTGGTCGACCCGTCGCCGAGGATCAGCGGCGGCTGGCCGGCGGCGATACGTTCCATCCAGCGGATCAAGACCTCGGTATACTTGCCATGCACGTCCATGCGCGGGCCGTACACGTTGAAATAGCGCAGGGCCACGTAAGGCAGGCCGTACATGTCGTTGAATGAGCGCAACAGGCCTTCCAGCATGACCTTGCTGGCGCCGTACCAGGTGCGGTTGTTATACGGGTGGTGGCCCTCGTCGGTCGGGAAGTGCTCGGCCAGGCCGTAGACCGAGGCTGAGGAAGCCGCGCAAATCTTCCTCACGCCCTTGGCCTGGGCGGCCTCAAGGACGTTGTAGCTGCCGTCGCACATTACGCCGAGGGCTTCGCGAGGCTCAGCGGCGCAGGCGATGACCCTCAGGGTTGCCATGTGGATCACGGCGTCCATGCCGTCTGTGGCTTTGTGGACAGCCTCCACGTCGCGAATATCGCCTTCGACGAGTTCGACACGCGGGTCCTGCAGGGCGTCCTTGACGTTGTGCAGGCTGCCGCGGACCAGGTTGTCGAGGATCACGATCTTTTCCGGTGCGTGATCCTTCAGCAGAAGGTCGATGGTGGTCGAGCCGATCAGACCGCAGCCACCGGTCACCAGGATGCGAGAGCCCTCAAGTTTCATCGTCTTTTCCTGTCATCGGTTGGAGGTGGCCACGTCAGGCCCATTTTCGGATCGAATGGGTGTCCGCCCGTCGAACGCCTGCTTGCAATTCCTTGATCGCGGCCACCACCACGTCCTGCTGCCGTTCCGTGAACTCCGGGAACATGGGTAGAGACAGGACCTCGTCGGCGGCTTTTTCAGCATGCGGGAACTGGCCTCGCCTGTAGCCGAGGTCTGCATAGGCGGGCAGCAGGTGCACCGGGACGGGATAGTGGATGCCCGATTGGATCCCCTGTGCGGTCAGTGCCTCCTGCCAACGGGCGCGGTCGGGCGTGCGCACGGCGTAGATATGGTAGACGTGGCGCACGTCGTCGCGGACGAAGGGGGTCGGCAGGTCGCTGTCAGCGAACATGGCATCATAGCGGGCAGCTATGGCGCGGCGTTGCTCGGTCCACCGGTCCAGGTACCTGAGCTTCACGCGCAGGACGGAGCCCTGAAGGCCTTCCAGGCGGTAGTTATAGCCCTTGAGTTCGTGATGGTATCTGCGCTCGGCACCCCAGTCGCGCAGCATGCGGACCGTGCGGTTGTGGCCGGCATTGTCTGTGGTCAGCATCCCGCCTTCGCCATAGGCGCCGAGGTTCTTGCCGGGATAGAAGCTGAAAGCAGCCATGTCGCCGATGGCGCCGACGCGCTTGCCCTTGTATTCCGCACCGTGCGCCTGGCAGGCATCTTCCAGCACCACGAGGCCGTATTTCCTGGCGATGGCCATGATCGGGTCCATATCGGCCGGCTGGCCGTAGAGGTGGATCGGGATGATCGCCTTGGTAGCCGGCGTGACCGCGGCTTCGATCTGGGCTGGGTCGATGGTGTAGGTCGCAGGATCTATGTCGACGAGCACCGGGGTCGCGCCCGTGTAGTAGATGGCCGCCACCGTCGCCACGAAGGTGAAGGGGGAGGTGATCACCTCGTCGCCCGGCCCAACTCCCGCGGCCAGCAGACCCAGATGCAGGGCGCTGGTGCCGGTGTTGACGCCGACGCCGAAGGTCGCTTGCGAATACGCGGCGAACTCCTTTTCGAATTCGGCGACTTCTGTACCCAGTGTAAACAGACAGGTCTCCAGGGTGCGCTGAATGGCGGCGTCTATTTCGGGTTTGATCGAGGCGTACTGGGTTTTCAGGTCAACGAACGGGATCATGTCACGCAGCCCCTTTTCGTCGCAGGTGAATGGTTTCGCCACGCCCGCGCATGGAGCTTGTGGCGGCTTCGATGATCTCCACCACCCGCAGGCCGAGCTGGCCGTCGGCGGTCGGAACCTTCTTTTCGATGATGCAGTCGATCCACTCCTGGCCGGCGATACGCAGGGCCTCGGTAGAGTCGAGCTTGGGTGCCCACATGTCGCCCGTCCGGTAGCCAACGCGCATCTCGTGGATCTTGGCCGGGTCGTCGGTGAACGAGACGCCCTTGTCGTAGACCTTGACCTTCTCGGAGGGCTCCAGATCGTCGTAGGTGATCATCTTGTTGGAGCCACCGACCAGGATGTTGCGCACCTTCACCGGTGCCAGCCAGCTCACGTTGATGTGCGCAATCATGCCGGAGTCGTAAAACAGCGAGATGTAGGCCAGATTTTCCGGTGTGCCGGGGAAATGGTTGATACCGCTGGCCGAGACCGCGTTCGGATGCTCTTCGAACAGACGGTCGATGATCGCAAAGTCGTGGACCGCCAGGTCGGAGATGACGTTCACGTCTTTCTGGAAGAGACCCAGGTTTACCCGGGTCGCGTCGTAATAATAAATCTGGCCGAGGTCGCCGGCGGCGACGATCTCGCGCATCTTCCGGACTGCGCCGGTATAGATGAAGGTATGATCGACAATCAGGGTCAATCCGCGCTTGTCGGCCTCATTGACCAGCATCCTGGCCTGTAACGAGGTTTCGGTCATCGGCTTTTCGAGCCAGAGATGCTTGCCGGCCTTCAGCGCCGACATGCCGAGTTCGAAGTGGCTATTGACCGGCGTCGCAACGGCAATGGCGTCGATCTCGGGATCCTGGAACACGGCCTGAACGTCGCCAGTGGTCTGGACACCCGGATAGCGGCGCTCCACCAACTCGCGCTTCTTGGAGTCCAGGTCCGCGACTATGCGGACCCGGGCATGGGGAAGCTCCACGAAGTTGCGCAGGAGGTTCGGTCCCCAGTAGCCGTAACCGATGATGCCGATATTGATGATTTTGGCCTGCCCCTCATCCGCTCCCCGCTCGCTGGAGTCCTGGAGGTCTCGCTGGACGCCTGTCGTCGGCTGAGAGGGGAAGTGCCCGTGGATCGTCCAATGTCGTGCCATCTCGACCTCTTCAAGCCATCTCGACCTCTTCAAATTGTTGGTTTGAAGCCGCGAAGTCATCATGGCCGTTGGGTCATCGGGACCCAACAAGGGTCATCCAGGCAGACGAGGGCAGGGGTTGGAACTACCTCAAACGATCTACCCCAAGGATTGCAATTCGGCGTAGGAAACCATGCCGGCAGGGATTCAGCCAGCCTTTACGGTCCTTGCGTCTGCGACCACGCGGGCCGGTACGCCGGTAGCGATTGCGAAGTCGGGGATGTCACGGGTGACGACAGCGCCGGCGCCGATCAATGCTCGCTCGCCGATAGTCACACCCGGGGTGATCGTCACGTTGGAGCCGATGGAGGCGCCCTTCTTGACCAGAGTCGGCTCGACCTTCCAGTCGGCTTCACTTTGAGCGCTCCCGTCCAGGTTGGTGGCTCGAGGAAGGCGGTCATTGGTGAACATCACGCCGTGGCCGATGAAGACCTCGTCTTCGATGGTAACACCCTCGCAGATGAAAGTGTGCGACGAGATCTTGCAGCGCTCGCCGATATAGGAATTCTTCTGAATCTCGACGAAGGCGCCAATGCGCGAGCCGTCACCGACCTCGCAGCCGTAGAGGTTCACCAGATCAGGATGGTGGATGACGACCTCGCCACGCAACATCACACTATCCGAAATAGGCATCGCTTCCCCCTGGAGCTGTCTGGCGGTCGATGATGGTTTTTATGTAACCTGCCTTGTCGCTTGGCAAGTTGGGGCCATCCAAGATGGCAAATTCTAGGGCAGGCTGCGAACCGTGGGGCCAGAGACGATGCGATCTGAGGTGGCGCGGTTGCGTCACAACTACCAGGAATTTCGAAGCCTTCGAAGTGAGGCCGAGCGCTGCCTGAGGGCTGGCGACCTCAACTCCGCTGCGGCTTATGTTGAGGCGGCAGTCACGCTTGCGCGCAAGCGGCACTGCGGCTTCTATCGGTCCGAACCTCTTGAGCAGATACTGACTGAGATCGCGCGACGGACGCTTGCCGCGAAGGCCGAAGCCGCGCGACCGGCGCGGACGAAGATCGACCGTGTGCTGCATGTAGCCACCGTTCTGAACGAGGTTGGTGGCCTGACACGGATGATGCGCCGCTGGATCGCCGCCGACGAGGGGCGCTATCACTCGCTGGCCCTGTTGCGGCATCCCGGGGCGCCGCCATCGTCGGTGCGCCAGGCCGTGGGGGCTCGCGGCGGCCAGATCCACATGATTGGCGCGACGCGCGGCGGACCGGTGGAATGGGCCAGTGCGCTCCGGAAGTTGTCGCTTGATTTCGACCTGGTCGTCTTGCACGTCAGCAACGAGGACCCGACGCCGGGCATAGCCTTCGCCGACGAGCGCAACCGGCCGCCCGTGGTGCTGGTCAACCACGCCGACCATGCCTTCTGGATCGGGCTCTCCGTATGCGACCTGATCGCCAGCTCGCGTGTGTCGGGCGAGCGGCTGGTGGTGGAGCGGCGGGGGATCCCGGCGCAGCGTCACGTCACCCTGCCGATCCAGATCGATCTGCCGATGCGCAGACACAGCCGGGCCGAGGCGCGAGCGAAACTCGGCCTCCCGGCTGGCGGGCCGCTCCTGGTCTCGGTAGCCCGTGGCGTGAAATACCGCTCGATGGGCGGGGTCTCGTTCGCGGACATGCATGTCGAGGCGCTCCTGGCCCACCCCGATGCTCGATTGCTGGTCGTAGGACCGGGAGAGCCGGCCGACTGGCAAGAAGCCATAGCGGCGACCGGCGGGCGGATCCTGGGACGGCCGGAGACGCCCGATCCCTCACTCGCCTTCGAGGCGGCGGACGTCTATCTCGATTCCTACCCGTTCGTATCGATTACCTCGATGCTGGAAGCCGGCGGCCTGGGCACGCCCTGCGTAACGCTGTTTCCCTATCCGTCGGATGCGAACGTCATGAGCACCGATATGCCCGGCTTGGCACCGACCATTGGCTTCGCCACCTCGATGGGGGACTACAACCGCATTCTGGCGGATTGGCTGTCCGATCCTGAGGCCATGCGTCGCCGGGGCGATGAGACGGCGGCCAACGTCAGGCGGCTGCATACCACTCCGAATTGGCTGGAAAGCCTGGAAGCGCTCTACACCAAGGCGCTGGTGATCGCGCCGGTCACGCCGCTGCGCGAGACAGGAGCACCCGCAGACGAGGCGTTCTACGACGGCTATCCCGACATTCTGCTCAACGACGTGTTCGGCGAGTTCGACAATGTGGAGACCATCCTGAAGCGTTCCCTGCGCCTGATGTCGTTGCCGGAACGGCTTCGGGTATGGCAAGGCCTGGCACGGACCAGGACTTTCGACGGACCTCGCGATGCGGTCCGCAACCTGCTGCCGGAGTGGCTGCCCCGGTTCGTGAGCCGGCTGAGGGACGGCGGCTAGATATCAGGTTCCGTGGATGGTTTTCCCGGCTGGCACATCGACAGCCGCGTCCGCGGTCGATTGATCTTCAAGTACGACACCATCTCTTCGGCTACCCCTATAGCCTGAAGCGGCTGCCTGCTCACGCAGTCATCGCGATTTATACTTTTGATCTGGAGCCTTACTCCCGACGAGCGACCGTGTTCGAAAGGATGAGGCTACGGGACCGTCAGGTTCGATATGGTGGCGTTGGTGCCGGATGTCACAGCTGGTATGAGCTTACTTGTTCGATACCGGGAAAAGATCAGAGGGCGAAAGTGGGTACGCTTGGGCGAGCACCGCAGCTTCTGAAACGAGCTGTCCGCGCGTTCGGTGTCGAAAGGCATCATCTGATCAGCCCACGCATGGTCCTCGAACGTGAAAGCATGTCCGTCCTTGGCAGACGCGCGCGCCGTTCGGGAGGCCGGATCCTGGCCTATCACTCGGTCGGCCAGCCGCTGATGGATCACAATGACGTGCCGCCAAAGCTGTTCCGTCGTCAGATGGAGTGGGCCGCGAGGCAAGGCTACCGGTTCGTCCCGGCGTCGGAGATTGCGCGGACGGGAGGCGACCCGATGGACCTCGCCATTACCTTCGACGACGGCCTGCGCAGCGTGATGAGCGAGGCCGCGCCGATCCTGAAGGACTTCGCGGCGCCGTGGAGCCTTTTCGTAGTCACTGACTGGAGCGAAGGCGCCTCGCCCTGGACGACCGACGAGGTCCTGGGCTGGCGCGATCTGGAGCGCCTTGCCGCCGACGGTGTCGAAATCGGCAGCCACTCAGCGACCCATCCTGATTTTGGACGGCTGGACGGCCCCGCTGCCCGCGAAGAACTGGACCGCTCGCGCGCTATGATCGAGGCCCGGCTCGGCTTCGCGCCGACGTCGTTCGCGATCCCGCTCGGTCAGTCGGCCAACTGGACGCCGGCCGCCATGCGGGAGGCCAAGGCGGCGGGCTATGATCTGGTCTACGCCCAGGCCGAAGAGACGCGTTCGGCTGGAACGGTCGCTCGCACCTTCATCACGCGCTTTGACAACAAGCGGGTGTTCTCAGCAGCCCTGTCGGGCGTCTTCGATAGGTGGGAGGAGTGGGGATGAGACAGGCGCGCATCGTTTCGGTCATCGTCCCGACACGCGACCGTCCGCAGTATCTGGACCAGGCGCTGGCGAGCATCCGCGCGCTGGAAGGCCCAGACCTGAGCTTCGAGATCCTGGTTGGCGACAATGGCTCTGACCACGATGCCACCGGCGTGGTGACGCAGGCTCACGGCGCACGACACCTGATCGTGACGACGGCGGGCGCCGGCGCCGCGCGCAACGCGTCGATGCGGGCGGCCACGGGGGAGTTCCTGGCCTTCCTGGACGACGATGACGTCTGGACTGGGCAACATGTCCGGCCGCACCTGTTGCTCTTCGATCGTCATCCGGAGGTCGAGGCAGTCTTCGGTCAGGTGGTAATGACCGACCCCGATCTGCGGCCGATCGCTCTTCCCATTCCTGACGACGTTCGCTCCGACGGCGACCATCTGAAGATGATGCTGGACGGGTATTTCCCACAGATCGGCGCAACGATGGCGCGTATCGCGGTACGCGACGCCTACGGTTATTTTGACGAGACCCTGCTGGCCGACCAGGACTGGGACTGGCAGTTGCGCGTCGCCGGCGGGGGGCACATGGAGCATTCGGCCGTACCCTGCGTCTTGTTTCGCCAGCGTCCGTCGGGATCCTATGATGCCTTGGTCTTGAGCCGGATTCCTTACACGCGCAAGGTGTTCATGCGGCATGCCATGCCCGCCTGGCGCAAATGGCACTCTCCGAAAGAATGGCTACACTCCTATTTCGCTGCGCTCTTGGGGTTCTACATCTATTTCGCCGATGCGGCGGTGGAGCGGGCGGCCAAGGGAGATGCGAAGGGTGTCCGGTTCGCGGTGTGGCATGCGCTGCTGGTGTTTCCGTTTCGGGCACTAAGGCAGCTCGTGACGCCGACGCCCTTGCGCGCCGCCTTCTTCTGGTCGATCGGCCTGGGCGCCCGTCCGCCGGCCACCGAGAACGCGGCGCTGGACTGAACGGGCCTGGATCAAATGGGCATGCAGGATGCCAGGTTTGTGTCGAAGACCAACAGCGATGTTCCGGTTATCAGCGTCGTCATCGCCACGCACAACCGCAGCCGCGACGTTCTGGAGAATGTCGATGCCCTGCTGCCGCAATGCGCCGGCCAACCTGTGGAGGTCATCGTCATCGACAGCGCCTCGGCGCCGGCGCATGCCGCGGTGCTGGAGACCCTGAGCGCGCGCGCGGGGCTTAGCTTCATCCGGCTCGACGAGCCTGGTGTTGCCCTGGCCCGCAATGCGGGTTTCAAGTCCGGCAGGGGCGAGTGGATTGCGCTGTTGGACGATGATGCCGTGCCGCGCCCCGGTTGGGTCGAGGCGGCGATTGCCCATGCGAGCCTCTGTGACGCCCGGACCGCCATCCTGGCCGGACGGGTGATCCCCCGCTGGCCAGATGCCGCCGGCAGCCTTGAAATACCCCCGAGCCAGCTCGGCCCGCGCGCGCGCCTGTTGTTGTCGGTGGTCGATGAGGACGGCTTCCGGGACACGACCGATCATCCCATCGGGGTCGGCGCCAACATGTTGTTCCGCCGCAGCGTGCTCGAGGAACATGGTGGGTTCGACGTCACGACCGGTAGGGTCGGCTCGAACCTGGCCAGCGGGGAAGAGGCCCAGATGATGGCCGACCTGATTGGGGCCGGCTATCGCTGCTGGTACTCGGACGCCTTCGTGGTGGACCACAAGGTCCATGCTGGCCGCCTGACGCGCGCTTGGCTCACGGAACGTGCCCGCAAGGAAGGCGAGGTGGAACTGAGGGGCATGAAGACGCGAGGCCAGAAGATCGCGCGCGCGATCAAGATGCTCGTCGCCACCCCGATGCTGGCCGCGTTCCAGATGCTCGACCGGCCCGAGCATGAATATTACCTGCGCCTCAACCACAATCTTGGCTTGCTGCGAAAGCTGTTCGCCTCCGCAGGCTGAGTGGTCTCAGGCGACGGCCGGCGCGGCTTTCTGCGTCATCTGGTGAGCCCAGGCCATGATCGGTCGTTCGAAGAACCGCCAGGACACGGTCGCGAGGCCCACGGTCGCGACAAGCTCTATGGGGGCTGAAATCCAATCCGGCGGTGCGAGCGTGATGCCAAACTTCCGGACTGCCGCCTGGACGTCATAGAAGTGCACGAACTCGTGGAAGATGTAACAGCCATAGCTGATGCGCCCCAGGCTGCGCAGGGGCCACGTCTCCAGAAAGCCGACAAAGCGCGAGGCCTGGTTGCCCGCGATCTGAAGGACCAGGAGCGCGGCTGTCGCCGAGATTGCCGGCGCGTAGACGCGCCAGACGATCTCGTCCTTGAGGATGGTGAGGGGCACGATGAGAAGGGCGAGCGCGGCGATGGCCTGGGCCGGCGTGGAAACCAGCCATGCCGGCACCCGCCGGTCGAGGCTCAGGCCCGCCAGACCTCCCAAGGCGAGATAACCAAAGCCGGTCATGGGATTCAGGCCGACGACCTTGGCCGATACTCCGGCCCATTCGAGGCTCGCCTGAGTGACGAGACCCAGAACCACGAATGCAACGCAGATGTGTCTGGCGGCCTTGCTGGGGATGAACAGCAGCAAGGGGGCAAACAACAGATAGAATTGCTCTTCGATCGCCAGCGTCCAGAAGTGGTTGAAATGGCCCACCCAGTGGCCGGTCGTGAACACATAGATGTTTGTGGCGTAGAGCAGCATGGCCAGTGGCGCGCCGCCTTCGAAACCATCGAAGTGAACGAACAGCGAGGCAACCAGGAAGAAGCCTATCGTCGCGTAGTAGATGGGGAATATCCTGGCCGAGCGCCGAAGATAGAAGCGCCCCAGACCTGCGACCGTCGTCGTCTCGCCCGCCTCGATTGCCATCCGCGTGCGAGCCAGGATACGGGTGATCAGCAGGCCGCTGAGCGCGAAGAAGAGCATTACCCCGTCGCCGCCGAGGGATGCGTATGTCCCCTGATGGAACTTGTGGCTGACGAATACGAAGATGAAGGCGATCGCACGCAGGCCGTCGAAACCCTTGATGCGGCGTTCGTCGTCGAGGCGCATCGTTCTTGCCCGCCTCTATCGCGGGGCCGTTTGCCAGCCCGGAGACAAGGCGGCGGTTGCGCTGCTGGCCTCGACGCCTTCCCGCGCGGTCAATCTGGCGCCCAGCCGCAGGAGTGGTCGCTCGAAGAAGCGCCAGGAGAGCGTCGCCAGCGCGACGGTGACGGAAAACTCGAAGGCCAATTGCACGATCAGCGGCGGGTCGATGTCCATGTGCAGCCTATGGAACACCGCCTGGACGTCGTAGAAATGGACGAACTGATGCAGGACATAGAAGGCGTAGCTCACCCGGCCGAGCGAGCGCAGCGGCCACAGGTTGAGGAAAGCCACGACCGGCGTCTGCTGGTTCCGGGCGATCTGGAACAGGAAGAGGCCGGCGACGGTGCATGTCAGCGGTCCCCAGATGTTCCATGTGTCGCGGAAGTATCCGAAGACCAGCGGGATCGCGATCAGCGCCAGGCCAGCCGCCGCCTGGGCTTGCGCACTCACCAGCCACGCGGGCGACTTCAGGTTTTTCAATGAGGCGACGAAGCCGCCGACACTGAGCATGCCGAAGGCGATCAGCGGATCGACGTGGATGGCGTTCGGGTGGGCCTTCACCGAAACCAGCCAAGCCAGCATGGCCGCGCCGGCGATCATGAAACAGATGCAGATCCAAGCCAGATATCTGCGCGGGATGAACAGCAGGACCGGTGCGAAGAGCAGGTAGAACTGTTCCTCCGCCGACAGAGACCAGAGGTGACCGAAATGGCCGTGGTCCGCGGTTGGCGTCATCCCGATATAGATGTTGGTGCCATAGAGGGCGTAGATCGTCGCTTCCATGCGCGAGAAGCCGACGAATGAGGTAAACAGCGAACCCAGCGCGAAAACGGCGAGACATGCGTAATAAAGCGGGAAGATACGCAGGCTGCGACGCAGATAGAAGTCCCCCATCGACCGCCAGCTCGACTGGCTTCCGGCTTCGACCTTTCCGCGCATCTCCGACAGGATCGAGGAAATGAGCATGCCGCTGAGCACGAAAAAGACCCAGACGCCGACAGAGCCATAGGAATCGTGATGCGGCAGGGTCGTCTTGTGGCTGATGAAGACCATCAGCACGGCGATAGCGCGCACGCCATCGAAGCCGGCTATACGGTCCTCCGCCGGCCGGGCGACCGTCTTGGTGGGCTGGGCTACGAAGATGGCATTTTGATCAACCGTTGCCATGGATCAATACTCGAGCTGATGTTCCTCATGTCGGACAGTTTGATGCAGCGCAGTCATAGAAGTCCGAGCCGATAAAGCGCGCTGACGGCGCGTGGGCGAAAGATCGCGCCATAACGCCCTGCCACGGGCTCACCCCAACTCTGCTTGTAGTCTTGCCCGGAGCCGAGATCGAATTGACGATGCCCAGCGCTTGCCGCCCATTTGATCGACGCCTCCATCATGCGGACACCAACCCAAAAGCGGTCGTACTCGGGGTCGCGGACGATGCATTGGCCAAGCGCAATGCCGTCCTTGGACATTAGGACGAGCCCGGCCGCGCGCCGACTACCATCGAGCAGGTGCAGGGTGTGGAATTGGATCGGGCTGTCGGCGCTCTGCTGTCTTAAGAAGGCAGGCCAAAACCGCAGTCGATCCTCAACGGCAACCGTCTCCCGAGCGTCTGCGCCTTCCCACATGCGTCCCCACTGGGCGCAGCACCATTCCAGATCGCCCACGTCGTCGATACGAAGTCGCATGAATTCATCGCAACGTTTGCGGGCTCTACGCACATTGCTGCGATGATTGCGGCTCCAGCGCGCCTCATAATCGCACCGCAGGTCGATGCGGTAGTTGTCCGGGGACCAATAGCATCGCGGATTGAGCTCCACGACGGCCTTGTCGAGCCCCGCCTCGATCCGAACCTCGACGCCCAAGGCATGCAGCGCCCGACCAAGGGCGGCTTGAGAGGACGCGGGCGCGATCACACCAGAAAGCGATTGATAGGCGACGGGCTCCCAATATCGGCGACGGTGGCGCAGGGAGATGAGCGCGGTCGGCTGGCCGTTCTCCGTCGCAAGGGCGTGCCGCTTGCGGACGCTCGTGGGCTGGGTGAGTTCACGGTAGAGATCGCGGTCGCAACCGGGAATGGCAGGCAGGGCGTCCAGGGCCTGGTCGAGGGTCGTGTTCCAGGCATCGAACCAGGCAATATCGACACCCCGTGTCGTCAAGCGGGTAACGATGCGGGCAGTGGAGATCACGCTACGCGCGGTGACATGGCCCAGCGCATGCTTGAAGCTCGTGCCGGCGGCGTTGGGCGAACCTATCGCATGACTCATCACAGGTTCTCCCTGCCTTCCCCGCCCGTCGGCCAACCAGGCGATCGTTCGAAGAGGCGGCCGAACCGCCCTTTGACCACCGACCAAACGGGTTGCGTACCATCCCGGCGACCCGTGATATTGATTTCGCTGTCCGCATCGCCCGGCACGGGCGCCAGTTCGGAGGCCTCGCCCAGGAAGCGTCGGATGGCGGCAAGGAGGGCATGCAGGCGCGAAGGCGCGCGGGCCTGTGCTCTACCCAGCAGATAGGCCAGTTCGTCCGCGAAGGGATGGCGGGTCCAACCTATGGCCAGGAACCAGAACGTTCCGCCAAGCCCGCCGCCCAGGAGCGCCTGCAAGATCGAGATGTCTATGTCGAAGCTGTTCAGCCCAATGACGACGAGCGGGCCTAGCGCTGTGGCCAGGGTGACGGCCGTGCTGGGTACCAGCGCGCGCAAATACTCGGAGACGCTCAGTTTCAGCCGGCGCATCAGAAAGTAGAGGCCAACGCCTACCTGGATCGGTGTGGTGGCAAAGATCGAGAGCGCCAGGACGAGCGGGCCATGCTGGGCCGCGAGGATCATGATCAGGCTGGTGATCGGCAAGGAGATAATCCAGGCCTTGGCCGTATCGCGGATTCCGCCGGCGGCCACCAGGGCTGGGAACATCAAGGGGACGGGAAAATAGAGCATGGTGGCCGCCGCCATCACCTGCACCAGCGGGATGGAGGTGTCCCATTGCGGTCCCAGCATGGTGTGCACCAGGGGATGGGCGAAGAGGATGACCATCGCCAGGCCCGGCCAGTGGAATGCGGTGAGATTGGCGACAACTTTGAGATAGGGGTCTTTGAGAGGACGGCCCGTGCGGGCATGGGCGGCGAAACCCGGCAGAGCTACGGCCGAGATGGCCGATATGACCAAACGACTGGGCATTTCGGTGACCTGTTGGCCCCGGCTGTAGAGACCGACATCGGTGCTGCCGCTGGCCCGCCCCAGCATGAAGGTCGGAATGACGCTCCCAAGGGAAGTTAGGATGCCCGTCGCGGTGTTGAGGCCGCCGAAGGCCAGAATCTCGCGCCATTTGGTGAATTCGATCCGGAAGATGGACAGATCCGGGCGTATGAGGATGGCGAAGACGAAGGTGGAGAGCGGATAGCTCAGCGCGCCCCAGGCGAAGCTCATATAGCCAAAGCCCATCATCACCAGGCCGGTGGTGGTGATGTTGCCGACCAGGGCCGAGCCCAGGTTGATGGCCGCGATGTTCCAGAACTCCAGGTCGCGTCGAAGCAGAGCAACAATCGGCGAACCGATGCTGGCGAACAGATAACCAAACGCCACGGTGCGAACGAAGTTCTCCAGGCGCGGTTCGTGTGCGAAGTCGGCATAGAGGCCCGCCGTCGCGACGAAGGCGGTCGTTAGGATGATGGCGACCAGCAGCATCATGGTGAAGGAGGTATGAATTTCCTCCTTCGAGAGCTTTTCAGCGCTGACGATGTAGTTGGTGACGCCAAAGTCGCGCAGACCCTCGGCGAGAGCGACAAGGCTGGCGCCAAGGAACGCGGCTCCGATTTCGTCGGGGGCCAAAAGCCGCGATGAAACGTAGAGGGTCACGAAATTGAGGACGAGAGTAGCGTATTTCTCGAAATAGACCGCGACCACCGCTCGCCGAACGCTCGCCATTGCGATCGCTCACATTCGATGGGGTTGGCCCCACTGTGGGACCGTCACCACATCCCGCCCCGAATTCCAGAGTGGGAGCTTTGAGCTTCGGATTTTGGGCCGTGTGACCTCGATCAGGGTAGAGGCGACCTTCTGTTGATCTTCGTCCGTCATCTGGGGGTAGAGCGGAAGGACGATCGCATGATCCTGGGCTGCCTCGGACTCCGGCAGGGGCAGGCGCAAGGGATGGGAAGCATAAGCGTCCTCGCGGTGGGCGCACATGATACCGCGCCGGGTGGCGATACCGGCATCGAGCATGGCCTGCATCATGGTGCGCTGGTCGGCGTGATCCGGCAGGCGGACGCAGAAGCTCTGCCAATTGGTGCGCGCATAGGACGGTTCCTGAACCAGGTCCAGCCATTGTGCCCCGCCAAGCAATTCGGCGTAGCGGACGGCGAGCGAGCGGCGCTTGGCCACGATGCCGGGCAGACGCTTGAGTTGCTCGCGGCCGACAGCGGCCTGGATGTCCGTCATCCGATAGTTGTAGCCGAGAACCGGGTGGGTCTCGAAAATCACCTGGGCCGAGCCATGGCGGACTGTATCGGGCACGCTCATACCGTGCTGGCGCAGCAGCTTGAATTTACCGGCCCAGTCGGCGTGCCTGGTGGTCAACATACCCCCGTCGCCGGTGCTCATGATCTTGCGCGGATGGAACGAGAAACACGCCACGTCGCCGTGCACCTTGCCGATCTTCTCCCATTGCCCGTCCCAAAGGATCTCGCTGCCGCTGGCGCAGGCCGCATCCTCGATCACGGGCAAGCCTTTGGCTTTGGCGATGTCCATCACCGCGGCCATGTCGCAGGGCAGGCCCATCTGGTGGACGACCAGGATCGCGCTGGTCCTGGCTGAAAGCGCCTGCCGGATCAGGGCCGGGTCAATGTTGTAGGTGGCCGGGTCGATGTCGACGAAAACCGGGATCGCGCCGCAGTAGACCACCGAATTGGCCGTGGCGATGTAGGAGTGGCTGACCGTGACCACTTCGTCGCCGGGCTTCACCCCGGCCGCCAGCAAGGCCAGATGCAGGGCCGTTGTGCAATTCGAGACGGCCGTGGCGTACGGGGCGCCCGTGAAGGCTGCGAATTCCGTCTCGAAGGCCGCGACCTCTGGGCCCTGCGTAACCCAGCCGGACAGGATGACCCGGCGCGCCGCTTCGGCCTCGGCCTCATCCATCGTGGGCTTGATGATCGGAATCATGTCAGGGTCCTCAGCGGAACGAAAGTTCGACCTGGGCGCCGGAAATTCCGATTGTCGTATCACGATGGAGCCGGTCGCTCACCTTGTCCTAATGTGGGATGTTGGGGGTGGCCGGCGATACGGATACCGCTTTCGGTCAGCGGGCAGGTCACCTTAGCCTGAGGCTGGCGGCGTCGGCGGCAGCGATAACGGCAACAAAGAGGTTGCTGTCCTGCAGAAGGTCGTGTGTCGCGGCAGCAAGCAGAGCACGCTGTTGCGCATCGCCGCCTCGGGAGAGGCGCGAGATCGATACCGCGATGAAGTTGAAGAGAAGGCAGGGAAGTTGTGCTCAATTTTCGATGTAGTCGCCGTCGAAACCCGCGAGCTTCATCAGACCCGCATGATCGAGCAGGCGGACATAGCCTTGGCGAAACTCGAGGAATTTCCGCTCGCGCAGTTCCCGCAGCATTCGGTTTACATGGATTGGGGTAAGGCCCAGGGCGTCGGCCAGGTCGTACTGGGTCAGCGGGCATTCAAAGCCGTTACAGGTAACTGCGCCAACTCTTTGTAAGCGCGCTGTCAGTTCAAGCAACAAATAGGCCGTCCGCTCCAGAGCGTTGCGCCGTCCTATGTTTGCCAGGTGCTGAGCGATCACCGCGCCGTTGTGCGTCAGAGCCTCGACAATGAAGGAGAAGAGGTGAGGTGATTTCATGGCAGCGACAGTAAAAGTCTTGGTCGGTGCCACCAGCAATGAAAGTTCAGTTTGAGCCAGGAAAGTTTCAAGCGCTCCACCGCCATATGATTGAGGCAGAACGACATCGCCAGTCAGGGCAAAATCCAGAATTTGGCGCTGGCCGGTTGGAAGCTCATGAGAAATGCAACCCCAACCAGCTTCGACGATGTATATGCGATCGTTGTTGTCGCCCTGACTGAAGATGATCGCGTTGGCTGGATATCGCTTCGACGTGAATCCCAGGGTCTTGATAAGCGCCGCGTCACCGTTACGTCCAACGTGAGACGAAAGGGACCTATCCCACCTCAAACGAGAACGTGAAGCATCCGCCATCCTTACCGCCCGCGTGAATTAATTGTGACGCGTCCTTCAACAATTCCCTAGTCTCCGTTGGCGATAACAACACTGAGGCACCGAATTCGATGCGAACCAATTCACTTAAGTGCAACGCATCAAACGCAGCTGCCGGTGATCTTGTAGCCAACGGTTCGATGAGATCACCGCCATGCCCGTGCGTGTTTCTTTTGCCATAGTCCCGCAGGGGTTTCCCAAAACTCGGCGTCTCAGCGATTTCATGAAGCCTAGCATGTGCCGGGTTATTTGGCTTTCCTCTTTAAGTTTAATTGGAAAGTTCCACGTTTGCTGTGATGATGCTGGCGTGAAGCGATGACGAATAAGTGATGAACGGATAATGCATCTATATTAGACTGTGCTAATATAGATGCATTATCCGCAAACGTCGAAGATAGTCTTGTATTTATAGCGGCGCCGATACCACTCTGGTGTTGGTGCGCATTCGATGGGGCAGTGGTTTGTTCAACCGTAATTCTGCCTCGGAGCAAGCCTGTCCTCGTAGCCGACTTGCCGCGGGAACGGTTCGATCTGTCCTTCGGTCTTGTCGAGATACTGCATCAACGCAGTCACGAGATGGTAGAATATGCTGGCTGGAACTTCGGTTGCCAGCGACCGTCCACGCTCGTCAATCCTGTCCACCCAGAGCCCGAGTGGCGCGGGATCGACATGCCATCTGAAGAGGCGCGCGACGCGCGCTTCGATCTCGGGTTTGAGATCGGGCCCGCCAATGTTGTCCAGGGCAATTGCCGCCTTGATGGCCTCGCATTGCGGCCAACTGCGTGAAAGCCTGTCGAAGGGCATTCCCTGTCGCGATACAGCTGCGTAAGCCAGACCTGTGGCCCGGTTCAATCCGCTGGCGATTGCCGACGAATAGAGTTTTCTCGCATATGCAGCCAGATCTTTCTGTCCGCTGGCCCTGGCAAAATCCACGAGAAGCGAGGCCCATTCGAAATGATGCCCCGGCTCCGTCCATTGCCCCTTTTCTCCGGGCATCGGAAGCCAATCGGCGTCGAAATATTCTCCAAGCGTCCAACTCTCCTGGTCAAAGAAATGGCACCGGAAGAGATCGATTATGCGAGCCGCCCGACGAAGGTAAGCGCGGTCGCCGGTAACGTCATACCAGGCCAGGAAGGATTCAAGCATGTGCATGTGTGGATTCGAGGAGCGCACTCCGTTCCAGCCAGGGGTTTCCACAAAACCATTCAGACAGCCGTCCTCCAGGTACGAGTCGATGAAGCCGAATGTCTCCTGTGCGAGCTGCAGTGCTGCCGGGTGACCGCATCGATGGGCATGCGCAAACGCCAGAAGTACGCAGGAATGGTCGTATGTGTCCTCCATCGGATCAGCCACACTGCCATTTGCATTCAGCGTTCGCACCCAACTGCCGCGGTCGGTACGGCCGTGTCGTGCGATGAAGTCGATGCCGTGGTCGATGAGCCTGTCAGCCGGCCCGGTCCAGCCGCGTTCCTTCGCCACCGCGAAAGCATAAATCTGGCGAGCCATCGTTCGCATCCGCTTAGGCTTACCCAACGGTCTTGCATCGAAACCGAGAGCCTCGTGGAAGCCACCATGCACATCGTCGATGCCCGTAGTGGACCAAAGCGGCAGAGTTTCCTCGAAAAGCCAGTGCTCCACGCGCTTGCGCCACGATCCGCTGATGATGATCCTGTCTTCCGATGCCGTGATTTTCGTCTCGAGGCGACCGCTTTTCTCAAGCTGTTCAACAACCTTTTTCACGTTCTGGCTGTGGCTGACGGGAGCGACGAATATTGCATCTGGCGTCGCCACCACCGCGACGCCGTTCATTCCGACGACGGTCAGCAGTCTGCCCTGGCTTCTCAGGTAGGAGCCGTCGCAATTCATCGCGACCACATCACCCTTCACCACATTGCCGTTGCTGTCGGTCGGGCTGGCTTCGAGCAGCGACTGCCACGATCCAAGGTCGTTCCAACGGAAGGAGGCCGTCACCATTGCTATGCCGCGCGCCTGCTCCATCACGGCATAGTCAATCGACGTGGAGGGAATCTCCGAGTAGAGGCCCTGGGGCAAGTAGAGACCCGAGACATCGGCCCTGGCGGTGTTAAAGGCTCGTTCTGCCGTGTCCCAGATCTGCGGCTGAAATTCGAGCAAGGCCGTGCGCATGGTGTCGGCGCGAAACAGGAAGATGCCCGCATTCCAATAGAATCTTCCTGACGACAAATAGGTCTGGGCGGTCTCGATGTTCGGCTTTTCGACGAAGCGCGAAACCGCGGCCGCACCGTCGCCGTTGGCAGCGACCTCAATGTACCCATATCCGGTTTCCGGATGAGTGGGCGGGATGCCGAACACGACTATGCTTCCGGAGTCGGCCGCGGGCATGCCCGCCTCAACGGTCTCCCAAAACTGTGTGTTCGTCGAAATCTCATGGTCGGAGGGAACGACAAGTACAAGCGCGTCGCTGCCGTGTTCGGCGATGGTCTGCAGCGTGGCGATGGCGACTGCCGCGGCCGTATTTCGACCCAACGGCTCGAAGATCGGCTTTCCTCCATTCAAACCAAGCGGAGTGATATCCGAGATGACGCGTTCAGCGTGTCTCGCGGACGCAATCAGATAGATCGGCGTTTCGGCGTGCGGCCACGCCTTGAGGCGCCGGACCGTTTTCGCGAGCATCGAGCCGTCCCCGGAGAGATCGTGGAATTGCTTGGGGTTGTCTTCCCGCGAGAGTGGCCACAGCCGTGACCCGACGCCACCGCTCATGACAAAACTGATGACCCGGCGTGCCATGCTTCAGCTCCCTCAGAATGTCTGGTTGTAGGCTCCAACCTCAGGATTACGGCGCAGGACGGAGTCGAGTGCCTCGAACATCTGTCGCCGCCGCTCCGCGGAGACGGGGCTTTCGACGACGACGACAATTTCGGGCTTGTTCGATGATGCTCTGACCAATCCCCAGGTGCCGTCCCGAGCCACGACACGCACCCCATTGACTGTGACCAGGTCAGCCAGCGGCTGCCCCGCAAACTCGATCCCGTCCCCTTTCATTTTCATGAAGTCATCGACAACCTTGTCGACCACGCCGTACTTGGCCTCGTCGGGGCAGTGGGGCGACATCGTCGGGGTGCCGAAGGTCAAGGGCAGGGCACGGTACAGCTCGGCCATCGTCTTTCCGGGATTCCGGTCGAGCATCTCGCAGATGGCGATCGCCGTGACGAGGCCGTCGTCATAACCACGTCCGATCGGTGGGTTGAAGAAGAAGTGCCCCGACTTCTCGAAGCCAGCGATTGCGTCGAGTTCGGCAACGCGGCGCTTGATGTAGGAGTGCCCCGTCTTCCAGTAGTCGGTGTTTGCACCATTTTGCGCCAGAATGGGATCGGTCATGAACAGGCCAGTCGATTTCACGTCCACGACGAAAGTGCATGCTGCATGCCGGCTGGAGATGTCTCGCGCCAACATGACACCGACCTTGTCTGCGAAGATCTCGTTGCCTTCGTTGTCGACCACGCCACAGCGGTCGCCGTCACCGTCGAAGCCCAGTCCCAGATCCGCACCGGTCTGCAGAACCTTGTCGCGGATCGCGTGCAGCATCTGCATGTCTTCAGGATTCGGATTGTAGTGCGGAAACGAGTGATCGAGCTCCACGTCGAGAGGGATCACGACACAGCCGATGCTCTCCAGCACCTGCGGCGCAAAGGCACCCGCCGTGCCGTTGCCGCAGGCAACAACGACGCGCGGCTTTCGGCGAATACGCTTTCCGGCAATCAAATCTTCGACGTACTTCTCGCGAAGGTCGGCTACGAATTCATAGCTCCCGCCACCGACAAGATCGAAGTCGCCGCTCAGCACAAGCGTTTTCAGAGCGCTCATCTGATCGGGCCCGAAAGTCAGCGGTCTTTGGGCGCCCATTTTCACTCCGGTCCAACCGTTCTCATTGTGGGAGGCCGTGACCATGGCAACAGACGGAGAGTTGAGTGCAAATTGGGCGAAATAGGCGGTTGGGGAAAGCGCCAGGCCAATGTCCTTCACATGTGCGCCCACTGCCATGAGCCCTGACACCAAAGCCATCTTGATGGACATGGAATAGCTGCGAAAGTCGTGACCGGTGACGATTTCAGGACCCACGCCCTCCCGACGGATCAGCGTGCCAAGCCCCATGCCCAATGCCTGGACGCCCATCAGGTTGAGTTCAGGTTCCTTTTCCGAGTCCGGGTGGCCGAACCACCAGCGCGCATCATATTCACGGAAGCCGGTGGTTCTGATGAGTGCATTGTTTTCGAATGCGAAAGTATTCGGCTTGGCCTGGTCGACTATCTTTAGGGGCACAGCTACCGCTCCGATATTGCGGCAGTATTTCTAACATGCCGGCAGCCTCAGACCCCTTCATGAATTCGGGTAGCCTTACTCCTCGGTTCGGCCCTCTTCATCCAATAGGTGATGCCGGTCGGTGATCGAAAGGATGTTTTGCCAAGGTATGGCAATCGGCGATGGCGGAGGAACATCTGCGTCCAGCGCCACTTCGATGTGTCATGCAGCAGGGTAGACCGTGCGGTAATTTCCCCTCGATCCGGCGCAGGGAGAAAAGCAGCACCTGTCGGCGATGTCGGATATCCTGGCGGCAGTCCGCCGCGCCTTCTTCGCTCCCATAGGGGGTAGGCTTACGTCAATTGGAGGCGTTTACCTTCCCCTGTGCCGGAATAGTGTTTCTCGCAGATGCTTGGGATCGCGGGGCCTTGGGCGCACATCAGAACATCAATTGGATGCCATGGAACTCCTGTGTCCGGCCTGCGTGCACGCCTGTGCCAGACCTGAGTGTACGAGGGCGGGCCCTTCGTACCTGCCGGAGACGTTAGATGAATCGCTCGTTCGCCAGCCAGTGGCCTTTGGTAACCAATCAGCAGATCGGTGCCGAGCAGGATTTCATCAGCCTCTCGGACATAACCGGATTTCTGAAACATTATGTCGGAACAATTGCGGCCTGTCTTGCCGCGGCGCTTTTGGTGGCATGGTTTTACAATTCGACCACAGACCCGGTTTTTACGGCCAAGGCGCAGATACTCATTGAGCCGAGGCTGCCACAACATTTGCAGGAAGGCGCGGAAGTAAATCTATCGTTGGACACCGCGCAAGTGGAAAGCCAGATCGCTGTAATGCAGTCTGAAAAGATTGCTTCCATGGTCATCGACCGATTGAAATTGATTCAAAACACGAATTTCAACCGTCCCCAGGCGCCGATATTGGTCGAGAGGTTCAGGAAAATAAAGGACAACCTGGATGAGGCGCTAGGGTACCAGAAAAGCAACTGGGCCGTAGAGGCGATGGCCAAACTGACCGATTACCAGAAGTCCCGCCTCAGCATGCTGATTTTTCGCAACGGCCTGGATGTGCGAAGGGTAGGTGTTTCCTACGCAATCGACATATCCTTCACCACGGCCGATCCCGACGCCGCCGCAAAGATTGCGAATGCCACCGCCGACGCCTTCGTGCACGAACAGGTCGAAACCAAGGCCGATGCAGCGAGGGAAGGCGGAGCATGGTTAGAAAAACGCCTGCAACAACTGCGCACCCAGATGAACGAGGCGATGGCGAAGGCTCAGGGCTTCCGCTCCAGGCATGACTACAGCGTGGGTCGGGATGCCGACGGGAGCGTCAGTCTGGAACCTACGCTCGAAGAGCTTGAGGTGACTGCGGATACCTATCGGAAAATGTATGAGAGCTTTCTGCAGGCCTATACAAATTCAGTAAGCCAGCAATCCTATCCAGTTGCCGATGCCAGGGTGATTACCGCTGCAACGGCGCCGCTTTCTCCGAGCGCTCCGAAGCCGAAGCTGGTGTTGGCTTTCGCGACTATCGCAGGCCTCATTCTCGGCATTGGCATTTCTTTCGCGCGGCATTCGCTCGATTGGAGCATTCGGTCGCCACGTCATATCCGCGACAATCTGGGAATGGTGTGTGTGGGAGAACTGCCGCCACCCAGCAACCGGAGTGGATTCGGATACGTCGATGAAGCGGCAAGACATCCTTGTTCTCGATACAGCCAGAGCCTGAGGAAGGCGCGAACCGAAATCAGCCTTGCTGAAACGAACCACCCGGTGCGGGTCCTTGGACTGACCGCTGCTTCAAACAACAGCCTGAAGAGTATCGTCGCGACCAATCTTGCCACGCTTTACTCCATGTCAGGCCTCAAGACGCTGGTCATAGATGCCGATCTTCGGAAACCGACGATCACCACAAGGCTGCCCGACCATTCGGGTATGCCGGGTAGGGAGTGCGAGGACCTCCTTCGGCTCAATATCATTCGCACTCCTTGGCGGTTCGACGTGCTTTCGAGCTCCATGGTGGATGCGAGAAAACTGCTCGTGCCAAGCAATATGCAGGCACTTCTCTCCGAACTGAATGCCGAAGGTGCGGCTACCTACGACAAAATCATCATCGATCTGCCGACCCTTGAATCAGGGGCCGACGACCTGGCCGTTGGATCTGTCCTTGACGGCGTCGTCATCCTTGCGGAGTGGGGAAAGACGCACATCGACACCCTGCAGGAACTTGTCAGGACACTGCAAGCCTCCAGGACGCCGATACTTGGCGTGCTTCTAGCAAAGGCACGGGTAGTACCGTCCAGGCACCGGTGGGCGCAGCTAGGCGCGGCGTTTCCGCAAATCGCCAATGCATACAGGGCAATCATGCGTCGGGATTAAGGGGTACCCTCGGGAGTATCGCGCTACCTCCTTTGCATTCCTTGCCGCCGCGTTCCGTCCTTGGAAAACTGTCAGAGTGAAAAATCTGGAAACGGCGACCGTCACATGACAAACGCCTTTGAAAAGCATTCGCACCGGGGGGAGGCGATCTGGGGCCAGCCAGTTGTGTCGGCTGCGATAGAGAGCAGGGTGGTCCTGCATATCGTCGCCCCGGGCGGCTATGCCAATACCGGAACAATTTTGCATGGCCCATCCAGTGTCATCGACACGGAGATTACAAACCCTCCCGTTGGAGGCCTCCTCAAACGGATCATGGATATTGTCATAGCCTGCCCAGCGCTCGTCCTGGCTGCGCCTGTCATGATCCTCGTGGGCTTGATCATCAGGATTACGGCCGGAGGCCCGGCAATATTCTCGCATAGTCGAGTTGGTTTCGGCGGAAAGCCGTTCGATTGCTACAAGTTTCGCTCGATGGTCGCGAATTCGGACGAAGTTCTGAAATCACACCTCGATGCAAACCCCGAGGCACTCAAGGAGTGGGGAGAGTGCCACAAGATCAGGAACGATCCCCGCGTTACGTTCTTTGGACGAATGCTGCGCAAGTCCAGCTTGGATGAGCTCCCCCAACTCATCAACATACTGCGCGGTGACATGAGCTGCGTCGGTCCAAGACCGATCGTCGCGGACGAACTCAGCCGCTATGGCGAGCACCAGGCAGAGTACCTTGGAACGAGGCCGGGACTCACGGGCCTTTGGCAGGTGAGCGGAAGAAGCAGCCTAGACTACGAAAAACGCGTCGCTCTGGACAGCCAGTATGTGCGGAACTGGTCGATCTGGCTCGATTTCGCTATCTTGCTCAGGACCATCGTTGCGGTCATGAGGGTCGACAGGGCTTCCTGAAGCCGTATCACTCTTCGTTTCGCTTGCGGTAAAGCGACAGAGACAGGCCCACGAGGTAGCCGCAGGCCGAAAAAAACATCAAGATCAGGGATTTGCCCACGGTCACATGGCCCGGTAATCCCAGGCTGTTCCAGGCTAGGATACCAACGAGAAGCACCGCGGTCGCCGCCAGCAACGCTGCGGCCTTGAACCGTAAGCCGATGAGTATGCCTGCCACCGACACGGCCAGTATGCTCGTTAACACCGATGTCTCCAGTGACGCCCGCAGAACCAAGCGGCCTGCTGCAGCAGAGAGCCCGTCAAACCTCGCGTGCGCCAACTGTTATGCGGCCTCGGAGGGCATGGCAAGCGCTGGAAACACTGCTTGGAAATGCCGCTCGAAAATCGATACCAGATTTGTCGAGCCGATGTTTCCAGCCATGGTTGACGGCATCACCATGCGTGACTGCGTCAATCGGGTACCGCAACGATTTGGGGGATCAGGTCAGTTCGTATTCCGAACAGCACCTGTCTCCGCCCGAATGTTCGCATTTGCCGGGGGTAAACCCTCCAGGCCCACCTGCGGCAGTGGAATTTCGACCTTCACGGTATCGCCCGGCTCGACAAGCGTTGTTTCCTCGGCGGCGAGCTCTTCCATGCCGCTGTCTTTCGGCCTTACGATCTTGAAGATCGGCTCGGCCCTTTGAGCGCTTTCCCTGAGAGCCAGCAGAGCGGGGGCCGAAACCTGCGTTTCCTGCAGCAACTGCGCTGCGGTATCGGATTTGCTGGTGACTTCGTTGAACTGCCGCTGCGTCTCACGCAAGCTCTCGGCGATCTCGCTGGAGCGCTGGTTGCCGAGGTTGAGGATTTCAATGTCGGTCTTGCTCATTTCCTGCCTGACCCGCAGCATGGACGTCTCGGCCGCCAGTCTGTCGCTCTGCATCCGGGCGACGGCACCCTCCAGAGCAAATTCGCGTGGCGCAACGGCGAGGCCTTTCTGCACGAGGCTCGAGACGCCCGTGAGTTCCTTTTGGATGAGTTCGATCTGTTTGTTATGGAAAGTCAGCTGCTGCTCGAGCGAGGCCAGTTCTTTTTCCAGGAAATCCTTGAGTTCTCGCAGCGAACGAAGCTGAGTTGCGAGCGCATCCTTTCGGATAGCGAATATCTTGCGCTCCTGTTCCATTGCCAGTGCAACGGTTTCGTTCGATATCCGGCCCGTCAGCTCGGGAGGAAAGGTGATGTCGTCACTGCCGGCGAGCTCCGACTGCAACCGTGCTTTGCGGGCAATCAGGCTAACGCTGTTCAGAGCAAGAAGTCCTACATCGCCTTGGCCCGAGATGACCTCTCGTTCAAGCCGAGACATATTGTCTTCACGTATCGGCAATCCGCCGGCGATACCCAGAGCCTGCAGCACCGTAAGGCCGGGTCTATAAGGAAATTCGCCAGGTTGCCTGACGTTGCCGACAATATAGAACGGCCTGTACTGGGCAATCTCGACAGCCACATCTGGCTCGCGGCCGAGCCCCATCTGCTGCATCAGTCGGCGCCCTATGGCGCGGGCGAGGTCCCCGGGCGCGGTGCCCTGAGCACGAATCTGCCCAACAAACGGCAGGAAGAGCGTGCCGTCGGCTGCAATCACGAAACTGTCGTTGAGAGCAGTCCATTCAAAGATCACGTCTCGTGACGCGCGCCACTCGTAAACCTTGAGCCTGACTTTGTCCTGCGGTCCAAGGAGATATTCTGTGGCGGAGGCCGGCAGCGGCCAAACAGCCGTCGCCGCCAACGAGACGCCTACAATTGCTGAAAGCCAGTTCCGCATTGTCTCGAAATCTCACATTCTTAGGATGTATTCGGGTTCGATCCGACCCATGGCGACATGCAGGATCGCGAGCGCGTTGCCGCTGAGCCGGCCTCTCCTGTCGACATATGGCTCCGACCAAAAGCTCTTCAGGAGGTTGGCTGTGATGTTCCTGAACATCAGAGGAAGCGCGAATGAGGCTGGAACAGTGCCTTTCCTTATCAAGTAAATCGCATTGGCGACCTGCGAATAGCCGAACCGCTTTCCACTGACGCGCCCCGCTTTGATGCCAAGATGAACGCCTGTGATCGACGTCACGCATACAACGCGACCTCTGGATCTCAGTTGACTTGTGAAGTCGATGTCTTCCTGCCAGCCGTAGAGGACGAGGCGCTCGTCGAAGCGCAAATCGCCAACCAGCGAAGCGCGCACCGACATGTTGCATCCATAGGCTCCGACATGGTCGACTACCGGCGGCCCACTCGGTTTTCGTCCGTCGGCATCTCTCAACGCAGCTTCCGCATCGTCCCAGGTGAGACCGGCATTGTTGGCGCCATCCCTGACGACCCTGCCCATCACAACCGCCCATCCGTCGTTTCCAGCAAAAGCCTGCTCGATCTGCTCCAGGTATTGCGCGGATGGAACGAAATCGTCGTCGAAGAATGTGATGATGTCGAAACGATCCAGCGACGGTCCGAGAGCCGTGTTGCGCTGGGCAGCCGATCCTATGGGACCGAGAACACGCGACAGCGGGAACGGGCAGTTATCCGGGAGTTCGACATGTGTGGCGTCGGGTGCCGACAGTATGACCTCGTCAGGAAGTCTCGTCTGCCCACCCAGATATTCCAGCAGGCGAGCAACCTGCCCGCTGCGGCCGAGGGTTGGGATAATCACCGCAAGTTTCATTGCTCATCCAAGCGTGGCTCCTTCCAGCCTATGACGACGAGCGTGTTCAAACAGCCTGCATAAAAGTGGGTCTGACGGGCTCCACCTACCTCCGATCGCATTCTGTCGACGTATCTCCTGCGTGCGGCCCACAACCATTAGCAGTAGGCAGGCGTTCGAGGGGCGCAATCTCTGACCGATCGGACAACTTGCGGTGGGCGTGGGACGAAACGGAGACTGGAGCCTCGCGGAAGAAGGGGAGAATCATGCTCCATGAACGCTCTTCCGACCTGGCGACGGCCGCCAAGGTCGAAATGCCCATTGAGGAGTTTCCGGCTACTCCGGCAAAAGGTGTCGACAGACATGGCCGGATAGCGGTTGTTCACGACTGGTGTCCAAATTTCCGGGGTGGCGAGCGTGTTTTGGCGCAAATCTGCAAGCTGTTTCCCAATGCCGAGGTGTTCACGCTTTTCGATTTCCTCCCGGCCGAGGTGAAGGAGCAGTATTTCCGCGACGTGGAATTCCACACCTCCGCCGCCAATCGGATTCCAATGATCGAGAAATTCTACCGGTCCCTCTTTTTCCTTTGCCCCTTCCTCATCGAGCAGTTCGACGTAACAGGCTATGACGCGGTTATCTCTTCCTCGGCCGCATTTTCTCGAGGGGTGATCACAAGACCCGATCAGCCACATCTGTGCTATGTGCACAGCCCCGTGCGTTATGCCTGGGACGAGCAGTTCTCTTATCTTCAGCAGGGCAGACTGGGTTTCGGGCCGAAGGGAATGCTCTACCGCTATATGCTGCATCGTCTGAGGACGTGGGACACGAGAACCGCTCACGGGCCGGACCTGATGCTGGCGAATTCAAACTACGTGCGTTCCCGGATCCAGCATATCTATGGGCGTGACGCGCGTGTTGTCTTTCCGCCCGTCTGCCTGAACGAACTACCCTGCGTCGAGGACAAGGGTGATTATTACGTCTCTGCGTCTTTCCTCGCCCCCTACAAGCGCACCGACCTGGTGATCAAGGCCTTCAATGAGATGCCGTCGCGACGGCTGGTCATAGTCGGAGAAGGGCAGCAGTCAGCCACTCTCAGGTCACTGGCCGGTCCGAATATCTCTTTTTCAGGTTTCCTGCCCCGCGAGGAATACGTGGATACGCTTGCTCGGGCGAAGGCGATGGTCTTTGCGGGTTGCGAGGACTTCGGCATAGCGCTCGCTGAGGCGCAGGCCTGTGGTACGCCGCTGATCGCCTTCGGTCGAGGCGGCGCGGTCGATATTGTCCGGCGCCTGGGGACAGATCACGAGCCGACGGGCGTGCTGTTCAAGACCCAAACCATTGAGGATGTGAAGGAAGCCATCCTGCGGTTCGAGGAAAATAGTCACCTCATCACGCCGCAAGCGTGCGCCAGGAATGCACAGCGCTTCTCGGAAGAGAATTTCGATCGGGCTGTGCTGGAGTCGATCGGAGCCGTCCAGGCACTTCACGGTATCACATGAACTCACCTAACCGCTCGCCCCCGGTTTCGGTATCGATGCCGTCAGCTGCAGCCATCGCCTCCAGGTAGCGCAAAGCGCTTACCCTCCAGCTGAAGGCCAAGGCTCTGGCCTTTCCCTTGGCCGTCAGCTGCAGGCGTAGGGTCCTGGAATTGCGAAGGCTCATGAAACGGTCGAACCATGCATGCGGGCTGTCGGCTGCAGCATACAGTGCCGCATTTCCGCAGACCTCCGGTAGGCTGGCGCGATCCGACACCACAACCGGGCAGCCGAGGGCCATCGCCTCGACAACCGGCAAACCAAAGCCTTCGGTCAGCGAAGGAAACGCCAGGCAAAGCGAGTCGTGCAGCAACGCGGCCAATTCGCTGTCGCGAATGCGTCCGAGCCAATGAATGTTTCGTGCGTCAGCCCTGGCTGATCCTGTGTTGAAAACACGCGGATCCGACATTCCGACAACCGCGATCTTCAGCCCTGCCTTTCCAAGGCGGTCGGCCAGCCCAAGAATGAGGCCTGCGTTCTTGTGGGGCGCGGCGCTGCCGATCATGACGACGGTATCGCGTGAGGCGACCAACCTTGTCGCTACCGAGTGTTCAGGTTTCCACATCAAGGCGTGTTCATGACCGTTCGGGGCAACGAAGGCCCGACACGGAGGGACAATGTTGCGCCGAACCAGCTCGTTCAGCGAAAAATTGGAAACTGTCGAAATATTGCATGCGGTTTTGCCAAGGCATGGGAGCAGCGCCTTGTAGGAGGCCCTGAAGCCGAGTGAATAGCTGTGAGGGGCATTCCAGACGTTTGCATCGTGAATGCAGACAATGTGCTTGCGCGACAGGAGTGGCCCCGTATTGCACAGGCTGAGCAGCCCACCGCCTTGCAACGAGGCGGCCAGCTTGGTCTGTTCCCAGAGATGTCCACCCGTGCTGCCGATCTTGCAACATTCGATGGAATCGAGCGGGAAATCCAAGCTATCCGGCGGGCAGTGAAGCCTGAGCTCAAGCCCACGGGTGAGGAGGGCCCGCTCGGCGATCAAAGTGTCCAGCGAGCGGACGATTTCTCTTGCATACCGCTGAACGCCGGTTGTCGGTTGGGAAAGAAAACGCCCGTTGATCGTCCAGTGCCGTGCCATGTCAGCCTCGCGATGTCGTTAGTTTGAAGCCGCAATCGCGAGCGGTCACTACGGCCATTGGGTCATCTGGTTGCGTCAAGGATCATCCAGCCAGGCGAGAACAGAGGGGGGAGTACCTCAAACGTTCGAGGGTCGCTGCGTTTCGCTGAGTGTTAGTCTTGCCGCCGGTCCTCCAAGGTGGAGCAGGGCGATGGCCAGATCTGAACTTTATTCGGCGCCGGTTGGACAAGATGGGCATTTGAACGGAAACGGCGTAGCCGCAGCAGCGGCACGGTCGCTTCCGGGTGTCTCGCGACATCTGCCGGGCCATCCCGATCGAACATCAATGGATATCGAGCCGCCCAGACGGCGCTGGACGATCAACGGAGACTTCACCCTCCTTCCGCGTAATGGGATAGCGCGTTACGCATGTGAGGTGACGATGGCACTCGATGCCCTCATCTCGGAGGGGCATCCTCTCAGCCATGACCTGGAAATTGATGTCGTGGTGCCACGTCCGCTGGCTGAGCCTCTCCCGCTGAAGGCGATACCGGTGCGGGTCGTTCCCGAGTTCAGCAGGCCACGAATACCTCAGTTCTGGGTTCAGGCACAGCTGCCCTGGCATGTGCCTGGAGGCCTGCTGAGCTTTTGCAATCTCGCACCGGTCGTGTTCAGACGTCAGATTGCATGCATCCATGACATGCATACAAGACTGATGCCCTCGAGCTACGCGCGGGGATTCCGTTGGGCGCATCGCATCGTCCTGCCGCTGCTTGGCAGGCGGGCCGCAAGGATCACGACGGTTTCGCAGCTCTCACGCAGGCATCTGGTCGAGTTCGGGATCGCACGCGAGGAAAACATCTTCGTTACCTACAACGGCAGCGACCATGCGAAGCGGTGGGACGCAACAAAGTCTTCCTTGGCTGTCAATCGGGGCAGACCCTATGTCGTTTGCCTGGGCCGAGGGGGGCAGGAATATAAGAACATGGGGCTTGTCGCCCACCTTGCCCCGCTACTGGATGAAATGGGTCTCGACCTCTGGATGCCGGGCGATGTCGACGAGACCGCCATCCTGCGGCACGTCCCGGAAATGCCGGAGAACATCATCCTTCTTGGGCGCGTAACCGATGACGACTTCAAAAAGGCGCTCGAAAGCGCCCTTTGCTTCCTGCTTCCATCACGGATCGAAGGTTTCGGATTGCCAGCAGTTGAGGCGATGGCCTCGGGTTGCCCGGTGATAGTCTCGACTTCGCCCTGTCTGCCTGAAATCTGCGGAGGTTCTGCCCTCTATGCGGGTCCTGACGACGTCTGTTCATGGCTCGAAAACGTTCGCCGGCTGGCAACCGATCCTGATCTGCGCAAACGAATGATTGACAAGGGGCATGCGAGGGCGAGCAGTTACTCCTGGCGCTGGATAGCATGGAGCTATCTCGAGCTTATGATCCAGGTCGATGCGGATTTCGGGGAATTCTACGAATAATCGCCTGCGCGGTTCAGTTGCCCTGTGACAGGGCCCTCATCAATTCGCTTGGTCTTGGGCAGTCCGGCTCGTCGGGTACCAAATCAAGGCAATCGCGATCAAAAGGTCATGCCGTCTGATGGCCAGGTCTCCACCTTCAAAAGAGGTAGGCCAAGATTTCATATGCCCATATAGGCAAATTGCTTCCGGCTCCCGCAGTTCCGACTATTCCAAATCTCGAGTGTCGTGCAGGGAGGCATGATCGCCATGTCGTTTCGTTTTGCAGTTGCCGCTGCTGCGTTGCTGACAACAGCCGCGCCCGCGTTCGCCGATTTGCTCTGGGGAGTGAATGGCCATCCGGTGATCTCCTACCCGGACGTTCCAATCGAGAAACAACTCGACTTCGTCAAAAACCTCGGCCTCAAATCATATCGGGTCAACGTTACCTCCGCAGATGAGGCGGATAAACTTGCCAGCGTTGTGACGGCCGGGAAAGAAAGAGGCATCGATATCCTGCCCGTGATCACCCCCGGATTGGATCTGGAGCAGAACAGTCCGGATCAACTCTATGGCGAAGCGCGGAAATTGGCGTCCGTCCTTGGCTCCAGGTTCAAGAGCGATATCCGCGTTTGGGAGCTCGGCAACGAGATGGAGATCTACGCCCTGATAAAGCCTTGCGAGAAACGCGATGACGGATCGCAATATCCTTGTACGTGGGGGCCTGCGGCTGGGCGGGGAGTGCTCGACTACTATGGTCCGCGCTGGGTGAAGGTGAGCGCCGTCCTCAAAGGTCTGTCCGACGGAATGACAGCGATCGACCCGACCATAAGAAAGGCAATGGGTACGGCTGGATGGGGGCATACCGGCGCCTTTGCCCGTATGAAGCAGGACGGGATCGCCTGGGATATCTCGGTCTGGCATATGTATGGGGAAGATCCGGAATGGGCTTTCCGCGAGATTTCCTCTTACGGCAAGCCCATCTGGGTCACCGAATTCAACAATCCCAACGGAAGTCAGCGCAGCGAGCGGCAGCAGGCCGAGGGCATCAAGCAAACAATGACGCGGCTTGCCGAACTCCAGGACAAATACAAAGTCGAAGCAGCCCACATCTATGAGTTGCTGGATGAGACCTATTGGGCCCCGAGCTTCGAAGCCAACATGGGGCTGGTCAGACTTGCCGCCAACAACCGCGGTAAATGGACCACCGGCGAACCGAAACCTGCCTACATGGCTGTTCGCGACATCACGCGGGGCCCGCAACCGCTGCCTAAGCCGCAGCGCTACTGCGATGCCGATGCCAGGTCTGCCGATGGCTCCAACCATGACCGCCAGGCGAGTTTTGCCTATTGCCTCGTCCTCGGCCAAGACGGCGATGCCGCCAGCTTGAACCGTTGGTCTCAAGCGCTCGAGAATGGCGATGCCGGGGTTGTCGACGTGGTCATGGACATGATCCGCTCCAAGGAATTCGAGACCAAATACGCCACCATCGGCCTCACGGACCGCGCCTATGTGAGCTTTCTTTACCTGTTGCTGCTGGATCGCCCGGCGGACAATTATGGACTGGAGACCTATTCCCGCCAGTTGCGGAAAGGATCGATGACGCGAGACGCGGTGGCCCTGGGCATCATCAATTCAAGCGAATTCAGGTCTCGGCATGCTGCCATGCGGGAGACTACAGACATGCCGGCGCCCGGTTAAGTCAGGGGCGGTCGGCAGATCTGGCCATTTAGCGGCTCGTTCGGACGATGGCTGCGTATCACCCAGCTTGCTCAAGCAAAGACCGGGGATTTCTGACATCGCCGGCAAGGTGGAAGAGCTATCCAAAGCCTTAGGTGGCTATTTCTATAGCGGTATGTCGGGTCAACGGCCTCAACCGTTCGAGCTTGCCAGATGTCGCCCTCGCCTCACTCGATTCCCTTTAAAGACTAAAGCGCCCGACACATAGGCAAATCGACCTCACAGGCGTCCCACCTTAGCCTCCCAATACATTTCACGGAGGACCCCGGGGCGTCACACACAAGGCCCTGCGGCTCGTTTTCCAAGCAGATGGAATGGAGCAGACAATGAACATCCAGGCGGTTGATGTTGTTCGCGATCACACCGCGAGAAGCCAGAAAACCGGCTGCAGGCTTTGCGGTTCGCGCCTGCAGCACACACTGGTCGATCTTGGCATGTCACCGCCTTGCGAGAGTTTCCTGCGGGCCGACCAACTCGATCAGATGGAACTCTACTATCCGCTGAACGTCCTTGTCTGCGACACCTGCTATCTGGTGCAGATGAGGGAGTACATAAGCCCTGAAACCCTCTTCAGCGAGTATGCGAGTTTTTCTTCCTTCTCGACCAGCAGCGTCGCCCATGCGAAGGTCTATTGTGAAGCGGTCACGAAACGCCTTGGCCTCGGCGCCGACAGCCTGGCGGTGGAACTCGCCAGCAACGATGGCTACCTGCTCCAGCACTTCCTGCCACTCGGCGTCCCGGTTCTTGGCATCGAACCAGCCGCCAACGTTGCGCACGCCGCGGTGGGCAAAGGCGTGCCGACCAGGGTCGATTTTTTCGGGGTTCGCCTGGCTCACCAGATGGTCGCCGAAGGCCTTCGTGCTGACCTCATCATAGGTAACAACGTTCTGGCTCGAGTGTCGGATCTCAACGACTTTGTCGCTGGAATGAGGATCCTTCTGACACCGCAAGGCGTGGTCACTCTCGAATTCCCGCACATCGAGCGTTTGATGGCCGAAAACCAGTTTGACACCATCTACCACGAGCATCTTTCCTACTTTTCGTTGCTGACCGTCGATCTGCTGGCGAAACGTCACAGAATGCGCCTGATCGACGTCGAGGAGCTGTCCACGCGCGGGGGATCGCTTCGCGTCTACCTCGCCAACAAGGAAAGCACCTGGACCGCAAGCGACAGTGTTGGCCAACTCCTTGATCGAGAGAAACGGCATGGAATGACCGAAATGGCGACCTACGCCTCCTTCGGTGAAAAAGCGCGGCGCGCCAAGCGAGATCTCCTTGCGTTTCTGGTTTCGGCCAAGAACGAGGGCAAGAAGATTTGTGGCTATGGTGCGCCCGGCAAAGGCAACACGATGCTCAACTACTGCGGAGTCGGTCCCGATTTCCTTGATTTCACGGTCGACCGAAATCCCTACAAACACGGGTGTTTTACGCCGGGCATGCACATCCCGATCAAACCGGTCGATGCGATCGATCATACGAAGCCGGATTACATCTTGATCCTTTCCTGGAACCTGAAGGACGAGATCATCAAGCAGATGCATCACGTCGCCGGCTGGGGCGCGAAATTCGTCGTGTCGACTCCTTTCCTGACGGTGATCGATCCATCGGAGTTTCTTGGGTGAAAGGCGTGCTTCTCGCCGCCGCGATACCCGCATCCGTGACTGTTTCGACAGCATACCGAAACCGGTCGGCTGTCAGGGAGTACGTCAAGAATGAGGAGGCTTGCTGGCTGGCTACCCTGAGGGCTTGGCCAATGTCGACCTCGACGAGGTGACCGCGAATTCATGCGCCATCTATATCCTGGCGCGGCAGTCAAATGGCAGAGAAAAATCAAAAAGGTCCGTCGAGGCAAGCCCTCGGCGGACCACTGTGAAACATCATCACTCCTGCGCCGGCGCGCCTTCACCGAAAAGGTCGTTCACCTTATAGGCAACTTCTGTCCTGTTGGTGGCCTTCAGTTTCTTCATGATGTTTCGAATATGAACCTTCACAGTGCTTTCGCGCAGGTTCAGTTCGTGAGCGATGATCTTGTTCGCCTTGCCACGCCGAAGTGCCTGAGCCACTTCAGCTTGGCGGTGCGTGAACATCGTCGTCAGCGAACGCGTGTCGCGGCTGCCCGAGGCAAGCAGATGCCGCATCGGCAGCACACTGCAGGCTGGTACGAAGATGCCTCCGGCCGCTGCAAGATTGACGGCTTCGACACAAACATCAATGCCAACCGACGTCGGAATATAGCCGCGTGCACCGCATTCGAGGGCCGTTAGTATTTGCGCCAGGTCTTCCGTGTCAGCCAGTATTATCACCGGCACCGAGTTGAACTCCGATGAGATCAACTTGATCTCATTCGCAATGCTTTGTTCGGTGATTTTGCGCCCGCCAAGGTTGAAGAGAATGGCGGTTAGTGGAGGGTATTCATCCTGCCTTGTGCGCCAGTCTTCGATTGTACCCATGGCAGCAACTGTCATGCCAAGGTCATGGTCTTCAAGGGCACCAGCCAGGCACTCTCGGTCCAAAGCCCTTCCATCCAGAATAAGGAGGCACTCCTGTTCATTGCCTCCTTCAGTAACTCTCGACGAGATTTGTGATTGATTTGTCGAGGCCGAATTACGCAGTCCGATTGCAGAACCCATACTAACACCCCATTTTCGCCCATACGAGGCGCCCTCGCGACGCCTCGGTATAACCCACTGAAAACACTGGATATTTTGTAAGTGATTCGTGAAGATGCAGCCGGACTTCTGCAGCCTGTAGTGCCCGCCCATTTCTTCCCACGCCACCTAGAATTGAATAGTTTATGCTTAACAAACGGTCGCTAACCTAAGTTAATTTTCTAAAAAAAAAAACTTTAGACCATCTTGGCCATGTCAAAACTGCTGCTGGTGGCGAGTTGAGAGGGTTCCGTTTGCAGGCCGGCACCCAAAGTGAGCCTTCACGTTCATCCGAAGGGTGGATGACGAGCCAAGCGTCCTTGTGGGGTCTTAGCCCAAAGGCTTCGTTGACGGCATACGCGGCCCGAGACGAACATCAGTGTGCCTGCGTCTGCCCGGGTGACGGGGTCTGTCTACGGATAATTCGAGACAGGATAGGGGGGCCACCCGCCCAGCCCCCAGTGGCTCCCCTATCGCCTGGGCGTGACCAGATCGAACAGAAAGCTGCCTGCCGGCATGGCCGTCACGCAGCTAGACGTTGACAGAATTTGCAAGGATGTCAGGCGTTTCCCTGAGGGTCGATCTCACTTAGCCAGTACTCGCTTGTTTCTTCACTGCGAGTTGGAGCTTCGAAGGCATCGATCAACTTCCTGGCGGCTTTGTTTGCAACGTGGGAGTCGGGATACTGCGCGGTCACGGCTCGTGCCCGTTCGTAAATCTCTCTGATTTGCTCGACCTGCTTGGGGCCAAATGCGCGATGCGCAACTTGGGTGGTCATTTCGTTTAAACTCCTCATGTCGGAGTCTGGAGAACCCAGCCCATACCCAGAACTCGATCAGTCTCCAATTAAACGACATCAACGATTGTAGACAAAAACCTGCCTGCAACGGCTGTATAAGCGTGACACTTCTCGCCGTCGAGGCGTTCTTTAGTCTGCGCCCGCGCGAGCCTGGTATCAGCCGTTTGCAGGATGGGCCGGGCCAGGGTCCGAAAAACCGCTGTTCGGTTCATCGTAACTATTGGGCGGGCGAACACTCGATCTCCGTTCTACACGGGGTCCTGCGCCGGTTCACCTGAATGGCCTACGACCCGAACTCTCGACGGGCACGCGGAACGCGGCGCTGATGGAATGATCTGCGCTACGGCTTCTTGTGGACGCAGGGCTACGCCGTTTGACTCCCTTGCCGGGGGCGCAGGCGTGTCGAAAATGCGTCATCGAGAAGCGCCTTACGTCAACAGCATCGGGATCAGCCGAGCGGGAGGCTCAACCAGCAATGCAGGTGTCTTTGCCGGGTCTGCTGGTGTGCGTGGTGATTCTGGCCATTGCTTATTATGCCCGAGGCATGTTGATGGTCGGACTGATCGCGTCCCAGGCATTTGGAGCGACGGCCGTCGTGACCCTCACCTTCCTGGGAGGGTCGTCTCCCCTGATCTACACCCTGTTCGAGACGCTGCTTATCGCCGCCGTCGCTGCGAGGCGCCGCATCTGGCTCGACCTCGGAAGCGTGTTTGGAAGCATTCGCCCGCTCTGGGTTCTGGCAAGCGTCATGGTTTACGCCATGATCGGAGCGTGGCTGTTTCCGCGGTTCTTTGCGGGGCAGACGGCGGTCTTTGTCCAGTCGAAAATCCGGGGCACCGTCGTGGAAGCGTCCTTGACCCCTATCTCGGGCAATATCTCCCAGACGGGTTATTTCATTCTTGGCGGGCTTACGACCATCGTGCTTTGCACCCTGCTGTTGCACGCCGAAAGGATCGACCAGATACGCCGTGGGTTCTTCTTATGGTGCGGCCTGCACGCTGGCATGGGGACAGTCGATTTTATCGGCAAGAATGCAGGGATAGGAGATATCCTCGCCCCGATCAGAACCGCCAACTATGCGATAATAAGCAATGCTTATGAGGCTGGTTTCGCGCGCATCACCGGAGCTTTTTCCGAGGCTTCTTCGTTCGCCGGTGCCTCCCTGACCTGCCTCGCATTCTCCTATACCTACTGGAGACGGACCAAGTCGCGTCTTTCACAGTGGTTGTCGGTCATCCTGCTTTTCTTGACCATCCTGTCCACTTCTTCGACTGCCTATGTCGGCCTCGCTTTGCTGTGCATTCCAGTTGTACTTTCAATGTCGGCATCAATCTTCCGGGGTAGGGTCGAGCGCGAGGAAATCTTGATTGCCCTCTTCATGGTGCTGGGGGTGATTAGCATCCTGGGCATCAGCCTTTACCGCGCTGACGCGCTCGATCCTTTTGTCAGACTTATCAACAGCACCATCATCAACAAGGCCGATTCCGCCTCGGGACAGGAGCGTGCCTATTGGAACGTCAAAAGCCTGCAGTCCTTTGTTGACACAGGCGGCCTTGGAGTCGGTTTCGGCAGTTCGAGGGCATCAAGTTGGCCGATCGCAGTGCTGTCTCAGCTTGGCCTCTTTGGATCGTTGATGATGGCGATGCTGCTCGGCGTCCTGGTTCGGGGATTGCGCGGCGTGCAGGACTGGGTGGCGCCTGAGACGGTGGCTGTCGTATTGAGCATCAGGAATGCTTCCTTTGCCGGCATGATTGCGAGCTCGATCTCGGGCGGTAGCGCCGATCCCGGCGCCCTGTTTTTCATTGCAACCGCCGTTGTCTCCGCCACAAGGGTCAAGGCCCTGCGCACGGCGGCTGACTTTGAGCGGCACGGCAGGTACCGAACGGTACAATCCACCCCTGCTTTCGAGGCCTGAGTTCATTTCCAGGTCTTCGCAGACTCACACTGCATGGGACCAGCATCGAGGCATCGCCCGCAACGGCTCAATTCGTTTCTGGAACTGCAAGCTGACGATCGGTCAGTCGAGAAGCGCGACAACATGCTCCCGCCAGCATCTCTGTCTGCCCTGAGATTGATATGTAGTGGCGAGGCAGAGCGACAGCCAAACGTGTGTCCCGCGAGCAGTCACTCGCCTGTCAGAAGCTCTCGCCACTTCTCCAAGAAGCGCTCTTTCGACGCGCGTGCGGCAACCTCGCGCAGTCGGAGGCTTGTCTCCGCCTTTTCGGCCGGTGTCCGTGAAAGGGCGTGCCGCATAGCTCGTCCGATTGCAGCCCTGTCCTTGGGCGGCACTTGCAAGCAAGCACCCTCAACTGCTTCCACCAACGCACTCTGTTCGGAGACAATGGGCAACAGGCCCATATAGGCAGCCTCCAACGCCGGCATGCCAAACCCTTCAAGCAGGCTTGGGAGAACGAACGCTTCTGCGTGCGCGTAGAGCCAGCGCAACTGGCTATCCGGCACATATCCCGGCATCACAACGCCAGGCACCGATTTCGCAAACTCGATGATCTTGTCGCGGCCTTCGCCGCGCGAACCGCACAACACGTATCTGACGCCCTGCTGGTGGAAACCGCCATCCCGAAATGCCTCAAGCGCGGCGATCTGGTTCTTGCGGGTTTCGAAGGCGCCAACCGTCAGGAAGAAAACGCCATCGAGCCCGGGAAGCGCTTCAAGGGGGCCTTCAAACAGTCCCGCGCGCACGTACAGCGGGATCGTGGTCAAGAACCGGAAGTTCACTCCATGGATTGAACTGAAACCGTTGCGCGACCAGTCACTGACAAAAACAATGGCCGGCCTATGCCTGCTAATTTTCTCGTATGCGGCACGATAATTCTCGACGGTCTTCGCATCGTAAAGGTAGCTGTGGCTCAATGGGCCGACGTCATGGCAAAGGACGATATCCTTTTCGGTCAGCTCCGATCTCAGTACAAAAAGTGGATCGAGGAAGATCCGCGTGCTTTCCTTGTTGGCTTTGGAGCCAATCAAGCATCGCCGACTGTCTCCAAGCCAGTTGATTTCCATCATCATCAACCGGGCAGCGATCTTGCGGGCCAAGCCTTCGGGAGCCCTGGAACCAAGTCGCCAGTACCGAACCCGCGCGTGTTGCGGTACGAACTCCTGACAAAGGTCCCTGGCGATGTGCCAGGCCCCAGTTCTGTTCAATATTGACAACGAATTTTCAAAAAGCGGGCGTTCAGCGGCTGAAGCCGCGAACAGATCCGAACGACCCAGTCGTGCTCTTGCCGGAGGACTTTGCCGTCTTTCGCTATCCAGCAAACCGTTCACCCGATTGCAGTTCTCGGACTGTCGACGGCTTTCATTCAATACCCAACTGTATCGGGAAATCGTCGTCTGAACGCCAAAAGCCTATCGATTGGTTGGTTTTCCTGTCAACGGAACTGTGGGGGAGGAGGATCGCCAAAAAGAACAGGTCGGCATTAAGCTTATTGGATGGTTCGGTTGCGTTCGTCGACAAGCAGGACAAGACGATTCTCCCGAATGAACCGCATTGGACAATGGACGGCGACCGCGCCAGTGGCAGCCGCGGCGATCAACGCGGGCAGACTGGGACCGATTCAGCCACCAGCTCGGATCAGGACGTCGGGCCGTCCGCGAGCAAATCCAGCATCTCGCTGCGCGAAAACCGCATTGTGTAGCGGTAGAGTGATTTATTGTCGTAAAGACAGCCGGCGCAGAAGCGCAGCTGGACGTCATCACCGTCGACGTCCACCTCGATCAGGTTAAGTGGCTGTTCAAGGATTGTCTTCTCGAGTCCCGGTCGCTTTGCCGGTCCAATCTTTATGTTCATGACGAGTTGCCCCTGCCGACCCAAACAATGTGACTGGACGAATGGGGCTCAACGCACCCCACCTCTAACAAATGTTGCCATTTGCGTCCAACCCAGGCCGGATGAACTGCCCCGTTTTGAATGAGGCCCACGTACATCTGGGGCGATGTAAGAACAACAGGATAGCCATTCGTCGGCCTGATCTCCAGCCCTGTTGGGTTACTCCAAAAGAGGTAGTAGACGATCCGCTTGGCACGCGATTGGGGCCAGGCTTCGAAGCGACGGCTTCACGCCCGAATTGCCTGGGAGATTGGCGCTCCGAAGGTGGCTTCACCTGCAGGCTTGGTCGGCGGCGGTTTCGATTGACACCGGGCGACAGCTTGACCTGTACTTCAGAAGTGGACCAAAAAATCGTTGGAGCAACGACATTGCCCATTCGATTCCTGATGGTCACTTTCCATCCGCAAAGCCCGGTTCGAGCGCATCCAACCTCTGCATTTGACCTGTCCTTCTCAGCGAACCGGCGGGGAGATCGTCTTTCGAAGCTGTGATTGGCAGGCGCAACATGAATTGGCGGACTGCTTATCTCGTGTACCGTCAATGAATGTCTGTTTTCGCAGCTGTTGTTTCCGGGACGGGCACGTCTCGGAGATACTCAATTTTGGTCTTTTGCCATTTGTCCGAAGTTCCGCTCATAGGTATCGGAAATTAGCTTTTCAGCCGCCTTGGTCGCTTTGACAGGATCGCGCTGCTCGATAGCTTTCACGATTGCCTCGTGCATGCCGAGCGCATGGCCCATACCACCGAATCTGGTGAAGGTCTTCGGGACACTGATCGTCAGTGCCGCACGGATGACTGAACCGACAGGCGTGAGGAATCGGTTGTGCGCAGCCTGGATGATACCCAGGTGGAAGGTGATGTCGGCTTCGATGGCAAGTTTGGGATTGGAATGATCCTGCGCCATTGTCGCTAGTGCTGCGCGAAGTTGGGCAAGGTCGCTCTCGGTCGCGCGCCTCGACGCCAACCCGGCGGCAAGCGGTTCGATCGCCGATCTGATTTCGAACAGTTCTTCGGCCAGCGCCTTTTCGTCCTGTTCGCCATGCCATGACATGACCGTGGGATCGAGCGTGTTCCAGAATTCCTGCGCACGAACGCTGGTGCCGATGCGCTGCTTGGCCTCGATGAACCCCTTGCTGGTCAGGATCGTGAGCGCTTCGCGCAGCGTCGTGCGGCTGACCTGGAGCTGGTCCAGCAGGTCTGTTTCCTTGGGCAACTTGTCGCCCGGTCGCAATTCTCCGCGCAAAATGCTGCGTCCCATGCGGGCGGCAATCTGCGCCGGCAAACCTCGCCCGGAAGCCGGAACAGGTTCCATCATGTCGCTCGCCAATGCCATGTCGGCTGTCCCTTTCCGTTGCCCGCTATCCACCTGGCAGCGGGCCGAGTTGTGCCGCGAAACGCTCCACCATCTCAAGCCCGATCTTGTCGGGACGAAGGGCTGGGGCCCGATCGTGGATCGGGATGCCGGCACGAGCACCGAACAGGCGCTTGCCATAGCAGATGAGGTTCTCGATGCCTTGCATGACAAAAACCGCCGCCGGCAACATCGCTCGATACTGTGTCTCCGCATTGTCCTCGTCGCCGCTACGAAAGGCTTCATATGCACGCACTGCGTAGTCGATGCAGTCCGGGGCAAGGATCATACCCCGGCAGCCGGCGCGGAAATTGTCGGTCAACTCCAGTCCGCCCCGGCCGTTGAACACCGGGACGCGGCCCTCTGTGCGCGAGATCAGGCCGGCTATGTCGACGACTGGCCCTTCGCCCTTGACCAGACTGATGTTGGGGTGCTGCCTCACGAGGTCGCGGATTTCGTCAGCGGTCAGTCCGCGTCCGAAGAAAGCCGGGGCATTTTGAATGGCCACCGGTAGATCGGTTGCTTGTGCGACGCGTCCAAAGAAGCGGATGTATTCGGCCGCACCATAGTTGCCCACCGGCGGCGGCTGGAGGATGACCCAATCCGCGCCGACGCCTTCGGCATGGCGGATCTGGGCGATCTGCTCGCCAACCGAGGCGCCGAAGATGGTGAAGGCGAGCGGCACTCTTGCGCCGGTGTCCTCTGCGACCCAGTCCATCAATGTACGGCGTTCCGCCTCCGTGAGTTTCGAGACTTCCGTGGCGAGCCCCAGCGCCGCCATGCCGTGTGCCCCGGCCCCAAGGCAAAGTTCCACCTGCCTGCTTATCGCGGTTCGGTCCAACCGCTCCTCGCCATCGAACAACGCGTAGACGATGGCGTGAATGCCATGGAAATTGTCGGCGTCGAATTTGCGCATCTGGTGCCTCAATGGCTTTCGCGCGGGACGGCGTGGCCGCGACAACCAACCAGGAAATCGAGATCCGCGCCGCGATCCGCCTGCAAGACGTGCTCGACATAAAGACCCTGATAGCCACTCGACATGGCGGGAATGGGTGCTTCCCATTCCGCGCGCCGCCGCTGCAGTTCTTCGTCCGAAACGTCGAGGTGAAGCCTGCGTGCTTCCACGTCAAGCTCGATGACGTCACCACTTTGTACCAGCGCCAAGGGCCCCCCGATGGCTGCTTCCGGCGTTGTATGCAGCACCACCGTGCCAAAGGCGGTGCCGGACATGCGCGCATCCGAGATGCGCACCATGTCGCGTACGCCTTTTTGCAGAAGCTTCCGTGGCAATGCCATATTTCCGACTTCGGCCATGCCCGGATAGCCTTTCGGGCCGCAATTCTTCAGCACCATGATGCAGCTCTCGTCGATGTCGAGTGTCGGATCGTCGATGGTGGCCTTGTAGTGGTCGATGTCTTCGAACACGACTGCCCGACCCCGGTGTCGCATCAGTTCCGGCGAAGCGGCGGAAGGCTTGATGATCGCCCCATCGGGAGCCAGGTTGCCACGCAGAACAGCGATTCCACCATGTTGTGTCAGGGCTTGATGCTTCGGCCGGATGACCTGGGGGTTATAGTTCTTCGCCTCGGTGAGCTCATCGCGCAAAGTTCTGCCGGTTATCGTCAGCGCGTCGACATGAAGGAGATCGGCAATCTCCTTCATCACGGCGGGGACGCCACCGGCGTAGCAGAAATCCTCCATCAGGAAGCGTCCCGAAGGCATAAGATCGACGATGGTGGGCACGTCGCGGCCCAGTCTGTCCCAATCGTCAAGCGTGACGTCCACGCCGACACGTCCGGCGATTGCAAGAAGATGAACGACGGCATTGGTCGAGCCGCCGATAGCGCCGTTGACCCGGATCGCGTTCTCGAAGGCTTTCTTCGTCAGGACCTGCGACAGTTGCAAATCTTCCTCCACCATTTCAACGATGCGGCGGCCACTCATCCGCGCCAGCCGGGCTCGATGGGCATCCACGGCGGGGTAGGCGGCGTTGCCCGGCAAGGCTATGCCGAGTGCTTCGACAATCGAGGCCATGGTCGAGGCCGTGCCCATGGTCATGCAGTGACCGGGGGAGCGCGACATCGCATTTTCGGCCTGGGCAAACTCGCGCTCGCTCATGATGCCGGCGCGCACGTCTTCGGAAAACTTCCACACATCCGTGCCAGAGCCGATTTCCCGGCCGCGGAAGCGGCCGTTGAGCATCGGCCCTCCGGAGACAACGATGGAGGGCAGGTCGCAGGAGGCAGCACCCATGATGAGGGACGGTGTGGTCTTGTCGCAGCCGGCCATCAGCACCACCCCATCCATCGGATTGCCGCGGATCGCCTCCTCGACGTCCATGGAGGCGAGATTGCGGAACAGCATGGCGGTCGGGCGCAGGTTGGATTCCCCGCAGGAGAACACGGGGAACTCCAACGGCAGGCCGCCCGCTTCGAGCACGCCTGCCTTGATGTGTTCGACAAGCCCTCGGAAATGCGCATTGCAAGGGGTGAATTCGGAGAAGGTATTGCAGATACCGATCACGGGCCGGCCGTCGAACGCATCGTCTGGCAGACCATTGTTCTTCATCCAGCTGCGATGGATGAAAGCATCCTTGCCAAGCCCTCCAAACCAATGCTGCGAGCGCAGTTTTGTCATTTTGCGAACTCCAATCTTGTCTGCATGCGATCGGAGCTCACTTGACGGCCCCCATGGTCAGGCCGCGGATCAGCTGTTTCTGGAAGACCAGAACGAACACCAGTACGGGAACCAGCAACACGATCGAAGCGGCGGACAATTCGCCCCAGCGGACCTGCTGGTAGCCGACGAAGGCATAAAGACCCAGAGGCACTGTCCGAACGTCGTTGCCGCCGAGAACCAGTGCAAAGAGGAACTCGTTCCAGGAAAACAGGAATGCCAGGATCGCCACGGCAGCAATTCCGGGGAGGACGACGGGAAGGCAGATATGGGAGAAGGCCTGGAAATATGTCGCGCCGTCGACGGCTGCCGCCTCTTCCAGTTCATCTGGCAGGTCCTCGAAGAAACCCTTCATCAGCCAGACGACGATGGAAAGGTTGATCGCCACATGAGCGACTATGAGGCCGGCATGCGTGCCGATAAGCCCCGTCTTCACATACATCACGAAGAATGGGATCAGCACCGCGACCGGCGGCGTCATGCGGGTGGTCAGGATCCAGAAGCCATAGTCGGCGTTGGCGCGAAACCGGTACCGTGCCAGCACATAGGCTGCCGGAAGCCCGATCAGCAAGGCAAGCGCCGTCGAGACGAGCGCTACGATGGCGCTGTTGGCAAAGTATGTCCAGATTGCAGGATCGGACAGAACCGTGATGTAGTTGTCGGGGATCGGAGCGAACAGGAATTTGGGCCGCCGCGCCATGGCATCGACTTCTGTTTTCAGGGACATCATCGCCAGCCAGTAGATGGGGAACAGGCACCAAAGGGCGAAGGCCGACAACACCAGGCGGCGCGCGAAAGGTATGAAGGAACGCGTCGCTTTCATAACGCTGCCCTCGGCACGAACATACGCATGCGACGGAGGAAAACCTGCGCGGCAACGATGGTTATGGCCAGCATGACGATCGCGATGGCGGCGGCATAACCCATGGAGAGAAACTCGATGCCCTGTTTGTACGCCAGCAGGTTCAGCGTCCTGGTTGCAACGCCCGGCCCTCCGCCCGTCAGCACGAAGATGATGTCGAAGGTCTTGAAGGCGTCGATGGCGCGAAAGACGATGGCGACGCCGAGATAGGGGAGAAGCGCCGGCAGGGTATGATGGAAGAACACCTGGGTCTCGGTCGCGCCATCGATCCTGGCGGCCTGCAGAGGTTCTTCGTCCATCGCCGCGAGCCCGCCTGCCGCAATCAGCAGCATGAATGGTGCCCATTGCCAGGTATCGACGATCAGCAGCGATGTCATGGCCATCGCCGGCGTGCCGAGCCAGTCCTGAGCCGGCAGGCCAATGAGCTTCAGCAGGTAGTTGAACACACCCAGTGACGGGTTGAACATCATGCGGAACGTGAAGACGGCGGCGACGGGTGTGATCGCCATGGGCAGAAGATAGATCGCCCGCAGCAGTGGAACGGCTCGGGTTTCGTGGTGCAGGAAGGTGGCTATCGCCACGCCGAGCGTGAGCTGGATGGCGACTGCAAGCACGGTGAACAATGCCGTTGCGCGCAATGCCGTCCAGAATTCTTCTGCCTGCAGGAGTTTGAAATAGTTCTGCAACCCGGCAAATGCCAGCGAATCCGGTGTCACGAGCGAATAGTTGCTGAGGCTCATGGCGACGGACGCGATGAAGGGAAAGATGGTGAGGCCGAGCAGCAGCACTGTCGTCGGCGTCAGCATGAGAATGATGAAACGCGTACGCGCGCCCATTTCTAGATCACGTCCTGTTTTGGCAGTTGCGCCATGTCACAGGCGCAACTCGTCTCAATCGATCTCTCGCGCCAGTTGTTGGCCTCATAGTCCCAGCGCCTGGCGAACCTTGCCGTCGGCATCGCCAAAGGCTTTGGCGGCATCCTTGCTGCCGGTCACGACCTCGTTGACGGCGATCCCGACCGCATCGAGAATTTCAGGAGCTTTCGGGTGGAACCAGGCGGCCTTGAACAAATCGCCGTCGGCGGCCTGCAGGTTCTTCAATGCGGCATCTGCGGCTTGAGCGCCGAAGCGGTCACGAAAAGCCGATGTCTGCCAGGCTGAGCTGCGCGGTGTTGCCAGACCCGCAGCCGCGGTCAGGGTCGATGTGGGCTTCGACGTTGCCCACATGAGGAATAGCCAGGCCGCATCCTTGTTGGCGGATTTCGCGTTGATGCCGGCCATCCAGTGCCACATGTTCGGTTTGGCGGTTTTGCCGGCAGGGGCCGGCAAGACGCCGAACAGCGTGTTTCCAGCAACGGTGCTTTTCGACTTGTCTTCGATATCGGTGGCGAAGTTCGAGGAATCGCAGCCGATCGCCACGGCACCCTGCATGAAGTCGTTCAGGCATTCCATCCAATGGTAGCTGGCGATGCCGACCGGTCCTGCTTCGCGGAGCAGTTTGCCATACATCTCGAGTCCGGCGATCGATTCCGGCATCGTGAGGCCGGACTTGCCGTCCTTTGTCACATAGGCGCCGCCATAGGAGAAAACGAAACCTGCCAGCGTCCAGGGCGCCGCGTCGCCTGTCGGCTTTGCCCGCATGGCTATGCCGGCCACATCTTCACTTTTCAACGTGACAGCAAGCTTGAGCAGATCGTCCATCGAGTCGGGTGCGGCAAGAGCTTTCGCATCCAGCATGGACTTGTTCATGAACAGGGTTTGCGCCTCGGCGGTGATGGCGAGGCCGTAGGACGCGTCGTCACTCCATTTTTCGAAGCTGCGGGCTGACGAGAAGATGTCTGGCTCATCGTACCAGGCCGCATCGAAGAGGGAGGCATCGCCTCTGAATGCATCGAGAGGCTGCAGCCATTTCGCCGAGATGGCCTGGCCAAGGGCCCAGATCATGAAGACGTCTGGTGTGCCGCTGCCGCCGCCCAGCTTCACCGGCATGGAGGCAGCGAATTCCGTTTCCGATTGTTTCTCGACTTTGACTTCGATCCCGGTCAGTTGCGTGAAGAGCGGGATCAGGGGCACGATCGCATGCATCCAAACATGCTCCAGGCCACCCAACACGATCGTCTGGCCTTTGTATTTCTGCCAGTCCACCTTCGCGCCAGCATAGAGCTTGAGCAGTTCGGCGGTGTTTTCCTGGGCATGGACCGGAAGCCCCGAGCGTAGAGCGATCACACCGCCCGCGGCCAATATCGAACTCGCGCGCAGGAACGAGCGACGGTCCACCGCGAGGTGCAGTCCTCCCGTCGGCATTTTCATCTTGTCCATCACATCCTCCCAGTGGACCGGCGCCATGCCGGCAACAAGATCAACTCATGTCTTGAATACTCATATTATCGGAGTTATTAATGGTCAAGACGGAATGAAGGAGAGGACATTTGGTCGACGTCGAACTGTCCAATGTGGGAAAAAGCTGGGGCGCGGTGCAGGTCATCCGCCATCTCGATCTTCACGTGAAGGACGAGGAATTCCTTGTGTTGCTCGGTCCCTCCGGCTGCGGAAAGACCACGACCATGCGCATGATCGCGGGTCTTGAGGATGTGACCTCTGGTGACATCCGCATTGGTGGCCAGTCAGTCGTGGGCAAGCTGGCGCGTGAGCGCGACATTGCCATGGTGTTCCAGAATTATGGGCTCTATCCGCATATGAGCGTGGCCGACAACATCGGCTATCCGCTGCGGCTGCGCAAAGTCCGGCCCGATGAGCGCCAGGAGCGCGTCAGGTCGGCCGCGCGCAGGGTCCATCTCGAGGAACTGCTCGAGCGTAAGCCGCGTGCCTTGTCTGGCGGGCAGCGCCAGCGCGTCGCACTGGCGCGCGCGATCGTGCGCACTCCGCGTCTGTTCATGCTCGATGAGCCGCTGTCCAATCTCGATGCGAAGCTGCGTGTTTCGATGCGCACGGAACTCAAGCATCTGCATCACGAAATGAGAACGACGACGATTTACGTCACGCATGACCAGATCGAGGCGATGACGCTGGCAACACGCGTCGCCGTCATGCAGGGTGGCCGCATCGTCCAGCTCGATACGCCTGAAAACATCTACAACGATCCTTCGGAATTGTTCGTCGCCGCATTCATCGGTTCACCACCGATGAACCTGCTGCGCGGAACGATGTCGGATGGAAAGTTCCGCAGTGCAGGATTCGAAATAGTCGCGCTGCCGGCATCGGTTGGTGGAGATGTCACGATGGGCATTCGCCCGGACGATGTTGCGCTCGTCGGCAGTTCGGATGGCGCCGACATGGTTGCAACGGTATTCGCGACCGAATTCGTTGGCCAGAATACCCTGGTTTCGATCAAGGCGGGCGACAGTCTCTTCTGTGCGGTGGCTGACGCCAATCGGAAAGTGAAGATCGGCGAGACGGTCTTCCTGACGCTGGGACGCGACCGGATCTTTTTCTTCGAAACTGCAGATGGAAAGCGGCTGCGTCCGAGTTGAGCCATGGCCATGAAGCGCTACGACTACATCATCGTCGGTGGTGGCAGTTCCGGCTGCGTCGCGGCCTGGCGCCTGGTGGAAGAATTCGGTGCCAGCGTGCTGCTTCTGGAGGCCGGGATACGGCGCATGAGCCCACTGATGCACATGCCTGCCGGCTACATGAAGTATCTGGGGCGCGACACCTATCTCGACATGCACCATATGGTACCGCAACCGCAACTCGATGGAAGAAGCACGATCGTACCGCAAGCGAGGGTTCTCGGCGGCGGTTCTTCAGTGAACGCCATGGTATACATGCGCGGACAGGCGGCCGATTACGACAACTGGGCTGACATGCTGGGCACGGGCCACGACTGGTCGTGGGCCGATATGCTCAATCATTTCAAGGCGCTCGAAAACAATGACCATCTCGGCGCTCCCGCTCACGGCAATTCCGGTCCGCTCAGCGTATCGGCACCGTTCCATCACTGCGCGATGACGGACGCTTTTGTCGCCGCGGTTCAGAATGCCGGTGAGCCTTTCACCCCCGATTTCAACGGCGGCCGGCAGCGTGGTGTCGGATACATGCAGTCGACGATCGGACCGGATCGTCGCCGCTGCAGCGCAGCGGATGCTTTTCTGTCGCGTGTTCTGCAAGATTCCAAGTTGGAGGTGCGCACGCAAATCAGGGTCGACCGTGTGCTTGTCGAAGCCGGGAGGGCAATGGGTGTCGAGTTCCGTCGCGGTGGTCAGGTCGAACGCGTTCATGCCGATCGCGGCGTCATCCTGGCTGCTGGTGCATTCAACACGCCAAAGCTGTTGATGCTGTCAGGGGTTGGCGCGGCCGATCATCTGCGCTCGCTTGAAATCAAGCCAATCTGTGACCTGCCCGGTGTCGGAAGAAACCTGCAGGACCATTGCGAGGTACCCCTCATCTTCAGGAGCAACGGCCGCTACGGCTATTTCGGCGAAGATCGTGGCTGGCCGATGATCCGCAACGGACTGCAGTATCTGCTGTTCGGTTCCGGCCCGGTCGCGTCGATCGGTGTCGAAGCCTGCGCCTTCGTCAATCCCGACGATGCTGAAGCCGATGCAACACTCAAGATCTACTGCGTTCCAACCGTCTACGTCGATCGCGATATCTCCGGCGTCGAGCCTTGCGATGGCCTGACAATGACCTGTTGTCTCCTGCGACCGCATTCGCGCGGGACCGTGACGTTGCGCTCGAACAAACCAGATGCCATGCCGCTAATCGATGGTGGTTTCCTGCGCGATCCCCGTGACATGGAAACGATGATCAAGGGGTTGAGGGTGGCGCGGTCCTTTGCACGCCAGGAGCCGTTGACCGGCCTGCTAGAGCAAGAAATCGTTCCGGGTAGCGGGGCCGCCGAAGATCCGCTTTTGCGTGCCCATGCCAAACGAATGGTCAAGACAAATTACCATCCGGTCGGAACCTGCCGGATGGGAGCCGAGGACGATTCCTCGGCAGTCGTCGACCCGGCGTCCATGGCTGTCCATGGGGTGAGGGGACTGTACGCGATTGATTGCTCGGTGATGCCGACAATCGTCAGTGGAAACACCAATGCGCCGGCCATGGCGATCGCTCACAAGGCTGCCGGCCTGATCCACGAGGCTCGGGTCTAGCGCCTGTCGAGAAGCGCTCCGCTCATCACCACTCGGCGAAGGATCCATCGGCATGGCGCCAGACCGGATTGCGCCAGCGATGGCCTTCCCGGGCGCGTTCCCTGACATAGTCCTCATCGATTTCGACGCCCAGTCCGGGGCCATCGGGAATGGCGACGAAGCCTTTGTCGTAGCGAAAGACGTCCTTGTTCTTGGCGTAGTCGAGCAGGTCGTTGGCCTTGTTGTAATGGATGCCGAGGCTCTGTTCCTGGATGAAGCAGTTGTAGCTCACCGCGTCGAGTTGCAGGCAGGCGGCCAGCGCAATCGGCCCAAGCGGACAATGCGGAGCCACCGCAATATCGTAGGCTTCGGCCATGGCGGCGATCTTGCGGCATTCAGTGATGCCGCCTGCGTGTGACAGGTCCGGCTGGATGATGTCTACGGCGCCTTCCTCGAACACATGCTTGAAGTCCCAACGACTGTAGAGGCGTTCGCCGAGTGCGATCGGGGCAGACGACATGGCGGCGATTTCCTTCAGAGCCTCGCGGTTCTCGCTCAACACGGGCTCTTCGATGAACATCAGCCGATAGGGCTCCAATTCCTTGACAAGTGCCTTGGCCATGGGTCGATGCACGCGACCATGGAAATCGACAGCGATGCCGACATGCGGCCCGACGGCTTCGCGCACCGTCGCCACGCGTTCAACCGCGGCGTCGATGCGGTCGTGGCTGTCGACGATCTGCAATTCTTCCGTGCCGTTCATCTTGAGTGCGGTGAACCCACGGGAGACGACCTGTCTGGCGCCATCCGCGACCTCCGAAGGCCGGTCGCCGCCTATCCAGGAATAGACCTTGATGCTGTCGCGGCAGCGCCCGCCCAGGAGCTCATGCACCGGCACACCGAGTGCCTTGCCTTTGATGTCCCAGAGCGCCTGGTCGATGCCGGCGATGGCGCTCATCAGGATGGGGCCGCCGCGATAGAAACCGCCGCGATGCATCACGGACCAATGATCCTCGATCAGGCGTGGATCCTTGCCGACGAGATAGTCCGCCAGCTCCTTCACGGCGGCTTCGACAGTAAGCGCGCGCCCCTCGACGACTGGCTCACCCCAGCCACTGATGCCTTCGTCGGTTTCGATCTTCAGGAACAGCCAGCGCGGTGGCACGATATAGGTGGTGAGGGTGGTGATCTTCATCTTGTCGGGTCCGGATCAGCTGTTCTTGATTTGCTTGGCGCTCACCAGGTCGCGGGCCGCGAGATCGAGGATGTGGTCGGCCGCCTTCCTCGCCGCGTCACCGTCGCGTAGCCGCAGCGCCTCCACCACTTCGCGGTGGGCTTCCACCGCCTCGGCGCGTCGATCAAGCGAGATCACGGCGGTGGCCTCGAGTGAAAACCTCAGCGCCGTGTCGATCATCCCGCCGATCTGCCTGAAGATGGGATTGTGGCTTGCCCGATAGAGGATCTGGTGAAAGGCGATGTCCGATCGCGAGAACTTGACGATGTCCTCGGCTGCGTTTGCCATTCCGTCCCACGCCATCTCCAGGTCAGCTATTTCACGCAAGGTCGCTCGCGTCGCGGCAAGTTCCGCCACAAGCGGCTCGATCGCCCGACGTGTTTCGAGAATGGCGTCGAACAGCTTGTCGTCCAGCGCATGCGGCGCGTGCCAGGCAAGCACCTGGGAATCAATGATGTTCCAGTTGTCCTCGTCACAGACGATCGTGCCCACGCGGGGACGGCTCAGCACCAGTCCCTTAGCGGCCAAAACCTTCAAAGCCTCGCGTATCACGGTTCTGCTGACGCCGTGTTCGGCACCCAGGTCGTTTTCGGTCGGCAGGAAGCTGCCTTGCTTGTAGCGGCCCGAAAATATGTCAGACGCGATCACGCGTGTGATGTCCGTCATGACACGGGGGCGCAGCATCTTTGATTTTTTGTCCGACAATCCCTGCGACGCGTCAGCCATGTGTTCCTCCCTCGCGGGCGATCTCCTGATTCCCTGGCCGAGACTACTGGGGACAGCGGCTATCGCAATCTTCCCAACTCCCATTCTGTTACCCCATTTATCATACCAAGGCAATTGACTGGTATGATAAAATGAAATACTGATCCGGGAGGGCTCGCAGCCCAAGTCGCGTTCTGGGAGGAAACCATGCGATTTCTGAAAAAGGCGCTCGTCGCCAGCGCATTTGCCGTTACCGCCATTGTCATGGGTGCGCCGGCCTATGCTGCGGACGTAAAGATCGGTTTCGTCGTCAAACAGCCTGAGGAGCCCTGGTTCCAGGACGAATGGAAATTCGCTGACCAGGCTGCGAAGGAAAAAGGCTTCACGCTGGTGAAGATCGGCGCGGAAGACGGCGAGAAGCTGATGTCTGCGATCGACAATCTGGGCGCGCAAGGTGTCCAGGGCTTTGTTGTCTGTACACCCGACGTCAAGCTGGGGCCTGGCATCGTCGCCAAAGCGGCAGCGAACAATCTCAAGCTGATGACCGTCGATGACCGTCTGGTCGGCGCCGACGGCAAGCCCCTGGAAGACGTGCCGCATATGGGCATCTCGGCCACCAAGATCGGTGAAGCTGTGGGGCAGGCGATCGTCGATGAGATGAAGGCACGTGGCTGGAATGCCGACGAAGTCGGGGCAATCCGCGTTTCCTACGATCAACTGCCAACCGCAGTGGACCGGGTCGAAGGTGCCATTTCGGTTCTGAAAAGTAACGGCTTCAAGACCTCCAATATCTTCGACGCGCCGCAGGCCAAGACCGATACGGAAGCCGCGCTGAATGCCGCGACCGTCGTGCTCAACGCCCATCCGGATATCAAGAAATGGGTCGCCTTCGGTCTCAACGACGAGGCGGCGCTTGGCGCGGTTCGGGCTTCCGAGAGCGTGGGCATTCCGGCTGCCAACGTTATCGGCGTCGGCATCGGCGGGGCGGATTCGGCAATCAACGAATTCAAGAAGCCGCAGCCAACCGGTTTCGTCGGCAGCGTCATCATCTCACCGAAGCGCCATGGCTACGAGACGTCGCTCAACATGTACAGCTGGATCGCCGACAACAAGGATCCGGAAAAGCTGATCCTGACTTCCGGCTCCCTTGCAAAGCGGGACGACTACCAGAAGGTCCGCAAGGATCTTGGTCTCGAATAGGTTCGGGCAGATCAACCTGATGGCGGCGGGCTCCTGTCCGCCGCCGCTCCGGGGCACAGCTGATGTCGTTTCTCGAATTTTCCGAAATCTCCAAATCCTATCCGGGCGTCAAGGCACTCTCGGGGGTGTCGTTCGGCGTCGGGAAGGGTGCGGTACACGGCCTGATGGGAGAAAACGGTGCCGGCAAGTCGACGCTGATCCGCATTCTTTCCGGTGACCAGGCTGCGGATACCGGCGAGGTCAGGATCGATGGCCATGCCCAGCACTATCATTCGACACGCGATGCCTTCCATGCAGGCGTGATTGTCATCCACCAGGAACTGCAACTTGTCCCGGAACTGACGGTCGCGGAAAATCTGTACCTGGGACGTTTCCCGAACAATGGCGGCATAATCCAGACCAACCAGATGTTCGCTGATGTCAGCGGCAAGCTGAAGGCGTCCGGCATCGATATCGATCCCCGGCGCAAGATCAAGACACTCTCCATCGGCGAACGCCAGATGGTCGAAATCGCGAAGGCCGTGATGCTGGATGCGCGGGTAATCGCGCTGGATGAGCCGACATCCTCACTTTCGTCCCGCGAAAGCGAGATCCTTTTCTCGCTGATCGATCGCCTGCGGGCCGAGGGCAAAGTCATCCTCTACATTTCCCATCGCATGGGCGAAGTCTTCCGTCTTTGCGACAGCCTGACTGTCCTGCGCGACGGCAAGCTTGCAGCCCATCACCCGCGTCTGGCGGGGGTGACACGCGACCAGGTCGTTGCCGAAATGGTCGGACGCGAGATTTCCAATGTCTGGGGCTGGCGCGGCCGGCCGGTCGGCGAGGTTCGCCTCAAGGTCGACGGGGTCGCGGGCGAAAAGCTGCGGCAGCCGGCCGATTTCGTGGCGCGTTCGGGCGAGGTTCTGGGGTTCTTCGGCCTGATCGGCGCCGGCCGATCCGAGCTGATGCGTCTGGTCTTCGGCGCTGATCCGCGCTGGGCCGGCACAGTTCACGTCGATGGCAAGGCCGTTACGGCCTCCGATCCACATCATGCCATACGCTCGGGTGTCGTGCTCTGTTCGGAAGATCGCAAATATGACGGCATCATCCAGGGCCGTTCGATCGAAGAAAACATCAACATCTCCTCACGGCGTCACAATGCGCGCCTGGGGCTGCTCGACAGGAAGCTGGAAGCGGACACGGCCGAAACGTTCATCCAGAAGCTCAAGATCCGCACACCCTCGCGCAGGCAGGATGTCGTCAATCTGTCCGGCGGCAACCAGCAGAAGGTCATTCTCGCGCGCTGGCTTTCCGAACAGGGGATCGGCACGCTGATCGTCGACGAGCCCACCCGCGGCATCGACGTCGGCGCAAAGTCCGAGATTTATGAGATCCTTTATCAGCTTGCCGAAAGTGGCATGGCGATCGTCGTCATCTCAAGCGAACTGCCCGAGATCATGGGTATCTGTGACCGCATCCACGTCATGTGCGAGGGACGCATAAGGGCTGAATTGACGCGCGACCGTTTCAACGAACGCGAAATACTGGCCGCTGCCTTACCGGACAAGAGCGTGCCGGCAGCGATCGCATCCTGAGGAGCTTGTCCATGCAAACATCGCTCAAGAAGATCCTCCTCGGCGAGCAAGGCTTGGTGGTCATCTTCGTGCTGGCATTCGTGCTGGTTTCACTGCTTGTTCCAAACTTCCTGACGGAACGCAACATGCTGGGCCTGCTGCAATCGGTGGTCACGGTCGGCATCGTCGCCTGCACGATGATGTTCTGTCTGGCGGCGCGGGATTTCGACCTGTCGGTCGGTTCCAACGTGGCATTCGCCGGCATGGTCGCAGTCATGGCCTCGAATGCAACGGGATCCATCCTGCTGGGGCTGCTGGCTGCCCTGGTTTGCGGCGCGATCGTCGGTGCTATCAACGGAGTGGTCATCGCCAAGTTTCGCATCAATGCGCTGATCACCACATTGGCGACCATGCAGATCGTGCGCGGGCTGGCGCTTATCGCATCCGACGGTCGAGCCGTCGGCATCAACGATCCCAATTTCTACCAGCTCGCGCTGTCGAAACTCCTGGGTGTGCCGACACCGATCTGGGTACTGGTCCTGCTGTTCGTCGCGTTCGGCTTCGTGCTCAACCGTACTGTTTTCGGAAAGAATACACTGGCTGTGGGTGGCAATCCCGAGGCATCACGGCTCGCTGGCGTCAACGTCGACATGACGCGTATCTGGATATTCACCCTCCAGGGCCTCACCTGTGCAGTAGCTGGAATATTGCTGGCTTCCCGCATCACCTCGGGTCAGCCCAACGCGGCGGTCGGGCTGGAGCTTTCGGTGATTTCCGCATGCGTGCTGGGTGGCGTTTCACTGGCCGGCGGCAGGGCAACCATGTCGGGTGTCATCGTCGGTGTACTCATCATGGGCATTGCCGAAAACGTCATGAACCTGCTCAATATCCCGGCCTTCTACCAATATATCGTACGTGGCGTGATCCTGCTTATCGCCGTTCTGCTCGACAATCTGCGTTCCACTGCGCTTGGACGCCGGTAGGCGCGGGTGGAGACGCCTGTCCTGAAAGCAATCGAATGACGCCTGAGATGTCAGTCACTTCCATGGTCAAGCTGGGATGAACAGGAATGGGTGAGCGGCTCGCTGGCAAACGCATTTTCATTACCGGGGCTGCGCAAGGCATAGGGGAGGCCATTGCCAGGCAGTGCCTGGCGGAAGGCGCGTGCCTTTTCCTCGTCGACCGGGATAGCGACTTGCTTGCTCGCACTGTCGATACCTTCGGAACACCGCCTGACGCATTGGGTTTTGCTGCTGCTGACATCACCGATGCTCGCGCCATCGAAGCCGCCGTGGCCGAAGCCGCGGAAACCATCGGTCCCGTGAACGCGCTGATCAACAATGCCGGCGTCAATGTCTTTCACGCGCCGCTCGAAACCAGTGACGCCGAGTGGGATCGCTGTTTCGATATCAACCTTAAGGGAGCATGGAATTGTTGCCGGGCAATCTTGCCTGGCATGATCGCAAATGGCGGAGGCGCCGTTCTCAATATAGCCTCCACCCATGCGTTCACCATTATCCCGCACACGTTTCCCTATCCTCTCGCAAAGCATGCGCTGCTTGGCATGACCAAGGCGCTGGCGCTTGAATATGCGGCCCACGCCGTGCGCGTAAATGCTTTGGCCCCAGGTTATGTCGAGACACAAAAGGCGATCGAGTACTGGAATTCGTTTCCCAATCCTGAGGCCGCCCAGGCAAGGACGCTTGCCATGCATCCAGGCAGGCGCATTGCGACGCCGGGCGAAATCGCCAAGGCAGCCGTTTTCATGATTTCCGACGAATGCCCGTTCATGAACGCTGCGTGCCTGGTCGTGGATGGCGGGCTCAGCATGCTGCAGCATCCGGCTGAATAATTTCAGCCGAGCGCAGTATGCACATCTAAAAGGCTGATGCGGCTGAGGAGGCGAGCGAGGGGCCACCCTCCACCATGCCCTTTGCCAGAATGCACGTACCTGCATTCCTGAGGCCCGCCATGGTGCGCCGGAACACCGCGGGGTTCGTACCTATGCTGCGCGCCAGGATTTCAGACGTAACAGGTTAGCTCGAATTGCAAGGCAAATTGGCGCTCCGGATGGAAGCTCCAGAGGTCTACCCAAACATGCGAACAACTGCGTCGGGGACGATGGTAGCGGGAGAGGGACTTGAACCCCCGACCCCAGGATTATGATTCCCGTGCTCTAACCAACTGAGCTACCCCGCCATCAGGGAGGCACCAATCCATGGAAGCCACTTCTAGAAGTGGGCCAAAAGGTCGACGCCAAGGTCGCGCGGATATAAGGGGGTGGTGGTAATCCTGTCAAGCACGGAGACAGGGCAGAAATCAGAGAAACTCACATATGTTCGCGAGGTTCTGCCGGACGGCCGGGGCAGAGGCAATGCAGGGTGTTTTTGGGGGCGGCCGGCATTGGGGCGCGGTTGGCGCCAACGACCCCGACCCAGCCGATGATTGGACGCTCATTGTGCCGGCTCATCGAAAAATGGTGCATCGGCAATCGGCCAGCCCAACAGGCGAAGGTGACGGGGTTGAGTTCGGCGAAGGGCACCGCTATGTCTCAACCACGATTTTTGCGCGAAATGCTTGAGTTCCTATTTGATGAAACCGCGTATAGCAGTCCTCGGATGCGGGTACTGGGGCAGCAACCATATCCGGACGCTGAAAGGGCTGGGCGCACTCCATGCGGTTTCAGATGCCAATCTTGCGCGCGCTGAAGGTTTTGCCAGCGAACAGGACTGCCTTGCCATCGCGCCGGACGACCTCTTCAAGCGCGAGGATGTCGACGCCATCGTCATGGCACTGCCGCCGCAATTCCATGCCGATCTCTCGATCCGTGCCGTCGAGAGCGGCAAGGATGTGCTGGTCGAGAAGCCGATCGCGCTGACAGTCCCGGATGCCGAGCGCTCGGTTCAGGCGGCAAAGGACAATCACCGCGTTTTCATGGTTGGTCACGTTCTGCGTTTCCATCCCGCCTTCGAGAAGCTGAAGGCACTGGTCGATGCCGGCGAGCTTGGCGAAATCCGCTACATCCATTCGCATCGTCTCGGTCTCGGCAAGTTCCACACCGAGAACGATGCGTTATGGGATCTGGCGCCGCACGACCTGTCGATGATCCTGGCTCTTACAGGCACCGAGCCGCTGGAAGTACGGGGCGAAGGGGCGGCACTGCTCGACCATCTCAGCGATTTCGCGCATCTGCATATGCGCTTCCCGAACAATCTTAGAAGCCATCTCTTTGCTTCGCGGCTCAACCCCTATCGCGAACGTCGGCTGACGGTGGTCGGCGACAAGGCGATGGCGGTCTTCGACGACGTCGAACCCTGGGAAAAAAAGCTTGCGGTCTACCATCACGCCGTTTGGCAAGACAGCGGCCAGTGGGCCGCCACCAGCAACGAGCCGACCTATGTCGCGGTCGAGCAGGGAATGCCGTTGACCCGCGAGCTGCAGCACTTTCTCGAGTGCATTGAAACACGGGCCGAGCCACGTACGGACGGGGAAGAAGCGATCAGGGTGCTGCGCATCCTGACCGCGGGCACGGTCACCCACGGCCGCATCGCCGGCTGACACTTAAGGCAGGATCGCTGGTCGGGCGCGCGGTTGCGCGCTCCAGGTCATTCGAAATCGGTATTACTCCGCGGCGATAGCCGAAGACTTTCCGGTCAGGCGGCTCAGCATGGCTTCCGCCTCTGCGCCGCGTTCCGACCGCTCTATGAAGCCGCCGCCGAAGACCCGGGCCTCGTTGCCATCGTCGGAATAGAGCACGCAGGCCTGACCCGGCGCGATGCCGGACTCGCCGTCCACCAGCTCGACCCAGGTGCGGCCGTCGCGATGATGCAGAACGGCAGGCCGTGGCGGGCGTGTCGAGCGCACCTTGGCGAACAGTTCAAGGCCGCCGGGCGGAATGGCCGCAAGGGCGCCGTCGCCCAGCCAGTTCATGGAGCGCAGGTAAATCTTGTGCGTTTCCAGCGCCTCGCGCGGCCCGACGATGACCCTCGAACGGTCAGCGTCGAGGTGAACGACATAAAGCGGTTCGCCGGAGGCGACACCGATGCCACGGCGCTGGCCGATGGTGTAGCGCAAGATCCCGTCATGCCTGCCAAGCACCCGGCCGTCGATGTGTACGATGTCGCCCGGATTGGCGGCTGTCGGCTTCAACTTGGCGATGACGTCGGAATATTTGCCCTGCGGCACGAAGCAGATGTCCTGACTGTCCTGCTTGGCGGCCACAACGAGGCCCATCTGTTCAGCCATGGCCCGCACTTCCGGCTTGGGCAAACCGCCAAGCGGAAAGCGCAGATAGTCGATCTGTGCCTGGGTGGTGGCAAACAGGAAGTAGCTCTGGTCACGATCGGCATCGACCGGGCGGTACAGGGCACGATGGGCGCCGTTGGCCCCTGAACGGATATAATGGCCAGTCGCCAGAGCGTCGGCGCCCAGATCCTGGGCCGTTGCAAGAAGGTCGGCGAACTTGACGGTCTGATTGCAAGACACGCACGGGATCGGTGTCTCGCCGGCGACGTAGCTTTCGGCGAACGGGTTGATCACAGCCTTGCGGAAGCGTTCCTCGTAATCGAGCACGTAGTGAGGGATGCCAAGGGTTTCCGAAACCCGGCGCGCGTCCTCGATATCCTGGCCAGCGCAGCAAGAGCCTGCGCGATGGGTGGCTGCGCCATGATCGTAGAGCTGCAGGGTAACGCCGACGACATCATAGCCTTCGCGTTTGAGAAGGCCGGCAACGACCGAGGAATCGACGCCGCCAGACATGGCAACGACGACGCGCGTGTCTTCTGGGCGTCCGGGAAGGTCCAGGCTGTTCATCATGTCAATTCCGAATTCAGGCCGCAAACAAGCGGCCCAGACTATATAGGGCATAGGTCGCGCAGGCGCCAGCATAAGCAGGCGTGCCAGCCGTTGCTTTGATTTCCGACATTTGCTCGGGCCCCTGATCCCTTCAGGATGCGGATATCGGCCAGGATCCGGCATGTTTTGGCGCAATGTCGGGCAATTGTCTCAAAAGCTTACGGAAAGCCTAACGTGACGTTCACGAACATTACTTATCCATGAGCAACCGCTTAGGCAATTTTTAAAGCTGTGGCGGTACTGTGGCAGGGATTGGTTCTGTGAGTTTTCAGTAGAGAGTACGATGACCGATCTGGTTAGACCGCGAGTCAAATATGTTATAGGGCCTGACGGCAGCCCTCTTACGATTGCCGATCTGCCGCCGACGAACACCCGCCGTTGGGTTATTCGACGCAAGGCGGAGGTGGTTGCTGCGGTGCGGGGCGGATTGCTCAGCCTCGATGAAGCCTGTCAGCGCTACAAACTCACGACGGAAGAATTTCTTTCCTGGCAGGCCTCCATCGACGAATATGGCCTGGCTGGGCTGCGCACGACGCGTATTCAGCAATATCGGCACTGACGGGTCTGGTTTCGAGAATGAAAAAGGCGCGGATTCCGCGCCTTTTCGTTTGATGCCGCGCTTCATATCCTGAGCGCTATCTTTCCCGTGGGCTTGGTCGCCAGAAATGCATGAGCCTCCCCGGCCTGTTCCAGCGGGAATGTCCTGGAGACATGGACGATGAGTTTTCCCGCATCGATGAGTTTGGCCAGCTCGCCCAGACCTGCCTGATCCGGAACAACTGAAATATGCTCATGGCGGATGCCGCGTTTCCTGGCTTCGGCCTTGGCCTTGTCGGAAATGCCAAGCAGTGAAACCAGCGTACCGCCGTCCTTCAAGACCTTGAGCGCTTGCTCCGCGTTTTCACCACCGATCGGCTCCAGGACGGTGTCGATGGCCGACACCACATCGGAAAAACGCGTCGCCGTGTAGTCGATGACTTCGTCGGCGCCGAGACCGCGAACAAAATCGAGCTTTGAGGAACTCGTCGTCGCCACGACATAGGCACCGCGCGCCTTGGCGATCTGAACAGCAAGGTGTCCGACGCCGCCGGCGGCGGCTTGAACGAGGACTCGCTGACCGGCCCCGATTTGCGCCGCTCCGACCAATCCCTGCCATGCGGTCAATCCGGCGAGGGGCAGGGCTCCGGCATGGATATGGTCGATCGCCTTGGGTTTCAGGACGAGCTCATTGGCTGGGGCCGCGACGAACTCGGCGTAGGCCGCGGCTTCCCTGGGAAACAGCGGCATACCGAAGACTTCGTCTCCGACCGCAAAACCGGTCGCGTCCGGACCAAGCTTCTCGACGACGCCGGCGATATCCCAGCCGACTGTGAAAGGTGGTTCGCCGAGCAGCGGATAGGCCCCGCTGCGGACGGCAGCATCCACCGGGTTGATGCCTGCCGCATGAACACGCACGAGTACCTCTCCTTTGGTTGGCTCCGGGGTAGGGTGATCTCCGATGGTCAATACTTCAGGCCCGCCGACGCTGGTCTGGACAATGGCACGCATGGGTGTCTCCCGTTTCGAATGACACTATAGAAAAGATAGTATATATCCATTGTCCAGTACGTACCATTTTGATATATAGGTACCTCATGTATAGCGATGATTGCGAACCCTATGGTTATGACGCGTTCCGGCGGACCTGTCCGTCGCATGCCGTACTGGAGATGCTGTCGAGCAAATGGGTCTATCTGACGGTGGGTGCGTTGCGGCGTGGCCGCATGCGTCATGGTGAGCTGGCTCGGAAGATGGAAGGCATCACGCCCAAGATGCTGACCCAGACGCTGCGTACGCTGGAACGCGATGGGCTGGTTCGACGGGAGATTTTCCCGGTCATTCCACCGCGGGTGGAATATGAGTTGACCGCGCTGGGGCATGACCTTGCCGGTCTGCTCGACCAGATTCGTTCCTGGTCCGAAGTGCATGTGCCCGATATCAGAAGCGCGCGCCTCGCGGCGGAGGAAATCAGCGCGCAAGCCCCGGCCCGCTAATACAGCAGAGGCTGGCCTGTGAAGTCGGCCTGAGGTGAAGGAAGTCTAGCGGAGAGCTCGGGCTAGCCGATCATTGCACTCCGACCGCCGGTTTCCGGCTCACGTACCCGCGAATCACGTGATTCCAGCAGTTCCGCTTTCGCCAATTCGGCTTCGGCTTCATTAAGCAGTGCTTCAGCCGCGCTGCGCTGCTGAGCGAGGTCCGCCTGCGAGTTGCGGAGATTGTCGCGCCGCAGTCGTGCGGCCTTGGCGAAGGTCGGATAGGCGAAGTGGTTGATGTCGGTGATGCCGGCTTTCTTTTCTTCGGCGGTGATCTGGAACTCCAGTTCTCCGGCCATGCGCTCGAATTCGGCGATCATCATGTCCAGCTGCAGAAGCTGCCGGCGTTTCTCATTCACCTGAAATTGCTTCAGTCGAACGAGGTTCTCGCGTGACTTCATGATTCGGTACTCCTGCCAACGCACACTTGCACTATCGCCCCGCTGGCCTTGCGAGGCTTCCGTGTTGCCCGTGTTCCCCCCCCGATTTTCGGAACTCTATGGAAAACAAAGTCCTAAGATTTTTTCCGAACGGTAACCATTCGTTTACGGGCATTGTTAATCATACGGGTCAGGGCTTAAGGCCGGGTAAAAATTTCGACCCGGCCGCGGGACGTAAGAGATGAGTCCGTTGAGTCGGTTACGGTGCTTTCTTAATGTGCCGAATCAAAATTTGACGCGATGAATCGTCTTTGGATTCAAGTGTGTGTGGAAAGAGGTTAAAATTTCTGGTATCGCTTCGAACGCGAAATTAGGATTTGTTAACCATTCAGTGGCAGCTTCGGCTCAGGCAATCACTGCTCCGGTCCCGGACGGGTCAGGTTCGGCAGCAGAAAGGGGAATAAAATGCGCGTTCTGCTGATAGAAGACGACAGTGCAACCGCCCAGAGCATCGAACTGATGCTCAAATCCGAGAGTTTCAACGTCTACACCACCGATCTCGGTGAGGAGGGCGTCGATCTCGGCAAGCTTTACGACTACGACATCATTCTCCTGGATCTGAACCTCCCGGATATGTCGGGCTACGAAGTGCTGCGCACGCTGCGCCTCTCCAAGGTCAAGACGCCGATCCTGATCCTGTCAGGCATGGCCGGCATCGAGGACAAGGTGCGCGGTCTCGGTTTCGGCGCCGATGACTATATGACCAAGCCGTTCCACAAGGACGAACTGGTTGCCCGCATCCACGCCATCGTGCGCCGTTCCAAGGGCCATGCCCAGTCGGTCATCGCGACCGGCGAACTGATCGTCAATCTCGACGCCAAAACCGTGGAAGTCAGCGGCCAGCGCGTACATCTGACGGGCAAAGAATATCAGATGCTGGAGCTGCTCTCGCTGCGCAAGGGCACCACGCTGACCAAGGAAATGTTCCTCAACCACCTTTATGGTGGCATGGACGAGCCGGAGTTGAAGATCATCGACGTCTTCATCTGCAAGCTGCGCAAGAAGCTCGACGCGGCCTCCGGTGGTCAGAACTATATCGAAACGGTATGGGGGCGCGGCTATGTGCTGCGCGAACCGGAAGAGATCCGCGAAAGCGCCTGATCGAAGCTACAATCGAACATCAAAGGACCCGGCCTGTGCCGGGTTTTTTGTTGGAGCCGGCGCCCGGGCGCGTGTCGTGTCGCGGCTTGCCTGCAGCGCGCGAAAACGATCCAGCAACTGGACACGGTTGAAGGGCTTCAGCAGGTAACCGTGTGCGCCGGCGCGTTTGGCACGCATGATGGTGCCGAGATCGAGCTCGACCAGAAGAGCGACGATCTGTGGAACGATAGGGCTGCCGAGCGAACGGATATGGCCGATGAATTCGGTGAGTTGCATGTCCGGCAGCGTCACATCAAAAACAATGATGTCCGGCATTTCCGCGGCGCAGAGGTCGATTGCGTCCCTGCCGGCCGTGGCCTCTATGACCAGCATGCTTTCGCTGGTCAGGATGCGTTTGGCGACCTTGCGGATCACGCTTGACTTGTCGACGAACATGCAGCGTTTCATGCCGATCCCTCTTTCCCGCCTCGAGTGCAGGTCCTGCCCTTCGCCGCAATATTAGCGAAGGGCGTTTAAAAAGCGGAAAAGGCAATGCATAAAATTTGCACCAGACGTCCCGTCTCATGCAAATAAGGCCCCGTCAGGGAACAAAATTCGGCGATGCCAGTGATTAGGTGGCCAGGAGAACGATCTCATCCGCAGTGGCGCGGATCGTAATCGTCATGCCGGCATCTCGCGCCAGCAGCAGCGTATAATAGGGCTGTACCGAATGGGCGTCGATCGGCTCCTCAGGCTTGCCACCAGAGTGAAGTTCGAGAAATTTCGGCGGAACACGCAGCATCGGACCGCTTGCGGCAAGGGTGAAACGCGGTTCGGTTTCCAGCTCTTCCAGTGTTATGGAGAGCCTCCCGCCTCGTGGAATGGCTGCATTGGCGATCAGGACAAGGTTCAGCAGCAACTTGACCTTGTTCTTCGGCAGCAGGGCGCGGCCGCCTGTCCATGTCAGTTCCGGTTTTTCATTCTTCAGATAGGCAACCGTGACCGCCTCTGCGTCACCTGTATCGATGAGCATGCCAGCGGAACCGGCAGCACCATAGGCTATCCGTGCGAACTGCAGCCGGGCCGACGCATTGCGGGCGCTCTGGCGAATAAGGTTCATGGCATCCTCATCGGCGCCACCTTCGTCCAGCAGTTCCAGGCCGTTGTTGATCGCGCCGACCGGCGAGATGATGTCGTGGCAGACCTTGCTGCAAAGCAGTGCGGCGAGTTCGGAGGGGGTAAGGGTGAAAAGGTCAGCCATGGAAACCTCGAAAAGATGCAATAGTGCCCGGACATTCGTCCATCGCACCGACCGCGCGAATCACGCTCTTCCCAGTTCCGTCTGGATATACGGCGCGTTCGGGTGGAGCAACCAATCCGGGATCGTCCCTGGGCGCATCGCGCCGACCGGTCGGAAGAAAACATACCGACCAGCCTTCGAACCGCCATCATCATGTGAGAGCTTAATGGTTGAAAAAGAATTACGGCATAGTTTGCCAAGGGATGGCACCGGAAGCGGCCGATTGAGAGTCGCGGGTGCGAGGCGTCGGCGAAGGTGCTCCCAGACGGAGATTGGAAGCATGCATTCCCGATTTCGCGATTGGCGCATTCCCCGCGCTCTCGCCCTGACATTCGCCCTGTTGGGCTTTTTCACCCTTTCGCTCCAGGCTTCGTACGCCCAGCAATACACGTCCCAGGAAATCGTCGACTCAGGCCACAAGTTCTTCGGTGAAACCTCAGGCGGGCTTGCCACTGTCGTCGAGAAAATCTTCTCCACCTACGGTTTGCCCAATGGCTACGTGCTGGGGGAGGAAGGCTCGGGCGCTTTCGTAGGCGGTCTCACCTATGGCGAAGGCAAACTCTACACCAAGAATGCCGGCGACCACAAAGTCTACTGGCAGGGCCCGTCCCTGGGCTGGGATTTCGGCGGGCAGGGGTCTCGGGTCATGGTGCTGGTCTATAATCTCGACGATGTCAGCAACCTTTACAATCGCTTTGCCGGTGTCGCAGGCTCTGCCTACGTCATCGCGGGCCTTGGCTTCAATGTTCTCAAGTCGGGCAACGTGCTTCTTGTGCCGATCCGCACCGGCGTCGGCGCCAGGCTTGGCGTTAACCTGGGTTACCTGAAGCTCACGCAGCAGCCGACCTGGAACCCTTTCTGATCCAGCCAGGTGACATTGATCTGCGGGTTGTGAAAGAGCTCTCCAATCCGCAGAAATACGCATGCGAATACTGGATTTTGCCTGTCAGACCATGCAAAGTTTCGTCTGGTTGGCACAAGTGGCCGAACTCAACGGATAGACCATCTTGGTTCAGTCGATCCTCTTCTTCCTCCTTGGTTTCCTCTGTGCGGGATTTTTGGTCATCCTGATCGCGCCTGCCGCCTGGCGACGGGCGGTTGCCCTGACGAAAAAGCGAATTCAGGCGGCAATGCCGCTCACCGCCACGGAAATCACCGCGGACAAAGATCGCTTGCGTGCCGAGTTTGCGGTGACGGCACGCCGCCTGGAGATGGACGCCAAGACCTCGAAAGAGATGGCCAACGATCGTTTCGTCGAGGTCAATCGCGTTCGCGAAGAGCTGAAGCTGGCGGCGAGCGAAGCAGCCCGCAAAGCGGAGATGATCGCAGCGCTGGAGACTGCTGGTACGGAGTTGAAAGCGCAACTGGCGCAGCGCGCGGCTGAAATCGAGCGCATGTCGGAAAAACTCGCCAAACTCGAAGTGGATGCGGCGAAAAAGAAAGAGGAGATCGAGAAACTCGATCAGCTCTACGAGGAGGCCAGCTTCTCGTCGTCCAACAGGCAGATCGAACTGGTGGCGCGCGAATCCGAGATCGAGAAACTGAACAACGACATCTCCGTTCTGCGTGCTCAACGCAAGGAAGCGGACAAGCGTCATCAGGATATCGTGACTGAAGGCAAGGCCGCCATCGATGCGTTGGCAAACGAGAAGAAGAAGCTGGCGGACCGGGAACAGAAACTCGAACGTCTTCTCTCGACATTGGCGGACCGCGACGAAACGCTGGAGCGACGTGAGCGAGAACTGGCAAGGCTGAAGGAAGAGATGAAGAAGAAGGGGCTGCAGGCCGAAACTCCTGCAAACGGGCAAGCTACTGCGGTCAATGACGGGCAGCGCCTGCAGGGTGACCGCGCGGCGATGCAGCTTTCTCCCTTGCTGTCGGGCGCTGCCGGCGGCGACACCGAAAAGGCGGTCGCCAAGCTCAACAACGACCGCGAACGGCTGGAGGCCAGGCTGACGACGCTTGTTCGCGAGAACAAGAAGCTGCGAGGGGCCGCTTCCTTCGAGAACGGCCAGCTCGACGGCGGGGCGAGAGAGCTGCGCGAGGGTACGCTTCTGCGTGAGCAGATGCAGGATCTCGCTGCCGAGATCATAACGCTGACCGCTGCGCTGGAGGGGCCGAATTCGGAAGTCGCCAAGGCGCTTGCCTCTCCGGAGGCCAGCGCAAGCGCCGCCAAGGACCGCGCGGCAATCCGCAGCATCGCCGAACGCGTGCGGGCGCTGCAGAAGACCACTTCGCCGGGCTGACCTATCGCACCCGCGACTTCTCGGTCGTGCCGGGGGACGCCGAGGCTTAACGAGCGTTTGCTGAGAAGTGGTGCAAGGCGATGGCCGAGGCCGCCGCGACATTCACGCTGTCAAAGCCTTCAGCCATGTTGATGCGCAACGTTCGCATTCGCGCCAGCAGAGGTGGCGGCAGTCCTTCTCCTTCCGTGCCAAGATAAAGAGCCGTCTTCTTACCGGGTTTGACGCCACGAATATCCGTTGCGCCACTCGGCGAGAGCGCAAAACTCTCGAAGCCGCGGGTCACGAGGTCGGCCGCCAGGACGGCGGGATCCGGAACGGCAGCAAACGGCACCTTCAACGCAGCGCCAACCGAAACCCGGATTGCCTTGCGATAAAGAGGATCGCAGCACGTCGGGTCGATGAACACGGCATCGGCGCCGAATGCAGCTGCGTTGCGGAAGATTGCGCCCAGATTGTCATGATTGGCGATGCCAACGGCGACGACAATCAAAGCCTTTTGCGGAAGCGTGCGGAGGATGTCGTCAATCTGTAACGGTGTGCCCTTTTCTCCTACGGCCAGTATACCGCGGTGAATGGGAAAACCGGCGATGCGATCCATGACCTCGCGACCGGTCACGTAGACAGGCACTCGTACCGGTGCTCTTTCGAAAACTTCCTCGAGACCCGCGAGGCGATTTTCCAGAACGAGCACGGATTCAGCCAGGAAGCGACTGCCGTTCAAAAGCACATTCAGGACAACTTTGCCTTCGGCAATGAAGCGTCCCTGCCTGCCGACGACATCACGTTCGCGAATGTCGAGATATGGAGCGACCCTGGGATCTTCCGGATCATCAATACGAATGGTTTCCATCGGCGCCCGCGACGAGAGTTTACGTCTTCGCCGACAGATCGCAGATAAGACGCTTCGCTGGGGCTATAGCCGGATGAGCCTCATTTCGGAAGCCATGTCGCTCGCAGCACTTCGCAGCAGCTCGGCGCTGCCGGTCCAACCTGCTTTGGTGGACCGCCAATACAACCGGAGCGATCTGTCGTGTTTATTTGCCGGTACCGAGAAATCGCGAATGCTGCTGGGGCTCGGAGCTGCCTCCGAAAATCGAGCCTAAGGTACGGAGCAGCTGGCGAACGGCATCCGAGCGGCAAGAATAATAGATCATCTGCCGGTCGCGGCGCGTCTGGACCAGACCAAAGGCCCGCAGTTTTGCCAGATGCTGCGAAAGAGCAGATTGGCTGAGATCCACCTTTTCGGCGATCGTGCCTACCGTCAGCTCATCATCAATGAGATGATTCATGATGGCGAGCCGCTTCTCGTTTCCCATGAGTGTGAGGAACGCAGCTGCGGTTTCGGTATCGGAGACCTGGTTTTCTGGAAGCATCAGATGCCCACCTTTGTTCATCACGGAAGCCATGGGGGCAATGGCGTTATGATTCACTCATACACTAATTTTATTAAGTGATGCAAGTGTGGATGCAACCTTAAGTCACAACTCTGTGGTTGTTCGTCTGCCGTTTGCTCAAGAGCTGACGGTCTCGTGCGCTGCCGCAGCGCGGCCAGCCTTCGCCATCTCGACCAGTGTCTTGCGCAGATCCTGCTGTGTTTCCAGTGGTTTGGGAAAGAAGACACGCTCCATCCGGTTGCCGCTGACCAGATCCATTCCATCTGCGTCGAACCCGGCCAGTGTCCAGCCTTCGCTTTCTGCCTTGGCATAGTGGTGGGCATAAACCATCACGGCGTCGAGATGTTCGCTGTTCATGTGATCAAGGGCTGACTGCTCGCTTTCAGCCAGTGCGTCATTTATGGCACCAGTCACAATCAGATCCGAACGATCCAGCAGATAAGCCTTGCCGAAACCGCCATTGAGCGAGGCGCGTTCGACGTCGAGCCGGAAGAAGGAAAAATCCCCGAGGCCGACGTAAAGCCTGGCTTTGGGATTGCGGTTGAGATAGCGGCGTTCTGCTCGTAACTGCTCGTTCGCCCCCCGCTCCAGTCGGGTGGCAAGGCAAACCAGGCTCATGCGCGGATGGGCGAGAGCGTCTCCCTTGCCTGGTTCGCCGACCAGCAAGGAACAGCGTGGATCGGCGAGCAACGCACCCGTGTGGGGGGCGAGCATGGAGATCAGGATCAGCGGCGTGCCATCGATATCGGTTGCGACGCCAACACGGCTGGCAAGCGGCGAACCGGAAGCCGGGTCGATGACGGCAAGCGCGCCGTAGCGGGCGGTGCGAAGCAGAGTTTTAGCCAGCTGGATCGACTGAGCGTCGGTTTCCCGGATGACGTCTTTCGTCGGTTGTTCCACGGCAGTCACCATCATAAGCTGAACATCATGATCCACTTATCAGCCGATGATACCGGCTTTGACAAGGGCTGCGGTCTCGGCTTCCTGAAAACCGAAGCGCGCCAGGATCCGGGCGACCGGGCGTTCGTTTTCGGCAGGCGGTTCGCTTGCCGCGGAGGGGGTCGCCGAAAAACGAGGAGCGGGTGCCGGCCTGGTAAAGCGGCCGACATCAACAAAGGCGCCGCGTGCACGATTGTGCGGATGCTGCCGTGCTTCGGCGAAAGACAATACCGGCGCTACGCAGGCATCGGTCCCGGCAAACAACCGATCCCATTCGTCGCGGGATTTTTCCTGCACCCGGACGGCTATGGCCTGACGCATCCGGGGCCAGAGTTTCTGATCATACTGACCTGCCGCGAGTTGTTGGCCAAGCGGTAGCAGACGAGCGAATTCCGCGAAAAACTGTGGCTCGAGGCATCCAATGGCGATGTGGCGACCATCGGCAGTTTCGTAGGTATCGTAAAAAGGGCAACCGGAATCGAGGAGGTTGACGCCTCGCCGATCATTCCAAAGACCGGTGGCCATCGCGGCCTGGATGGGAAGGGTCAGCATCGAAGCTCCCTCGACCATGGCCGCGTCGACAACCTGCCCTTTGCCGCCACGAGAGCGTTGGAACAGCGCCGCAAGCAAGCCTGTCATCAGCATCATGGTTCCGCCACCATAGTCACCAACCAGGTTGATCGGGGGAACCGGCCTTTCGCCGTCATGGCCGATGGCATGCAGGATGCCTGAGTAGGCGAGATAGGTGATGTCGTGGCCGGCGCGGTCGGCAAGGGGACCATCCTGCCCGAAACCCGTCATGCGTCCGTAGATCAGCGCCGGATTGCGCGCCAAGGCCGCGTCAGGCCCAAGACCAAGCCTTTCCATCACCCCCGGCCGAAAACCTTCGATCAGGATATCGGCTTTCGCGGCGAGCCGCAGCACCAGGTCCGTGCACTCAGGGCGTTTCAGGTCCACGACAAGGACATCGCGGCCATGCCGGTCGATATCATATTCGGCCGGCAGCTGCAGGAATTGCCGGCCGGCGTTGCCGCGCTCGATCCGCAGTACCGTCGCTCCCATCTCGGAAAGCATGAGAGCGGCGAGCGGGACAGGACCCAGTCCCGCCATCTCGATCACGGCAAGTCCAGCCAGCGGCCCACGTTTGGTTTCCTGCGGCGGGGCTTCCGCCATGGCCTATTTCGGTGCCATGCGGATGGCACCGTCCAGTCGGATGGTTTCGCCGTTCAACATCTGGTTTTCGACGATGTGCAATGCCAGCGCCGCATATTCAGACGGTTCGCCAAGCCGGGAAGGAAAGGGTACGGCGGCACCGAGCGAGTCCTGCACATCTTGCGGCATGCCGGCCATCATCGGGGTCTTGAAGATGCCTGGGGCGATCGTGCAGACGCGGATGCCCGAGCGGGCAAGGTCGCGAGCCACGGGCAATGTCATGCCGACAACGCCGCCTTTGGAGGCGGAGTAGGCGGCTTGCCCGATCTGTCCGTCGAAAGCCGCGACCGAGGCGGTGTTGACGATGACACCGCGTTCGCCGCCGGCCAGAGGTTCGAGCTTGGCGGCGCGGTCCGCAACCAGCCGGATCATGTTGAAGCTGCCGATCAGGTTGACCTCGATCACCCTGCGATACTGATCGAGAGGATGCGGACCATCCTTGCCAACCGTCTTCACACCGATCGCTATGCCGGCGCAATTCACCAGGATGCGTGGCTCTCCAAGCGACTTTGCAACCTCGGCCACCGCCGCCGCCCCGTTCTCGGCACTGGAGACATCGCACTTGACCGCGATGCCGCCGATGTCTGCCGCCACCTTGTCGGCGCGGTCGATGCCGACATCGAAAAGGGCGACCTTGGCACCTTTGGCCGCAAGCGCGCGCGCTGTCGCCTCACCAAGGCCTGAGCCGCCCCCGGTCACGATTGCGATCTGGCCGTGTGGGTTCATGCGCTGTTCTCCTTGCTTGTCGGGATATGCTAGGGGGGCGCAGCAAACGCTGCAACAGCCAAGGCATCAGGTGGTGGTGACCCGGCGTTACGCCGGTTCGCCGACACCGACCTGGTCGGCGTGATGAACCATGCCTGTCAGTCTGGCCACTGCGCCCGGTTCGATTTCATGTGCCAGAAGACGGTCGAGATCGACCGGCCTTGGCATGGCGATCTGTCCGCGCGGGATCCGCTTGAAGCCAAGCGGGCCGTAATAAGGCTCATCGCCAACCAGGATGACGCAGGCCGAACCGGCCTGTGCGGCGGCTTCCAGCGCCATGGCCACCAGCTTGCGACCGATGCCGAGGTTCTTGAACGCCGGCCGCACGGCAAGGGGACCAAGAAGCATTGCCTTGCCGGAGCCTGCCATGATCCGGGTCATGCGCACCGATGCGATCACCGTGCCGCCATTCATGGCGACAAAGGAAAGATCGCGCTCATGAGGGCCGCCTTCGCGAATCTTGTAGGCCGCACGAGCGAAACGTCCGGGCCCGAAGGCTTCTTCGTTGATCAGTTCGATTTCGGGGTCGTGCGCCGGGGTTTCCGGCAGGTAGGTCACGTCGGCAAGGCTCATGGTCTTTGCGTTCCGGTATGCAAGGAAAGGTTGCTGCAAGCGGCAGCGTTCGCCAGTCAGCGCTTCAAGCGCGGGCGATCTTTCGTCGTCGGTCGAACCGGATTCCTGCAAAGTCGAACATGCGGATTGTCCGCTAGCATCAAACTTTCAGGATCGCAATCGGTGTTTTGAGCGGCGTTGCGCCAGCGTTTGACAGTGTGTTCAGCCAAAACGCATTCCCCAGGTCCGGCATGCCCCCTAGATTGCAGTCGCAAGACAGGAGGAATGGTCGATGGGATTGCTGGTCGATGGCAAATGGCAGGACCGCTGGTACGATACCAACAGCAGCGGCGGCAGGTTCGAACGCTCCCAATCGCAATGGCGCGACTGGATAACCGTCGACGGCATGCCGGCGGAAGGTCGCTCGCGGGGGTTCAAGGCAGAGCCTGATCGCTATCACCTCTATGTTTCGCTCGCCTGTCCCTGGGCGCATCGCACGCTCATCTTCAGGGTGCTCAAGAAGCTGGAAACGGTGATCACCGTCTCGGTGGTCCATCATCTGATGCTCGAAAACGGCTGGACCTTCCAGACCGAAGACGGTGCGACTGGCGACACCCTCTATGGTCTCGACTTCCTGCATCAGATCTACACGAGGGCTGATCCGGCCTATTCAGGCCGGGCTACCGTGCCGGTGCTGTGGGACAAGAAGGAACAGACAATCGTCTCCAACGAATCGTCAGAGATCATCCGGATGTTGAACTCGGCATTCGACGAATGGGGAGATGCGGCGGCAGACTTCTATCCGCCTGCATTGCGGACCGAGATCGAGGCGGTCAACGGGCAGGTCTACGGCGCTGTGAACAATGGCGTATACAAGGCGGGTTTCGCGACCAACCAGGCTGCCTATGAAGAGGCTTTCGGAGAGCTGTTTGCGGCGCTCGACGGTCTGGAGGCGAGATTGTCGCGCCAGCGATATCTTGTCGGCGATCACATCACCGAAGCGGACTGGCGTCTCTTCACCACACTTATTCGTTTCGATCCGGTCTATGTCGGCCACTTCAAATGCAACCTGCGCCGCATTGCCGACTATCCGAACCTGTCGAACTACCTGCGCGATCTCTACCAGGTCCCAGGCGTGGCGCAGACCGTCGACATGCGTCACATCAAGGCGCACTACTACGCCAGTCATCGCAACATCAATCCGACCGGCATCATTCCGCTCGGACCTCAATTTGATCACCTAGCCCCACACGACCGCACCCGGTTGAGAAAGGCCGCCTGATCTACCAGTAGGGGGAAACCGCCGTATCCTGGAATGTCTCGGCAATACGCCTGAGCGTCGCTGGCGTGGTGCCTTCCGGCAGTTGGTCGAGCGGGAAGAAGCCGGCCTCGGCGATCTCATGATCAGGCCGCTTCGGCTCGGTCTGGTGAAAAGCCTCCACCAGATAGAACCCGACATGGTCACGCGGGCTCGCGGTCCTGTTGAAGTGGATCGATTTCAGTGCCGGTGGTGCCGAGATCGCGATATTGCCTTCTTCCTCGAGTTCCCGGACGAGCGCTTCTCCCATGGTCTCTCCCTTCTCTACGCCGCCTCCCGGCAACTGCCAGCCCGGGACATAGGTGTGGCGGATGAGAAAGATCGCATTGCGCTCGCGGTCGTGAACCAGGCCGCGCACGCCAAGGGTCATTGGTCGCTTCAGCACGAACAAGGTGTGGAAGAGTTTCGCTCTGAGGTGAGGCCAGCCGGTCTGACGGAAGGATTGTTCGGGATCGGTGCCGGTCATTTCAGGTGAACCACAGGTGGATTGCGGGCGATCGGTCGCTTATGAAGGTTTCATGTTCAGGCTTGCGCATCTCTCCGACGCCCATCTCGGTCCGTTGCCCGGTGTATCGTATCGCGATCTCGCCTCCAAGCGCGTGCTGGGCTATGTCAACTGGCAACGCAACCGCCGCCGTACCATGCACGATGCCGTCATCGACACGCTGGTGGCGGATATCAAGGCAAATGGTGCCGACCACATTGCCGTGACCGGCGATCTGGTCAACCTGGCGCTCGACAGCGAAATCGAAATGGCCCGCTTGTGGCTGGAAATGCTCGGATCGCCAGGCGACGTTTCCGTGGTTCCCGGCAATCACGACGCCTATGTACCCGGCGCCTTCGACAAGGCTTGCCGTGCATGGGCGCCGTGGATGAGCGGTGACGGCGCCAACATCCACGTCGATCGCCAAAGTTTTCCCTATCTGAGACGTCGCGGTGACATAGCACTGATCGGCGTATCGACCGCGCGTGCGACCGCACCTTTCATGGCGAACGGCTTCTTCGAAGAGAAGCAGGCTGAGCGTCTGGCGCAGCTTCTGGACCAAACCGGCAAGCAGGGCCTCTGCAGGGTGATCCTCATCCATCATCCGCCGATCCGCGGAGCGGTGGCCCAAACCAAGCGGCTTTTCGGCATCCGCCGGTTTCAGAACATCGTCAAGCGGCATGGCGCCGAACTGGTGCTGCACGGCCATTCGCATGATCCGACACTGTTCTGGGTCGGGCGGGTCCATCGGTTGCCGGTTGTGGGCGTTGCCGCTGCGGGGCAGGGGCCGGGAGGACGGCACCCTGCTGCGCAATACAATCTGATCGAGATCGAGAAAACCGCGAATGGCTGGCGCATCGGATTGACACGTCGCGGCATCACCGGACCCGCGCTCGTGATCGCCGATCTTCAGACACTGGAGCTTGGTGTCGAACCGGAAAGATCTACGGTCTGAGGGTCTCGATCAATGGCAGCAGGCGGTCCCAAAACAGCGCGGCCGAGACTGCGAGGCCGGCGAGCACGCCGACCAGCACAAGGCCAAGCCAGCCAAGGATCGTGCGCCCATGTGTCCGGGCTCCTGCCTTGGGCTCAGCCTCTGTTTCCGGACCGGCTTGAGGCGTTGGCCGTTCCATTGGTTCGATGCCGCCTTCCATAAGGCGCTGCCGTTCGACCAGACGCTCGGCGACATAGCGGGTGACCTGGTCGCCAACGACCTTCATGTCCTGGGATTCGGCCAGAACGACACGGCCTAGACGCGTATCCTTGACGAAACGATAGGTTCGACGATCGCGACCCATCGCGACATGGCTGACGGCGTCAATCCATAGTCGCGGCTGCAGTCCCGAAGACAGCGCGAAATCGAAAAAATCGATATCGGAGGGCACATCAGCAAAGACCGGCGACAACTCCGACGCCAGCAGCTCCAGGCGCATGCGATGGGCTTCGCGCATGTCGACGACGACGTCGTCGCGGTCGGCCAGCGCGTTCTTCACGTCGCGAACGGCTTCCGACAGCTTGCTGCGTGCCTGATTGATCGGGGTAACGGTCTCGCCTGCTTCCGGCATTGCCTTGCCTCGCGGTTTGGTAAACCACCGGTTAACACGAACCGGGACGGATTTCATCCATCGCGATTGTGTCGGAATGATCTCGGAGACGAATTGAGCGACTGGCTTTTATCAGGGGGATGTCGAGACCGGTTCATTCGCCTGATTGCGCAAGATGCCGCGTAACAATTCGACGACAAGTCCCGGGGCCTCATCGATCAGCATGTGTCCGGCGACGGGCACGAGGTGCAGGTCGAAATGGGCAGGCAGGTTGTCGGCCTGGCTGACGGGCAAGATGGTGTCCAAAACGCCCCAGACGACGGCGACTGGCATGGCAAGACCCGCGACCAGCTCTGACGGGATGACCCCTTGCCGCCCGCCACGCGTGATGGCCATGACGATCTCGGCAAGCTTCTCCATCTGGCCCGACCGGCTGCGCATGGCCATTTCGTCGGCAACGACTCGTTCTGAAACGAGATGTCCCGGGCCTGACATGGCGGCAAGGCACGCCCGGATTTCATCAGTCTGAGCAGCCCTGGCAAATCGGCGCAGCAGTGTCGCGTCGATCTCCTCGCCATAGCCTCCTGGCGCCAGCAGCGTCAGCGAGGCGATACGCTCGGGAGCTGAAAGCGCGATCAGGGTCGCGACAGCCCCACCCATCGAATGACCGACCAGATGGATCTGGTTGGCGTCGCGTTCCACCAGGTCAGCAAGAACGGCTTCAGCCATCCGCTTGGGCGAGCGCGCTCCCTCGGCCTCCAGTGAAGCGCCATGGCCGGGCAAGTCATAGGCGAGGATCCGCGCCTCGTGGACAAATTGAGATGCGATCTCCGGCCAGACGCGATGGGAACCACCGAACCCGTGCAGGAGCACAACTGTCGGTCCGGTTCCTTGTTCATGGGTGAAGAGGGAAGCCATCAAGTCGCGCCGCTCAGTCCCGCCGTTCGAAGGGCTCCGATGAATTTTTCTACCATATCGCTCGGATAGTTGCGCTTGAGAAGGGTTGCGCGCGGGTTGGCGACATATGTCGGGAAGTTGGCTTCCAGCAGATCGATGATGTCCTTGACCAGGCGCTGATTGCCGCTCTCGGATGCGACGATCAATCGGCCCGTCAGGAACAGCGGATTGGGAGCGACGGTTGCGAGAGGAGCAACGGCCCTGGCTGCCAGCGCCTTGTCGCCCTGCATGTAGGCACTTGCAAAGAGACCATAGTCCCACCAGGCGGCGTGAGCACCGTTTGCGGCTTCGATCGCCTGGCTCATCACGGTGATGCCCCGCGCATAGTCGCCACTGAAGGTCAGTGCATAGGCGTAGGAGGCGATCGTCTGGGGGTCGTAAGGGTTCGTGTCGTACGCCTTGGATGTCCACTGGAGAGTGTCTGTCCAAATACCCAGCCGATTGGAGATATAGGCCTTGGCATTGTAGGCGCGTGGGCTTGAAGGGTCTGCCTGTACGGCGCGTTGCGCGAATTCCGCAGCTTTTTCCAGCGAGGCGTCGGCGGGGTAGGCATAGCGCCAGATCAATCCGGTCGTCGTCAAAGTCGACAGGCTCGAATAGACCAGTGATGACTTGGCATCGCCGCCGGCCAGCGTCTCGAAACAACGGTAGGCCTTTTCATGGACCTTGGCGTTGGCCTCGAGTTCGAACGCGTTTTCCTGGATCAGGCAGTCAACGAGGCCCTTGGCCAAACCGCTTCGCGCCAGGGACGTATAGATGGCGCCGGATACTGGCGCCGTATCACCCAGGATTTTCCCGACCTGGGGGCCAACTTGTGCTGGTGTGGTGTCGAATTCCGTCAAATTGCGGGACAAGACAACGGTTCCGTTTTGCAAATTCTGGATCTCGACGGCCACCGTTCCTGCCGAAGGACCTGGCTGGACGTTGAAAACGAAACTGGTCGCGTCCGCTGCCCTGTTGCGGTCCTGGGCTGGATCGCGACCGATAAAATTGATGGTTTCGAAATGGGAAAGACCTGCACGTAGTGCGGCAACCACACGCTCCACGGCGGCGCCGGTTCCTTTTGCAGAGAGATACACGATCGGCAGATCTTCCGAATTGGGCGTCGCCACTGTCGCTGGTGAAGGCTGTGGAGCGCTCGCCGCAATGCCGGTTGCGTGCTTCAGCCCGGCATTCTGAAGGGCCTGCAGCAGTTTCTCCGTCATATCTGGCGGATAGTGATTCTTGGCGAAGGTGGCGCGTGGATTTGCCGCAAAATCCGGAAACCTGGAATGCAGATCCGCCAACAGGCGTGTCATCTGATCCGAATTGCCGTCCTGGGTCGCTACGATGAGCTGCGCAACGAGATATTCGGGCTGGGGTTCGACTGTCGACAGTGCTTGCGCGGCACGCTTCTGCAATTCGAGATCGTCCAGCATGAAGGCCCCTTGGAAAAGGGCGTAGTCGAGCCATTTGCTGTGCGGGTTTGCCAGGTTGAGGCTACGAGCCAGCAGGGCTGTGCCTTCCCGATAGTCGGCGACCATCACAAGCGCCCAGCCGTAGTGATAGACGGCTCTCAGATCATAAGGGGCGGCATCATAGGCCTTCTTTGCCCAGCGGACCCTTTCCTTCTGGTTTCCAATGACCCCTTCGGCATAGGCAGCCATGCGATAGGCACGCGAACTGCTCGGATCGATCTGGATGGCCTTGTTTACGTAGGCCATGGCCTGCTGCACGCTCGGATTGGGCGGGTAAGGATAACCCCAGACGATGGCGTCCAGCTGCTGGCCAGCCAGCGTTGCGTAGATCATGGCCGACGTCTCGCCACGCGCGACCAGATTTTCCAGACAGCGGTAGGCAGCTTCGTGGCCCTCGGCGCTCTGGTTCGATGGATAGCTTTTCGAGAGAATGACACAGGTTGTCAGGTCGTTTTGCAGGCGGTTCTGTTCGATGTAGCCATAGATGGACCCGAATGGACCAGTGACGCTGCCGAGGATCTTCGCGACATGATCGGTCACCTGCGAAGCCGTGGTTTCGAATGCGGTCAGCGTCTCTGAAGTCAGGATTCGACCTGTCTTCAGGTTCTTTACTTCAATTGCCACGCTGCCGAGCGTTGCGCCCGAGCCGAGCGTGAAGACAAAATTTGTCGGATCGTCAGAGCGCAGCGGATCCTCGCCGGGGCTTCGATCGATGAACTGGATCGTTTCCATATTGGAGAGACCAGCCCGCAATATCGTTTCGACACGCTGGATCTGCGGACTTTCCTGAGCAGTGATCAGATAGACGGCGGGCAGCTTCTCCAATGCCGTCGCCGTCCCCAGGACTGGCCTGCCGCCCTTCGCCGGATTGCCCGGAATGAGGTCCGGCCCGTAGGCCTGGCGCAGCATCAGTACGATGAGAGTGATAACGACAATGAAAAAGATCGCCATGGCGATCCAGAAGGCATGCAGATGCCTGAACAGGAAAACCGCTGAACCCGGAAGGTTCTGCGTACCGGCGCTCGGAATGGAGTCTGCCTTTGCCGGCGCGAATGCGGCTGTCTGCCCTTGAATGACCGGGACCATCCGCTGCGTATGCGGCTGAAACGGGATTCCGACTCCGTTCGGTTCATAACTTGGAACGTAGCTGCCACGTGGGATGACGATGCGAATTGGCTCGCCGGCACCTTCTCCACTGAAATACTGCTCGAGCAGTTCCCTCAGCCTGCCTGCCTGCACACGCACCACGGCGTCAGTCGACGGGTCGAATCCCGAATCCTTTCCAAAGACATCGATTGCAATGGAAAAGCCCTTGAGCTTGTCGGCCTCGCCGGACTGTTCGCGTTCAACAAGATAGCGCAGCAATTCGCGCGCGCGTTCTGAGCGTCCAAATGTCTGGCTCGCTAGCAGTCTATCAAGCGTTTCGCGCACTGCGGGGGCGGCAGGCGTGGAATGCTGCAAGTGTCGAACCTCTCAAGCCGGCACAGGTCGTACGACATTACCCGCGATACTCGCACCTCCGCGCCAATATCGTCCCAAGCCCGGTTGAATCATTACAACCCCGGCTGGAAAAATCCAGCCGGGGTTTTTCGCAAAGCGTGGAAATCAGTGGCCTTTGAGGCCGATAATGCGATTTGCCGCGGATACAACCGCTTCAAGGGATGCAGCAACGATATTGGTGTTGATACCGGCGCCGAAGACCTTGCCGCCGGGATGCTCCATTTCGACGTAGGAGACGGCAGAGGCATTCGAACCACGCTGCAAGGAATGTTCCGAATAGTCGAGCACCGACATCGGGATGCCGACATGCCGCGAAAGCGCGTCGACGAAACCGTCGATCGGACCCGTGCCGGTGCCCTTGATAATGGTTTCCTTGCCCTTGTCGAGAATAACGGCCTCGACAACGCGCCGGCCTTTCACCGCAGGATCGGGGAAGGTCTGGTGATCGACAAATTTCAACCGGCCGTGAGGCTGTTCGACATATCTGTCGATAAAGCGATCATAGATCCGCTTTGCCGGCACCTCCTTGCCCTCGGCGTCGGTGATGGCCTGGATGTCCTGGCTGAACTCGATCTGCAGGTTGCGCGGCAGGTTGATGCCGTAATCGGCCTGCAGCACATAGGCGATACCGCCTTTGCCGGACTGCGAATTGATGCGGATGATCGCTTCGTAGGAGCGGCCGACATCCTGCGGGTCGATCGGCAGGTAGGGTACTTCCCAGACCTCCTTGTTGGCGGTCTGGATCGCTTTCATGCCTTTGTTGATGGCGTCCTGATGCGAACCGGAGAAGGCCGTGTAGACCAGCTCCCCGACATAGGGGTGGCGTTCGGGGATCTTGAGCTGGTTGGAATACTCATAGACATCCTTCATGCGGTTGATGTCGGAGCAATCCAGATCCGGGTCGACACCTTGCGTGAACATGTTGAGGGCCAGCGTGACGACGTCGACATTGCCGGTGCGCTCACCATTGCCGAACAGCGTGCCTTCGACGCGGTCGGCACCGGCCATCAGGCCGAGCTCGGTCGTGGCGATACCGGTGCCGCGGTCATTGTGCGGATGCAGCGAGATGATCAGGCTGTCGCGGTTGTCGAGATGGCGGATCATCCATTCGATGCGGTCGGCATAGACATTGGGCGTCGACATTTCGACCGTCGACGGCAGGTTGATGATCAGCTTGTTGTCGGGTGTCGGCTTCACGATTTCGGTGACTGCGTTGCAGATCTCCAGCGCGACCTCCAGTTCGGTGCCGGTGAAGCTTTCCGGCGAGTACTGGAAACGATAGCCGCCACCGGCCTTGGCGGCCATGTCGGTGATCATCTTGGCGGCGTCGGTGGCGATCTGCTTGATGCCGGCCACGTCCTTCTGGAAAACGACACGGCGCTGCAACTCACTGGTCGAGTTGTAGAAATGAACGATCGGCGTCTTGGCGCCCTGGAGTGCTTCGAAGGTGCGCGTGATCAATTCCGGCCGGCACTGCACCAGCACCTGCAGGTCGACATTGTCGGGTACGCCGCTTTCCTCGATGCACCAGCGGGCGAAATCGAAGTCGGTCTGCGATGCGGATGGGAAGCCGACCTCGATTTCCTTGAAGCCCATGTCGAGCAGCAACTGGAACATGCGTGCCTTACGCTCGTGACCCATCGGATCGATCAGTGCCTGGTTGCCGTCGCGCAGGTCGACGGAGCACCAGATCGGTGCTTTTTCGATCTTCCTGTTCGGCCAGGTTCGGTCGGTGAGGCCGACCAACGGATAAGGTTCATATTTGCGCGCGGCACTCGGCATACCTTTGGGGGCAAAAGCTTGGGGCATGTCGACCTCGACGCTCGTTCGTTGCGTGATGTTCATCTTTCAGTCTCCCGGCTGCTTGGCCGGCATCGCCGAAGCACAAGCAGCGCCTTTGGGCTAAGTCAATCGGTTTGGTGACTTGAGGAGCTTTGCCTGGGAATAAGCCCTGGGCGGCAACGACCGCCGGGCGCTCCTTCAGCGGACCCGGCGATCGCCGATAAGGCCGAGAAGAAGTAGGGTCGAGGAAAGCGCGCGCACGGTCTCGCCAGCGAGGCTGGTTGGACGGAAAGCAGATGCTGCTGGGCGCGTCTTCATGGTCGCTCTCTTACAGGAGCGATCCGTTCGAGGCAAGCCGGACGTCATGGCCGCCTGTGAACAGAGTGCCCGGAACGGTTTTCCTTTGCGGTTTCACGCAAATGCGGCAGACTTTGGCGATCGCGCAGCGACCAGAGCGCCGCACGTCCTTTCGGGCGCGCAAAGGTCGTTCTGGCACTTTGATTTGGCGCATGACGGGTGGCGCAGGCCGCCCCCTTTCCGAAAATCGATTCCGATTTTGGGGGTCATGCGCGAGGAGGACTGGCCGTGAATTTCGTGTTCTTCTCGCCGCATTTTCCGGCCAATGGCGCCGAATTCTGCGATCGGCTGAAAAAGGCCGGCGCAACGGTGCTCGGCATTGGCGATGCACCTTACGAAGCTTTGGTGCCCAGGCTCAAAGGTGCTCTCAGCGAATATTACCGCATCACCGACATGGAAGACTACGATCAGACCTATCGGGCGATGGGGCACTTCATCCACAAATGGGGGCGTATCGACCGGTTCGAGTCACTCAACGAGCACTGGCTCGATCTGGAAGCCGGCATCCGCACCGACTTCAACATAGAGGGCATCAAGCTCGATTATGTGAAGAACATCAAACGCAAGAGCCGCATGCGGGCGTCCTTCCGCAAGGCCGGCGTGAATGTCATTGCTCAACGCAAGACATCCGATCGCGCCGGTGCCATGACCTTCCTGCGCAAGGTCGGTTATCCCGTGGTGGTGAAACCGGATTCGGGTGCGGGCGCCGCCCACACCTACAAGATATCCAACGTTGCCGAACTGGACGAATTCTTCCGGATCAAGCCGGAAGGCATGAGCTTCGTGATGGAGGAATTCATCGATGGGTTGGTCGTGACCTATGACGGCCTGGTCAATCGGGATGGCAAGATCGTCTTTGCCGCGAGCACGAAATACGACGACTCCATCATGGACGTCGTCAACAAGAACAAGCACATGAGCTACACCTGTCGGCCCGAAATTCCGGCCGAGGTGGAAGAGGCCGGCCGCAAGATCGTCAAGGCGTTCGATCTCAAGGAACGTTTCTTCCACATCGAGCTGTTCGAGACGAAGCAGGCCCGGATCATTGCGCTGGAGGTCAACATCCGTCCCCCAGGCGCCTGGATGCCGGATGCGATCAACTACAGCTTCGATATCGATATCTATGCCGAATGGGCCAACATGGTGGTCAGGAACGAAGTCGGCGGGCCGTTCGAGGGCAAGTATTTCACCGTCTACGCCAGCCGCAAGAAGCACATCCGCTATCGCCACAGCCATGCCGATGTGTTAGCCGCCCACGCCGACAAGATCGTCCATCATCAGGACATCGAAGAGGTCTTCAGCCGCGCCATGGGAAACTACGCCTATCAATTGCGGTCGCGCGACCGCCAGGCTCTACGGGAAGCGGTCGACTACATCCATGCCGAGGAGGCGTAAGCGATGGACATCTCCTATCACAAGCGCTGGAGTGGCAAACTCGGGTGCGACATGGAATACAAGCGCTACGGTTATGCCGGCCGTCCCGTCATTGTCTTTCCGACCTCGCAAGGGCGCTTCTACCAGTTCGAGGATGCCGGCGGAGTCGGCTCGCTGGCCGAGTTCATCGACACCGGCCGCATCCAGATCTTTACGGTCGACGGCATCGACAGCGAGAGCTTCTTCGACAAACACGGCGCCCCCGCGCAGCGGATCGCCCGGCATGAAGCCTATTTCCGCTATCTGCGCGAAGAGGCCTTGCCTGAATTCGCGGCCATCGCTTCGGAAGCCAATGGCGGACGCTCGCTGAAACCGCTGTTCTCGGGCTGTTCGATGGGGGGATATCACTCATCGAATTTCGTGTTCCGCTATCCCGATCTGGCCGCCGGCGTGATTTCCCTCTCCGGTGTCTATTCGACCCGGGGGTTCCTCGGGGACGGCCTGGCTGGCGATATCTACTACAACTCTCCGCTCGACTATCTGCCCGGCGTTTCCGATGACGCCCTGCTTTCACGGTTGCGCGCGCTGCGGCTGATCTTCTGCTGCGGGCAGGGTGCCTGGGAAGAGCAGATGCTGGCGGAAACGCGTGCATTGGAACGCGTGCTGCGTGACAAGGCCATCCCGGCCTGGGTCGACTACTGGGGCGGCGATGTCGACCACGACTGGCCGTGGTGGCACAAGCAGCTTCCCTATTTTTTCAGCCGCTGGCTGGATGAGGATCTGAAACACCGGCTGGATTGAGGTTGTCCTTTCGCATTCCCACCTTGTTGTCTGCCCTTCCCGATTGTCGTAACCAATCCGAGGGTGAGGGATGAGGAGGAACAGTATGGCATTTTCTAAATTCACACGTCGCGCCGTCCTGGCGCTCGGTCTGTCGGTGCTGCCGCTGGCAGGCATGGTCTCTCAGTCGGTCGCGCAGGAATTCCCCAACCGTACGGTGACGCTGGTGGTGCCGTTCGCCGCCGGTGGCTCGACCGACCTCGTTGCACGCATCATCGCGCAGAAGATGTCGGATGATCTCGGCCAGCAGGTGATCGTCGAGAACGTCGCCGGTGCAGGCGGCAACATCGGCGCCGATCGCGTCGCGCGCGCCGATCCGGATGGCTACACCATCCTGATGGGCACCGTTGCGACCCATGCGCTCAACCCGCTGATCCTGAAAACCAAACCCTACGACCCTGAGAAGGACTTTTCGCCGGTCTCCCTGCTGGTGATCGTGCCCAACGTGCTGGTGGTCAATCCGGAACTGCCGGCCAAGAACGTGCAGGAGCTGGTTGCGCTGCTCAAGGCTGAACCGGACAAATACTCCTATGCCTCGTCAGGCATCGGCACGCCGCTGCACCTCTCGGGCGAGCTGTTCAAGATCATGGCGGGCGTCGAAATGCAGCACATTCCCTACAAGGGTGCTGGTCCGGCACTCAATGACGTGATCGCCAACCAGGTGCCGATCATGTTCGACAACCTGCCGTCCTCATCCTCGCACATCAAGGGCGGCACGCTGAAGGCGCTGGGCGTGACGACGGCCAAACGTGTGCCGTCGTTCCCTGACCTGCCGACCATCGCCGAATCCGGCGTGCCGGGTTATGAGACCTACACTTGGAATGCGCTGTTTGCGCCTCCCGGAACGCCGAAGGAAGTCGTCGACCGGCTCAACGCGTCGGCGAACAAGGCGATGAAAGATCCGGCAGTGATTGCCAAGATGGGCGATTTCAGCGCCACCATTGTCGGCTCGACCCCCGAAGAGCTTGGCTCCCATGTCAAGGCAGAGCTCGCCAAATGGGAGCCGATCGTCAAGCAGGCCAAAATCCAGGTCGATTGATCGAAGCCTGATTTATCCGAGCTGTTGCGCGGGGGTTAGCCCTGCGCACCCGCATCGGCGGGCTGGTTCAGTCCATATCCGCCCGCCGGCTCGGTTTCGAACTGAAAATCGAAGCCAGACACCATCGGGCGGGCCCTGGCGATTGCTTCCTGCACATGCGGAAGCTGCAGCGATGCCTTGTGGCTCGCGGCATCGACCCAGACTTCGGTGACCCAGATCGCCGTGGTGTCGGCGGGGTCTCGGGCGACGATGTAATTCAGGCAGCCAGGCATGGAATCGGTGGCTTCGAGCAGGAGTTGCAGGAGCTCCTCGCGCTTGCCGGGAGTTGCACGCATCTTTCCGATCAGGCCATACATCAGGCACTCCCTTTGATCGCCACCCCCTAGAGCGCCGCGCATCCATTCGAATGCGCAAAGGACGCTCCAGCACTTTGAATCTGCGCATCGTGCTTTCCGAAAATCGATTTCGATTTTCGGGCCGATGCGCCGCACCGATCATCCGATGAAATCGGGGCCAGTATCAAGGCCTTAGATAAGCATAACCCGCAGCCTGCAGCTCGGCCAATTTCACGACCCCGCCAGCATCGGCGCTGACAAAGCCTTCGAACAGATCCGGCAGTGTTATGTCCATGCCGTGCATGGTGTTGGCGCAGGCTTGTGGTGTCATCCCCTTTTTCACCAAGCCGGCGAAACGGCTGGAGACCGCCGCTGAAGCGCCGTCGCGCTTGAAAGCAGCCAGCGCCGGACCGTGGACGACCAGGACGATGTCGACCTCACCGCCGGTGCCATCAAAATGGTTCTTGATGTTGCCGAGCACGAAGGCGACCTTGTCGAGATCGTCGAGGTGATAGGCAACCTTCTGTCTCGGATACGATACCGGCGCAGCCGTCGCGGCTTTGAACCCCAGCACCGTTGCGGTCGAGGCCAGAAATCCGCGGAAGATATCCCTGCGAAGCATGAAAACCACCCCGTTCCTACCAGCATAATGCGCGTGGCCTTCGGCAGGTTCCTAGCATAGAATCCGTTCGAGCGGATCTTGGTGGGAGGGCTCGATGACCACGTCGAGGAAGATCGCAGCGACTGCGGTCGCAATCGTCGGGGCGCTTGCCCTGGCAGGAACGGTTCGCGCTGACGAACCAAGGATCCTGAAAGAGCTGAGCTCGGATGGCGGTGGCGCCTGCTTCAGCCGGGTTTATGATGCGAGCCATCTGAAAGCCCACCCGCATCAGAAGGTTGCGCGGATATTCTTCTATCATGGTCCTGATCCCGTCAGCCAACCGAGCGAAGATCCGACGGATGGCCTGGGTACCGCTGGCTACAACGGCTTCATGGCGACGACGGTACGAGGCGCTTCCAAGCCCGAATGGGTCGGCGGCTGGTGCAATAGTTCAGGCGAGAAAGCCGCGATTCATTGCGGCATGGAATGCGATCGGACCATGGCCGACGTCAGCCTGGATGCCAAGGGACGCCTCAAGGTCGATGCCTTCGATCGCGACATCTACCTGGACGCCGGCGCGGAAGACGAACTCGGCAAGGCCGAATATGAAAGGCAGGCCCTGGGCACGGACGACAACGGCTTCCTGCTGGAACGAAGGCCGGTGGCGGATTGCAAGGCTGAATTCGCACGCATTGCTCCCGCCAATCCGACGCTGGGCGATCCGCTGCGCATACGCTTGAAACCTGACCAGCCCTTCTGCTTCGGGCGCGACTATTCAGCCGAGCATCTTGCCTCCCATCCCGAGCAGGTGACGCAGACCATCCGCGTCTTTCGTGGGGCAACGGAAATCGCAAGCTTTGCCGCCAAGGCAAAGGCTGCAGATTGGCCGAATGGCGCTGATCTTGTGGTTGCCATGACCACGCGCAGGGGCGGTACGAAGGCCACGCAAAGCTATTCCTGCCAAGGTGAGGCGGATCAGTGGCGCTGCGTGGCGACTGTATCCACCGGTGGGGCGTCCTGCGATCTGTCGGAGAAGGAAATCTACCTGCGCCGCGGTGCCAATGGCACCATGATGCTGGCCAATCCGAAGGAAAGCCTGCCGCTCGCCGACCTGTGCCAGGCGGGCGGCAATACAAAATCGGACGACAGGGTTTTCCGCCTGGAGGCGATGCCGCAGTCAGCCTGTTCGCAGTAAGAACCCTGGGCTTTCAGGCGAAAGGAACGGCGACGGTTCCCTTCGGCAGCTTGGCTTCGTCATCCGGCTCGACATGGATGGTGACGCGCACGGAGGGGATTTCGGCCTTCAATGCGTCTTCAATGCGGTCGCAGATGACATGGCTGTCGCCAACCGACATATCTGCATCGACCACCATGTGGAATTCGATGAAGGTGGCGCGGCCGGCGATGCGGGTCCTCAGGTCATGGACTTCCAGTGCGCCCTTCGAATTGGCCGAGATGATGTCGCGGATGCGCATGTGCTCGTCCATCTCGACGGCACGGTCCATCAGACCGCTCATCGACGAACCGATGACGTGCCAGCCCTGCCACAGGATGTTCAGCGCGACGATGACGGCCAGCGCCGGATCGAGGAAGCGCCAGCCGGTGTAGACCGCCCCGACGAGGCCCACGAAGACGCCGATCGAGGTAACGACGTCGGTCAGGATATGCTTGCCGTCGGCGACAAGGGCAGGGGAGCGCTCGGACCGTCCGATGCGGATCAACGTCCAGGCCCAGACGGCGTTGAGCAAGGTCGCCAGGCCGTTGACGGCCAGGCCCATCCATGGCTGTTCGAGCGGGGCCGGGTTCTGCCAGGTACGCCAGACCTCGTTGAGGATCAGCATTGCGGCGACGACGATCAGCACGCCTTCCAGAACCGCCGAAAGATACTCCGCCTTGTGATGGCCGAAAGGGTGGTCCTGGTCGGCAGGCTTGTGGCTGATGCGGATCGCCCAGAAGGCGGCGGCCGAGGCGATGACGTTGACGATTGATTCCAGCGCGTCCGAATAGAGCGCGACCGAGCCGGTAATCAGCCAGGCAAGCAGCTTGAGGCCGAGCACGACGAAGGCCACCACGATCGACCAGAAGGCGAGCGTGGCGACTTTCTGCTTGGAAGCGTCCTTGGCCGTAACTGCTGTCATTTCCGTCTAGGCTGCCTTTTCCTTTGCCTTGCGCGGCAGATGCGCGACGACATTCTCGATCATGCGCATGCCGGCGTTGTGACCGAGGGTCATGATCGATTCGGGATGGAATTGCACCGCTGCAATCGGTTCCTTCTTGTGTTCGAAGGCCATGATGACGCCATCCTCCGTCTCGGCGGTGACGATGAAGTCATCGGGCAGGCGGACCGGGTCGGCAAAGATCGAATGATAGCGGCCGACTGTCACTTCCTTCGGCAGGCCGGAGAAGACAACGCCAGGTTTCGAGACCCGGATGCGCGACGGCTTGCCGTGCATGGGGATGGCAAGCTGCCGCAGTTCGCCGCCATAGGCTTCGGCCAGCGCCTGCAGGCCGAGGCAGACACCGAAGATCGGCAGTTCGCGCTTCCGCGCCTTCTTGATGGTGGCGGCGCAGTCGAAATCCTTCGGCGTGCCGGGGCCGGGCGAAAGCACGACGAGATCCGGCTTGAAGCTGTCGAACACTTCCTCCGGCACCGGCGTGCGTACAGTGGACACATCGGCGCCGGTCTGGCGGAAGTAGTTCGCCAGCGTGTGGACGAAGCTGTCTTCGTGGTCGACGAGCAGGATGCGGACACCTTCGCCGACGCGGGCGGTGGCGCGTTCGACACCGGCGGAATTGCCGGCCTTGGCGTCGCGGATGGCGGAGAGCATGGCGGAGGCCTTCAGTTCGGTTTCTGCTTCTTCTTCCTCGGGAATGGAATCGAACAGCAGCGTGGCGCCGGCACGCACTTCGGCGATGCCGTCCTTGATGCGTATGGTGCGCAGCGTCAGGCCGGTGTTCATGTCGCCATTGAAATGCACCATGCCGATGGCGCCGCCATACCAGGCGCGCGGGCTCTTCTCGTTCTGCTCGATGAAGCGCATGGCCCAGAGTTTCGGTGCACCGGTGACCGTCACTGCCCAGGCATGGGACAGGAAGGCGTCAAAGGCGTCCATACCTTCGCGCAGGCGGCCTTCGATGTGATCGACCGTGTGGATCAGGCGCGAATACATCTCGATCTGGCGACGGCCGATGACACGCACCGAGCCCGGCTCGCAGACCCTAGACTTGTCGTTGCGGTCGACATCCGAGCACATGGTGAGCTCGGACTCATCCTTCTTGGAGTTGAGCAGCTTGAGGATCTGTTCGGAGTCGGAAATGGCGTCGTCGCCGCGCTTGATGGTGCCGGAGATCGGGCAGGTCTCGACCCGGCGGCCGTTGACGCGCACGAACATCTCCGGCGAGGCGCCGATCAGATATTCGCCTTCGCCGAGATTGATGAAGAAGGAGTAGGGCGAAGGGTTGATGGTCTTGAGGCGGCGCGAGATTTCCGAAGGAGCCGTTTCGCAGCGTTCATAGAACATCTGGCCGGGTACGACCTCGAACAGGTCGCCGCGCTTGAAGCTGTCCATCGCCCGGCGCACCAGCCTGGCATATTCGCCGGGCTCGTGGTCGCCGCGTGGCGGGATGCGGTCGGCCGGCTTGAAAGGTTCGGAAACGGGTTCGCGCGGCAGACCCTCGGTCGAAAAGCCGTTGCCCGCATAGTCGTAGCGGTCGGTCCAGGCCTTGGCCGAATAGTGGTCGACGACCAGGATCTCGTCGGGCAGGAACAGCACGAGGTCGCGCTGGCTTTCCTTGCGCTCGAGTTTCAAGTCCACGGGATCGAACTGGAAGGCCAGATCATAGCCGAAGGCGCCGTAGAGGCCGAGATTGCTGTCCTCGGGGCTCTTGAACAGGCCGGTGATGGCGCGCAGCACGGTGAAGACCGAAGGCATCCGGCTGCGTTCTTCTTCGGTGAACACCCGGCCGGGTTTCGCGACCTCGAGCCTGGTCAGCGCCTTTGTGCTCTCGGTGATCGTGATTTCCGAGAGAGTGGCCAACACGCCGTTGATCGTCGGCAGAAGCGCTTCGCCACGCGCGTTCAGCGCTTCGATCTTCATGATGCGGCCGTGCGAGGAGATGACGAGCGGCGGATCAATGATGGCAGTGTCCCAACGCGTGTAGCGGCCGGGATATTCGTAGTTGGACGAGAAGACCGCGCCGCGCCGCGCATTCAGCCCATCGAGATAGGATTCTATCGCGCCCTGATAGGGTGTGTCGTGCCGCTGTCGCGTGATTGCGACGCCGCCGGCGGTCACGAACCGCTCCGCGCCGTTTTCCAGGATTTCCACCGTCATTGCCATCTCCCTGTTCCGCCGCGGCGAGGTCTGGAGGCATTTCTGGAAAACAAAAGGCCGCCGGACTTCTCCTGCGGCCATTCTGGTCTCTTCACGCACACGCGTTTCGACAGGCCGCTCCTAGCTGGCCCACCACCAAATGGTCTTGATCGAAAGCGTGTTCATGGCGAATTCCTTAGCGGCGAATGGGACCACGTGCAACCGGATTTGCGTGGCGGGTGTAGGCGAAATGGGTGCGGCGTCTTCAATGTGGCTTTGAAAAAGAATCCAAGGCCTGGATAGGCGCACCGGCGTTGCCTATTACACGGCACGCGTGGAGATACCGAGCCAAGAAGCGAAAAAGCTCGATCAGTTGACGCTCACACCCGGAATGCCTGTTGAGGTTTTTCTATCAACCGGCGATCGCACGATGCTCTCTTATCTCATGAAACCGCTTTCGGATCAGATCTCGCGAGCATTTCGCGAAGAATGAGATAGCTTGTCCATTCGAGCCGGGAGCGCAGTCATCATTTGGCGGCTGCTCCATCTATGGGGCATTTGCTGGAGGGACCTCCTGCTCCCGTATATCGATAGATACGCAGAGGCCCCATTTTTGGGCACTCTGTCAGCCAATAGGGAGGCTTTCCCGACGCCAACTGGCTGGCCAATGGAAATTGGGAACTGGTTGCCTGAAACGTGTTCTCGTCTGCGCGGCAGACCACGACGTGGGTGGCCTTGGTACTATCGAGGAGCTGTGCAGGAGCAGATGTCGCCGGATCGAAGAATCTCTGAACGCGCTCGATACCTTGGGCTGATGTATGAGAAGGGATCGCTACGACATCGAATTTGGCCTGTAAGTCCAACATCAAGCCCCCTATTTCGGGCGGCGCGAACAGTCGTGCACCTTCCGGCCAGATGAAATTCCAATTACGGGCGTCTTTCTCGCAGGCGTTGGCAATGTCGACACCGATAAGCTCAGCTTTCTGAGGAGGCCAAACCAGATGCCCTGCGAAAAGGGTAACGACAAACGCTATGGCGGGAACGGTAAGACGCAAGACTCCCGGCGGCTCATCTCCGAGCACAGTGCCGAAATAGCGCCTGATCGTTAGCCGGGCAGGGATGGCTTGGTAAGCAAGAAGTACCAGGCCGGGTCCAATGAACAGCGGAAAATAGCGGAGGTAACGCAGATAAATCAGCCCCAGAAGGAGCCCCAATGTCGAGAACAGCGCGAGTACTATCCAGGCACGTCTTCTTTCTATGTCGGCGATGGCCAAAATGCATGTCGCGGAACAACCCAAAATCGCCAAGGAAAATCGAGCGAAACGATCGGAACTCAGAAAGTCCGAACTGTGGAAAATGCTGCGCTCTTGTTCAATGCGTAAAAGCCAGTTTTCACGGACGTAGCCGTTCAATCCGGCAAGCGGACCGCCCAAGCACTGGGGGAAAAAGGAAACGAGCAGCACGGCAATCGCACAAGCGCATGCCAACAGGCATGCGGCTCGTGCCCACCTGCTTCCCGTCACAACTGTTGCAATCGCGAGCACAATGCCGGTGGTCACAAGTGCAGCGAGGTGCAAAAGCGAATAACGGTCACATGTGACGCTGGTGTAGACTTGAGGGCCAACCACGAGAAAGAATGCAGCAACCCCGGCGGCCGCGAGCGATAGCCCGTATGTCCTGAGATTCTTTTCTGCGCCCTCTTTTCGAGCAATGAACGCGAATGCGTAAAAGCCGACTGGCAGGGCCAGGAATGGCACCATTTCGGCGCTTATTGCCGCAGACAACGCCGTCAAGGCGCCGGTAAGTCCGGCTGCGAGTTCTCCGCCGCGCATTGTCAACAGAGTTACCGCTAAAAGGATACACATCTGCAGGTTGTGGTAATCGATGCGCCAAGGCTGAAATTCTGAAAATGAAGGCAGTCCTGCAAGAGCCGCAACAGCCAGCACAACGCCGGGATGCTCAAATTCAAATTCGCGGATCACCAGGGAAAGCAAAGTCACTGCGATCAGGAGAAAAAACAGCGGCACAATGAATGCCGCGGCCGAGACTGCGGCTTCCATCCCCAAAAAAGGTGCGGTCGCAGCCGCCATGAGCGCGTAAGGTGCGTCGACTATCCATGGCCAATGCGATGTTAACGGTTCGGGCTGCGCGATACCTGTCAACGTTCTGTCGAACGGGTCTCCAGTCGTCAAGAGATACCTGATTTCATGCAGTTTCAGGAGATCGTCGACGTCGGCATTGGGCATTTTTCCTAGGAAAAGCAGCAGGCTCAATACCGAGCTAAGCGCCAGCCAGACAGCTACGATTGGAAGAGACTGACGAACCGTCCGGATTGCCGACATTCCAAGCCCTTTCCCGCACGCCGGCTATTGGTAAGCGGAAATACTTTAGAGCGACTAAACTGATTGATGGCGGAAGTCAGAAGCCAAATACTTTCGGTCCGAATTTGGAATATGGAGCCACGAGGTTAAGCTGTTACGCCGAGTGAACAAACTCTTCGTTGAAGATGGCCGTGGCCGCAAGTTCGCGCGCCAGAAGCGCGTTGCGCGCCGCGTTCACCATACCGGGTGGTCCGCAAAGATAGGCCTCGGTTCCGCTGTCGAGCGGAATGGTGCGGATCTCACCCAGCGCGGCGATCGGATTGCCGACGAAGCCTTCCCAAGCTTCCGTGGCCCTGTCTGCGGCCAGAACCACCTCCAGGGGCAGCGTTTCAGCGAGCGCGCGCAGGGCTTCGAGCGCATAGGCGTCGTCGGCATCGGCGAAACCGGCAATCAGCGCCAGCGGCGGCGTGGTGGCGGGGTCGATGCTGGACAGCATCGAAACGATCGGCGCCAGGCCGGTGCCACCGGCGATGAACAGCTTGGGCCGCGCCGTCGCGCGCAGGTAGAAGACGCCGAACGGACCGCGCACGGTGAAGGCATCCTCAGGCTTCGCCCTTTCATTCAGATAGGTGGACATGGCGCCGCCCGGCAGGTCACGCACATGCAGCACCTGTTCCTTGCCGGAAGGCGGGTTCGCCATCGAAAAGCGGCGCGGGCTAGCCATGCCGGGAAAATGCACCTCGACATACTGGCCGGGCAGGAAGGGCAACGGAAACTGCAGCCGGTAGCGGATTTCCCAGACCGAACGGGATGCGCGCGAAAACGCGTTGACCTTGGCGCGCCGCAGGGATGGGGGCGTCACGTCGGTGCGCTGGTAGGGCAGGTTCAAAGCCGCGCCTGGCTGGGCTGACGTGATGCAGAGCAGGACCTCGTTGCCGTCTGCGTCGCGCGCCATGCAGGTGCGGCATGTGCCTTCGCGGCAATTGCTGGCGAGCACGTTGCCGGCCTTTTCGGCGGAAGCGAGGATGGACTGGCCGTCGATCGGCGGGAAGTGCATCACCTCGCCATCGGAGAAGGTGAGGTGGATGTGATACTGGTTTTCCATCAGAAATCGTCGGACACGTAGCCGGTTGAAAGCCCGTCGATGCTGACGACGTTGTTGGCGAGACGATAGGCTTCGATCTGGTCCTCGCTCTGGGCTCCGGCCCATTTCACCAGTTCGTCGCGCTCCTGCATGTCGCTGACGACGGGGATGCTCCAGCCGCAGGAGGTCGCCACGCTCTCGACATGCAACCGGAAGAGCTGGCGCACGCCAGGCAGCTCAGGATAGGGCGCACGCAGGGCCGGCCATTCGGGATGGTCGGGCCGGATCAAGTCGGCCTTGCCGTAGAGGCGCAAGGTCATGGCCTTGCCGGAAAAGGCGCAGAACATCATCGTCATGCGTCCGTTCTCGGTGACGTGGGCAGCGGTCTCGTTGCCCGAGCCGGTCAGGTCGAGATAGGTCACGGTGCGCTCGTCCAGCACACGCAGCGTGTCCAGCCCTTTCGGCGACAGGTTCACACGGCCGTCCTGCGGCGCCGTCGCGACGAAGAACAGTTTCTGCTCCTCGATGAAGGCTCGCATGTCGTCGGGGATCGTGCGCCAACCAAGTCCCATGGCTCTCTCCTCACCACATCATGAAGGAAGCGACGTCGGCATCGGCGACCTTGCCGGCGATGACGTCGCTGATGGCCTGGTCGACGATGGCAACGCCCTCGGCGGCTTCGTCCTCGGTCAGGGTCAGCGGCGGCATGAATTCCAGCACGTTGGCTTTCAGGCCGACATAGGTCAGGGCCGCGCCCAGTTCGTAGCTGCGGTAGATGATCTTGGCCGTTGTGGTCGCAGGCACCGGTTCGCGTGTGTCGCGGTCGACGACGAGATCGACACCGATGGCGAGGCCGCGGCCGCGGACTTCGCCGATGATCTCGTGCCGGTCGGCCAGTTTGCGCAGACCATAGGCGAAGAGCTTGCCGATGCGTGCAGAGCGTTCCGCCAGATGCTCGTCCTCGATTGCCTTGAGCACCGCGCCGCCGGCCGCCGTCGCGACGGGGTTGCCGGCGGTGGTCAGCAGGGCGAAAGCCGGCGCGTGATCCATGATCTCTTTCGGCCCGATCACCGCCGACAATGGCAGGCCGCCACCCAGCGCCTTGCCGAACACCACCATGTCGGGCGTCAGGCCCTCATGCTCGAAGCAGTGCATAAGGCCGCTTCGGGCCAGGCCGACCTTGACCTCGTCGACGACGATTTTGATGCCATGCCGGCGGCACCGCTCCTGCAGCGCCTTGAGAAACCCCGGTGGCGGCACGATCAGGCCACCGTCCGACATCAGCGGCTCGATGAAGACAGCCGCGACCTGATCCGGCGGACAGGTGGTCTCGAACTGGTAGTCGAGTATGGACAGCACGGCCTCGGCACTGAAGCGTGGCCGGTAAGGGTCGGGATAGGGCAGCAACAGCACGCCGGGCCTCGGCAGCGTGTGGGTCATGGCGGTGTGGCCGCTGATGCCCATCGAGCCGGAGAGATTGCCATGGTAGGAACCGATGAAGGAGATGAACCGTGGCCTGCCGGTGGCGGCAGCCAGCACGCGCAAGGCGCAATCGTTGGCGTCGGACCCGGAATGGCCGAACCAGACGCGGCGCTCGCCTTCGCCCGGCGTGACCGCCAGCAGCTTCTCCGCCAGGGACACAGCCGGTTCATTCGGGTAGAGCAGCAGGCTGGCGCCAGCCATGTTGCGAATGGATTTCTCCACCGCCTCGACGATCGCGGGATGACCGTAGCCGAGCAGCGCGGGGCCTGCCGAGCCGGACAGGTCGAGCACTTCGCGGCCGCCTTCCTCGATCAGCCGGTTGCCACGGCCGCCAACGAGCGAAAGTGGCGAGAAACGCAGCCGCCCTATTTCGGCAATCGCCCGTGCGTCACGCTCGCGCAGGCCGAGATTGCTCATCCCAAAGCCTCCTGCATGTGTGCGATCGCCGCGGACATCCTTCCGGCCCATTCCTCGATACCGGTTTCGTCGGCCAGCAGATCCTGTCGTATCTCGACCAGAGCAGCCTCGATGCCACGCTGGTCGCCATGGATCGGAACAGCATAGTCGGCGTCTTCGCTGATGACGTAAGGAACATTGGCCGCGACATTGAGCGACGGGTCGACACGCAGGCCGTCGAGAATAGCCTCGCCCAGCGCCGCGGCACGGTCATAAAGCACGCCGGCGTGCCATGGACGGCTTTCGCCGAGAAAAACCGGTGTGAAGGAATGGATCGTGACGATACGCGTCGGCCGCCCGGCGGCCTGGCGGGCATCGAGATGACGCGCAACCTCGTCGTGGAACGGCGTGAACATGATTGCCGCCCGCCGCGCCCTTTCAGTGTCATCCACGCCGGCATTGCCCGGAATGTCGGTATCCTCGGAGCGTGTCGGCATGCTGCCCTCGGAGCCGATTGGACGGTTGAGGTCGATCAGCAGGCGCGAATAGTTGCCGAGGAAAGCGGGGGCATCCAGCCGCTCCGACAGACGTCGCGTCACTTCCGCCGCACCGATGTCCCAGGCGATATGGCGCTGCAGATGCGGTGCGTCCAGGCCCAGGCCGTGGTAGCGGGCCGGCATGTGGTTGGACGCATGTTCGCACAGCAGCACGATACCGGAGCGGCCGTCCGCGTTGAGCACCTCGACGGCCTGCGGCCAGTCGTGTTCGGGTTCGGCATCCATAATCAGTAAAGCTTTCGGTACAGATCACACACGCCGATTGGGTCGAGCCCGGCGAGACGTTCGGATTCATGGCGTTTGACACCGACAAAGGTCTCGATGAAAACCGGCGCGAACCACCCGGTGACTGTCTCGTCAGCGAGCAGGGCATCCAGTGCCGCGGGAAGGTTTTCCGGCAGCCGCTTCAGGCCAAGCTTCGCTTTTTCCGCCTCGGTCATCTGTTCTGGATCGCCAGTCACCAACGGCGGCGTGACGAGCCCGGCCTTGATGCCTTCCAGCCCGGCGCGCACGATGGCTGCCATGGACAGATACGGGTTGGCGGTCGCATCGGCGGCGCGATATTCGATGTTGTACTGGCGCGACGGGTCACGTCCGCCAATCGTCACCGTCGGGCAGATGCGCAGCGAAGCTTCGCGATCGCGGTCGGCCAGCCAGGTGTAGGACGAACTCCAGCTGTGCGGCTTCAGCCGGTAGAAGGAAGGCACGCTCGACGCCGTGAGCGCAGTGATTGCCGGCAGGTGTTTCAGGACACCCGCGCAGAAGGCACCGGCAATATCCGACAGGCCGCCCGGCTTGGCAGCGTCATAGGTCACCGGTTTGCCGGCGGCGTCGGTGAAGCTGAAGTGGATATGGACGCCGTTGCCGACGCCATCCGGCACCGATTTCGGCGCGAAGGTTGCATGCCAGCCATTGTTGCGGGCAAGTTCGCGGGTGATCTCGCGGATCGCCACCGCGCGATCGGCGGCAACAAGCGCGTCGGCCGGGGCGTGCGTGACCTCGAACTGCTCATCGCCGAATTCCGCGATGATCACCTCCGGTGCGACGCCGGCTTCCTCCAGTGCCGCCATCAGCGTCGGTGCGAAGGGGTCGGCGCGCCGCAGCGCCGCGAAAGACAGAGAATGGGCAGGCGCGAAATCGGCACCGGAAATCTGGAACTCCTGCTCGAAGGCGCCCGTGAGGCTGAGGCCGGTCGCGGCCTTCAGCTCGGCCAGCGCATCGATCAGCATGGTGCGGGTGCAACCCAGCCATGGCGAGCCGTCGAGTTCGACGATGTTGCCGGCCACCATGTCGAATGGCGTGGCCGAGCCGGTCAGCGCGGTGCGGAAGCGAGCCTTGAGATCCGGTATGAGGCGCAGGTCTCCCGACGAGCCCCAGGGATTGGGCACGACGATGGAGTTGAACGGCGTCAGCGACAGGTTGGCCTGCAGCCAGCCGACACCGGTGGCGGCGACCTTGTCCAGCCGGCTTTCGGCCACCGAGCGGCCGCGCGTGATCGCTGCGAGATCCGTCGTGACGACGGCGACGAGGGATTCGACAGGCGTCGTCATGCGGCCTTCCCCATCGCTTCGATGCGAGCCACGGCGGTGTCGGTATCGGTAACCCAGCAGTACCCCCCGAACGCCTTGAGCGCGATGTCATGGCGTTCCTGCGTGCGGGTTGCGCAGGCGTCGGACACGCAGGTGACGAGATAGCCGCGGTCGGCGGCGTCGCGCACGGTCATGTCGACGCACTGGTCGGTGAGGACACCGACGACGATGAGATAGCGAATGCCGAGGTTCTTCAGCAGATAGTCGACATTGGTCGAATTGAAGATGCCGGACGACGTCTTGGGCAGCATGATCTCGTCACCGAGAGGAGCGAGCGGTGCGATCGGCAGCCCTTCCGGCAGGCTTGGCGGGATATGGATGGGCGTGAGCTTGTGGTCGAGCGAGCGGTCGCGGCCGTCCTCGGTCAGGCTCTGGATGATGGTGTGCAATACCTCGACGCCATTGGCGCGCGCCGCTTTCAGCAGTCGCTCCTGGTTGGGGATCGTCTCGGTCGCCGTCTGGCGGTAGAAGTAGTGATCCGGGCCAAGCTCCGGATGGTCGGGGTCGGCGCCGGGCTCCAGCCATATCCGCTGCATGTCGACGAGCAGGAGCGCGGTTTCGCCGCGCCGAAACGGTTCGTCGCGCCTGGGGAGGGGTAGGGTCATTGCTTGCGGTCCTGCCTTGGTGATTTCGGTCCGGGGGTTGTCCTGGCGCCATCCTGCGACGGCTCGTCGAGGGTGACGGCATTGGCATGCCGCACTTCCTCCAGCCGCTCGATGCGGGCGCGGCCCTCGTCTCCCAGGGTCGAGAGAATATGGGCTGTGAGCGCTTCCATCTGGGCGATGGCCGGCGCCAGCGTGTCGTAGGGAGAGGCGACCTCAAGCGGGCTGACGATGGTCGTCTCCGCGAATTCCGCGACCGGCGACAGCCATTGGTCGGTGAACAGCACCACGCGCACATCGCGTGCGGCCGCCTGTCGGGCAAACGAGACGACGTCGAGCTGGTAGCGGCGATAGTCGAAAACGACGAGTACGTCCTTGCGCCCGAGGTCGGCGAGGATGTCCAGGGACTGGCTGGAAAGGACGCCGATGTCGCGAACATTCGGCCGGAATTGCAGCAGGTATCCGGCGAACATGCCTGCCACGTGGCGGCTGAAGCGCCCGCCGACCAGCACGATCTCGCCCTTGGCTTCCATGATCAGGCGGGCAGTGCGGTCGTAAGTGGTCAGCGGCGTGATGCTCGCGGCCTTTCCCATCGCCTCGTCCACCGAGGCCAGATAGGCGAGGATAGGGTTGTCTTCCGAGCCTGATGGACGCTTGGCTTCCATCATCAGCAGCGGCGAATGCAGTCTCGCTTCGACTTCCGCCAGCAGCTTTGCCTGGAAGTCCGGATAGCCCTCGTAGCCGAGCTTGACAGCCAGCCGCACCACGGTGGGATCGCTCACCCCGGCGCGGCGGGCGAGGTTTGAGGCGCTGCCGAGACCGGCGCCCGGATAGTCCGTGAGCAGCAGGCGCACGATCTTCTCCTCGGAAGGAGTAAGCGCCAGATCCTGCCGCATCAGAACATCGCGTATCGCCATCTGCCTCCCCTGGCCGTTCTTTTTATCGTTGCAGAGTTTATTACAGAAACGGAATTATCGGTCAACAATGAAGAAATATTGACATCGCTCTCGATGTCGTCTTAGCTGGCCATAAAGCAGCGACAGACTGTGGGGAACGACGAATGAAGAATGGCGATGACATCATCATCGTGGGCGCCGGGATCGTAGGATCGAGCGCCGCGATGTACCTCGCCGGCAAAGGCGCCCGGGTAACACTCATCGAGCAGACGCATCCCGCAGGCGGGCCTTCGGGCAAGTCGTCGGCGCTCCTGCATGCCTTCTACCTGATGCCGGAACTGTCGCAGCTCGCGATCCGTGGGCGGGAGATCCTGGTCGACCTTCCGGAGATCGCGCAGGAAGGATCCTTCGTCACGCAGGTGGGCATGATGTGGGTTTGCGGCGAGGAGAATGCCGCAAGCTGGTCCGCGGCCGCGGAGCGTATCCGCGGCGAGGGTGCCCGCATGGAAACGCTGACCCCTGCCGAATTCGCTGCCGAAGCCCCCGGCTTTGCCTCCGAGGGCGTGGCACTTGCGATCTGGGAGCCGGAATATGGCTATGCCGACGCCTTCGGCGCCACCAATGCGATAGCCCGGACAGCGCGCGCACGTGGTGCCCGGATCCTGCAGAACACCCCGGTTGCCAGGCTGCTGCGCGCGGGCGACCGGATCACCGGCGTAACGCTTGCCGACGGAACCGTGCTTGAGGCCGACAGGGTCATCCTCGCCGCCGGACCGTGGACACGCCGCCTGCTGGCAACGGCCTCGCTCGAACTGCCTTTGCATGTCGAACGCCATCCGATGGCGGTGTTGAATGCCGGCGGCAAGGCACGCCAGGTCATGCCCTGGGCCTGGTGCGATGACATTTCCCGCAACTATGCGAGACCCGACAATGATGGCGTGATCCTCGCCGGCACCTGGGCCGGTGGCGGCACCGGGGTGCGGCACGCGGAGACCATCCGCCCGAGGTTGGTAGAGGATCCGGACAATTACATGGAGGGTGTCGAGGAGGCAGAGTCGGTCGATATTCTCGAGACCTTTGCCTCCCGCGTCCCGGCGATGATGGAGCTTGGGATCAGGCCCGGCTATGCCGGCCTCTACGACATGAGTCCGGACGATCTGCCGGTGATCGGCGCCATGCCGGGGGTCGAAGGGCTGCTCGTTTCGGCGGGCTCGTCCGGGCACGGCTTCAAGACCGGGCCGGCAGTGGGCGAGGCCGTCGGCAAGCTGGCGCTGCATGGTGCCCAGCCTATTCTGGCGCCGTTTGCCCCGACCCGTTTCGGAGCCGTGTGATGGCGGTCATGACAATGGAGCAGAGCACGTCCCGTTCGGTCCTGCCGGCGGCATTCCGCAATGCCGGCGTCGATGCGCTGGCGATGATCGCCGCGCTGATACTGGCGGCGCTGGCGATCTACTTTTTCGGCAATGCCGCCATGCAGCGTGTGGTCACCTATGCGGCGATCATGCTGACGGCGGTGCTCGGCCTCCAGATATTCTCCGGCAACACCGGCATCGTTTCTTTCGGCCATGCGGCCTTTGTCGGACTTGGTGCCTATGCCACGGGCATCCTGACGCTGCCGGCCGCCTTGCAGCGCAGCGCCCTGCGCGACCTGCCGCAGTTCCTGGCCGGATATGAAATGTCCTTTTTCGCGGCGCTGGCGGTGGTGCTGGTGCTGGCGGTGCTGGTCGGCCTGATCACCGGTACGCCTTTGCTGAGGCTCTCCGGGTCGAGTGCTTCGATCGCCACGCTTGCCCTGCTCATCATCGTCTACACTTTGCTGGTCGCGGGCCGCGAGATCACGCGAGGCAGCCAGCCCTTCTATGGTGTGCCGCGTGAGGTCGGTTTGTGGACGGCTGTCGCGATCGCGGCCATGGCGATCGTGGCGGCACGGCTGTTCCGGGAGACCTCCTTCGGTCTTGCCGCACGCGCTGCCGCCGACGACGAACGCGGCGCCGCCGCTGTCGGAGTCGACCACCGCATGGCGCGGCTGGCCGCCTGGGTAATGGGTGCCGTGGCCGCAGCTGCTGCCGGCGCCATGATGGCGCAATTCCTTGGCGCATTCTCGCCCAAGGATTTCTATTTCGACTTCGGTTTCACCATGCTGGCCATGCTGATCGTCGGCGGCATGACGTCCTCGCTCGGCGCCTTCGCCGGCGTTGTCGTCACGGTACTCGTGGTCGAGGTGGTTCGCCGTTTCGAAGGCGGTGGCGAGGTGCTCGGCCTGCAGATGCCGGTGTTGTTCGGCCTCACGCAAGGGGTGCTGGCGGTGGCCATGATCCTCGTCATCTGGCGGCGACCGACCGGGCTGTTCGGTGACCACGAACTCAACCTGCTGCGCCGCCCCGGCACGAAGGCGAATCCCGTCAGTTCGGCGGCGGCCGTCGATCCAGTGCGTGCTACAGGCGGGCCGATCTCCGTCGAACACCTGTCGCGCCGCTATGCCGGCGTCGTGGCCGTCGATGACGTGACGCTTGCGTTCCAGCCCGACAGCATAACAGGCATCATCGGGCCTAATGGCGCGGGCAAGACGACTCTGCTCAACATGATCGCCGGTGATGTCACGCCGAGTTCCGGCAGCGTTTCGGTCGGGGTACCGGCGCGGCGGGCAAGCGCGTTCCGTTTCGCCCGTGCCGGCATCGCCCGCACCTTCCAGAACATCCGCGTCTTCCCGCGCATGACAGTGCTTGAGAACGTCGTCGTGGCCGCACGCGAAGTGGAACCGGGTCTCGCCGCCGCCGAGGCCGCCGCCCGACACGAACTCGCGCGCATGGGGCTGGAGGCTTTCGCGGACCGGCCGGCCGCCTCTCTCGCCTACGGCCAGCGCCGTCGGCTGGAGGTGGCGCGCGCGCTGGCGCTCAAGCCGCGCTTCCTGCTGCTCGACGAGCCTGCAGCCGGCATGAACGCGGTGGAAACGGCGGAGCTCGTGTCGATCCTCGCGGCTGTGCGCAGCGAACGGCATATCGGTGTGATCCTCATCGAACACGACATGCGGCTGGTGATGAACCTGTGCGAGCGCATCGTCGTGGTCGATCGCGGTCGCGTGATCGCCGATGGCACACCTTCGGAAGTGCAGAACAACCCTGCGGTCGTGGCCGCCTATCTCGGCAGCCGCACGGCACGCGCCCGCCAGGGGAACGACGTCCAATGAACAAGAACAACCGGACATCCAATGGGAGAACTCACATGAGGCTTACTCGGAAGAGCACAGCATTACTGGCAGCCATATCCTCCATCGCCGTGATGACGGCCGCCCCCGCCTTCGCGGAGGAGATCATCATCGGCGCGGCGACCGCCCAGACAGGCGGGCTTGCACCCTACGACCAGCCGGCGCTGGCTGGTCTGCGCATGGCGATCGACGAGCTGAACGCCAAGGGCGGCCTTGCCGGCAAATACAAGGTCAACCTGATCATCAAGGACACGCGCAGCGACACCGCGCAGACGGCCACCGTCACGCAGGAACTGATCGACGCCGGCGCCAAGATCATGATCACGCCGTGCGATGCCGACCCGTCGATCTCGGCCGGCCAGCTTACCCAGCCGCTCGGTATCCCCTCGCTGACGCTTTGTGGCTCGGCACCGGTGCTGACCCAGGCGGTCGGAGACGTGATGTTCGGCACCTATCCGGCCGACAATCTGCAGGCGACCGCCGTCGCGGACTTCGCCATTGCCGAAGGCAAGCGCAAGGTCTTCCTGCTGACATCGCCCGACGCGACCTATGTCGCCAACCTGCCGGAGTATTTCGGCAAGGTGTTCGAGAAGAAGGGCGGCAAGATCGTCGGCCGCGGCACCTTCGCGATGAACCAGCCGGACTTCTCCGCCGAGATCACCAACATCAAGGGTCTTGCCGAGCAGCCCGACCTGATCATGACGGCGGCCTATGAGCCGGATTTCCCGGCCTTCATCCAGCAATTGCGCGGTGCCGGCATCAACATTCCGGTCTATGGTGCCGACGCGATCGGAACCCCGACCATCAAGGCGCTCGGCAAGCTGGTAGACGGTGTCGTCTACACCGCGGCCGGCTATCCGCAAGCCGGCAGCAAGCTGGAGGCCTTCAATGCTGCCTTCACCAAACACGCCGGCCATGCGCCGGAATCCACCTATGAGGTCAATGGCTACGAGATCGGCCTGATCCTCGACCAGGCCGTGAAGACCGCCGGGTCGGACGATCCCAAGGCGATCCGCGATGCCATCGCCAATCTCAAGGACTTCGAGGGCATCACCGGCAAGATCACCTATGCCGGCACCGACCGCATGCCGCTGCGACCGGTTGTGCTGATGCGCTACGAAGGCGGCGAGCCGAAATATGTCGAAACCGTCGTGCCGGCTGCGGCCGACGTTCCGGCACCGTGACACCATGCTGAGCGTCGAAGCCCTCAGAATTCGATACGGAGAGGTCGAGGCGGTGCGCCGCGTCGACCTCTCGGTTGGCGCCGGTGAAATCGTCGCACTGGTCGGCGCCAATGGTGCCGGCAAAAGTTCGACGCTCGGTGCCGTCGCCGGGCTGGTGCCGGCAGCCGGCGGCAGGGTGCTGCTCGAGGGCAAGGACATCACCAATATGCCAGCCGAGGCGATCGCACGTCGCGGCGTGGCACTGGTGCCGGAGGGGCGGCGCATCTTCGCCAGCCTGACCGTGGCCGAGAATCTGCGCCTCGGTGGCGCGGTACATCAGACCGCCGTTGAGGCGAAGGCGCGAGAGGAGGAGATGCTCGAGCTCTTCCCGATCCTGCGCCGCTACCATCAGGTCAAGGGTGGCAACCTTTCCGGCGGCGAGCAGCAGATGCTGGCGATCGCGCGCGCCCTCATGGCGCGGCCCAAGCTTATCCTGCTCGACGAACCGTCGCTCGGGCTCGCCCCTCAAATCATCGACACCGTGTTCGACCTTATCGCGCAGCTCCGCAGCAATGGGCTGACGGTGCTTCTGGTCGAGCAGAACGTCGCGCTCGCGCTCGAAATCGCCGACCGTGCCACGGTGCTCGCCAATGGTGAAGTCGCATTGACAGGCACGGCCGCTGAACTCGCCAGTTCCGATCTCGTGCGCCAAGCCTATCTCGGAGCCTGACCATGATCGCGCAACAGATCATCAATGCAGTGAGCCTTGGCGGCGTCTATGCGCTGCTGGCACTCGGACTCGCCATCGTCTTCTCCATCGTCGGTCTGATCAATTTCGCCCATGGCGAGCTGATGACGTTGACGGGTTATGCGCTTCTGGCAGCTCTCATCGCCGGCGTGCCATTTCCAGCAGCCGTGCTGCTTGCCGTCATCTGCGCGGCTGTCGCCGCGGTGGCGATGGAACGTGTTGCCTTCCGGCCGATGCGCGGCGCCAGCGTCACCAGTCTTCTGCTGACCAGTTTCGCCGTCTCGGGCCTGCTCAAGGTCATCTTCCAGAACGGCGTGTCGGCGCGCCCGCAGGCTGTCGCCATACCCAGCTGGATGACCGGCGCTTTCTCGATCGGTGACTTCACCATCGGCGTCGGTCCGACGATTTCAATCGTCGTCTCCATCCTGGCGCTGATCGCGCTGGAGTTCTTCCTAAGGCGCACCGTGACCGGTACGGCGATGCGCGCGGCAGCGGAGGATTTCGACGTCGTGCGGCTGATGGGCATTCCCGCCAACCGCATCATCGCCACGGCATTCCTCCTGTCCGGCCTGCTTGCCGGGCTGGCCGCCATGCTGTGGGTAGCGAGCCGTGCCTCGGTCGATCCGCTGATGGGGTTCACTCCCGTGCTCAAGGCTTTCATAGCCGCCGTCGTCGGTGGGCTGGGCAGCCTGCCGGGAGCGGTGGCCGGCGGCTTTCTGCTCGGCGTGACCGAGGTCCTGCTGCAGGCGACGCTGCCGGCAGCCATCGCGCCCTACAGGGATGCCATCGTGCTGTCCGGTGTCATTGCGGTGCTGCTGATCCGGCCCCAGGGTCTCATTCCGGCCGTGCGCGTCCAGAGAAGCTGAGGTCCACTGGCATCGTGTACACCAAGCCGGAATTCGCACCGCTGTCTCGAGGCGAGGTGTTTGGTCTGATCGAGGCGGTGGTCTTTGCCACGATCGTGAGCGCTGCCCCGGAAGGGCTGATGGTTTCCCATCTGCCCTTCGTGCTGCAGCCGGGAAGGGGAGAGAATGGGACGCTGGTGTCGCATCTGGCTGCCGCCAATCCGCATGCGGCCTCGCTGATCCAGGGGCACGAAACCGTTGCTGTTTTCAATGGGCCGCACGATTACATCTCGTCGTCCTGGTACCCGCACAATCCGGTTCGCGACAGTGCTCCGACCTGGAACTTCGCGGTCGTTCATTGCCACGGCAGGCCGATGCCGATCGACACGGCGACGACCGCACGCCATCTTCTGGAACTGGTGGAGGTTCTGGAGAAGGACCGACCCGACCGCTGGCGGATGCGCGAACTTGGCCCGGGCGGCATGGAGCGGCGTCTGCCGCACGTGGTCGGCTTCGAGATGCCGATCACGCGACTGGAAGCCAAATTCAAGATGGGACAGGACGAGCGGCTTTACGACACCGCAGCTGCCATCGAAGCGCTCGACAAGGCCAATCCCGCACTCGCCGCCATGATGCGGAAACACAATTCCCATCGCAGTTGACGCCGCGGTTCACGCGCAAAAACAAGGAGACCGCGGCATGACCGCAGCGAAGCTGAACATCGTTCCGTTCGTGAGCGTTGATTCCATGATGAAGCTGGTGCTGGCCATCGGGGTCGAGCGCTTCCTGACCGAGCTGGCCAGCTATATCGAAGAGGACTTCCGCCGCTGGGAACTGTTCGACAAGACGCCGCGCGTCGCCTCGCACAGCCATGACGGCGTCATTGAGCTGATGCCGACCAGCGACGGCCGGCTCTACGGCTTCAAATATGTCAACGGCCACCCGAAGAACACGCGCGAGGGCCTGCAGACGGTGACCGCTTTTGGTGTGCTCGCCGATGTCGGCTCGGGCTATCCGATGCTGCTGACCGAAATGACCATCCTGACGGCGCTGCGCACAGCCGCCACCTCGGCGCTGGTCGCAAGGTACCTGGCGCCGAAGGGTGCCCGCACCATGACCATCATCGGCAATGGCGCGCAGTCGGAATTCCAGGCCATCGCCTTCAAGGCCATCACCGGCATCGACAGGCTGCGCCTCTACGACATCGATCCGTCGGCCTCGAAGCGCTGTGCGAAGAACCTCGCCGGCATGGGCTTCGACATCACCATCTGCGCCTCCGGCCAGGAGGCGGTGGAGGGGGCGGACGTCATCACCACGGTGACGGCCGACAAGCAGTATGCGACGATCCTGACCGACAACATGGTGGGCTCGGGCGTGCACATCAACGCGGTCGGCGGCGACTGCCCTGGCAAGACCGAGCTGCATCGCGACATCCTGCTGCGCTCCGACATCTTCGTGGAGTTCCCGCCGCAGACGCGCATCGAGGGCGAGATCCAGCAGCTGGATGGCGATCATCCGGTGATCGAGCTGTGGCAGGTGATGGCGGGCAAGGCAGCCGGGCGCACCAGCGACAAGCAGATCACGCTGTTCGATTCGGTCGGCTTTGCCACCGAGGATTTCTCGGCGCTGCGCTATGTGCGCGACCAGCTGCAGGCCACCGGCCTCTATGAGGAACTCGACCTGCTCGCTGATCCCGACGAACCGCGCGACCTCTTCGGCATGCTGCTCAGAGCGGACAAAAAGCAAGGCGGCGCCAAGGGCGCCGCCTGAAGACACGCTCTGCCGGTTGAATTCGGTCTAGAGCGTTTCCGTTTTTCACGGAAACGCTCTAACTCTTTATTTTAACGCAATTCCGGACGGAAAACCGCTACACACTTTTCCTGGAATTGCTCTGGTGCCGCCCTGGCGTTTCGGCCAGATAGCGTTCCGCCAGCGTTGTCCAGTAACGCACTCCGGTCGCTATGATGTCGTCGTTGAAGTCGTATTCGGCGGTGTGCAGAGGACGCGGCGCCGCCTCGCCTTCGCGAGCTGAGCCGAGGAACACATAGCTGCCGGGTACGCCGCCAAGCATGAAGGCGAAATCCTCCGCACCCATGATCGGCTGCATCTCGTCGTCGACGAGTTTTTCGCCAACCACCTCTTCCGCGACCGAGGCGGCAAACTGCGTTTCTGTCCGGGTGTTGCGAAGAACGGGATAACCGCGCTCGAAAATGAACTTGTGCCCTGCGCCGACCGCTTCGGTGGCGTTGCGCACGATCTTCTCCAGCCCTGCCTCGAAGGCGTCGCGAACGCTGTCGTTGAGCGTGTACAGAGTGCCGCGAACGACCGCTTCGTCCGGCGTGACGTGGACACCCTGACGGTGGTTCGGGTCGCCGCTGCGGAACTGCGTGATCGACAGCACCACGGGTTCGGCCGGGTTCAGGTAACGCGCCTTGAACATGTGCATTTCCTGCACGATCGCGGCAGCTGTCAGCAGAGGATCCGCGACGGCGAATTGCGTCGCAGGATGCGCGATGCGGCTCAGCACATGAAATTCGAAGGTGTCGATCGATGCGAGCATCGGTCCGGTTCGCATCATGAAGCGGCCGGCCGGGACATTGGGAAAATTGTGCATGCCAAAGATCGCGTCGACGGGGAATTTCTCAAACAGGCCATCCTTGACCATGGCATTGCCGCCGCAATGCTGGTCGCCCGTTTCCTCGGCGGGCTGGAAAATGAAGCGCACGGTACCGTCGAAATCGCCGTTCCTGGCGAGATGGCTGGCCGCTGCCAGCAGCATGGCGGTGTGGCCATCGTGTCCACAGGCGTGCATCTTGCCGTCAATCGTCGAGCGGTGCTCGAAGGTGTTTTCTTCCTGGATGAAGAGCGCATCCATGTCGGCGCGAAGGCCAACCGTGGCGGGACTGGTGCCGCGCTTCAGCGTGCCGACCACGCCTGTTCCACCAAGACCCCGGTGTACCTCGATGCCGAATTCCTCCAGTTTCGCCGCGACGAAATCGGCCGTTGCCTTTTCCTCGAAGGCTGTCTCGGGATGGGCATGGAGGTGACGGCGCCAGGCCGTAGCCTCCTCAACGAGGTTGTTGTCGATCGGCGATCTGGTCATCTTTCGTCTCCTCCAACTATTCCGCCCGGGCTGCGATCATGTCCGTGCGCCGCGCGTCGATAACCGCAGCTTGCCCAGAAGCTCCACCAGCCCTTCCGGCGCCAGCCTCAGCACCAGGATCATTGCCACGGCTATGACGATGAAGCGGGCATCCTCGAAACCCTGCAAACCAGCCATCGCCTCGGTGGCGAAGGTGAGCACCAGCGCGGCAAGCACCGGTCCGAAGACGGTGTTGACGCCGCCGATCAGGACCATCGACAGGGCAAGCGACAGCGTTCCGAAGCCGAAGACTTCCGGCGAGGCAACACGCAGGTATATCGCGTAGAAGCCGCCGGCGATGCCGGTGAAGATGGCGCTCAGCGTCAGGGCCAGGATGCGCTGGCGGGCAACGGAGATGCCGCGTGCCGCGGCATAATCCTCGGCATCGCGGACTGCCTTGAGCGATTTGCCGAAGGAGGAGTTGCTGACGAGCGCCAGGAAGAGACAGGAAAACGCCAGCAGCGCCAGGCCGACATAGTAATAGCCGAACTTGAAATCCTTCAGGAAACTGTAGCTGCCCAGTTCCAGCAAGGGCAGGCGGACCATGCCCTCCGCGCCACCGGTGATCTGGGATTGGCTGAGCACCAGCTGCAGCACGAGTTGCGTGAAGGCGAAGGTGACCAGGACGACATAAATGCCCTTCAGTCGCGCAACCGGCGCCGCCAGCAGCAGCGCCGAGAGGGCGGCCGTGCCGCCGCCGAGCAGCATGGCAACCCAGGGATTGACGCCAAACGTCTTGCTGGCGATCGCGGCGGTGTAGACACCGATACCGAAGAAGGTGAGGTGTCCGAAATTGAAGACGCCGCAATGGCCGAGGCTGAGGTTCCAGTTCGAGGCGATGACGGCGTAGACGAAAGCGATGATGAACAGGTGCCTGACATAGCTGTCCGTGACGAACAGCGGCACGACGGCAAGCGCTGCAAACAGGGCCAGGATGGCGAGGAGTTGAGGTTTGCTGACCATCATTTGCCTCCGAACACGCCGTTCGGCCTGAACAGCAGGACCAGGATCATCAAGAGGAACAGCACGAAGGGCGTCCAGTAGAGGCCCAGTCCCAAGATCAGAAATGCCTCGATGAAGCCGATGAGATAGGCCGCTCCAGCGGTCGCGCCGAGATTGCCCAGCCCGCCGAAGATGACGACGATCATCGCCTTGGTCAGCGGCTCGCTGCCCATCGTCGGCGTGATGAAGCGAATCGAGCCGAGCAAGGCGCCGGTGAGCCCCGCCAGCGCGGCCGAGATGCCGAACGCCAACGCGAAGGCTACGGGCACGTCGATGCCGAGAAGCGCCGCCGAATCCTGGTTCTGGCCGACTGCTCGCAGGCTGCGCCCGCGATTGGTCATCACCGTGAAGCGCCACAAGGCGACCAGGATAAGCGGTGCCAGCACGATCAGCAGGGCTTCATGCGCCGAGATGGTGGTGCCCAGGATCTGCACTTCGCCAGGGATCAGGCGCGGCAGTTGCTTCAACCGTGCGCCCCAGATCATCTGCGCGCCGCGTTCGAGGATGACCATGGCGGCAAGCGTGGTCATGGCGGTGATCAGGAGCATGTTGCGGTTGCTGTAGAACGGCCGGACCAGCAGGCGTTCGATGATGACACCGATAAGCCCGGCGGCAAGCGTCCCCGACAGGATGCCGACGATCGGCCCCAGGCCGAGGACTTCGCTGACAGTCCAGGCGATGAACGCCCCGACCATCATCAGTGCGCCATGGGAGAAGTTGAAGACGCCCAGCGTGGTCCAGACGAGGCTGAGGCCACTCGACATCAAGGCATAGAGCGAGCCAAGCACGAGACCGGAGACGAGCGTTGCGAGAAGGGCGTCCATCAGTGTGCTCCCTCCGCACCAAAATAGAGGCGCATCACCTCTTCGTGGTCGGGTGCATTCGCGCTGCTGATCTCGCGCACGACCTCGCCATGCTCGACCATATAGAGGCGATCGGTCAGCGACAGCAGGAACTCGACGTCCTGCTCGACGACGATCAGCGGCACGCCGGTCTTGGAGATCTTGGCTATGGCACCAGCCAGCTCTTCCTTGAGGCGCGGGGAAAGCCCCAGCGTCGGCTCGTCAAGCATCAGCAGGCGCGGCGCGCACATCAATGCGCAGCCGATCGACAGCATCTGGCGCTCGCCGCCCGACAGTGTGCGGGCAGACTGCTGCTTGCGCTCGGCAAGACGTGGAAACAGCGCATAGACCTCATCGATATGCCGGGCGGCTTCCGCCCTGGCGCGTTTGCTGAAGGCTGCAAGCTCCAGCGTTTCAGCGATGCGCATGGTGCCGAACAGAGTGTTGCCTTGCGGTGCATGGATGAGGCCTGCCGCCACGATTGCCGGCGGGCGTTGGCTGGTGATGTCGTTGCCTTCGAAGGTTATGGAACCTGCAGTCGGGCGCAACAGCCCGGAAATGGTCCTGAGCAACGTCGACTTGCCGTGGCCGTTCGGTCCAAACAGGCCGATCGACTCGCCTTCGTCGATGTGGACCGACAGTCCGTTCAGGACGCGGGCGGCGCCATATCCTGCTTCCAGGCCGGTGATGTCGAGAAGTCGCCGCATCAGCTGCGTCCCCCAAGATAGGCTTCGATCACCTGCGGGTTCCTGACGACATCGTGCGGGTCGCCGGCGGTCAGGACGCTGCCCTGGTTGAGCACGATCAGACGCTGCGAGACCGACAGCAGCAGGCTGAGCACATGTTCGATGAGGAGTACGGTCACGCCGCTTCTGTTCACGGCCATCAGCAGATCGTCGAGCCGCTGGATCTCAGGTTTCGTCAGTCCCGAAGCGGGCTCGTCCAGCATCAGCAGGGCCGGCTTGGATATCAGGGCCGAGGCGATCATGAGCTGCTTCTTTTCATAGACGGACAATTCGCGCGACGGCATCGAGCGGCGCGTCTGACCGAAATCCACCGAGCGCAGGGCATCCTCGATGCGGGCTTCGGCCTGGGCGCGGGACAGCCGGCCATTGTAGGTGGCACTGACCAGCAAGGTTTCATCCGCGGACAGTGCCGGGAACTCGGCATCCTTCTGGAATGTGCGGACGAGGCCGGCCCGCGAGATGCGATGTGCGGGCCAGCGATCGATGCGCTCGCCCATGAAACGCACTTCGCCTGCCGTCGGTCCGAACGGGACGCCGGTGATCAGGTTGAACAAGGTGCTCTTGCCGGATCCATTGGGGCCGGCAATGCCGAGGATTTCGCCGCGCGCGACGGTGAAGCTGACGTCGTTGACTGCTTTCAACCCGCCGAAGAATTTGCAGGCTCCGGCGATCTCGAGAATGTTTTCGCTCATGCGTGTCGCTCGATGGAGAGAGTGCCGCGCCTGGAGCGTTTCCGTCGTTCACGGAAACGCTCCAACCCTTTGTTTTTCTGAGCGCGGCCCTGCTGGATCACTTCATCCAGACCGGCTGCTTGAACTCGCCGCTCGCATATTCCTTCGGATAGAACAGCACGCGCTTGCCGTCCTGGATCTGATAGAACTGGATCGGCATTCCGTCCTTGCCCTGGACCGCGAGGTGCGTGGCCGGGTCAAATCGTGTGCGCCCCATGGCTGTCTGCTTGTCGGCCTTGCCGATCTCGGCACCGATTTCCTTGCGCTTGGCAGGATCGCCGACCTTGGCCAGGGCGTCGGCATAGAGCATCACCTGCTCGTAGAGCATGACGCCATAGGAGCCGGGCTCGACATTGTATGCGGCCTTGTATTTGCCGATGACTTCGTCGGCGCGCGGGTTGCTGGCTGCGCGCACCGGGCCGCCGAGGGCGTTGTAGACGATGCCCGAGGATTTCTCCTTGGTCAGCTCCAGGAATTCCGGCACCGACGGTGCATACTGGATGAAGACGAGGCTGTTGGTGGGATTTTCCATGAACTGCCGCATGAAGGTCGCGGCGTTCGCGGAGACGTAGTCGGTGTTGATCAGCAGAGCCGGCGGATCCTGCCGCACCTTGGCCAGGAAACCCCGCCAGTCGTTGATCTCGCCGAAGGGCAACAGGTCATTCTGGGTCACTTCCCAGCCGGCTGCCTTGAAGGCCTCGGCCATGCCGTTGGCGATACCCTTCGAATAGGGATTGTCGGATGCCACCAGCGCCACCTTCTTGTTCGGCAGCTTCAGCTTGCCGCTCGTGGCGAGTTCGTCGATGACCGGCACGATCTCGGTGTTGTAGGCATCGTAGGACGGCGTCAGTGACCACACCGTGGTGAAACGGGAAGGGTCGGGCGAGACGATGTCCTTGGTCTGCTGCGAGTTGCCGGAGACAAGATAGATCATGTCCTGCTCGGCCATCATGTCGATTTCAAAATTGCTGGTGGATGCGTAGCCCGTGAAGATGGCGCCCGTCGCCTGGTCTCCGAGCAGGCGTTCGGCTGCTGTGGCGACCTTGTCGGCGCTGGCGTCGCCGACATCGGCAACGACAGCTTCGAAAGTGTGGCCGGCGATGCCACCAGCCTTGTTGAGGTCTTCCACGGCGAGTTTGACGCCGTTGGCCACTTCCTGGCCGTCCGCGGCAGCAGGCCCGGTGAGGGGAGCAAGAATGCCCAGCTTGATTACGTCGGCGCTGGCGAAAGCGGTTGAGGCAGCCAGTGCGAGCGCGGAGACCGCGCCCATGAAAATTCGTCTTGTCAGCATGTCGTTCCCCTTGCCGTTTTTATGTCTGGAGCGGTTCCGTTTTTCACGGAACCGCGGAGAGGTTTAACTCTTTGTTTTTGCGCAATTCCGGACGCCAAACGCTGCGCCCTTTCCGCCGGAGTTGCTCTAGCGTGTTCCGCAATTGTCGATGATCGCTGCGGCGATCACCTTCGTCGTTTCGATCAGGCTTTCGATCTCCACGCATTCATTGTCGCCATGGAAGCCGTCGCCGGCCGGCCCGTAGATCACCGGCACCACACCCGCACCGGCATAGTGGGCGGCATCGGTGACGGCTTCGAAGCCTCTGATTTCGGGCGCCTTGCGCTGTACATGCCGGGCCCGTTCGGCGAGCGAAGAGACCAGAGGGTGATCGACGGGTGTGTTCATCGGCGGGAAATTCAGCCCGAACAGATCCCATTCGATCGCCGGGGGATGATCGCGCATCCAGGCGTCCGTCTGGGCGAAATGGCTGACGAAATTCTCAAATTCCGCCTTCACGTCTTCAAACCGCTCCTGAGGCATGAATTTATAGTCGAGGTCGATGGTGACGACGTCTGGAATGATCGCTGCATTGGTCATGATCTGCGGCGTGCCATCGGGCCCGAGGCCGGCGCCACCGCGGATGACACCGGGATTGATCGTGGCAAGGCCAGCCGGCGTCAACGGATGCCAGTTGTCGCGGCAGCGGGATTGCTCGAAGTCGCGCAAGGCCATGAGGAAACGCGTCCCGAGCTCAATGGCATTGACGCCAGGCTCGAGACGACCCTGGACGTGCGGTTGCGGCCACATCGAATTGAAGCGCCAGCCGGCATGAGCCTGTTTGCCGAAAATGGTGACCCTTACCCAGGTCAGGCCGCCTTCGGCCGGAACGATGTTGCCCCATGTCGGCTCGGCGACGATCGCACGCCGGGCGAGCCGCTTTTCACGCTTCACCAGATCCATGGCGCCGAAGCCGCCGGCTTCCTCATCGACGACGCTGTGGATAGCCAGCCGGCCTTCCAGCTTGATGCCGGCCTGTTTCACCGCGCGTGCCGCCGCCACGCAGGCTGCCACGCCGGCTTTCATGTCAACGGCGCCACGCCCCCAGAGCTTGCCTTCGGCGATCTCTCCGCCAAAAGGATCGCGCGCCCAGCGGCTTGTGTCGCCGACCGGGACAACGTCGATGTGTCCGCACAGGATCAGGCTCTTGTCGTCGGAGCCGTCCCATTCACCGATCAGGTTCGGCCGCTCGGGGAAGACATCCCAGCTCCGCGTTTCGAAACCGAGGTCCTTGAGGTGACCGTCGAGGAGACGCTGGACATCGGCTTCGCGATTGATGCCTTGCTCGACCTGGAACTTCGGATTGACGGAAGGGATCCTGACCAGGTCCCGGGCCAGACTGACGACATAGTCCCGATCAGAGTCGATCCGGCTCCAGACTTCGTTGGCTGCATCGCTCATCGGCTCGTTCCTTCCAATTCAGCAATCAGCGCGTCGGTCGTTATCTGGCGGCAATAACCCTTGATTGTGTTCAGCGAATTGGAGTGCCGCTCGCTGGTGTAGGTGGCGCATGCGTCGGTCACCTGGGTTACCAGGTAGCCGAGGTCGCAGGCATCGCGGATAGCGCTTTCGACACATTGGTCGGTGAGGATGCCGCTGATGACCAGCTGCCGGACGCCGAGGTTGCGCAGGATGTAGTCGATATGGGTGGAGACGAAGACCGATGATGACGACTTGGGCAGGCAGATTTCGTCGTCGCCGGGAGCAAGCTCGTCGATGACCTTGCCGTCCCACGAGCCCCTGGGCACGTTGAAGCCGGTGATCTTGTAGTCGAGGCTGCGGTCACGCCCGTCCTTGGTCAGGCTCTCGATGGTGGTGTACATCACCTCGATGCCGTGGTTCCGGAATGCCTCTTGCAGACGCTGCATGTTGGGAACAATGCGATTGCGCAGCTCGCCGAAAAACCAGCCATACTGCCGCTCGAATTCGGCGTCGTTCAGATCGGCGAACTCGGCACCCTTGCGATGGGCCGAGAAGTTCTGGACATCGATGAAAATCACGGCGGACTGCTCGGGCACCAGCGCCACGTCGCGGGTTAGCGTCATAGGAATGTCTCCGGCTTGGCCGCGCTGTGAACGGTGTTCAATTCATGCGCGAGAACGATGGCGCATGCATGCGGATGGGGTAGTGTCGAAAGGGCTGCGTCTGTGCGCGATTTTCCGTGCCGACGCCTTGAGCAGCCTGATGCCGAACGTTGGCTGCCGGGGCAGGAGGGGTGGCGATGGTTGGCCGCAAAGCCCGGGAGGTTGTGCTTGTCGCCAGCAAAAAGAAGACACTGCGCCGCGCTGTCGATCCCCTTAGGCGAAGGGACCTCAACACGCGATACGCGCAGTGCTGATGGCAAGTTGAATTCCAATTTCAGTTCCCATTCTTTTTTCCAAAGGATGATGAAAAAATTCCATCAATGTCAATAAAGAAATCACGATTGACTAAAAAATTTCTACATGGAAGGGTGCGGCATGGAGCTACGCCAACAGATCGACAGCCTTGCTGAAACGCTCACGCCTGCCGAGCGGAAGCTGTCCGCGGCATTGCTGTCCGACTATCCGTTCGCCGGGTTGCAGACGATCCAGACATTGGCCGAGCAGACCGGCGTATCGGCTCCCTCGATCACACGCTTTGTCACGAAACTCGGGTGTCACGGCTACCAGGATTTCCAGCGTCGGCTGATCGGTGAATTGAAGGAAGGGCACCGTTCTCCGGTCGATCTGCATGAACGCATGACCAGCGGCGGCGCGGATTTCCTGCAGTCCTTTCTGGATCTGACCGCGGAAGCCGTACGAGCCGTGGGTGAATCCCTGACACAGAGCCAGTTCGAGCGCATCTGCGATCTCGTGGCAGACGACAAGCGCGCCGTCTACATCGTCGGCGGCCGTATCAGCGATGCCATCGCCCAGCATTTCTCGCGGCATCTGCGGCAGGTCAGGCGCAATGTTTTCCACCTGCCGCCCGACACGGAAATCTGGCCTGAATACATCCTGCGCATGCGCGCGCGCGACCTGCTGATCATCTTCGACTTCCGGCGTTATCAGCAACGTCTGGTCGAACTGGCGGACAAGGTGCGTCGGTCGGCAGGGGCCAGCGTCATACTGGTGACGGACAAGTGGATGTCGCCCGCCGCAGCCTATGCCGCCGAGGTCGTGGCCCTGCCGACGGAAAACAGGACGGCATGGGACAGCTATGCCGGCGCATTGGCAGTTGTTGATGCCATGGTTGCAAGCATTTCCGAGCGGGACTGGGATGCGACGCGGGACCGGATCAAGGCTTGGGATGCGGTCAGGTTCGAACGGAGCGACAAGTCGGGGGATACGTAAGCCCGGCAGCTATTTGTGCATGTGCTCTGTTGTCCACGTCGGGTTGCGGGAACATGTCCGGAGAGGCCGAGTCAACCTCGACGAGACGCATCCGTAGCTCCTTGGGCCGATCTCGATCCGTGAACTCTCCTCGGCCGGAGCATTGCTGCCCGGTGCTATCCTCTGCGCAACCGGATTTGCGCGCTTGACCCTCACGCGACGTAAGAGCGTATCTGAGCCGGGTCACGAGGTGTGGTCGATGAAAACCTACACGGTTAGCGAACTGGCGGAACTTGCAGGCATTTCGGTACGCGCATTGCATCATTACGATGAGATCGGGCTGCTTAGGCCCTCGCGCGTCGGTGACAATCGCTATCGCTACTATGGCGAGGAGGAGTTGCTGCGGCTGCAGCAGATACTCATCCATCGCGAGCTTGGCTTGTCGCTCGGCGAAATCGGCGCCGTGCTCGATGATCCTGCTTTCGACAGGCTTGAAACGCTCGTCAAGCAGCGCGACAGGCTGGAAATCGAAGCGAGACGCTACCGGCGGATGCTGAAAACCATCGATCGCACCATCGCCAAGCTGAAAGGAGAAAAGGCGATGAAGGATAGGGACCTCTACAGCGGTGTGGTTTCGCCGCAAAAACAGGCTGAATACGAGGTCTGGCTGGTTGAGCGCTATGGCGAGTGCGTTCGGGCTTCGAGATCGAAGCGAGCAAAGTCGAGGCACAGTCGATGGCGTCTCCCGACATGGCCGGCGTGATGCAAGACCTCAAGCCGATCGAAGGCGCGTTGGTCGAAGCCATGCGGGGAGGCATGCCTCCGCAAGCATGCGCGCTCGATCCCTTGATCGAGCGGCACCGCAACTGGGTTGCCGGGGCATGGGACAAGCCTTGCACGCCGGACGCCTATGCGAAGCTGGCTGACCTCTATGAGGCGCATGCCGACTTCCTTGCCCGCTACGAAGCGCTTGCAAAAGGCTTCGGTGCCTGGCTGCCGGCGGCGATGCGAGCCTGGGCGAACCGTCAATAACAACACCGGAATCTGGGGTTTGCCGGGGTTTTCACGGACTCCTCCCTGGAGATGGACGTGATGGCGCACAAGGTGCGCCATTTTCCGCCAACAGCCATTTAAATCCAGTCAGTGGATTAAGCCTTGATAAATCCACTGACTGGATTTACTGTCGGTCTGCCGTGAGAGGACGGTCGCCAGAAGGGGTTGGGAGGAGAATGTTCATGAAGCGTCTTTGGAGTGCCGCTACGCTCGCGGTTTCGCTGTTTGCCACCGCGCCCGCCTGGGCAGAGACGGTGTCGCTGTTCTGTTCGTCATCGGGTGCCGAATACGAGCTGTGCAAGAAGGGGGCGGAGGACTGGGCCAAGCAGACCGGCAACGAGGTCAAGATCAACAAGATGCCGGCCGCCTGGGACGAGGCGTTGCCGCTCTACCAGCAGTTGCTTTCGGCGCAGTCACAGGATGCCGACGTGCTGCTGCTCGATGTCGTCTGGATCGGCCTGCTGCAGAACCACCTGCTCGATCTGTCGGAAGCGCTGCCCAAGGAAGACATCGCGGCCAATTTCCCTTCGACGGTCGCTGCCGGCACGGTCAATGGCAAATTCGTGGCTCAGCCCTGGTACACCGATACCGGACTGATGTTCTATCGCAAGGATCTGCTGGAGAAATACAAGAAGCCGGTACCGAAGACCTGGGCTGAGCTGACCGCAACAGCCAAGGCCGTGCAGGATGGCGAGCGTGCCGCCGGCAACAAAGACATGTGGGGCTTCGCCTGGCAGGGCAAGTCCTACGAGGGGCTGACCTGTGACGCCATCGAATGGGTCGGCAGTTTCGGCGGCGGCAGCATCGTCGACGACAAGGGCAACATAACCATCGACAACGCCGATGCCGCAGCCGCGCTGAAGCAGGCGCATGGCTGGGTCAACACGATCAGCCCGCAAGGTGTCCTGAACTATGACGAAGAATCTTCGCGCGGCGTCTTCGAGGCCGGCAATGCCGTGTTCCTGCGCAACTGGGCGTATGTGTGGGGAACGTCGCAAGGCAAGGACCAGCCGCTGGTCGGCAAGGTCGGCGTAACGGCTCTGCCTGTGGGCAAGGATGGCGCGAAGTCGAGCGGCTGCATGGGCACCGCCCATCTCGGCATCTCAAAGTACACGCAGCACAAGGACGCGGCGGTCAGCCTCCTGCGTTTCATGGCGGGCAAAGCCGAACAGAAGCGCCGGGCCATAGAGGGGGCGTACAACCCGACCATCGCCTCACTCTACGACGATTCCGACGTGCTGAAGGCGCTACCTTTCCTCAAGGATGCGCAGACGGCTTTCGCCGACAGTGTCGCCCGACCATCGGCGGTGACCGGCTCAGGCTATAACCGCGTTTCGCAGGCCTTCTACAAGGCGGTGCATGGCGTGCTTGCCGGAGAGGAGCAGCCGGAGGTCGCGCTGAAGGCGCTGGCCGCCGATCTCGAGACCATCAAGAAACGCGGCAAGTGGTGACACAGGCCGCGTGAAGCCGGCGCGCTCCTCCCTGCGCGCCGGCAAACCTTTTCCAACCAGCAAGAGACCAGCATGCAAATCGGCAACGCGCCCTGTTCATGGGGCGTCTTCTATCCCACCGGCAACAGCATTACCGCTGACGAATATCTCGACGCGGTGGCCCGCGCCGGCTATCGCGCAACCGAACTCGGTCCGCTCGGCTTCATGCCGACCGATCCTGGGCAACTGGGGGACGCGCTGGCGGCCCGTAGCCTGACGCTCGCCGGTGCGGCGCATGTGCACGTGCTGGCCGAGCCTGGCTCGTGGCCAGCATTGAGAGAAACGCTCGACGGCATCGGCTCAATCCTGTCCAGACTGGATGCGCCCAATCTGATCCTGATGGATGAAAGCGAATGGTATCCGGCCGACAAGCCGGGCGTCGTCGATGAGGCCGGCTGGCGAACCATGATCGCGCATGTTCGCGACGCCCAGCGTCACCTGGGCGGGACCTATGGCGTCAAGCTCACGTTTCACCCGCATGTCGGGACCTGCGTTGAGCGCGAAGCGCAGATCGATCGCCTGCTCGATGAAACGGATGTCGATCTGTGTTTCGACACGGGCCATCACGCATTCTGGGATCAGGATCCCGTCGCGTATATGCGCAAGGTCTGGAGTCGGATCGGCTTCATGCACCTCAAGAACGTCGACGCGAAGGTACGGGCGCGTGTGCTGGCCGGTGAATTCGGGCCCAACGAATCCTTCGCCGCCGGCGTCATGTGCCCCTTGCCGGACGGTGTGGTCGACATCGCAGCCGTGATCGCCTTGCTCAAGGAGCAAAGGTACTCGGGTCCTTGCATTGTCGAACAGGATCCAAGCGAAAACGCCGCCGAAACACCCGAGGCGCTCGCCGCCCGCAATCGTATCTACCTTGAGGAGTTGCTGGCATGAGCGCGATAGAGCCTCAGATCTTTGACGACGCCGAAACGCTTGGCGAAGTCTTCGCCCGTCGGTTGCTGGGCATGATCGCCGAAGCACGCTCCGCGGACCGTCATTTCCTGCTTGGTTGTCCAGGCGGACGCTCGCCCCGCCCGGCCTATCTGGCGATGGGACGGCTGCTGGGCGAAAAGCCCCAGGATATCAGCCATGTCACCATCGTCATGATGGATGATTATCTCGTCGAGACGGCATGGGGTCTGGACCATGTTCCCCGCGACAGCCATTTCTCCTGCCGGCGCTTTGCGGACGAGGAAATCATCGGGGTGCTGAATGGCGGCTTGCCGAAAGCTTTCCGCATCCCGTCCACTCAGGTCTGGTTCCCGGATCCGAGGGATCCTGCCGCCTATGACGACAGGATTGCCGCGGCAGGCGGCATCGATCTTTTCATCCTGGCATCGGGTGCCAGCGACGGCCATGTCGCGTTCAATCCGCGCGGCAGCAAGCGCACGAGCCGCACGCGTATCGTGTCCCTGGCCGAGGAGACACGTCGCGACAACATGAAGACCTTCCCGGATTTTCGGTCGCTCGACGAGGTGCCCAGTTTCGGTGTCACGGTTGGTATCGACACCATCGAACGGCTCTCGAAGTCCGCGGTGATGATCGTATGGGGGGAAGGCAAGCATCTTGCCTTCGGCCATCTGGTTCGTGCCGAGGAATACGATGCCGACTGGCCGGCTACGGTGATCGCCTCCTGCCGCGGAGGCGAGATCCTGGCAGACAAGGTGGCGGCCAGAGCCTGATGCAAGCAGCTATCGGTATTGACATAGGCGGCACCAAGATCGCCGGCGGCCTGGTCGATCTGGCCGTTGGCGCTTTGATCGACCAGGCCGAACTCCCGACGCCGCGCGGGCTAGGCGCCGACGCGATCCTGGCAGCGGCCAATGACATTGCTGGCCGGATGCATCGTTCCGCTCTGGCCAAGGGCATCGCGACTGTTGGCCTGGGGCTTGGTCTGCCGGAATTGGTCGATCTCAACGGTGCTCCCGCCAGCGGCTGGATCGCGGATTGGAGTCGGAGCGACATCGCTGGTGCCCTTTCAAGCTACGGTCCGATCGCCGTCGACAGCGACGTACGGGTCGCGGCGCTCGCGGAACTCCACTTCGGCCATGGCAAGACACTGCCGAGCTTCGTCTTTGTTTCGGTCGGAACGGGCCTGAGTTTCGCCGGGTGCAGCGATGGACGTATCCAGCGTGGCGCCAATGGCTTTGCCATCCATTTCGCCTCGAGCGAATTGGTGGCCTTCGACGAAGTTTCCGGCAAGCGGACAGATTTCCTCCTGGAGTCCTTCGCATCCGGCCTGGGCATGGCGCGCGTCTACAAGGCGCGAACCTGCGGAAGTGCGACGGCACGCGATATCGTCGAGGGACGGGCTGGTGCGCAAGGCGCGCAACTGCTCGACGAAGCAACGACGACACTGGCCAGCTATCTTGGCCAGATGATCAACATGATCGATCCGCATGGCGTTGTCGTCGGAGGCGGGCTGGGGACCGCGCAAGCTTATTTCGACCGGTTGCGATCGAAAGTCCCTGCCTATGTCTGGGCCAAACAATGTCGAGACTTGCCGGTGCTCGCCAGTGCGCTCGGGTCTGCCGCGGGGGTGATTGGCGCAGCTGCGCTGCATGCGCGCGAGAAGTTGGAGAGAGATTGAACAATGACGTCCATCAGCCTCAGATCCGTATCCAAGAGCTTCGGGGCGGTCGATATCATCCGCAATGTCGATCTGGAAATCGCGGAGGGTGAATTCGTCGTTTTTGTGGGTCCTTCGGGCTGCGGCAAATCCACCCTGTTGCGGTTGATCGCGGGGCTCGTGCCTGTATCCGGCGGCGATATCGATATCGATGGCGAGGACATGACCGAAGTGCCGGCCTCCAAGCGTGGCATAGCGTTCGTCTTCCAGTCCTACGCGCTCTATCCACATATGACGATTGCCCGCAACATCGGTTTCGCGCTCGAGACCAGCGGGATTGGGCGGGCGGCGATCCGTGCCAAGGTCGAACAGGTGGCTGCCGTGCTCAAGATCGGTCACCTGCTGGAAAGGCTGCCGCGCGAACTCTCGGGCGGCCAGCGGCAGCGCGTTGCCATCGGTCGAGCCCTCGTGCGCCAGCCGAAAGTGTTTCTGTTCGACGAACCGCTGTCCAATCTGGACACCGACCTGCGCGCGGAGATGCGTGTCGAGATCGCCCGGCTGCACGAGGATATCAAGACCACGATGGTCTATGTGACCCATGATCAGGTCGAGGCGATGACGCTGGCCGACAGGATTGTCGTGCTGAACGAAGGACGCATCGAACAGGTCGGTACGCCGCACGAACTCTATCGTCGGCCGGCGAACCGTTTTGTTGCCGGCTTCATAGGCTCGCCGCGCATGAACTTCCTGCAGGTGGGGGCGACGAGGACGGATAATGGCTGGCGTCTGAACGGCGCGGGCGGGCTGGATCTCACTATTCCGCTGGGGGCGTCGACGCCGGCTTCGATCGGCTGCAGGCCGGAGGCCCTGGCAGTTGCGGATGGCGGTCAGGTTGCCCGGATTTCAGGTGAATTGCTGCGTGCCGAAGACCTTGGCCATGAACACCTCGCCTATGTACGCATCGCCGATGATGTGATCTGGACCGTACGTTTGGCCAGCCATGCCGACCTCGCGCGCGGTGACAGGATCGGGCTTACCTGGCCAGACAATGCGCTTTTTGTGTTCGATGCCGAGGGACGACGGCTTGAAGTGGAACACGCCGTGCAGGTTGCAGCATGAGCCGTCCAAACCTCCTGCAGCGGGGAGAGACGCGCGCGGCCTGGATGTTCCTGGCGCCTGCGCTTGCCGCGCTCGCGCTTGTCGCCTTCTGGCCGCTCGCGCGGACGCTGTTTTTTTCCTTCACCGACGCCACGCTCGACGATCCATCGGTCTACGGTTTCGTCGGTCTGCAGAATTTCATCGATATCGCTACCGACGAGCAATGGTGGCGAGCGGTCGCGAACACGCTTGTTTTCTCGGTCGTGTCGGTGACGCTGGAGACGCTGCTCGGTTTGGGTATCGCGCTGCTGCTCAACGAGGCATTGCCCGGACGTGGTGTCTTGCGGGCCGCCATCCTGATCCCCTGGTCGATCCCGGTGGTCGTGTCGGCCAAGATATGGGAATGGATGCTGCATGATCAGTTCGGCATCCTCAACAACCTGCTGATCGGTCTCGGTTTCATCGATCATGGCGTTGCATGGACGGCAACGCCGTCCCTGGTGATGGGCGTCGTCATCTTCGTCGACGTCTGGATCACCACGCCCTTCATGGTACTCCTGATCCTGGCGGGACTTCAGGTCATACCGGAAGAGGTGCGGGAAGCGGCGCTGGTTGACGGTGTTCCTTGGTGGAAGCGCTTCTGGTCAATCACCTTGCCGCTGCTGAAACCGGCTATCGGCGTGGCGGTGCTGTTCCGCGCGCTCGACGCCATGCGCATGTTCGACCTGGCCTATATTCTGGCCGGCAATGGCGAGCGCACACAAACGATCTCGATCTATGCACGCAATCAGCTGATCTCCTTCCAGGAAACGGGGCTGGGTTCGGCCGCTTCCACCTGGGTGTTCTTTGTTATCGCGCTGGTCGCGATTCTTATCATCGGCGCGCTGCGGCTAGATCGCGCGGCAGGGAGATAGTCATGGTCAACACAGTTGCCGCCGGGCGACGCCGATCCGCCTCCTTCCGCTATCGCTGGCAACGGCGTGCACGCTCGGCCGGTCTCGTCATGCTGAGCCTGTTCGTGCTCGCCTACACGCTGTTCCCTTATTATTGGGCGATCGTTTCGTCCTTCCGCTCGGGCTCGCAGCTTCTGAGCTCCAGCCTGGTGCCGAACTTCGACCTGGTCCACTACAAGGCCTTGCTTGTCGATCCGGTCTTTGTCGGCTCGATCATCAATTCGCTGATCGTCGCGGGCTCGACAACGATCATCTCTCTGGTTCTAGCGGTGGCGGCTGCGTATGCGCTTGGCCGGCTCAATTTCACGGGCCGGCAGGCCATGCTGATGGCGATCCTGGTGGTCTCGATCTTTCCGCAGATCGCGGTGATGTCGGGCATGTTCGAGCTGGTCCGCTGGTTCGGCCTCTATAACCGGGTCGGTTCGCTGGTCCTCGCCTACCTGATCTTCACGGTTCCGTTCACCGTGTGGGTGCTCACGTCCTTCATGCGGGAGTTTCCGCGTGAACTTGAAGAGGCCGCGATCATGGATGGGTGTTCGCACTGGCGTATCCTGACCAGGATCCTGCTGCCGCTGATGGGGCCCGCGCTGGCGAGCACCGGACTGCTCGCCTTCATCCTGGCCTGGAACGAGTTCCTTTTCGCTCTCACCTTCATCCTGAGCGACGAGAACCGCACCGTGCCGGTGGCGATCGGCCTGATCTCCGGCAACAGCCGCTATGAATATCCGTTCGGCCCGGTGATGGCTGCGTCGATCATCGTCACCTTGCCGCTACTTGTCCTGGTGCTGATCTTCCAGCGCCGCATCGTCAGCGGACTGACAGCCGGCGCCGTCAAGGGATGAAGCAGCCAGGATCAATCAAGTTCGTGGAACACGTCGACGATTTCGCCGGCGATGTTCCATTTCGCGGCGGGCTGCGCCTCCAGCGTCGCCAGCAACGGCATCGTCGCGGCGCCAAGCGCGATCATGTCGCGGTCGAGCAGCCCTTTCTGCAACCTCGGCGCGCTACGGTCGTCACGCGACGCAATGGTGTGGGCCAGAGGAGCGACTTTCTCCAGGAGCCTGTCGAGCAGCCATTCCGGCAAATCGCTGCCCAGGATGATCGTTTCAGGATCAAGCATGTTCTCCAAGGTGCCGACCAGCCAGCGCAAGTGTGGCGCGGCTTCGGCGAGCCACGTCTCGATCTTCGTGTTGCCCGCTTCAACCAGACGGGCAAATCCTGTCTCGCTATCGCGAGTACTGCCGCTGGCACCGATCACGTCGAGCAGATATTCCACCGAGACGATCTGCTCCAGATAGACGGTCTTGCCGTTGTGCGGGACGAGGATGCGACCGATTTCACCGGCGTTGGACCAGCCGCCACGAAACAGTCCGCCGTCATGCACAAGACCGGCGCCGAGGCCGTGGCCGAGCAGCAGGTAGCAGAAGTTGCGGACGGAGCGACCTTTGCCAAAGGTCAATTCAGCCAAGGCGCCGGCGTTGGCGTCGTTCTCGACGATAACGGCCATGTCCCTCTCTTCGGCAAGGCGCCGATCGATCTCATAGCTGTGCAGTTCGCTCCAGAACGACCCTTCGAGGCTTGGAGCGTCCAGTACATGGGCATCGCGAAGTCGCGGGGAGGCGATGCCGATCCCCCAGATGCGATCGACCGGAACCGCAGCTGCCGCGATCAATTCATTGATCATATCGGTCAGGATATCTTTTACGCCGTCGACGCTGCGAGCGGTCAAAGGCCGACGCATGCCGAACCGTTGAACGAAATCGAAGTCTACCAGGGCAGCGCGTATGAAGTCGCGGTCAACGTGCAGGCCGATGCCGTAACCGCGGTCGGCCGCGATGCGGTAGTTGGTCGGCGGTTGTCCCTTGCCGCCGTAGATCTTGCCCGATGCTTCGATCAGGCCAGCCCGTTGCAGATCGTCGATCATGTTGGAAAGCGATTGCGGGCTGAGCCGCGTCAGTCGCGCCAGATCGGCCCGGCTTTGCGTGGGTTCACGACGCAGCAGATCCAGCACCATCTGTCGGTTGAGACGCTTGGTGAACTCGCTGTTCTTGCCAAGCCCGGCATTCCGGAGTTTCACGTATTCACCTAAATCCACTCAGTTGAATAAATCAAAGGGACATGTCATCTAGCACGGGAATCGCTAGTCGTCCCTAGCATTTTTGGAGACCATCATGGACATCCGCGTCGGCCTTATAGGTCTCGGCGAAGTCGCCCAGCTCATGCACCTGCCGCTTCTGGCGGACGACCGTCGCTATCGCATCGAAGCGGTGATGGATGTCGCGCCATCACTTGTCGAACACATTGGCGAACGCTATGGCGTCCCCAGGCGTTACCTGAATGCCGAAGACCTGTTGGCGGATGCCAATCTGGATGCCGTCTTCATCCTGACGCCCGATCATATCCATGGCCGCCTGCTTGCCCAGGCGATGGACGCCGGCAAGCATGTCTTCATCGAGAAGCCGGTCTGCCTGACAGCCGATGAACTGACGCCGCTGCTGCCGCGTGCCGAAGCGTACAGGAAAACGATCTTCGTTGGTTACATGCGCCGCTTTTCACGGCCTTTCCTGGAACTGAAGAAGCGCATGCCGTCGGTGGACAGTGTGCTGCATGCCCGCGTGCGCGACATCATCTGCGAAGGGCCATTCTTCATCCGCCAGACACACAACGTCTTTTATCCGAAGGACGTGCCGCAGACGATCATCGATGAAGGACGTGTCGAGACCGAGCGCCTGTTGCGCTCGGTCATGGGAGCTGAGGCCTCGCGCGAGCAACTGCGGGCCTACCAGGTGCTGACTGGACTGTCGTCGCACAGCTTTTCGGCCATGCGCGAATTGCTCGGGGCACCGAAGGGGGTCCATGCGGCGCGCCAGCATCGCGGCGAGGCGATTTCGGTCCTGTTCGACTACGGGCATTTCACGGCCGTCTACGAGGCGCTGATCCACAACGTGGCCCGCTTCGACGCGGGAATCGACATTATGACCGACCGGCAGCAGTACCGCGTCAACTACGACACGCCCTATATCCGCAACCTGCCTTCGCGTCTCGAGATCATCGATTCCACCGACACGGAAACGCGTACCGAAACGTTCGGTCCAAGCTACGAAGATCCATTCCGCATCGAACTCGACGCCTTCCATGACTGCGTGGCCAATGGCGCTGCCGCCAAGACCACGCTGAAGGATTCGGTCGCCGATCTGGAATTGTTCGCCAAGGTCGGGAAAGCGTTCGTCCGCTAGCCGACGGCGATCCTGGCAAGGGACCCAGGTTCACATGACGAGCAGCGGAGCTTTCCCGGAAACGCGGTCGTAAAGATCGATAACGTCCTGGTTGAACATGCGCACGCAGCCTGCGGAAGCCGACTTGCCGATGGAGCGCCACTGTGGCGATCCGTGGATGCGGTAGAGCGTGTCCTTGCCGTCCTTGAAAATGTACAGCGCACGCGCGCCCAGCGGGTTGGTCACACCAGGCTGCATTCCCTGCCGCCATTTTTCCAGCTTCTGGTCACGGCGGATCATGGACGCCGGCGGTGTCCAGGTTGGCCATTTGCGCTTCCATTGCACGATCGCGCGCCCTTTCCAGGCGTGACCTTGCTTGCCGAGTCCGACGCCATAGCGCATGGCCTTGCCGTTGGGCTGGACCAGATAGAGGAAGTTCTGTCGCGTATCGACAACGATCGATCCGGCTGGTTCTCCCGTCGGATCATCGACAAGCTGGCGCAGGAACTTGGGGTCGACCTTGCCCGTGTCGATGGCCGGCAGGCTGTAGCCGCCGTCGTCGATGGCCGCATACCTCCCGGCGTCCTTGCCCTGATAGGATGCGGGCTCGATTTTTGCCGGAGCCAAGGCTGGAGCCGCGGCAACGGCCGGTATCGGTGGAAAGACAGCGGCGGTCTTCGTATTGGCCTGGACGGTCTGTGAGCATCCGGCGGCGATCATGAGCGGCAGAACCGCAATGCCCGGCAAGCACCGCCGAAGCATCGATAGGATAGTCATTTCTGGTTTGTTGCCTTTTATGGATATTGAATGTGGGCTGAAAGCCGCGCTTTCTTCTTCATCTCAACATGACCACGATATGGCCCGTGGACGCCGCAGAGCAGATTGTTTTGCCATGTGGTGCGCGGGCAACATCTGTCAGCGGCAGCAGGACAGAGGCGATCTATCGCGAAAGCAAAGGTTCAACCGGGCTGAGGTTTCTCTGTCAGGTCGCGGCGGAGGAATTCGTTCAGCCGTTCGACCGCGGGCGTGGTCGACATCGGATTGCGCATGATGCCGACTTCCAGGTCGGGAAGCGGCGGCAGGCCCTCGTTCTCACCGATGATGCGCAGGGAAGGCGGCACACTCAATTGTGCCAGTCCGGCAACGGCCAAACCGGCCTGAACGACAGCGACGAGGCCGAGCAGGCTGGCGCTGGAATAGGTGCAGTGAAAGGTGCGGTCTATGCTGGACAGCACCTGCAACATGTTCACACGGGCAGCACAGCCGGGCTCGAACAGGGCAACCGGCAAAGGATCCTTTTCCCAGGCGACGTGATTTGGCGAAGCAACCCAGACACAGCGCTCCAGCCGCAGCACCTCGAGCGCCTGGTCCGGCAGCCGGGTGATGATTGCGAGATCCAGACGACCTTCCTCCAGCGTCTTCACCAAAGCTGTCGATTGCTCGCAGACAAGCTCCACCGTCACCAGCGGATGGGCGGCGGAGAACCGTGACAAAACCGGTGGCAGCAGATAGGCGGCATAGTCGTCCGGGACGCCGAGACGGACACTGCCCGCTTCCTCCGGGCGGGTGACGCTGGCCAGGGCTTCATCCGAGAGCTTCAGCAACCGCCTGGCATAGACCAGGAATTCCTCACCGGCGGCATTCGGCGTGACCGCGCGCGGAGTACGGATCAGCAGCGGCTTTCCAATCGTCTGCTCGAGCCGCTGCATCTGCATGCTGACAGCGGACTGGCTGCGTCCGACACGCGGGGCGGCATTGGAGAAGCTACCGCTCTCGGCAATGGCGACGAAGGTTTTCAGCAGATCGAGGTCGAGGGGCAGGGCCATAGTGCTATCAGTATAACGAATAGCTTTCACCAAATCTATTCGTTTGCATGAATGCAAATGCAATGGCTTGCTGCTCGTCCATTCGATGCGGATCAATCCACATGACCGACATGCCGACGAGTCGATTTCCTGCCCTGAGCCTGGCGGTTGCGATGATGATCGCCGGCACGGTCGGCGCCTTTGTCACGGAGGCTGGAGTTGATCCCATCACCACCGTGTTCTGGCGCTGCGTTTTCGCCACCCTGTTCCTGGGTGCATGGTGCCTGCTGCGCGGCTATCTGCCGGATCCTCGCCTCTCAAGGGCGCGCCTGCTGCGCGCGGCGATCTGCGGCGTCTGCATGGTGCTGAGCTGGGTCGTCTTCTTTGCGGGCTTTGCCCGGACCTCGATCGCCGTCATGACGATCATCTATCACATCCAGCCATTCTTCGTGGTGCTGATCGGTGTCGTTTTCCTCAAGGAGCGGGTCAGCGCCGACCAGATCGTCTGGATGGTTCTGGCCTTTGTCGGTGTCGTGCTGGCGAGCGGTCTTGTCGCTTCGAACACGGTGATCACCGCGAGCTGGACCGTGGGCATCCTCATGGCGCTCGGCGGCGCGCTGCTCTACGCGGTCGTGACGGTTCTCGCCAAGGGGCTCGGCGAACAGCGTCCGGAGGTGACGGTATTGTGCCAGACCGTGGTGGGAGCCCTCATGCTGGCTCCCCTGGCGAATTTCTCGGAGAACATCCAGGTCGCGTCCTGGGCATGGTTGATCGGCATTGGCGTGCTGCACACCGGAATCGCCTATGTGATGATGTTTTCGGCCTATCCGCGCCTTTCGACGCCGGTCATCGGCGTGCTGACCTTCATCTATCCCGTGGTCGCCATTCTCATCGACTGGGCGATCTATGATCATCCGATCGGGCTACCACAGGCGGTCGGCATGGTGATGATCGCGTCGGCGACATTGGGTGTGCGTCTGGGGTGGCGTTTTCCGGGACGGGTGGCATCCATCTCTCCCGCCGAATAGCCTGCTGACGGCCTGGTGTCACACTGCCTTCAAGCCGGAAACCTACAGAGCTGCTGCAACATCCTTCCCCTGGAGCAGCCGTGGCTTACGAACGAAACGATGCCTTTGCCGAGACATTCACCGAAATAGGCAGGAGCGAGCCTCCTCACTATCTCAACCGTCGCTTCGATGCGGATGGCATATTCTTGCCGCAGCCGGGAAACACCATCGTCAGCCATGTCGTCGATGGTTCGGCAACGCAGCAAGCATTGGTGCGTGTGCGCGAGGCGCTGAAGGCACTGCCCTACGGCGACCGCTTTGCCTATACGCCGGTTTCAAGCCTGCACATGACCGTCTTCCAAGGCACGATCGAAGGCCGGCGCAAGCTGGCCTACTGGCCGCAGGAGCTCTCTTGCGAGGCTCCGATCGACGAGACCACGGCCTTCTTTCTTGACCGGCTGAAAGCCTTTCCCAAAGCATCGGAATTTCGCATGCGGCCCGTCGAGGTCACTCCGCTTGGAGTGGTCGTGACCGGCGCCACGCTCGCTGACGAACAGAGCATTCGCTCATTGCGTGACCGGCTGACCGTGCCTTTCGGCTACAGCCATCCCGATCATGACAGCTATACCTTCCACATCACGCTGGCCTATCTGAAGGCATGGCTGCCGACAGGGGCCGAAGCCACCTATCCGCCGGTGTTGGCTGAACTGACGCGAAACCTCCTGACGGAAGTAGAGGTGCTTGAACTCGAGGTACCGGCGTTCTGCACCTTCAACGACATGACGGAATTCAAGCCGCAACACCACCTGGCCTGAGCCTGCAGCACAGGCCGGACCTTGCGGTCATGCTTCAAGCGCTCCGGCGCGGGCATCGTCGCTGCGCTTGCTGCCCACCAGCTTGACGAGATCATCTCCCTTGCGCGTGACACGGTGCGAGCGGCGGGTCAGGATATAGCCATCCTGAGGTGCGAAGATCTCGGCGCGGCCGCCGGCTTCGCCTGGCGTGTGCACGATGGTGGCCAGCTTGTCACCCTTCTTGACCCAGTCGCCGGGCTTCACGTCATAAAGCACAGCGCTGGCCCTGGGAGCGGGCATCATGTCGATGTTCTCGAGCGGCGCGACAACGCCTTCGAAGCGGCCGGGCTTCGGCACAGTGGTGTCGGCGATGACGCCGCGTGCGACGAGCAGCCTGTAGAGGCCCGCGGCGTCGGCCTCAGCCGTTGCCCCGTCGACGTCGGAAACGCCGCGATACTCGACGGTGGTGACGACGAGGCTCCCGAGCTTTTCCTTGCCGCTTGCAAGGTGCGGTTGCAGAGACGCTTCCTCAAACGCGGCACCGCTTTCACCTTCCCACAGCAGTACGGCTTCGACGCCCATGGCCGCAGCGCAGTCCTGCATCGCCGGCCACAACACCGCAGGCACATAGAGATAGGCAGTGCTTTCGTCGTCGCAATGCAGGTCGAGCACGATGTCGTGCCCGACCGACAGCTTCAGCAGCCGCGCCTTCAGGCGCTGGTCGATCGTCGGCAAGTCCTCTTCCTGCGGCAGCAGCGAGACATCGGGCCTGTCGATCAGGGGGAAGTCGCGGTTGAAATTGACGCGATTCGGCAGGTGGAAACGGCCTTCCAGCTCGCCGAAGACATATTGGGCGCGACCGACCGGATTGGCCCATGGCACGACAGTGAGTGAGCCCTTGATGCGTCCTTCAACCTCAGCTTTGGCGAGCAACGGCATCAACGCGTCGATGGCAACCATGCCGGGCAGCTCGCCGGCATGCAACGCCGCCTGCAGATAGGCGGTTGGCGCTTTGGGGTCGCTTCCCTTGAAACGGTAGACCGGAAACTCATAGGCAACGCCTTCGCTGTCGCCGGCCAGCCGCTCTGTCGTCTTTTCCATGCTCTTCTCCGCCTGGAGCAATTCCAGCAAAAAGTGCGCGTCCGGAATCGCATCAAAACAAAAATCGGAGCGTTTCGACGTTTCCAAGAAAAACGGAGACGCTCTGGTGAATGCCGTTCTGCCGTGCAAGCGGGCGTGTGTCGAGTGGTCCAGCGTTGCGGACGATGAGCGCAGGGATGAGCCGACGTCGCAGATCAGACGAGCGGCTTGAGTTCCTGCGCAATCGTCGGCAGCAGTTCGGAGACGTTGGGATGGATGTGCACGGCCCGTTGCAGCGTCTTCACCGGGGCTCTGGCGTACATCAGGTCAAGCACGCAGTGCACGGCTTCGTCGCCGCCTGGCCCCAGCACGGAACAGCCAAGGATTTCACCGCTGTCGGCATCGACGAGGATTTTCATGAACCCTTGCGTCTCGCCCTTTTCCACCGCCCGGCCGACCCTGGTCATCGGGCGCTGGCCAACCAGAGCGCGGCGACCGGATTTCCGAACGGCCGTTTCGGTCATGCCGGCGCGGCCGAGTGGCGGGTCGGTATAGAGCGCATAGGCCTCGATCCGGTCGCTGATCTTGCGTTGATCGTTGTCGAGCAGGTTTGCGGCAACGATTTCGTAGTCGTTGTAGGAAGTATGCGTGAAGGCGCCCTTGCCGTTGCAGTCGCCCATCGCCCAGATGTGAGGCACGCTGGTATGCAGCTGGTCATCGACCTCGACGAAGCCGCGCTTGTCGACCGTGACGCCGGCCTTGTCGAGACCAAGGTCGTCGGTGTTTGGAACACGGCCAAGCGCCAGCAGCACATGCGAAGCGATCACTGGCGGCTTGCCCTGCGCAAAGGTGACGGCAGTCTGGTCGCCCTGGCTTGCGAACGAGATGTCCTCCGCGCCGAGATGCACGGTGATCCCTTCCTTCTCGAACATGGACAGGATCGTGCTGGAAACATCCTCGTCTTCCCGGCCAATCAGGCGAGGGGCTCTTTCAATGACGGTGACCTCGGAGCCGAAGCGGCGGAACATCTGCGCGAATTCCAGCGAGATATAGCTGCCGCCGACGACCACGAGATGCCTAGGCAACACGTCGAGGTTCATGATCGAGGAGTTGGTGAGGAATGAGATGTCGGCGATGCCAGGCAGGTCCGGCACCGAGGCGCGGCCGCCGACATTGAGGAAGATCCTGTCTGCCGTGAGCAGGTCATCGCCGACGCGAACGGTGTGTTGATCCTCGAAGCGGGCATGGCCACGGAACAGCGTGCAGCCGGGCATGGCTGCAATCCAATCTTCCAATCCCTTGCGGGCGTCGCTGGACACCTTGTCCTTGCGTGCCTTGATCGCCTTCATATCGACGCCGACAGGACCGGAAAGCGTTACGCCATAGTCGGCGGCGCGACGTGCGAGGTGCGCGGCATAGGCACTGGCGACCATCGCCTTGGTCGGCATGCAACCGGTGTTGACGCAGGTGCCACCAACCAGCTTGCGCTCGACCAGGGCGACCGTCATGCCGGCTGCGCTCAGGCGGCCCGCCAGGGAGGGGCCGGCCTGGCCACAGCCGATGATGATGGCATCGAATGTCCTGGCCGTGGTGCTCATGCGACGGCCATCACGATCAGTAGCGCGCCAACGATGGCAATCACATCCTCGACCAGGGCGGCCGGGAGGTCGCGTCCGAAGGCTGCGGCCATTTTGGCGCGCAGCGCGGCGCCGCCATACGTCCCGATGACGGCGCCGATGGCACCGGCGATCAGTCCACCAATCAGTGCTCCTCCGGTCGTCCCAATGACGGCACCCGCGAAAGCGCCACCAACCAGTCGTGCACCGAATTGCTGCGGCACCTTGCGGCTTGGCGTGGACGGAAGCTGGTCGGCGATCAGCTCGACAACGGCGAGGGCTGAGAAAATGGCGACCGTGATCCAGTGGCCCGTGAAGCTTGCCCAGGTACCAGCCACCGGCAGCCAGCCAAGATAGGCGCCCCAGGCGACCGCGGCGGGCGCCATCATGGTTCTCAAGCCGGCGACGACGCCGATCAGCAGAGCAAGCAGAAAAAGCATCTTAACCCCCTCGATTGACCAGCAGCGGCCACATGAGCAACCTATCATATGACTGGTATTTGACCATGGCTGCGGTATCGGACGAACGCGTTCGCAACCGCGCTGATCGCGATGCGGCGAGCATTCCGGAGACCGGCAATGATAAAAAGCGAATTGCAGAAGATGGCCTCCGGTGAGTGGTACAACTGTGTCGACCCGGAGCTTGATGTATTGCGTCTCGCAGCCAGCGAAGCGATTTTCGAGCACAATTCGCTGCCGCCCCGGCAGCGCGGCGACATTGCGCCTGCTCTGCGTGCGCTTTTGGGACTGGCAGGTGAGCGCGCGCGCATCGAAGCGCCGTTTCATTGCGCCTATGGTTTCAACATCTTCCTCGGCGATGGCGTCTTCCTGAATGCTTCCTGCACCATTCTCGATACCGCGCCGGTGCGCATCGGCAGCGCGACCATGCTTGGTCCGCATGTGCAGATCTATTGCCCTGAACATCACAAGGGGGCTGCAGAACGGCGCGCCGGCCTGGAAATCGGCCGCCCGGTTACGATCGGCGAGAACGCCTGGATCGGCGGCGGAGCCATCATCCTGGGTGGCCTGACGATCGGCGACAACGCCATCGTCGGTGCCGGTTCAGTGGTGACCCGGGACGTGCCCGCCGGAGCCACCGTCGTCGGCAATTCTGCTCGGCCAGTTCGCTGAAATCATTGTTCCTGCGGGTTGACAGGCAAGCCATGGGCCGCGTTACTAGCGTCGTTAATGTTCTCAGGGCGGGGTGAAAGTCCCCACCGGCGGTAAGAGCTTCGGCTCAAGCCCGCGAGCGCTTTCCGGCTTGCCGGAAAGGTCAGCAGATCCGGTGCGATTCCGGAGCCGACGGTTACAGTCCGGATGGAAGAGAACGAGCGGGTCAACGGTGGCGCAAGCTGCCGCTTTTCCGTGTCGTGCGTCCTGATTCTGGTTCGAAACGGAAGGAAGGACCCATGAATCAGCAATCCCAGAAACAGTTCGAAACCCGCCGCGTCGCCGTCATTCGCGCACGCTGGCATGCCGATATTGTCGACCAATGCGTCGAAAGCTTTACCAAGGAAATCGAGGCGTTGAGCGGAGGTAATCTGGTCGTCGACGTCTTCGATGTGCCGGGCGCCTATGAAATTCCGCTGCATGCCAAGACGCTTGCCCAGGCAGGCCGCCATGCAGTGGTGCTTGGCGTTGCCTTCGTCGTGAACGGCGGCATCTATCGCCACGAATTCGTGGCGCAGGCCGTGCTGGACGGCATGATGAATGTCCAACTCGGGACCGGCGTACCGGTGCTGTCAGCGGTGCTGACGCCACACAATTTCCACGACGGCGCCGAGCATCACCGCTTCTTCTTCGAGCATTTCAAGGTCAAAGGCCGCGAAGCGGCCCATGCCTGCGTCGAAATCCTCAAGGCGCGCGAGTTGATCGCGGCTTAAGCAAGAGAATAGGGCAGTAGGGCAGGTCGTTTTCGACTGCCCTACTGCCTTTCCTGTTAGAACAGTCCCTCGATCTGTCCCTGATCGTTGAGGAAGATCTTCTCCGAGGATGGCTTGGAGGGCAGGCCGGGCA
>NZ_JBHYIM010000012.1:0-204324 GCF_042739655.1 Mesorhizobium sp. NPDC059025 | reverse complement strand
CAGACCAGCAGAGTGTCGCTCACGCGGCTCTCTTGAATTTGTCCAACTCCGCGAAACCCAGAAGCGAACTTCTTCGTCGCCAGCAGCGTCGCCGCTGTCGTTGGTGAGCGGCATATAGGGGATGGCCTCTTCCGGTGTCAACAGCCGTTTGAAGATTTTTGCGATCTTCTCGATTTTTTTCTGACTGAGGCGATCGGAAGGCGGTTTGCAATCAAGAGATTGTGGTTTGCCGGCGTCCGGCGACTAAAACGCACCCGAGTGCGAAAACATGCCGGCCACGCCAGCTATTCGCTGTCCAATCCGATATCGAGAATCGGAGCACTGTGCGTAAGCCAGCCGATCGAGATGAGATCGACACCGGTTGCGGCGATGGCAGGAGCCGTGGCTGCCGTCACGCGGCCCGAAGCCTCGGTGATCACGCGGCCGTCGACCATGGCCACCGCCCGGGAAAGCTGTTCGACAGACATGTTGTCGAGGAGAACGGCATCGACGCCGGTCGCGAGTGCGATTTCGAGTTGATAGAGCGTATCCACCTCGACCTCGATCTTGACCATATGGCCGGTGCCCGCCTTTGCCCGAGCTATCGCCGTGCGGATGTCTCCTGCAATCGCGATGTGATTGTCCTTGATGAGCACCGCATCATCGAGGCCGAAGCGGTGATTCGAACCGCCGCCAGCACGTACGGCATATTTCTCCAGTGCGCGCAGGCCGGGCGTCGTCTTTCGTATACAGACGATCTGCGCCTTGTGACCCCGCACCGCCGCGACGACCGCCGCGGTGGCGCTGGCGACGCCGCTCAGGTGGCAGAGGAAGTTGAGCGCAACCCGTTCTGCCGTCAGCAAAGCACGAGCCGGCCCGCGAACAATTGCAATTGTTGCCCCGGAGGCAACATGACTGCCGTCATGGTGAACTGGCTCGAATGCGATTCGCGGATCCATCAACTTGAAGGCCAGTGCCGCAACATCGAGACCAGCGATCACGCCTTCCTGTCTTGCGACAAGCGACATCGTTGCTTCGGTGTCGGCCGGAACGATTGCATTGGTCGTCAGATCGCCGCCAAGGCCGAGATCTTCCAGCAGGGCACTACGCACCAGCGGTTCAACCATGATGTGCGGCAGCGGTGTCAACATCTCAAGCTCTCCTTATAAGAGGAACGGCCATTTCAGTGATGGCGGCGGCGCTATCCAGTGTCTCTGCAAGCGTCAGACGAGACCGACGCGGCTGATTCTCCTGCAGGGGAAAGTCCGCACGACAATGCGCGCCGCGACTTTCCCTCCGTCGAAGAGCGGCAACGGCAATCATCAAGGCGACCATCGCCGGGTCGGAGGTTGCATCATCGGTCCTGGCCAGCCGCAGCAGCGCGACAATCGCGTCACGAAGCGCATGATCGTCGCGCTGGATGCCAAGTGCCGCCGAAGCGATCGGACGGACAAGAGAAGCATCGGGGCGCGGCGGCACGACAGTTGCGATCTGCTGCCGTCGCCTGGCCGGTGCGGCAGCGGCCACGCTACGGGCAACCCAGAGTGCTGAAACCACGGCCTCCGTCAGCGAGTTGCTGGCAAGGCGATTGGCACCGTGCAGTCCGGTGCAGGCGACTTCGCCGCACGCCCACAGACCGGGGATCGAGCTGCGCCCTTCCGCATCCACGGCAACGCCGCCCATATGGTAATGGGCTGCCGGACGAACCGGGATGGGATCGACCGCGGGATCAATGCCAGCCTCATGGCAAAAGGCTGCGATGGCCGGGAAGCGTTTGGTGAAATCCGGACCGAGACTTTGCCTCGTATCCAGAAACACCCGGCCGCCGGCGACAAGCTCGCGCGATACCGCGCGCGCCACCACGTCGCGCGGCGCAAGCTCGCCTCCCGGTGTGTCGGCGAGGAAGCGCTGCCCACGATCGTTGACGAGCATGGCACCTTCGCCGCGCACTGCTTCGCTGACAAGCGGCATCGGACGCAGCGGAACATCGAGAGCCGTCGGATGGAACTGCACGAATTCAAGATCGGCCAGTTCCGAGCCGGCACGCGCTGCAAGCGCCAGGCCTGGTCCGAAGGAAGTCGACGGGTTCGTCGTATCGTTGAACAGCCCGCCCACGCCACCGGTAGCGAGCACCACACGCCCGGTGGACAGCGCAGTCGCGCCATCGCTGCCGACGGCCAGTATCCCGGCGATCTCCCCGTCTTCAAGGAGCAGCCGCCGCACCTCCCATCCCTCGAGGACAGCTATCGAAGGCGTCCTTCGTACTGCGGCAGTCAAAGCCCGGACCAGTTCGCGGCCTGTTGCATCACCAGCGGCATGCACGATCCGCCGGTGCGAATGCGCGGCTTCCAACCCCAGACGCAACCTGCCGTCGCGGGCGCGATCAAACACAACCCCGAGACGCTCGAGATCGGCGATCGCCTGTGGAGCGGCATCCGTGAAGCGTCTGACGACCACCTCGTCACAAAGTCCGGCGCCAGCATCACGCGTGTCCATGAAATGGAGTTCCGGGCTGTCGTCGGTGCCAAGGCTCGCGGCCATGCCGCCTTGCGCGAGCGTGCTGGACGTCTCGGCTCCCAGCGGAGCCCTCGAGATCAGGACCACCGGTTCCGGCACCATGCAGAGTGCGGTCATCAGGCCGGCGACGCCAGCACCGATTATGACGGGACGATCCTGAAGGTTATGGAGGGACGGCGTCATATCGCGAGCATGCGCTCCACTGCCTGGCGAGCGCGATCCGCGACATCGGCATCGATGGTCACCACGTGCCGGTTTTCCTCGAGCGCCGCGCGGATATTGGCAAGCGTGATGCGCTTCATATGCGGGCACAGGTTGCAGGGCCGCACGAAATCAACCTCGGGATGTTCGACGGCGACGTTGTCGCTCATCGAGCATTCGGTCATCAGAACCACGCGCGCCGGCTTGTGACGACCGACATAGTCCGACATCGCCGCGGTGGAACCGGCGAAATCGGCCTCGGCAACCACTTCGGGCGGACATTCGGGATGGGCAAGCACGGTGACTCCGGGATGGGCTTCGCGCAGCTCGCGGATATCGGCCGGCGTGAAGCGCTCATGCACTTCGCAATGGCCCTTCCAGGCGATGATCTCGACCTTGGTCTGCGCGGCGATGTTCCGGGCCAGATATTCGTCGGGCAGCATGATGACCCGCGGAACGCCCAATGATTCCACCACCGCGAGCGCATTGCCCGACGTGCAGCAGATATCGGACTCTGCCTTCACCGCAGCGGACGTGTTGACATAGGTGACGATCGGCACGCCGGGATAATTTTCCCGCATCAGGCGCACATCGGCAGCGGTGATCGAATCGGCCAGCGAGCAGCCGGCGCCGAGATCGGGGATGAGCACCACCTTGTCCGGATTGAGCAGCTTGGCGGTCTCGGCCATGAAGTGCACGCCTGCCAGCACGATGACATCGGCTTCGACGGTCATCGCCTTCCTGGCAAGCGCCAGGCTGTCGCCGACGATGTCGGCCACGCAATGGAAGATTTCCGGCGTCTGGTAGTTGTGCGCCAGGATAACGGCGTTGCGCTGGCGTTTCAGCGCCAGGATGGCGTCGATGTCGCCGGCGAAGACCGGCCATTCTATCGGCGGGATGACACGCCGCACGCGTTGGTAGAGGACGGCGGAAGGTGATGCGGCAACCGCAGCGGAAGAGACAGACATCGGCACCTCACTTTATGCTCAGTGTGAGTATATCACCGACATGTGCTTACTATGAGCATAACTCCTGTCAAGACCTGGTGAGTGGCAATTTTGTCCCTGCAGCCGCGCGCTCATCGAGAACGGCATGGCGGAAGCGGTAGAGCTTGGCTGGTCGTCCCCCCGTGTCGGCGGTCATCTGCCCGGTCTCTTCGACCAGTTCCTGCTGCTCGATCAGGCGGCGGAAATTCTGTTTGTGGACCAGCCTTCCGGCGAGTGCCTCGACCACCCGCTGCAATTGCAGCAGCGTGAAAACCGGCGGCATCAGTTCGAACACGACCGGCCGGTATTTGATCTTCGAACGCAGCCGCGCGATTCCCGTGGCCAGGATGCGGCGGTGATCGGCGATCATGGCCGGGCCGGGTATCAATGCAGAGCCGTGTTCACCGCGCCCGCGTATGGCCTCCTCGACCAGGCCCGCCTCGTAGAGCAGTTCGTAGCGCTGCAGGCAGAACTCTTCGTTCCAGGGATGATCGTCGAAGCCGAAGGCGATTGCCGCCCTGCGCTGCCTTTCTTCTCGTGACGCGACATCGGCGGCCCCGTTTGCCCAGGCCGTCAGATGCTGCTGGACAATTTCGGGGATCAGGGCGGGGATGCCGGCACGATGATCCTCCCATGGAAAGAAGTCGTACCAGCTGCGCCATGCTCGTTTCGCAGAAGCCGAAGAATGATCGATGCGGGTCAACGCCAGATAGCTGATGGAGATCACCCGCTCGTGACGCTCGTCGCCGATCCGGTCGCTGTCGGCGAATGTATAGAGTTGTTCGATATAACCGAGCTGGTGGCTGGTCTGCTGTTCCACCCATGTCCGCAGGCCGAACTGCAAGGATCGGTGGCCAAGCTCGAACGGACCTGAAGGCAGCCCGTTTGCAGTCCCGACGGTAAGGACGCGTGGCTCCTGGTCGGCAGTGGCCACGACAACGGCAATCAGGTCCACATCGTGGTTCTTGCCGGCTGGCTTGCGCTTTCCTGTGTCTGTCATGCGATCCTGCATGGTTTCCGGGGTCAGGTAGAAGATGACGGGATCTTACCGGTCGATCCGCGTCGAGAGGATGATGGAAGACAGCGTGCGTTCCACGCCGTCCATTGCACCGATTCGGTCGAGCAGTGCGTCGAGATCGCTGATCGAAGCCGATTCGACCGTCACGATCATGTCGAAGCTGCCGCTGACCGAATGCAGCGAACGCACCTGGCCGAGCGCACGCAGATCCTTCACGACCCGCTCGGCCGCTTTCGGCGCCACCGTCAGCAGCACATGCGCCCGCACCAGCCCCTGCTCATAGTCCGGTGCCAGCCGCACGCCATAGCCGGTGATGATCCCCCGTGCCTCCAGCCTTTCGATGCGACTTTGCACGGTGGTGCGCGAAACTCCCAGCCTTCGAGCAAGTTCGGCCGTCGAGGCGCGGGCGTTTTCACGCAGCAGCGTGATGAGGTCTCGGTCGGCCTGGCTCAGCATTTTTCCACGCTACTTCGCATTTTGACGACCGAGCTCGGCGATTTTATCGAAAAGCGTCGGCGTTTTGTTCAATCGCACACTTCCATTCGTCAGGCAAACTGCGATTCCTGCCCCTGGAACATCAATAAGAAAGGGCTTGGCCATGAAGGAAATCGTTGTTGTCGGCGCAGGCAAGATCGGCTCGACCATCGCAGACATGCTGGCCGCGACCGGTGACTATCGCGTCACCATCGTCGACCGCTCCGCTGCACAGCTTGCCGCACTGGAGGTTGCCGCCGGCATCGCCACGGTCGAGACCGATATCGAAGCCGCCGGCGCCCTTGAAGCCGTGCTTGCCGGCAAGTTCGCCGTGCTGAGCGCCGCTCCCTTCCATCTCACGACACGCATCGCCGAGGCAGCTGCTTCCACCGGTGTCCACTATCTCGACCTGACCGAGGATGTCGCGTCGACCCGACGCGTCAAGGAACTGGCGAAAACCGCCAAGACGGCGTTCATTCCGCAGTGCGGCCTGGCTCCCGGCTTCATCTCGATCGTTGCCAATGATCTCGCCAGCCGTTTCGACAGCCTCGAAAGCGTGCGCATGCGCGTCGGCGCGCTGCCGCAATATCCGTCGAATGCTCTGAACTACAACCTGACCTGGAGCACCGACGGCGTCATCAACGAATATTGCGAGCCGTGCGAAGCCATCGTCGAAGGCGAGCTGATCGAAGTGCCGCCGCTGGAAGAGCGCGAGGAATTCTCGCTCGACGGCGTCACCTACGAAGCCTTCAACACCTCGGGCGGCCTGGGCACGCTTGCGGAGACGCTGAAAGGCAAGGTGCGCACGCTCAACTACCGCACCATCCGCTATCCGGGCCACGCCGCGATCATGAAGGCGCTGCTCAACGATCTCGGCCTGCGCCATCGCCGTGAAGTGCTGAAGGACATTCTCGAGAACGCGCTGCCGGCCACCATGCAGGACGTGGTCATCGTCTTCGTGACCGTCTCGGGCCGCAAGAACGGCCGACTGCTGCAGGAGACCTACGCCAACAAGGTCTACAGCCAGCGTTCCGGCCAGACCGTACGCAGCGCCATCCAGATCACCACAGCCTCCGGCATCTGCGCGGTGCTCGACATGCTGGCAGACGGCACCCTGCCGGCGACCGGCTTCGTCAAGCAGGAAGACATCGCACTGGACAGCTTCCTGGCCAACCGCTTCGGCCGCGCCTATGCGCAGCACGAGCGCACCGACCGCATGGCCAGCTAAGTTGCTCACCGGCTCTGCCGGTTCAAGCAGACAAAAAACCCGCCGGCTGGTCCCGGCGGGTTTTTTGTTGGACTGCAGTATCGACATTCGCCGCCGAGCGCGTTTCCTCAGATGTGCAATGCGTGTCCCAGCGCCTTCAGTGCCGCTTCGGGAAACGCCTCGCCCTGCGTCGGGTGCGCATGGATGGTGCCGGCGATGTCTTCCAGGCGCGCGCCCATTTCCAGCGCCAACCCAAATGCAGCAGCCAGTTCGGAAACCCCGTTGCCGACCGCCTGGATGCCCAACACCAGATGATTGTCGGCACGCGCGACGACACGGACGAAGCCACTCTCGCCAAGCCTGGTCATGGCGCGGCCGTTGGCGGTGAACGGAAACTGTCCGGTCTTGATTTCGCCGCCCAGAGCCTTCGCTTCGTCCGGCGACAATCCGACGCTCACCACTTCCGGATCGGTGAAACACACAGCGGGAATGGCTCGCTTGTCCCAGCTGCGTTTGTGGCCGGCCACGATCTCGGCTACCATCTCACCCTGCGCCATGGCGCGGTGCGCCAGCATCGGCTCGCCGGTGACGTCGCCAATGGCAAAGACCCCGCGCATCGAGGTGCGGCATTGCTCGTCGATGCGGATGAAGCGCCCGCTCATGTCGAGGTCGATCTGGTCGAGGCCCCAGCCTTCCGTCACCGGTTTGCGCCCAACCGTGACCAGAATCTGGTCGGCCTCGATCTTCACGTCCTTGCCGGCAGCCGTTTCCACCAGCAGTGCATCGCCTTTGCTTGACAGTCCCTTGGCCTTGGCTTCGGTCAGCACTTCGACGCCAAGCTCCGCCAGACGCTTGATCACCGGCTTCGTCAGCTCGGCGTCGTATTGGGCGAGCAGGCGCGGCAGCGCTTCGACCACGGTCACTTTCGCGCCGAGCTTTGCAAAGGCCATGCCGAGCTCAAGCCCGATGTAGCCGCCGCCGACAATGGCGAGCCGTTCCGGCACCTTGTCGAGGGACAGCGCTTCGGTTGACGAGATCACCCGACCGCCGTACGGCAGGAAAGGCAGCTCGACCGGCGCCGAGCCGGTAGCGATGACCACGGTTTCAGCGCGGATCACCTGCAACCCGGTCTCAGTCTCGACCTCCACGGTCTTGCCGTCACGGAAAGTTGCCCAACCCGAAACATGCTTGACCCTGGCTTTCTTGAGCAGTCCGGAAACGCCATTTGTAAGCCGGCTTACAATACCGTCCTTCCACGCGATGGTCTTGCCGAAATCGAGCGACGGGGCTGTCGTGGCAATGCCCAGCGGACTGCTGCCTTCGGCCATGTGCGAAACTTTCTCGAACTCTTCCGCCGCATGAATCAGCGCCTTCGACGGAATACAGCCGATGGTGAGACAGGTGCCGCCCGGCTTCACAGCCTCGACGATGACGGTGTCGATGCCGAGCTGACCGGCACGAATGGCGCAGACATAGCCGCCGGGACCGGCGCCGATGACGAGCAGCTTGCAGGAAATGTCCTTCATTGCCCAACTCCCCGTTTCCAAAGCTTCGCTGGCTGACGATCGCGAAAAGGATCCATGATCAATTGTCCACGAAGATCAGTGCCGGGGTTTCCAGCAGCGCCTTGATACGCTGGACGAACACCGCGGCATCCCAGCCGTCGACGATGCGGTGATCGAAGCTGGACGACAGGTTCATCATCTTGCGCGGAACGAACTGGGTACCATCCCAGATCGGCCGCACCATCATCTTGTTGACGCCGATGATCGCGACTTCCGGGTGGTTGATCACCGGCGTGGTCACGACACCGCCCATCGCACCCAGCGAGGTGACGGTGATGGTTGAGCCGGAAAGCTCGTCGCGGGTCGCCGTCCCGGTCTTGGCGGCTTCGGCCAGACGGTTGACCTCGGCGCCGCAATCCCAGAGATCGCGTGCCTCGGCGTGTTTCACCACCGGCACTACCAGACCATTCGCTGTCTGGGCAGCAATGCCGATGTGGATGCCGCCATGCTGGTGGATGACGCCCGCCTCGTCGTCGAACAATGAATTCAACAGCGGCTGTTCACCGATCGCCTTGACCATGGCCCGCATCAGGAAAGGCAGCAGCGTCAGCTTCGGTCGATCGGCGCGCTTCTCCTTGTTGAGAGCGGCGCGCAGATCTTCCAGCGCGGTCACATCGACTTCTTCGACATAGGTGATGTGCGGGATGCGCGATTTGGATAGCTTCATCTTCTCGGCGATCTTGCGCCGAAGCCCGATGACCTTGATTTCCTCGACGCTCTCGTTGCGAGAGAGACCGGTCGCCGGCCGCGCCGTTTGCGGGCCGCGCGAGAGGAACGCCTCGATGTCTTCATGCTGGATGCGACCGGCCGGGCCCGTGCCGGTGACCTGACGCAGATCGATGCCGGCCTCCCTGGCGCGAAGCCGCACCGCCGGCGACGCAAGTGGCTTTTCGCCCTCGGGGCGAGGCGCACTGCCGATCGAAGCGGACGGACGCGATACATTCTTTGTTGCTGCCGGAGTTGCTGCCGGAACTGACGCTGGCTTGGCTTCAACCGGCTCCCTGGGCGCCGCTGCCGCCGGAGCCTGCTTGGCAACATCGGCCTTCGCAGGTTCCTCGGCCTTGCTGACAGCCGCGGGCCTGGCTCCAGCGGCTGCCGTTACATTGCCTTCTCCGGCCACCTTGAGCCGAACGATGGGCGAACCGATCGCCACCGTGTCGCCTATCTCTGCGCCCAGCCAGAGAATTTCTCCGTCGACCGGCGACGGGATCTCCACCGTCGCCTTGTCGGTCATGACCGCCGCCAGCACGGTATCCTCGCGCACGAGGTCGCCGACCTTGACGCTCCATTCGACAAGTTCCGCCTCGGCCACGCCTTCGCCGACATCGGGCAGCTTGATGACATATTCACCCATGTCAGGCCTCCATCGTGGCGATAAGCGCGCGACCGACCCGGGTCGGGCCGGGGAAATAGTCCCACTCCTGTGCATGCGGATAAGGGGTGTCCCAGCCGGCAACACGCATGACCGGCGCTTCGAGATGGTAGAAGCAATTCTCCTGCACCAGCGACATCAGCTCAGCTCCGAAGCCTGAGGTCAGCGTCGCCTCGTGCACGACGACACAGCGGCCGGTCTTCTTGACCGATTCGACAATGGTATCGAGGTCGAGCGGCAGCAGCGTGCGCAGGTCGATGATCTCCGCATCGATGCCGGTCTCTTCCGCCGCGGCCTGGGCAACATAGACCATGGTGCCATAAGCAAGCACCGTCACCGCATTGCCCGGACGGCGGATCACCGCCTTGCCGAGCGGCACCGTATAGTGGCCGTCGGCGACTTCACCGAGATCATGCTTGGACCAGGGCGTGACCGGCTTGTCGTGATGGCCGTCGAAGGGTCCGTTGTAGAGCCGCTTCGGCTCCAGGAAGATGACCGGATCCGGATCCTCGATCGCCGCGATCAGCAGGCCTTTGGCATCGGAGGGATTGGACGGCACCACGGTCTTCAAACCGGACACGTGGGTGAACAGCGCTTCCGGGCTCTGGCTGTGGGTCTGGCCACCGAAGATGCCGCCACCGGTTGGCATGCGCACGACGATCGGACAGGTGAAATCGCCATTGGAACGGTAGCGTATGCGAGAAGCTTCCTGGGTCAACTGGTCGTAGGCAGGAAACATATAGTCGGCAAACTGTATCTCCACACACGGTTTCATCCCGTAGGCGGCCATGCCGATCGCTGCGCCGACGATACCGGATTCATTGATCGGCGCATCGAAGCATCGGGTCTTGCCGTATTTGGCCTGCAGGCCCTGCGTGCAGCGAAATACGCCGCCAAAAAAGCCGACATCCTCGCCAAAAACGACGACACGTTCATCCAGCCCCATCGCGACATCCATGGCATCGCGAATAGCCTCGATCATGGTCTTGCGTGCCATGGTTCAAATCCCCGCCTGCTGGCGTTGGCGCTTGAGATGTGGTGGCATCTCGGCATAGAGCCCTTCGAACATGTCGCGGATCGACGGCTTACCACCGGCATGCAGCGTGCCGTGCGACTCTGCTTCCTTTTGCGCCGCGATGACGGTTTCTAGGATTTCGCTCTCGGCCTGCGCGTGGCGTTCATCCGACCAGACGCCGCGATGGATAAGATGGTTCTTCAGCCGCACCACCGGGTCGCCCAGCGGCCAGGCCTCCGATTCCGCCTTTGGCCGATAGGCCGACGGATCGTCCGAGCTGGAATGCGCGCCGGCGCGATAGGTCACATATTCGATCAGTGTCGGCCCAAGATTGGCGCGCGCGCGTTCCGCAGCCCATTTCGCCACGGCGTGCACGGCAAGATAGTCGTTGCCGTCGACCCGCAGGGCCGGAATACCGAAGCCGAGGCCACGCGCCGCAAACGTGCCGGCACCGCCGCGGGCGATACCCTGGAAGGTCGAGATCGCCCATTGGTTGTTGACGATGTTGAGAATGACCGGGGCCTTGTAGGTCGAGGCAAACACCAGCGCCGAATGGAAATCCGATTCCGCGGTCGAACCATCGCCGATCCAGGCAGCGGCAATGCGCGTGTCGCCGCTGATCGCGGATGCCATCGCCCAACCCACTGCCTGAATGTACTGGGTGGCCAGATTGCCGGAAATCGAGAAGAAGCCGTGTTCCTTCGACGAATACATGATCGGCAGTTGCCGTCCCTTCAAAGGATCGGCTTCGTTCGAATAGATCTGGTTCATCATCGTGACCATCGGGTAGTCGTCGGCGATCAGGAGACCTGCCTGCCGATAGGTCGGGAAATTCATGTCGCCCTTGTCGAGGGCCTTGCGGAAGGCGCAGCTCACCGCCTCCTCACCCAGATGTTGCATATAGAAGGACGTCTTGCCCTGGCGCTGCGCCATCTGCATGCGCACATCGAAAGCCCTCAGCGTCATCATGTGGCGCAGGCCTTCGAGGAGTTCTTCATCGCCCAGCATGTCTGCCCAGGGACCGACCGCCTCGCCGGCACGGTCCAGGACGCGGATGATCGAAAATGCCAGATCGCGGATCTCGCGCGGATCGACATCGATCGGCGGTTTGGGCACGGAGCCGGCCTTGGGAATTGGAACGTTGGAGAAATCCGGTGTTCCACCCGGCCTGACCTCCGGTTCCGGAACATGAAAGCGCAACTTCCCGGCTTCGGCCATGGGCTCTCGTCCTCCACTGCATTGAAACGCCGGCCGTCCGAGGGACATGCACAAGACGCTCCATCACTTTCAATCTGCGATGTTGGCATATCTTCGACGCCGAAGCAGCGCCAAAGTACCTCCACCACGTTTGCCTCTCCCTGCCCGGTGCGCTCGGCTCCGGCGGCGGCGCAATGTTGCAGGAAACGCGCGTAATATCCCGTCTCATCCATGCCTTTTGCGGCAACAAATGCGATTGCTTGTCATTGCTTCCATTCCAAAAGCTGCCGCAAGCGCTGTGAGCATTCGCGCTACATGCTTTGAGCACCACATCGTGCTAGGGGACCACCATGGCACAGAAAAAAGCCTCAGAAGTCGATTCGTGGCTGGCACGGCCGGACTCCGGCACCTGGCTGGTGCTCATCTATGGTCCGGACCGCGGACTGGTGGCAGAGCGTGCACGTGCTTTCGCGACCCGCACGGGACTGCCGCTCGATGACCCGTTCTCAGTTGTGAAACTGGACGCTGGCGACGCCGACCGAGACCAGGGCCGCCTGCTCGACGAGGCGCGCACCGTGCCGATGTTTTCCGATCGGCGTCTGCTCTGGCTGCGCAATGCAGGCGCCCAGAAAAACCTTGCGGACGACGTGAAGGCCTTGCTGGCCGAGCCGCCACGCGATGCCATTGTACTGATCGAGGCCGGTGACCTGAAGAAAGGTGTCGGACTGCGTGCAACCGTCGAGGCGGCGCACGGCGCCATGGCGCTGCCTTGTTATGCCGACGACGCGCGCGACATCGAGACCGTCATTGACGACGAACTCGGCAAGGCCGGAATGACGATGTCGCTGGAAGCGCGCCAGGCCTTGCGCCGCAATCTCGGTGGAGACCGCCTCGCCTCGCGCGGCGAAGTCGAGAAGCTGGCACTTTATGCACACGGGCGCAGCGAGATTACGCTAGAAGACGTGCGCGTTCTGACGGGCGACGTCTCCGGGCAATCCTTTGACGATGCCGTCGATGCCGTGCTGGCTGGCAGGCTGGAGGATTTCGACACGGCTTTCACCCGCCAATGCCAGGCCGGCGGTCAGCCGTTTCTGGCGCTGGCTGCCGCAATGCGTCAGTTCCAGGCGCTGCATGCGATGCGTGGCACCATGGAGGCCGGTGGCGGGCGCAATGCGGCTGCAGTTGTCGCCGCCCACAAGCCGCCGGTTTTCTTTACCCGTCGCCGTCTGATCGAGACGGCGCTGGAGCGCTGGAGTTCCGAAGCCCTGAACCGGGCGCTGGCGCGGCTCCAGGCCGCTGTCCTGCAGAGCCGGCGCAGGTCCGATCTTGCCGAGCCGATTGCCCGGCAGGCCCTGCTCGGAATTGCCGTGGAAAGCGCGCGGCTCGCGCAACGGCGCTGAGCAAAACTGCTCAGCATTAGAAGATATATTTTACAGTGGCTTAGGGCGAATCAACGACCAGATGCGGCTTGAGCGCTCAGGCCTGCTTCAGCCGTCGGCAAAGATCGTCGAGCTGATCCAGTGAACGGTACGACACGCGCAGTTCGCCGCCGCCGCTCTTGTGCGCGATCACCACTTTCATGCCCGTGACATCGGACAGCAGCTTTTCCAGCGCCAGCGTATCGGGATCCTTCTCCGTGGGAGAAGGCAGCTTGGCCTCGCGCTGCGCCTGGACCGGCATCTGCGCGAGCGCTTCAGCCTGGCGAACCGAAAGCCCTTCTTCCACGATACGCTTGGCAAGCCCCGCCGGATCCTGCGCGGTGACCAGCGTACGCGCGTGGCCCGCCGACAGGGAGCCATCCACCAGCATGTCACGGATGACATCCGGCAGCTTCAACAGCCGCAGCGTGTTGGCGACATGGCTGCGGCTTTTGCCGATGACCTGGCCGAGATCTGCCTGGCTGTAGCCGTGATCGTCGATCAGTTGCTGGTAGCCAAGCGCCTCTTCGACCGCGTTCAGATCGGCGCGCTGCACGTTTTCGATGATCGCCAGTTCCAGCGCGGTGCGGTCATTGACCTCTCGTACGATCACCGGAATCTCGATCAGACCGGCGCGTTGCGCTGCCCGCCAGCGCCGCTCGCCGGCAATGATCTCGTAACGGCCCTGCTGCGTGGGCGACGAACGCACCACCACCGGCTGGACCACACCATGTTCGCGAATGGACTGCGATAGATCCGTCAACTCGGCATCACCGAAATGGCGGCGCGGATTGCGTGGATTGGGCGAAACGAACTCGATCGGAACCTTGCCGTCAGCCGCCGGGCGCGGCTGTTCGGTGGCCGTGGCCGCGGGCCGGTCGATTTCGCCGATCAGTGCCGCAAGCCCTCGTCCCAGCCGCTTTCTCGAAGGATCGTCGTTCATCTCAGTCTTCCAGGTCGTTTCGCTCGAGCAATCCCAGGAAAACTATGTGACGGTTTTCGGCCTGGAATTGTGTGAAAACAATGGGTTAGAGTATTTCCGGTTTTGGCGGAAATGCTCCGGTGTATCGGTTCTACGCAGCCCGCAGCTGGCGCTCGCGGCGAATCACTTCCGAAGCCAGCTGCAGATACGCCTGGCTGCCGGAACATTTGAGATCATAGAGGATTGCCGGCTTGCCGTAGGACGGCGCTTCCGACACCCGCACATTGCGTGGGATGATCGTCTCATAGACCTTGTCGCCCATATAGGCGCGCACATCCTGCACGACCTGGTTGGCGAGGTTGTTGCGACCATCAAACATGGTGAGCACGATGCCCTGGATGCTCAAATTCGGGTTGATCGATCCGCGCACCTGTTCGACCGTTTCGAGGAGCTGGCTCAGACCTTCCAGCGCAAAGAACTCGCACTGCAATGGAACCAGAACCGAATCAGCCGCCGCCATCGAATTCAGCGTCAGCAGGTTGAGTGACGGTGGACAGTCGATCAGCACATAGCTGAACTGGTCGGAAGCATGAATCGCATTGCGCAGCCGCAGCACGCGGTCGGGCGCCGAAGCGATCTCCATCTCGATGCCAAGCAGGTCGAGCGTGGAAGGAACGATCGAGAGCCCCGGGACAGCGGTCGGCATCGCCGCGGCTTCCAGGTCGAGCTGACCGGTGAGCACATCATAGGAAGAGACGGCGCGATCGCGACGATCGATGCCCAGCCCGGTGCTGGCATTGCCCTGCGGGTCGAGGTCGACGATGAGCACACGCTCACCGATCGCGGCGAGCGCCGTGGCCAGGTTGATGGCGGTGGTCGTCTTGCCGACGCCGCCCTTCTGGTTGGCAACCGTGATGATCCTGGGTCCGGTGGAGGTCATGGGTTTCCGCCACAAATTCATTTCGCTAGCATCACACGTTGAATCAAAGTCTGCGAACATTTCGCAGTTCAAGCACAACCCCTTGTGGGTCGATCGCGCTTGGATGTTCTATCAGATCGAAGCGCCAGCGGTGAGTGCTTTCTTCGATTTCCCGCTGATAATCCCGGCCTTTGTGGAACAAGGCATGTGCGCCCGAGGCCAGCCAGGGCTCGGTAATATCCAGAAGATCGATCAGCGAAGCCAAAGCCCGCGCTGTGACGATCTGCGGCATGCCCACAAGTGGATATGAGTCTTCGATGCGCTTGGCGATGATCCGTGCTGGCAATCGAAACTGCCCGACGGTGGCCTGCAGGAACCCCGTCTTCTTGCGATTGCTCTCGACAAGATCGATCGAACCACCACGCTCGCCGAGCAGAAATGCCATCACCAGCCCTGGGAACCCGCCGCCGGAACCGACGTCGACCCAGCGCTTTGCGGTCGGTTCGATCGCTGCCAGCTGGGCGCTGTCCAGGATATGACGTCGCCAAACATCCCCTTCCGTCGATGCCGCAACGAGATTTATGCTCTGGTTCCATTTCAGGAAATGCGCTTCAAAGGCTTCAAGTGCCGCAAACGTTTCACGTGAAACGTCTCCCGCCACCGCCTTCAGGCTCTCAAACGATGCGGCGCTCAAGCGGCACCTTTCTCGGCCACTTCCGCATTTCGGATATGGGCGACAATCACGGCAAGTGCGGCGGGTGTCATGCCTTCCATACGCTGCGCTTCGGCAACCGACCTCGGCTTGCGGTCCCGCATCTTCTGTTTGAGTTCGTTGGACAGCCCCGAAACGCCGCCAAAATCCAGATCGCCCGGGATCAACCTGCCTTCTTCCCGGCGCAGTTGTTCCGCATCCGCCTTCTGGCGATCCAGATAGACGGAGTATTTGGCTTCGATCTCCAGAGCTTCAGCCGTCTTGGCATCGATGGTGGCGAACTGCGAATCAATCCTGCTCAGCCAGGCGACATCGACATCCGGATACGCCAACAACTCGTAGGCCGAACGCCGGACACCATCCCTGTTGATCTCCAGGCCATGGCTCGCAGCTTCGTTCGGAGTGAACCGAACCTGTTTGGCCAGCGCGCGGGCCTGGTCGATTCGCATCCTGATTTCCTCAAAGCGACGGGTGCGTTCTGCCGAGACGATGCCAAGATCGACGGCCTTCTGGGTCAATCGTTCATCGGCATTGTCGGCGCGCAACGACAACCTGAACTCCGCGCGCGATGTAAACATACGATAGGGCTCTGCGATACCTCGACTTGTCAGGTCATCGATCATCACCCCGATATAGGCTTCCGTGCGGCTGAGCACGACCTGTTCGCCGCCACCCGCACGCCGCGCTGCGTTCAAACCCGCAACAAGCCCCTGCGCTCCGGCCTCTTCGTAACCGGTCGTTCCATTGATCTGGCCGGCGAGAAACAAGCCTCGAACCTTACGGGTCTCGAGCGACTGGTGCAGTTCACGCGGATCGACGTGGTCATATTCTATCGCGTAACCCGGCTGCAGCATCGTCGCGCGCTGGAGGCCCGGGATTGTCTTCAGCAATTCGAGCTGCGCATCTTCCGGCAGGGAGGTCGAGATTCCATTCGGATAGACAGTCGGGTCATCCAGTCCCTCCGGCTCCAGAAATATCTGATGGCCTTCGCGATCGCCGAACTTGACGATCTTGTCCTCGATGGATGGGCAATAACGCGGCCCGATCCCTTCGATCTCCCCGGAGTACATCGCAGAACGACTGAGGTTGGCGCGGATGACGGCATGCGTCTCCGGGGTCGTGCGCGTTATACCGCAATCGATCTGTGGATTGCGGATGCGATCCGTCATAAGCGAGAATGGGACCGGGCTCTCATCAGCAGCCTGGCTTTCCAGAACCTTCCAGTCGATCGTGCGCCCATCCAGCCTGGGCGGCGTGCCTGTCTTCAGGCGTCCAAGCTTGAAGCCGATACGTTCCATGGTCGCCGACAGGCCAACCGAGGCCTGTTCGTTCATACGTCCGGCCACGATCTTGCGATCTCCGATATGGATCAATCCGCGCAGGAACGTTCCGGTCGTCAAAACCACGGCGCCGCAAGCCAGTCGGCGCCCGTCTGCCAGCAAAACCGCTGAAACGGCATTGTTCTCGACCTCGAGGTCGAAAACCTCGCCCTCGACGACATCGAGATTGGACTGGGCCTGAATGGCGTCCTGCATGGCCAGACGATACAGCTTTCGATCGGCCTGCGTACGGGGGCCACGCACCGCGGGACCCTTGCGGCGATTGAGCAAGCGAAACTGGATGCCGCCGGCATCTGCCACTCGGCCCATAAGGCCATCCATGGCGTCGATCTCGCGAACAAGATGCCCCTTGCCGAGCCCACCAATCGCCGGGTTACACGACATCACCCCGATGGTATCGAAGCGCAACGTCATCAACGCACACCGCGCACCGGCACGGGCAGCCGCGCTGGCCGCCTCGCAACCAGCATGCCCGCCTCCAACCACGACAACGTCGTAGCTGCTCATCATCGTTTATGCTCCTGGAGTTTCGCTTGCGCTGTCATGTTCTTCCGAATGATTCCTGTCAAGAAAAACCGACGTTTCACGTGAAACACGCATCAGTTGCGGCGAGATGGATCCGCCTGTTGTTTCACGTGAGTCACTCCAGTCGGCGTGTTTCACGTGAGTCACCTCCCATCCGGACCGCTGTTTCACGTGAGTCACTTGCCAATGCAGAACTGCGAGAAGATGACGTCGAGGAGATCTTCCACATCAACAGCCCCGACGATCCGGCCGAGCAGGTCCCCGGCCAAACGCAGATCCTCCGCTTGCAGCTCGAGATCGCGTTGCGACAACGCTCGCTCGATGAACACCTTGCTTTCATCCAGTAGTTCCACGTGGCGCAAGCGCGATGGCAACAAGCTGCCGCTGCCGCCTGCAGCCTCCTCCGCCAATTCGCCGAGTCTCGCCAGAAGCTGGCCTAGGCCCTCACCCGTCCTGGCGGAGACGAGCAGGTCGAACTCCGAACGGTCCGTAACCTCGGCCAGAAGGTCGAGTTTGGTCCCAACTCGAAGCTGGCGCGACGCAGCGGGCAATTCAAGATCACGCGCGCCATCTGTCAGGTCCTGAAGGACCACCACCAGATCGGCGGTTTTTGCCCGGTCTCTTGCCCGCCTTATTCCAATCCCTTCCACGGTGCCGGCTTGCTCCCTTAATCCCGCGGTGTCCGTCAGCCGAACTTTCAGGCCGTGCAGGTCGAGCGCAACCTCCAGAAGATCGCGGGTCGTACCCGGCTCATCGCTGACAATGGCAGCCTCACGCCGGGCCAACGCATTAAACAGGCTGGACTTTCCGGCATTTGGCGCACCGACGATCACCACGTCGAAGCCTTCACGAATGATCTCGCCCGCGCGGAACCCGGCAACATGCTCGGCGATCTCGTTGGAAAGCTTGCGCATATCAGACCAGACGGTATCCGAGACCGAGCCCGGAATGTCGTCTTCATCGGCGAAATCGATCTCAGCCTCGATCATTGCGCGCGCATGGATCAAGCGCCGGCGCCAACCGTCGTAAAGTTCGCTCTGGGCGCCGCTCGCATTGAGCAAGGCAAAACGGCGCTGCGATTCTGTTTCGGCGTTGATCAGGTCAGCAAGAGCTTCGGTCTCGACGAGATCCAGCCTGCCGTTCAGGAAGGCTCGTCTGGTGAATTCACCGGGTTCGGCATGACGGATGCCGTCAATGGCGGTCAATGTCCGCAGCAGGGCAGACACCACAGCCTTGCCACCATGGACCTGGAACTCCGCGACATCTTCACCGGTGAAACTGGCCGGCCCAGCGAAGAAGATCGCCAACCCGGTGTCGATCAGGGATCCGTCGGGCTGCCTCAGCCGCCGCAACACCGCCTCACGTTCAGGTATCGATGCGCCCAGAATCGTTTCGACGGCGAATCGAGTCCTGGAACCGGATAACCTTACCACCGCCACTCCGGCCGGCAGCTTCCCACTCGACAGCGCGACGATCGAATCCGAAAATCTCATTGTTCGCTCTTCGAAATGCCCTAACCTTCCGGGCAAAGACAACAGGCTGGAACCGTGACCTTACCGCAGAAAAACCTGCTTGCTGAAGAAGCAAGCCCGTACCTGCGCCAACATGCGCAGAATCCCGTTCACTGGCGAGCCTGGTCGCAAGCAGCCCTGGATGAGGCACGTGCGCTGAACCGCCCGATCCTGCTGTCCGTCGGTTATGCCGCCTGCCATTGGTGCCATGTCATGGCGCATGAGAGCTTCGAAAACGACGAGATCGCCGGCGTCATGAACCGCTTCTTCGTCAACATCAAGGTGGATCGCGAGGAGCGCCCCGATATCGATCAGATCTACATGGCTTCACTTTCGGCCATGGGAGAACAGGGCGGCTGGCCACTGACCATGTTCCTGACACCCGATGGCAAACCGTTCTGGGGTGGAACCTACTTTCCGCCGCGCTCACGCTACGGCCGTCCGGGTTTCGTGCAAGTGTTGGAAGCGATCGACAAGGCCTGGCGGGAAAAGCGGGATAGCTTGAGCCAAAGCGCCGACGGTTTGATCGCCCATGTTGCCACGCGTCTATCCGCAACCCAGCCAAGGAACGCCCTCGACCGGCAGGCCCTGGGGAGGCTCGCCGACGGCATCGCCGGGATGATTGACTGGACGGAAGGCGGATTGAAGGGCGCTCCGAAGTTCCCGAATGCACCCTTCATGACCACGCTTTGGCTTTCCTGGCTGCAAACCGGAAACACAACGCATCGCGACGCCGTTCTTTTCTCGCTGCGGAAGATGCTCGCCGGCGGCATCTACGATCATGTCGGCGGCGGCCTTTGCCGTTATTCGACGGATGCGGAATGGACCGTGCCGCACTTTGAGAAGATGCTCTATGACAACGCCCAGTTGCTGCGAATGGCGAACTGGGCCTACGCGACAAGCCTGGATGAACTGTTCCGGATACGAATCGAAGAAACGATTGCCTGGCTTTCGCGTGAGATGCGCACCGAGACCCAGGCTTTTGCTTCCAGCCTCGATGCGGACAGCGATGGCGAAGAGGGTCTTTTCTATACCTGGAGCAAAGATGAGATTGCTGAAACCCTCCAGACGGATGTCACCGCGTTTGCCGGCCATTACAGCCTTTCCGCTCCCGCCGGCTGGGAAGGCAAGCCCATCCTGCGACAGAGCGACGAGCAGAGCGAACGAGAGATTGCCGACTATCCAGCGGTGGCGGACCTGAAAACAAGGCTCCTTGCCGGCCGGGCCAGCCGTATCCGCCCGGGCCGAGACGACAAGGTACTGACCGACTGGAACGGCCTGCTGATCACGGCCCTGGCCGAATGCGGGCGAAGCTTCGGCCGAAGCGACTGGATCGATCTCGCCGCCAAAGGCTTTGCAGGCATCCTGGCCACTGCTGAGGCCGGGCGCCTGCCGCATTCCGTTCTCGGCCATAGGAAACTGTTCCCGGCCTTGTCCACCGACTATGCAGCGATGATCACCGCGGCGACAGCGCTGTTCGAAGCAACCAATGATGCGGGATACATCGATATCGCCAGAAATCTGGCGGAACAGCTTCAGCGGTGGCATGCCGACGCGGATCACACGGGTTACTTCCTGTCTGCTTCCGACAGCAGCGATGTTCCGATCCGCATTCGGGGCGACGTCGACGAGGCCATCCCGTCCGCAACCGGGCAGATCATTGAAGCCCTGGTGCGGCTGGCGACCGGGACAGGCGACATCGCGCTTCACGAAAAGGCATTGGTGATCGCCGAACACGCCTTGGGCCGAGCAGGCCAGCAGACCTATGGTCAGGTCGGCATCGTCAATTCCTGCGCATTGGCGCTTGATCCGTTGAAACTTGTTGTCGTCGAGGATCCGGACCAACAAAGCCTCGTTGCGGTAGCGAATCGAAATCCCGATCCGCGTCGCATCGACATAGCGGTTGGTCTGGGTGGTACTGCACCAAGCCTGCCGGGCGATGTTCTGCCTTCGACAGACAAGCCTGGCGCCTATCTCTGCATGGCCCAGTCCTGTTTGCCACCGGTGTCCGAACCCGGCGAGTTGGCAAAGCTTCTTCGCCCGAAAATGACGTAAGGAATTTCCACCAGACGCGTCAGCGGCTGACCAGTCCGGAGCCGCACTCGATATCCTCGGAAACGAAAAGCGCGCTCTTTCGGAGCGCGCTTTTCCTAAGCCGTTCGATCTCGTTCGAGAACTTACGGATCAGGTGTTCATCGAATCGAAGAAGTCGCCATTGGTCTTGGTCTGCTTCAGCTTATCGATCAGGAATTCGATCGCATCGGTCGTGCCCATCGGCGCGAGAATACGACGCAACACGAAGATCTTCTGCAGATCCTGTCTCTGCACCAGCAGGTCTTCCTTACGGGTGCCCGACTTGAGAATGTCCATCGCCGGGTAGATACGCTTGTCGGCGACCTTGCGGTCGAGCACGATTTCCGAGTTGCCGGTACCCTTGAACTCTTCGAAGATCACTTCATCCATGCGGCTACCGGTATCGATCAGCGCCGTCGCGATGATGGTCAGCGAGCCGCCTTCCTCGATGTTACGAGCCGCACCGAAGAAGCGCTTCGGCCGCTGCAGGGCATTGGCGTCGACACCGCCCGTCAGTACCTTGCCGGAGGACGGTACGACGGTGTTGTAGGCGCGGCCGAGGCGGGTGATCGAATCGAGCAGAATGACGACGTCACGGCCGTGCTCGACGAGGCGCTTGGCCTTCTCGATGACCATTTCCGCGACCTGAACGTGGCGAACCGCCGGCTCGTCGAAAGTCGAGGACACAACCTCGCCCTTCACCGAACGCTGCATATCCGTCACTTCTTCCGGGCGCTCGTCGATCAGAAGCACGATCAGATAGCATTCCGGGTGGTTGGCGGTGATGGAATGAGCAATGTTCTGCAGCAGCACCGTCTTACCGGTACGCGGCGGCGCAACGATCAGACCACGCTGGCCTTTGCCGAGCGGCGCCACCAGATCGATGACACGGGCCGACAGATCCTTGGTCGGCGCTTCGATTTCCATCTTCAGCCGCTCGTTCGGATAGAGCGGCGTCAGGTTGTCGAAGTGGATCTTGTGCCGGATCTTTTCCGGATCGTCGAAATTGATGGTGTTGACCTTGAGCAGCGCGAAATAGCGTTCGCCTTCTTTCGGGCTGCGGATCGGCCCTTCGACCGTATCGCCTGTCTTCAGTGAGAAACGGCGGATCTGCGAGGGCGAGATGTAGATATCATCCGGGCCTGGCAGATAGTTGGCGTTGGCCGAGCGTAGAAAGCCGAAGCCGTCCTGCAAAACCTCGACAACGCCGTCACCGATGATCTCGATATCCTGTGCCGCGAGCTTCTTGAGGATCGCGAACATCAGCTCCTGCTTGCGCATCACGCTGGCGTTTTCGACCTCGAGCGATTCGGCAAACGCGATCAGATCGGTCGGTTTCTTGTTCTTGAATTCTTGGAGTTTCATTTCCTGCATGAGAGGAGCCTAAGTGTAAAAATGGGAAAATGGGCCGGCGAGAGAAAATGCCGAACGCGACCGAAAGGTAGGAAGCTAAATGGGGCGCGTGACGAGGAGAGACCCGTCTTGTACCGTCACGCCAACCAAAGAGCAAGGCGCGAAATCATAGGTTCCGCCAAGCTTTCGCCGCTTAGAACGGCTTTACGATCACCAGCACAACAATGATGATCATCAGCAATGTGGGGATCTCGTTGACGATCCGCCAGTGCCTTGCCGGTTTTTCATTGCGATCTTCTGCGAATTTGCGAACCGCAGCCGACAGATAGCCATGTACCGCAGACAACGCCACCACGGCCGCGAGCTTGGCGTGCAGCCAGCCACCCTGGAACCCGAACCCCTTCCAGGCCAGCCACAAGCCGAACGCCCAGCTGATCACCATCGCCGGATTGATGATGCCGCGCAGCAGGCGCCGCTCCATTACCTTGAAAGTCTCTGACTGCTGCGAACCACGCTCGGTCTCGGAATGATAGACGAACAGCCTCGGCAGATAGAGCATGCCCGCCATCCAGGAAATCACCGCAATCACATGGATGGCCTTGGCCCAGGGATAGAAATCCTCCGGCGCCACCAGATAGAGCAGCGCCGCCAGAACCAGAAAGACGACAATGGCGATCGCCGCGCGGCGCATGGCCTGCCCGCCGCTGGCCGCGCTGTTGCTGTCGGTCATCGGCGGCTCCTCACCTGCTTCACCATGGCCTCGACATGCGCGATCGGCGTTTCCGGCGTGATGCCGTGACCAAGGTTGAAGATCAACGGCCCGTCGGCCAGCACATCCAGGATGGCATCGACACCCTCCTGCAAGGCGCGTCCACCGGCGACAAGCCGCAGTGGATCCAGATTGCCTTGCACCGCGCCGCCCTTCTGCAAGGCCTTCGCCGCGGTCAACGGCACGGTCCAGTCGAGGCCGAGGCCTGATATGCCTGTCCTGGAGCGATAAGAGGCGTAGTTGGCGCCTGCACCCTTTGGAAAGCCTATCACCGGAACATCCGGATGCACGGCATGGACCTGCCGTATGATCTCGGCCACCGGCTCGACACAGAAGGCCTGGAAGGAAGCTTCGTCCAGCACCCCGGACCAGGAATCGAATATCTGCACGACATCCGCACCCGCTTCGATCTGGCGGATGAGATAGGATGCAGACTGATCGGCCAGCGTCTTCAAAAGCCGTTTGAAAGCGTCCGGCTCGCGATAGGCAAACAGTCTGGCCGGCGCCTGGTCCGGCGTGCCGTGGCCGGCAATCATGTAAGTCGCTACAGTCCAGGGTGCTCCGCAGAACCCGATCAGGGTGGTTTCATCCGGCAATTTTCGGCGCAGTTGGCGCACCGTTTCGTAAACCGGTGCCAGATTCACGTGAAACAACTCGGTGTTCAGCGCATCGACCTCATCAGCCTGGATCGGCGTCAGGAGTGGTCCGCGGCCTTCCTCGAAGCGCAGATCGCGACCGAGCGCATGCGGTACAACCAGGATATCGGAGAACAGGATCGAAGCGTCGAAGCCGAAACGCTCAATCGGTTGCAGCGTCACTTCGACCGCCAGATCCGGATTGTAGCAGAGATCGAGAAAGCTGCCCGCCCGTTTCCGGGTTTCGCGATACTCAGGCAGATAACGGCCAGCCTGGCGCATCATCCAGAGCGGAGGCGGAGAAACCGTCTCCCCTTTCAGCACTTCAAGCACAGTCCGTCTGACAGCCATGAGCCCGCTTTCGAAAGCCTATCTAAAACTAAAAGAGATTCTAAAAGAGTCTTCTGATTCTACGAGTCTGTTTGAATCGGGGATGTCGAGCTGTCCAGCATCGGGCGCCAAAACGCCAGTCTCCATAATGTCGCGCGGTTTGCTCCGCAGCCTTGGGAACAGTGGGGAAAACCCGAATCCATATTTGGAATCAAGGTACTGTCTGCCGTGATCTTTTGTCTCGGCTGTGAACGAGATCCAGCCAGATTCCGTCCTCCCCAGACTTGTCCCCAGCTGTCGAAAAAAGCTGACAGCGGCTTCAATTGTGGACAAGTGGCCATCTGATACAGTCGCTTTTGCACACCCGCCGGATTGGTCCCGACTTATCCACATCCACCCACAGCACGACGCGAGTCCTTGTGAACAAACCGCAAAGCTTCTTCCACCTGCACCTGATTTCAGACGCCACCGGAGAGACCCTGCTGGCCGCCGGCCGTGCCGCATCGGCGCAATACAAGGACGCGCGCGCCATCGAGCACATCTATCCGCTCATCCGCACCGAAAAGCAGTTGATGAAGGTGTTCGACGACATCGAGGAGGAGCCGGGCATCGTGCTCTACACGGTTGTGGATCAGGCGCTTGCCCATCGTATCGACGAACGCTGCGCGGCCATGGGCCTGCCCTGCGTGTCGGTGCTGGAGCCGGTGCTGGCGGTCTTTCAATCCTATCTCGGCACGCCGGCTGGCCGGCGCGTCGGCGCCCAGCACGTCCTGGATGCCGAATATTTCCGGCGTATCGACGCATTGAATTTCACCATGGAGCATGATGACGGCCAACTGCCGCTCGACATGGAACAGGCCGATGTCGTGCTGATCGGCATTTCGCGCACCTCGAAGACGCCGACCTCGATCTATCTGGCCAACCGCGGCATCAAGACCGCCAACATCCCGATCGTGCTCGGCGTGCCGGTGCCGCAGGCGCTGGTCGAAGCGAAAACACCGCTGGTGGTTGGCCTGGTGGCTACGGCCGAGCGCATTTCACATGTCAGGCAGAACCGCCTGCTGGGGTCGACCACAGGTTTTGATTCCACCGCCTATGTCGACCGGGCTTCCATCAATGAGGAGTTGACCTACGCCCGCCAGCTCTGCGGGCGCCACGGCTGGCCCACCATAGACGTCAGCCGCCGCTCGATCGAAGAGACAGCCGCGGCCATCGTGGCCTTGTTGCGCGAGAAGACGCGGTAGAAACACCGCTTCTCTCCGGTTCCCGGCACCAGGTGCCATTTAGGTTTCGGCAACGCCTTTCATGGTGGTTCAGATAAGCGCCTTGACTTTAATACGTACGTACGTATTAAATGGGGCATGGCTAGACACTCACTCCGCGAAAACCTTCTCGACGCCGGTTTCCAGACCATCTGGGATGCCGGCTACAGCGCCGCAGGCGTGCGCGATATCGTTGCCGCGGCAGGAGCCAAGCCCGGTTCCTTCACTAACCACTTCCCATCCAAGGAAGCCTTTGTCGGCGAGGTGCTTGACCGCTACTTCGCCTATGTCTCGGGGCTGGTCGAGCAGGCATTGGCCGAGGACGGCACACCACCGGTGGAGCGGCTGCGGCGTTATCTCGACATCATCACCTCCAGGCTGGAAGCGGCGGATTGGTCACGCGGCTGCATGATCGGCAATCTCAGCCTCGAGACGGTCGTGCACAGCGAGCCGCTTCGGCTGCAGCTGGTCGCCATCTTCGAGCGTTGGCGCGAACCGTTTGCTGAATGCATCGAGCAGGGACAGGCGGCCGGCCAGATCACGGATCGCTTCAACGCGGTCGACCTTGCCGATTTCCTGCTCTCCTCGTGGCAGGGTGCCATGTTGCGCATGAAGGTCGAACGCAGCCCGGAACCGCTCGAGCGGTTCAAGACGATCGTTTTTGGAACTGTTTTTGGAGGCGTTTCAACATGACCGAACAGCAGTTTGAACGTCACGAGGTGGCAGTACTCGATTCAACGATGAGCTATGTCGAAGCCGGCAAGGCAGGCCCGACCGTCCTGTTCCTGCACGGCAATCCAACCTCCTCCTATATCTGGCGCAACATCATACCGCATGTGTCGCCGGTTGGCCGGTGTATTGCCCCCGATCTGATCGGCTATGGCCAGTCCGGCAAGCCCGATATCGGCTACCGCTTCTTCGACCAGGTCCGTTACCTCGACGCCTTTATTGAAAGGATGAACCTCGACGACATCGTACTGGTGGCGCAGGATTGGGGTACGGCGCTTGCCTTCCACTTCGCCGCGCGACGTCCGCAACGGGTGCTTGGGCTCGCCTTCATGGAATTCATCCAGCCTTTCGCGCGCTGGGAAGACTTCCACCAGCGGCCGCAGGCGCGCGACCTGTTCAGGGCGTTCCGTACACCGGGACAGGGAGACAAGCTGGTGCTCGACGACAATATCTTCATCGAACGCGTGTTGCCGAACTCCGTACTGCGGACGATGACCGAGGATGAGATGGATGCCTACCGGGCGCCATTCCCGACGGCCGAGACCCGCAAGCCGATCCTTGCCTTGCCCAACGACATGCCAATCGAGGGCAAACCGGCGGATGTCGCAGCCATCAGCGCGCACGATCATCGCGCGCTGAGAGCGTCCACCTTTCCAAAGCTGCTCTTCCACGGCGATCCCGGCGCGCTGGTCTCCCCGGAAGCAGCGCGCGCCTTCGCGGCCCGGTTGACGAACTGCGACGTCATCAATCTCGGAGCAGGCGCGCATTATCTGCAGGAAGACCATGCCGATGCGATCGGCGCAGCGCTGCAAGACTGGATCCCGGAGATTGCGACAAGGTCCCGCGAGCTCCAAAGAGCTTGAGGCTGGACCATTTCGGGCCGTCAATCCGGCTGGTGAGGGATTTCTCCTGCCAGACTGTGTCAGGAAACCTGATGGCGTGGCGCCGCGATCCGGACTACAGCGGACTGACGGCTCAGCACAGGGCGAAACAGGCATGACGGAAGTACAGGCAGCGCCGGCGCTGAAGGAGATCTTCGACAGGGCACGGCTCAGCCATTTTGCACGTGAAACCGCGGCGATCGCCCCGGGTTTCGATGCCGAACGGTTTTTGCTGCTTGCCACCGACAATCTTGACGCGCTCGGCATCATGCAGCGGCTGCGCCAGACCGCTGTCGGTTTCCAGGCAACTCTGCCGGCCAGTTACGGCGAGGCACTGGAGATCCTCGATGCGCTCGCCCCGCGCATCAATCATGGCTTTGCCTCGATCGTCCTTTCCGAATTCGTCGCGCTGTGCGGACAGGAGCATTTCGATCTTTCCATGAGGGCGTTGCACAATTTCACCCGCTATGGTTCGGCGGAGTTCGCGATCCGTCATTTCCTGGCACGCGATTTCGAGCGCACGCTGGCTGTGATGATCAGCTGGGCGCATGACGACAATGAGCATGTGCGACGACTCGCCAGCGAAGGCTCGCGGCCACGCCTGCCGTGGTCGTTCAACCTGAAAACCCTGATCAGCGACCCGGCGCCGACGGCCCCCATCCTCGAAGCACTGAAAAACGACAGCAGCCTCTATGTCCGCAAATCTGTGGCCAATCATCTCAACGACATCACCAAAGACAATCCAGACCGGGTCATTGAGCGTGTCGGCGGCTGGGATATGCAGAACGCCCACACCGTCTGGATCGTCAAGCACGCGCTGCGCACGCTGATCAAGAAAGGTGATGCGCGGGCTCTACAGCTCATCGGCAGCACAGGCACGCCGGAGGTCGACGTCGAGCATTTCGCGGTGACGCCGTCCCGGATTCGTCTTGGCGAGCGGATCGTGCTTGAGGCGCGGATTGCCTCGACGGCAAGCAACAACCAGAAGCTCGTGATCGATTATTCCGTCCACTATGTGAAGAAGGCGGGCACGGCCTCGAAGAAGGTGTTCAAGCTGAAGGAGATCGAGTTGGCGCCGGCGGCAAGGGCAGAACTTTCCATCAGCCAGGTCGTTCGCGACTTCACCACCCGCAAGCACCATGCCGGTCATCATCGCGTCGAGCTGATCGTCAATGGCGAGATCCTGGCCACCAGCGGGTTCGATCTCGCGCTGAGCTAGGTGGGTGCGGCACCACGGCCGCGTTTCCGTTCGACAGGCGGGTTTGTCGCTGCTAGAAGCCGGCGCAACGAACGGAATTCCTGTAAAATGACCGAAACAATCGAGAAGGCGGTTGCCCGCCGCCGCACTTTCGCGATCATCGCCCACCCGGATGCCGGCAAGACCACGCTGACCGAAAAGCTGCTGCTGTTCGGTGGCGCCATCCAGCTCGCCGGCGAGGTCAAGGCCAAGAAGGACCGCATCCAGACCCGTTCGGACTGGATGAAGATCGAACGCGAACGCGGCATTTCGGTCGTCACCTCGGTGATGACTTTCGAATATGGCGACAACGTCTTCAACCTGCTCGACACGCCAGGTCACGAGGACTTCGCCGACGACACCTATCGCACGCTTTCGGCCGTCGACTCGGCCGTCATGGTCATCGACGCCGCCAAGGGTATCGAGCCGCGCACGCTGAAGCTGTTCGAAGTGTGCCGCCTGCGCGACATCCCGATCATCACTTTCGTCAACAAGATGGACCGCGAAGCGCGCGATACGTTCGAGATCCTCGACGAAATCGAACAGAAGCTGGCACTCGACACCGCCCCCATCACCTGGCCGATCGGTCAGGGCAAGACTTTTGCCGGCACCTACCACCTCGCCGAAAACGCCGTGCGCCGCAATGACGAGGAAGTCGAGCGCACCCCGGTTCACGGGCCGGATTCCAACCGCGCTGCGGGCCTGCTGCCGGACAATGACCGGCCGGCCTTTATCGAGGAACTGGAACTTGCGCGTGAGGCGTGCCGGCCATTCGATCTCGACGCTTTCCGCCAGGGTCATCTCACGCCGGTCTATTTCGGCTCGGCGCTGCGCAATTTCGGCGTGCGTGACCTGATCGAGGCGCTCGGCGCCTTCGGCCCGGCGCCGCGCGCGCAGGAGGCCGATACGCGCAAGGTGGAAGCGACGGAACCGAAGATGACGTCTTTCGTCTTCAAGATCCAGGCCAACATGGATCCAAACCATCGTGACCGCATCGCCTTCGTTCGGGTCTGCTCGGGCACATTGGAGCGCGGCATGAAGGCGAAGCTGGTACGCACCGGCAAGCCGATGTCGCTGAGCGCACCGCAGTTCTTCTTCGCGCGCTCGCGCATCACCGCTGACGAAGCCTATGCCGGCGACGTCGTCGGCATCCCCAATCATGGCACGCTGCGCATCGGCGACACGCTGACCGAAGGCGAGGACATCCTGTTTCGCGGCGTGCCCAACTTCGCGCCGGAAATCCTGCGCCGTGTGCGTCTCGGCGATGCCATGAAAGCCAAGAAACTGAAGGAAGCCCTGCAGCAGATGGCCGAGGAGGGCGTGGTTCAGCTGTTCCAGCCGGAAGATGGCTCGCCGGCCATTGTCGGTGTGGTCGGTGCGCTGCAGATCGACGTGCTGAAGGAACGCCTTAACATCGAATATTCGCTGCCAGTCGACTTCGAGATGTCGCGCTTCTCGGTCTGCCGCTGGATCAGCGCCGAAGACAAGCTCGACCTGCAGCGCTTCGTCGAGGCGCATCGCGGCGACATCGCCCGCGACCTCGACAATGATCCGGTCTTCCTGGCGCAGCACGAATTCTCGCTGAATTACGAGGCCGAACGGTGGAAGGCGATCCGTTTCGCCGCCATCAAGGACTACCAGGTCCGCGACAAGGCGGCGTAGAGCGTTTCCGTTCTTCACGGAAGCGCTGAAACGCTCTAACTCTTTGTTTCTGCGCAATTCCGGACGGAAAAACCGCTGCGCACTTTCCTGGAATTGCTCTAGGCGGGTTTTATCTCACGCACCAGCGCCGTGACGCGCTGGATATCCGCGTCGCTGATCTTGCCGATCCTTTCGGCGAGCAGGTTGGCAAGTTCGGTCGCGGCCGGAGACAGCCCGGCCGTGTCGATCTTCACCTTGGGGTGCGAGTTTTCGGCCAGCCGCTGCAGGTCCTCGGCGTCATCCCAGATGATGTTGAAATAGCCGATGATCTTCTGGATAAGCGGCCAGCTCGGTACGCCGCGTTTGCCATGCTCGAGTGCCGACAGATAGGCGGCACTCACCCCGATCGCCGCGGCCATCTGTTTCTGGCTGACCCCACGTTCCTCGCGCAGCACCCGGATACGCTCGCCGAGCGGTGTCATGGTCTGGTCCGCCGCAGGCGCACGTAGAGGGCGCCGCCGCCGCCGTGATGCCGGGCGGCGTGATCGTGGCTGGAAACCAGCATCCGGAATGCGGGCGTCGAAAGCCAGGCCGGCACCGAGCGTTTCAGGATACCGTCACCCCCGGAGGACGAGCCCTTGCCGGTGATGACCAGCACAAAGCGCACGCCGTTGGCGTGTGCGCGGTGGAGGAAGGAGAAAAGCAGCGAATAGGCTTCTTCCTGCGTCATGCCGTGCAGGTCGACACGGCCTTCGATCGGCAGCCTGCCCTTCGACAGCTTGTCCAGTGTCGGCTCGTCGAGGCTGTGGCGCACGGGCTGCGCTTTCGGCTTGGCGGGCGCCGCGGCAACGATGTTGGCCGGGGCAGGCTCTTTTTGCGGCGGTTTCGGTTCGATCGCGTCCGCGGGCTCGACGATTGACTTGCCTTTGAGCGGCTTGGCCGAGCGCGCGACGAGATTCCACAGGACACGATCTTCTTCGGAAAGACCCTGGTCGCGGCGCCGGCTCATTCCGCTGCTCCTCCGAGCAGCGAACGAGGCACCAGCGCATAGAAATCAGCCGCGTTGCGGATCACGCCGGCGATCTCGCCGGCGGCATCGCCGGAACCAGCGAACAGGTCGCCGCGCGCCGGGCCGGTGATGGCGGAGCCGGTATCCTGCGCGATCATCAACCGCCGGAACGGTTCGCCGTCAAAAGCCCTGAGGGTCGGCGCATCGACATAAAACGGCGTGCCGAATGTGTGCAGCAGACGGTCCACCGCCATCGAACGGCCTGCCGAGAGCGGTACCTTCGCCGCGGCGATCGGCCCCAGTTGCGGATCGTCCACCGCAGCCGGGCGGAAAAAGATGAAGGAGCGGTTCTGCCAGAGAATTTTATCGATGCGATCCGGGTTCGTCTTGAACCAGGCGCGTATCGACTGCATCGTCACCTTTTCCAGCGGGATTTCGCCCGTATCGGCGAGCACGCGACCCGGTCCGGTGAAACGCTGGCCGGACTTTGCGGCATAGGTGACGCGCAGTTGCCGCCCATCGGTCATGTCGAGCCTGGCCGCACCCTGCACATGGATGAAGAAGACATCGACCTTGTCGGCAAACCAGGCGATCTCGAGCCCCTGCCCGGCAAGTGCTCCGCCTTCGATCGCGCTGCGGTCGTGGTATTCCACGGGTCCATCCGCCGTCTGGCGGGCGAATGCCAGGTAAGGGTCCATGCCGGAAGGCCGGTTTTTATCGTCGATTTCGATCAGATCGGCAGGGCGCGCCAGCAACGGCCAGCGATAGCGTTCGCTTGGCACCGGAGAAGCCTCGACCACGGGCTCGTAAAAACCCGTGACCAGACCGGCATCATTGTCGGGGGAAACATGGGCCGGGGCGAAATGATGTTCAAAGAACACCCGTGCCTCGGCGTTGCTGGTCGGTGGAGCGGCCCGCGCAGCCTCGTAGGCCGGTTCGAAAGCCGCGAAATCGATGCCGAGAGATCCGCTGCGGTATGGCTTTATCGGAACGTGGAAGGCAGAGCGACGGAAAGCTTCAAAGGCCGCAAGATGCTCGTCGTCGGCCCAGCCGGGCAGATCGTCATAGGATCGCGCCGAAAGGAGTGGCGACAGCGGCACCTGCGGAACTCAATCTTCTTCCTCGGTGGCGACAAGCTTCCAGTTCGGATCGCGCGAACGGGTGTCGCGAGCGAAGGTCCAGACGTCCTTGACCTCGGCGACGGTTTCAGGATCGCCGTCGATGACGGTGCCGGCCTTGTCGCGCGTGGCCGAAATCAGCTCGCTGACGATGCGCAGCGTGACGTGGGCTTCCGAACCCTTCATTTCAGCCAGAACGATATCGGCCTTGTCGATGCCGACGAAGGAAGACTGGATTTTCTCCGACTTGGCCTCGCGTTCGCCGATAGCGGCGACGAAACCGTCATAGACCTCGCGCGACAGCAGGTTCTTAAGCGTTTTGCGGTCGCCGTCGGCATAAGCCATCACGATCATCTCGTAGGCCATCTTGGCGCCGTCGACGAAACCCTTCGGCTCGAAGCTGCCGTCCGCGTCCTTGATGGCGCGCAGGCCCTTGTTGAGATCGGTGTCCGGCTTGGCGAAGGCATCGATGGCGGCATAGGCGTCGGGCGCCGGTGCATCGCCCGGTGCGCGTTTGCGCGGCAGCGATACAACGTTCTCGGAAGGCTTGGCGGCATCCTTGTCGCGCGTACGGCTCGCCGTATAGGGGTCGAACGGCGGACGTTCATTGCCGGTACGGCGGCCAAGCACATTGCGCAGCTGGAAGAAGATCACCACCGCTGCGACCAGGAAGAATATCGTGCCGAAGTCGAAAAATGCCATGTGCTGTGCCAATCACCCTCGAAGCGGCTTACCAACTCAACCGGTCGCGCCTCCGGTTCGCGACTGATCACCAAACTATAAAACCATATAGAACGTGCCGCGCCATCATTCAAACGCAAGCACCGCATACCTATTTGGTATAGTGAACGCCAGTGTTGCGATTTCGAAGTTCGCCGGAGCCTCGATATCGGACGCTGAGCGAACTTCGAAATCGAAACGACACTGGATTCAATAAACTGCTAGTGTCCCCGGGTTCAGAAATTCGCTCGTCGATCGATATCAGGCTGTAGCGAATTTCAGAACCCGGACAGTAGCGGCGATTGGTCGCTTGGCTAAACATACAACGATTGGGCGGGTTTTGCGTACTTCCTTTCTCCCCTTCTTCGTGCTGGCGCTTCCTTTGCTGGAGATCGCCGGCTTTGTCGTGGTCGGCAAACAGGTCGGCGCGCTGGCCACGGTGGCCCTTGTGCTCGCTTCGACCATTGCCGGTGCCATGCTGCTGAAGCGCCAGGGTTTCAGCACGATGGTCAATGCCCGCGCCGAAATTGAGGCCGGGCGCGATCCGAGCCGCCCGCTGGCGCATGGCGCGATGACGATCTTTTCGGCGCTTCTCCTGATGGTGCCGGGTTTCATCACCTCCATCATCGGCCTGGTTTTCCTGGTTCCTGCTGTGCGCGATTTCGCCTGGCGTTTCCTCAAGTCCCGCGTTTCGGTGGTGTCTTCCTTCGGTGAAGGTGGTTTCAGGCCGCGCCAGCGCGAGAAAACGATCGATCTCGATACCGAGGATTTTTCGCGCGATCCCAACCCGAATTCGCCCTGGCGACGGCTCAAGGATGAATGAACAGGCGCCAAATCTTGTCTTGAAGCGCCTGCCGTGATAGCCAACGCCCGATTTCAATAGGGGCCGGACGGTCCAACAAGGGGATTTTGGCTCATGGCCGACAACAATGAAGCGCAGGCAAGCAACGGCAACGGAGCGCAGCCGACGCTGAACGTTCTGGCCCAGTATGTGAAGGACCTTTCGTTCGAAAGCCCCGGTGCGCCGAATTCGCTGCGCGGCCGTGACAAGGCTCCGGGCATCGCCATCAGCGTCAATGTCAACGCCAATCCACTGTCCGACGAGCAGTTCGACGTCAACCTGACGCTGAACGCCAAGGCTTCCTTCGACAAGGAAGTGCTGTTCAACGTCGAGCTGGTCTATGGCGGCGTCTTCAACATTGCCGGCTTCCCGCAGGAGCACATGCTGCCGATCCTGTTCATCGAATGCCCGCGCCTGCTGTTCCCGTTCGCCCGCCAGATCATCTCGGATGCGACCCGCAACGGTGGTTTCCCGCCGCTGATGCTCGATCCGATCGACTTTGCGCAGATGTTCCAGCAGAAACTGGCCGAAGACCAGGCCGCTTCCAAGGTGATGGTCAGCTAAGCGCTGTCTCGGTTCCCAATGAAAAACCCGGCTTCGCGCCGGGTTTTTTGTTTGATTCGATTTGTCGCCCCGAACTATTCGGCTGCTTCCGAGCTCTCGCCGGCGAATTTCACCCACAGCGCCTTTTCGCCGAGCGATTCGACCAGCCGTCTGTGGGCCTCCCGCTCGGCCTCGGTAAGCCGCGAGGCCAGCGGAACCGGACGCATGGCGATGGTGAGTTCGACCTCGGAGCCGCCACGGCGTCCGGCCTGGGACAGTCCGCCATCCAGGCCAAGCGCAGCCTGCTTGCCGCCGATCAGCTCGACATAGACTTCCGCCAGAAGTTCGGAATCGAGCAGCGCTCCGTGCTTCGTGCGATGGCTGTTGTCGATGCCGTAGCGACGGCAAAGCGCGTCCAGCGAATTGGGACCCATCGGATGCTTGCGGCGCGCCAGCGCCAGCGTGTCTATCACGCGATCCGCGCCGACGGCGGGATGGCCGAGCCGCGCGAATTCGGCGTTGATGAAGCCCATGTCGAAGCCGGCATTGTGCGCGATCAGCTTGGCGCCATCGATGAAGGTCAGGAAGAGATCGGCAATTTCCGAGAAGGTCGGCTTGCCAACCAGCTGTGCCGCGCTGATGCCGTGCACGGCCTCAGCCTCCGCATTGATCATGCGGCCTTCCGGATTGATGTAGTGGTGGAAGGTGTTGCCGGTCGGGAAGCGGTTGACCAGTTCGATACAGCCGAGCTCGATGATGCGGTCCTCGCGCGCATCAAGCCCGGTTGTTTCCGTATCGAAGATGATTTCGCGCATCGCGACGCTCCGCGGCCTGAGCATCCCGTTCTATGAGATCTCGGCGCTTGTTCGTTCGGAACGAAAATGGAGTCCGGCCGGCTTTCCCGCAAGATCACCTGGCGTGATTGCTGCCATTTTCCCCTGATAGCTCGGCGATGATCGCCCGGATGGCCGCCCGGGTGACGTCAAAGCTGGTGCCGGTATCGACCACATAGTCGGCCAGCCGCCGCTTTTCGGCGTCCGGAACCTGTTTGGCGAGAATTGATTCGAACTTCTCTTCGGTCATTCCGGGGCGCGCCAGCACGCGTCGACGCTGCTGCTCCACCGGTGCGCTCACCACCACGACCTTGTCGACACGGCTGCGGCCACCGGTCTCGAACAGCAGCGGAATGTCAAGCACGGCAAGTGGCTCCCCTGCTTCCCTGTGTCGGGCGAGAAACGCGTCGGCTTCGGCGCGCACCAGTGGGTGGATAATGCCTTCCAGCATCTTGAGCGCGGCTACGTCGCCCAGCACGCGCTGGCCAAGCAGCGTGCGATCCACGGTGCCGTCCCGTGTCACGCCTGGAAAGGCCGCTTCGATCAAAGCTGTCGCCTTGCCGGAGTAGAGCCGGTGCACCGCCTCGTCCGAATCATGCACCGGCACGCCGGCTTCGCGGAACATCTTCGCGGCGGTTGATTTGCCCATGCCGATGGAGCCGGTGAGGCCGAGGACGATCAATGGCTGGCTCCCAGATCCGCAACGACAAGGTCGCGTAGTTCCGGCGTGACCTCCGGCCGCCGGCCGAACCAGCGTTCGAAACCAGGCACCGCCTGATGCAGCAGCATGCCCAGACCATCGACCGTTTTCAGACCGCGCCGCCTGGCTGCGGCAAGCAGCGGCGTTTCCAGCGGCACATAGACGATATCGGTGACGATGGCATGGGCGGGCAGGCCGGCGGGGTCGGCAGGCAGGCCCTCATTGCCGTGCATGCCGAGCGCGGTGGTGTTGATCAGCAGTCCGGCATCGGCATTCAACTCATCGGTCGCCTCGCTGCCATGCGCAGAAACGCCGGCACCGAACTGATCGCGCAGTTCCATTGCGCGCGCTTTCGTGCGGTTGACGATGCGGATGTCGCTGACGCCGCGTTCCTTCAGGGCGTGTATGATGGCACGCGCAGCGCCGCCGGCGCCCAGCACCACGGCGGGGCCGTTGCCGGCCCAGCCCGGTGCGTATTCGTCGAGATTCGCGGCGAAGCCATGCGCATCGGTGTTGCCGCCGCGGAGCTCGCCATCCTCCGTCCACAGCGTATTGATGGCGCCAATCTGTTCTGCTGCCGCGTCCCGGCGTTTGACGACCGCGAACACGGCTTCCTTGTGCGGGATGGTGACGTTGCCACCATTGAAGCCATTCTCGCCAAACGCAGACAGGAACGCGGGCAGATCGCCCGGCATGACATCGATCGCTTCGTAGCTGCCGGCGATGCCGTAGGTCTTCAGCCAATGGCCGTGGATTTTCGGTGAACGCGAATGCGCGATCGGATGGCCGATCACGAAGGCCTTTTTCATTTCAGCCATCGATGGCACCGAGCGACCTGAGTTCGGTCAGCAGTGGCAGCAGCGGCAGGCCGACGATGGTGAAATGGTCGCCTTCGACCTTTTCGAACAGCTGGATGCCTTCACCTTCGATCTGGTAGGCGCCGACGCTCGAGAGCGCTTTCGCGCCGACCCGCGCCAGATGGCGGCCGATGAAGGCGGGATCGAGCTTGCGCATGGTGAGATTGGCGACGCCGACATGGCGCCACAACACCGCGCCGTTGCGCACCAGCACGGCGGCACTGTTCAGCTGATGTGTCTTGCCTGACAAAGCCAGCAGATGGCGGCGCGCCCCTTCCATGTCGGCTGGCTTGTGGAACACCTCGTCGCCCAGCGACAGTGTCTGGTCGCAGCCCAGCACCAGGGCTCCCGGCAATCGCTCGCTCACTTCGGTCGCCTTGGCTTCGGCCAGGATCGTCGCCACATCCTCCGGCGAAGCGCCGCTGTCCTTGAGCGGCGCCTCCAGCGCGCGCTCGTCGACATTGGCCGGTACCGCTTCGACATCGATGCCGGCATTCTTCAGCATGGCCAGCCGAAAAGGGCTGCCTGACGCCAGGATGAGTTTTTCGGCCACTCCTGCCTCCTTACGCTTGTTAGCCTCCGGCTATAACATGCCGGGTGACGTTGGAAGGATGAAATCCGAAACCCTTTTGCGACTGCGGTTTTATGGTGCCCTTTTGTCGGCACGGGCAAAGCCAGATCGTGCGTGATTGAACGTTGGGAGAAAAAGTTCTTGGACACAAAGCGGCGCGCGCTTCTGGGCCTGATTGGAGCATTGCCTGCCTGGCGGACTTCGTTTGCGGCGACGTCCGGAGTGGGAGAGAGCCCGACAGAACCATCCGAAACCGAAGCTGTCAAACCGCGCCACGTCCTTTGCTTTCTTGGCAGGGATCGCGATTTGAGCCCCTTGCTGGATGCGGCGTCGAGTGCCGTTCGGGATTTCGCCGACGGATTCATCGCAGATGAAGCCTATTCCCAACCTGAACCGGACAATCGGATGGTTGAATCCTTCAATGTCTGTTGGGATCGGGTCGAGCCAGGTGCCTGGACGGAAGCTGACGAAGCTGCCGTCGCCAGCCATCAATCCGTTCTCTACGTGCTCGGCCCGCCGATGACGAAAAGCAATGCGGTCACCGTTACCATCGGAGCCTTGTTCCTTGTCGACCACATGATCGACAAGGGTGCCGTGGCCGTCAAAGGCGAGAGCGCCGGCATAGCGCATGGGCTGGTTCGCTGGAAACAGCTTGCACTCCAGGGCGCTGCAGCCTTGAAGGCGGACGATGCTCTCGGACAAAGGCGGATCGGGCGGCTTGCCTTCGCCAAGCGCCCCTTGTCGGCCCGGGGCTATCTGGAAAGTGTGGGCTTCCACCTCGTCGGATTGCCGGAGGTCTATGTGCCGATATCCCAGGCCAGCGAGCGCGAGGCTGTCGCGACCATGGACGCCGTCGCCGATGAGATTGCCACACAGGGGCTCGAGGCGATCCTTAAGAAACGCGGTGCAAGTCTTTCGTTCGAATCCCAATATGCGGAGGACGAATTCAAGTTCAATCCGTATGGAACAGTCAAACTAGCCGGCTGACGGAGTGCAGTCTGGTCGGCCTATTCGGCCGCGATGGGAAGCGTCTCGGCGGTGGGTGTAAAGGACTGGATGGTTATCCCGGCCTTCGTCATGGTGACGAAACTCGCCGGCGGGATGGCCTGCCATTCGGCTCCTTCGCAATCGAACGGCTCAGAGACGATGCAGCGGCCGCCGTGAAACGCCGACGTATAGAGCGTCGGCGCCTGGCCATCGGTGGAATAGCGCACGGCATGCACGGCCTCGCCGTCGGAGAACGCGGCGGTCAGTTTCAACGCCGGATCGACACCCGCCCGCCGGGCAGCGTCGAGCACGCGTCTGGTCGCCTTTTCCAGCGCGCTTTGCGGATCGCTTTCCAGCCCCTCGTCCACCATCAGGAAGAAGAACAGTTCGGAATCGGTCGTGCCTTCGATCTGGTCATAAAGCGCGTCCGGCAAAGTCGCTTCGAGCGTGCGCCGAATGCGGTCGAAGCCGCCGATCTGGCCATTGTGCATGAACGACCAGCGACCGGAAACAAAGGGGTGGCAGTTGGCGCGGCTGGTGGCGCCACCGGTCGAGGCGCGCACATGCGCCAGGAACAGGCCGGAGCGGATCTGCCGGCACAGGCTCTTGAGATTGGGATCCGACCAGGCCGGCAGAATGTCGCGGTAGAGGCCCGGTTCAGCGCGGCCGCCATACCAGGCAAGCCCGAAACCGTCGCCATTGGTCGGTGATTTTGCCTCCTGCGCGCAATGGCTCTGCGCGATCAAAGAATGACAAGGCGCGCTGACGATGTCTTCCAGGAAGACGTCTTCACCGAGATAGGCCGCCCATCGGCACATGTTTCAACGCCCTTCAGGCACACTGGCTCCAGCCACTTTCTGGATCACGCCTGCGGACGCCGGTTGTGCGTGCGCTCGTAAAGCTGGCGGATGATCCCGCTTGCCGTAGTTTCGAACAGGAAGGGTAAGAAAGCATGAATGAGCGCCGCGCCGCCGGCCATGAACAGTCTGCTGGCGAACCAGCCGGCGAAGCGCATGTGTTCGAAATAGCTTTCATCGACCGAATGCGGGTGGTCGGTGAACAGGCGGGCGATGCGCGTCGTCATGGTGATTCTCCCATCTTTGCGCCATCGTCCCACGCAATCTCGGGACTTTGATCCCAATTTGTCCTTGCTAGGCATTCTCGATTGGGACAATCATCCCAAAATGACCCATGAACTCGATACGATCGATCGAAGAATCCTGGCCGAACTGCAGCGCGACGGCACGTTGTCGGTCGACCAGCTCTCGGAACGGGTCGGCCTGTCCCGCAACGCCTGCTGGCGCCGGGTCAAAAGACTGGAGGACGAGCGCGTCGTTACCGGCCGGGTCGCGCTGGTCGATGCCGACAAGCTCGGCCTCGGTCTCTCGGTGTTCATCATCGTGCGCACCTCCAGCCATGATCCGGACTGGCTAGCCAGGTTCCGCATGGCGGTGACGTCCTTTCCCGAGATCACCGGTGTCTACCGCATGTCCGGCGATCTCGACTACGTGCTTCGCGCCCGCGTCGCCGACGTGAAGGCCTACGACCGGCTCTACCAGCGCCTGATTGCCAAGGTGCCGTTGTCCGACGTGTCGGCTTCCTTCGTCATGGAGGAAATCAAGGAAACGACCGTCGTCCCGGTGGAGATTCGCTAGCGCCGGATCGCGGCCCTCGACTGCCGCGGTTAATGCCTGTATGTTACAGCGGTAACATTTGGGCTCAACCATGGTTTCCCTTTCCTGGCTCCTGCTGACCTATAAGGTACCGCCCGAACCGGCGACGAAGCGTATTGCGCTGTGGCGGAAGCTGAAAGGCATGGGCGCGGTCTATCTGCAGAACGGTGTCTGCCTGCTGCCCAGGACCGACGATCACATCCGCCGCCTGAAGATGATCGAAAACGACATCCTCGAAATGGCGGGCGAGTCCGTCATTCTGGAGACCGTGGCTCTGGATCGCGTGCAGGAGGACAAGGTCGTGCAGCGCTTCCGCGCCGATCGCGACGACCAGTATCGTGAGTTTCTGGGCCGCTGCGCGGATTTCGAGGCCGAGATCGCCAAGGAAGTCGCCATCAGCAAGTTCACCTACGCCGAGCTGGACGAAGAGGACGCGGATCTCAGGAAGCTTCAGGGGTGGCTCGAGAAAATCCGCAAACTCGACTTCTACGAAGCGCCGCTGGCCGAGGAAGCAGCGGAACGCCTGCGTGCCTGCGAGGCTCTGCTGGACAGCTACGCCAAACGAGTCTTCGAGGCCCATGACGAGAACCGTTGAGACGAACGACACTACCGGCGGCCCGGCACCCCGTCGGGGTCTCCCGGCCGGCGTCTGGGCGCTCGGTTTCGTCTCGATGTTCATGGATATCTCCTCGGAGATGATCCACGCGCTGCTGCCTGTCTACATGGTTGCGGTGCTCGGCACCTCCAGCCTGACCGTCGGTATCATCGAAGGCATCGCCGAGGCCACCGCCTCGATCACCAAGGTGTTTTCGGGAGCGCTCAGCGACTGGCTCGGCAAACGCAAGATGCTGGCTGCGCTGGGTTATGGGCTGGCTGCGATCACCAAGCCGGTCTTTCCGCTGGCGCCGTCGATCGGCTGGCTGGTCGCCGCTCGTTTCATTGACCGCATCGGCAAGGGCATTCGTGGTGCTCCGCGCGATGCGCTGATCGCCGACATCACGCCGCCGGAACAGCGCGGCGCCGGCTTCGGCCTGCGGCAGTCGCTCGACACCATTGGCGCTTTCATCGGCCCGCTCCTGGCCATCGCGCTGATGTGGGCGACCGCGGATCATTTCCAGGCAGTTTTCTGGATCGCCGTCATCCCGGCCTTTTTCGCCGTCTTCCTCATCATCGTCGCAGTGAAGGAACCTGAGCGGCCGGCGGGCCTGCGCAAGGTTCGCATGCCGCTCAGGCGCTCGGAGCTGCGCCTTCTGGACGCAACCTTCTGGCTGGTCGTGGCAGTCGCGACCGTCTTTACGCTCGCCCGTTTCAGCGAGGCCTTCCTGATCCTGCGCGCGCAGTCGATCGGCCTGTCGTTGGCGCTCGTGCCGATCGTGCTGGTGGTGATGAATCTGGCCTACTCGCTGTCGGCCTATCCGGTCGGTGTGTTTGCCGATCGCGTCAGCCGGCCGGTGCTTCTGGCCGTCGGCCTTATGCTTCTGGTGGTCGCCGACCTCGTGCTCGCCCTGGTTCCCGACATCCGGGGTCTGCTCATCGGCGTCGCTCTGTGGGGGCTGCACATGGGTTTCACACAAGGCCTGCTGGCAACGTTGATCGCCGATGCGGCACCGGCGGAGTTGCGCGGTACCGCCTTTGGCGTGTTCAACCTGATCACGGGCGTCGCCCTGCTGGTCGCCAGCGTGGTGGCCGGTTTCCTCTGGGATCAGATCGGACCGCAGGCCACCTTCCTGGCCGGCGCTGCTTTTGCGCTTGTGACCCTTGTCGGCCTGCTGTCTTTTCGAGCCCGGCTGTCAAAGCCTGGCAGTCGGTGAAAGATTCGCGTTGAAACACGGGTAACCGGTTGACTAACCGCGCGGCTCGCCCGATAGGATCGCGCCATGCACCCGACACCTCAAAATCAATCCGTCTTCGGCCAGACGGTCGGTTTCGTCCGCCTGCCGCATGGCGAGGGGCTGGCGCTGCCGGCCTATGAAAGTGCCGGCGCCGCCGGCATGGATCTCAGGGCTGCCGTTCCCGAGGATCGGCCGCTGCTCATCCTGCCCGGCCGCCGCGCCCTGGTGCCGACCGGGCTGGTAATGGAAATCCCCGAGGGCCTCGAAGGCCAGGTTCGCCCCCGTTCCGGCCTTGCGCTGAAACATGGCATCACCTGCCTCAACACGCCCGGCACGGTCGACAGTGATTACCGCGGCGAGGTCAAGGTGCTGCTGATCAACCATGGCGATGAGGAGTTCTACGTCGAGCGCGGCATGCGCATCGCCCAGATCGTCTTCGCGCCCGTCGTGCAGGTCCGTTCCGAGGAACGCAGTCTCGCCGGTGGCACCGATCGCGGCGGCGGTGGTTTCGGATCGACCGGAACTGCCTGATGGTGCTGCCGGGCCTGGTCATCTTCGACTGTGACGGTATCCTGGTCGATACCGAGAACATGGCCAATGAACGCCTGGCGCTGTGGCTTACCGAGGCCGGCTATCCGGTCGATTTCAACTATTGCCGCAAGCACTTTTCCGGCCGTTCGATGATCTCCGTGCGCAACGAGATCCTCGAAGTGGCAGGCATCGATCTCGGCGAGGATTTCGCTGATCGCTGGAACGTCGGCCTGCCGGAGCTTTTTGCGAAAGGCGTGGACGAAATCCCCCATGTGCGCGGCGTGATCGATGCCGTGCGCGCGGCCGACATTCCCTATTGTGTCGCTTCCTCGGCGCGCGTTTCCAAGATGCACATTACGCTCGGCGTCACCGGGCTGCTTCCGCTGTTCGAACACGCCATGTTCAGTTCCACCATGGTCGGACGCTCGAAACCGTTCCCGGACCTGTTCCTGCATGCGGCCAGGGAAATGGGTGTTGAGCCGGCCGATTGCATCGTCATCGAGGATTCGGTGGCCGGCACCACGGCCGGTATTGCCGCCGGCATGCGGGTCTTCTCCTACCACGGCGATCCGCACTCCGATCCCCAAGGGCTGGAAAAGGCGGGCGGCATCCTCTTTGCCGACATGCGCGACTTGCCTGGGCTGATCCCGCTGCGCTGAGCGATCCTAAAGCTTCATGACCGTTTCGTCGCACCTGCTGCCGGCGTTTTGGCAGGAGTGTACCGCGCAGGCTGCCTGAGCCAATCGCATTCGTTTGCTGCGTTTGGGCGGTCTCGGTAGTCTTCAGCTCCTGAAATTCGCCACAGCCGTCTTTTAGATCGAAGGCTGCGGCCGGCGCGTCTTTAGCGGAGAGACTTCGATGGACAAGGGCAAGATTTTCCGAGACCTGCACGCAGAAACCTTTGTCATCCCCAACCCGTGGGATGTTGGTTCGGCCAAACTGCTTGCTTCGCTGGGCTTCAAGGCGCTGGCCACGACCAGTGCCGGCTACGCCTTCTCGCGCGGCCTGCCGGACGGTGCGATCGGCTTCGAGGAGATGATGCAGCATTGCCGCGAGATCGTGGCCGCCACCGGCCTGCCTGTCTCGGCCGATCTGGAAAAGGGCAAGGGCGACAGCGCCGAAAGCGCTGGCGAGACCATCTTTGCCGCCGAGGCCGCGGGGCTGGCAGGGTGCTCGATCGAGGACCATACCGGCGATGCCGACAACCCGATCTACGATTTCACCCAGGCCGTGGAACGTGTCGCCGCGGCGGCGGAAGCCGCCCGGGCCCTGAAGCACGATTTCGTCTTCACGGCGCGCGCCGAGAATTTCCTGCACGGCCGTCCCGATCTCGACGACACCATCCGCCGCCTGCAGGCCTACCAGAAGGCAGGTGCCGACGTGCTTTATGCGCCCGGTCTCTCCGACATCGCTTCGGTGCGTGCGGTCTGCCAGGCGCTCGAGAAACCGGTCAATGTGCTGTCGACCGCGGATTTCACGGTGCCGGCCCTGGCTGGAGCCGGCGCCAGGCGCATTTCCGTCGGTTCGCAACTCGCCTGTACGGCTTTCAGCGCTCTTGAACGGGCAGGTCGCGAGATGCTGGATGTCGGGTCCTTCACCTTCAACCGGGCCAACAGCATGACCTACAGGAAGATGACCGAACTGTTTTCGTCAGATCAAGGATGAGTACGACGACACGAGATCGCATGCCCGAACATTGCGGAGGTCTGCGGCCGCGCCTACTATAAGGCAGCGCTATCGTCGACGACGCGCCTGGCCGAGGGTTCCTGCTGCGATGAGTGTTGCGATACGTGCCGTGTTGATCGCTGCCGTGCTGTCGGTCGGCTTCGGCCCCGCGGCGCTCGCCGACGAGAAGGGCGAGTTTGCCGTGCTGGTCGAGGCGCTGCACAACGAGATCGCCGGCTGCTGGATGCCGCCGGATATGAAAGGCACGAAGCCGGCGCCGATCATCGTCAAGGTCCGCCTCAAGCGCGACGGCTCCCTGGCCGCCAAGCCGACGGTTGAAAATCCGCCCAAGGCCAAGGAAGCCAAGCTGCTCGCAGCCAGCGCCGTGCGCGCTGTCGAGCGCTGCGCGCCTTTCCGCAGCATGAAGCGCACGCGCATTCCTTACGAGCGTTGGCGCGAACTGAAACTCAACTTCGCGCCGATGTTCTGAGCGGCATTGCTGCCGCGCCCATTCAAAGCAATAGCTTGCAAAAAATCGGTATTCCGCTAGACCCGCGCCCGGCCGGCGTGGCAGAAAGCCGGGGTTTTGGGCTACCAGAGCGCCGCGTGTCCGAAAGGACGTGCAAAGATCGCTTTGGAATATTGATTTATGCCGCGCGGAGACCTGAATGCCGGATTACGACGTTCTGTGCATTGGCAATGCCATTGTCGACATCATCGCCCAGTGCGACGAAGCTTTCCTCGCCGACAACGGCATCATCAAGGGCGCGATGAACCTGATCGACGCCGAGCGTGCCGAACTTCTTTATCGCCGCATGGGTCCCGCACTGGAAGCCTCCGGCGGCAGCGCTGGCAACACGGCCGCGGGTATCGCCAGCTTCGGCGGCCGTTCCGCCTATTTCGGCAAGGTCTCCAGAGACCATCTCGGCGAGATCTTCACCCACGACATCCAGGCCCAGGGCGTTGCGTTCGACACAAAGCCGCTGATCGGTACGCCACCGACGGCGCGCTCGATGATCTTCGTCACGCCGGACGGCGAGCGCTCGATGAACACCTATCTCGGCGCCTGCGTCGAGCTTGGCCCCGAGGATGTCGAGGCCGACAAGGCGGCCGGTGCGGCCGTGACCTATTTCGAAGGTTATCTGTGGGATCCGCCCCGCGCCAAGGAAGCCATCCGGCTGACCGCGCAGCATGCGCACGCCGCCGGCCGCCAGGTATCGATGTCGCTGTCGGATAGTTTCTGCGTCGACCGCTACCGTGGCGAATTCCTCGACCTGATGCGTTCGCGCACGGTCGACATCATTTTTGCCAACAGCCACGAGATCAAGTCGCTCTACCAGACCTCGTCCTTCGATGAGGCGCTGGCGCAAATCCGCAAGGATTGCCGCATCGCCGCCGTGACACGGTCGGAAAAGGGTTCCGTCATCGTCAATGGCGACGATACCTTCGTCATCGAGGCCACCAAAATCAGCGAACTGGTCGATACCACGGGCGCCGGCGACCTCTATGCGGCGGGTTTCCTGCATGGCTACACCAAAGGCCGCGATCTCAAGACCTGCGGTGACCTCGGTTCGCTGGCCGCGGGCCTTGTCATCCAGCAGATCGGGCCGCGCCCGCGTCAGAACCTCAAGCTCGAAGCCGAACAGGCAGGGCTGGGCTAGCCCAGCCAACAAGGATCAAGTCATGGCCAGCCCCTACCCCGAGATCACCCTGGTGCGGCATGGCGAGACCGAATGGAGCGCCACCGGCAAGCACACCGGTCGCAGCGACATTCCACTGACTGTCAAAGGCGAAGACGCTGCGCGCAGACTCGTCGAGCGGCTGCAGGACAGAACCTTCAGCGCGATCTGGTCAAGTCCGTCCTCACGCGCCCGCCGCACGGCGGAACTGGCCGGTTTCGCCACGGCGGAAATCAGGCCCGACCTCGCCGAATGGGATTACGGCGCCTATGAGGGCCTGAAAACCAAGGAAATCCTGGTCGACCGCCCGGGCTGGAGCCTGTTTCGCGACGGCTGCCCGGATGGCGAGAGTGTTATGCAGGTCGGTGCCCGCGCCGATCGCATTGTGGCAGCGTTGCGCGAAGTGGGCGGCAATGTGCTGTTGTTCTCGTCGTCGCATTTCCTGCGCACGCTCACCGCTCGCTGGCTCGGCCTGCCGGCATCGCAAGGGGCGCTGTTCGTGCTCGATACGGCCAGTGTCTCCGTTCTTGGCTACGAACACGACATGAGCGAGCCGGTGGTGCGCCGCTGGAACCAGACCTGATCTGTCGCGAGACGGTTTTGCATCCGGAATTGCGTAGACAAGAGCCGGAACTTTTCCGCGTTTGCGAGGAAGCGGAAACCTTCTAGGAAGCTGCCGGCTCCGGTCGGGCAAGCGTCTCGCAGCGGTCGGCGAACAGCCTTTCCGACAGGAAATCCACGAACACCCTGACTTTCGGCGACAATTGCCGGTTGGATGGCCAGAGCAACCGAAACTGGCCAGGTGCATCGAGATAGCGGTCCAGCAGTGTCACCAGTTCGCCCTTCGCGAGCGGCCCGCGCACCAGGAAATCCGGCATGCAGCCGATGCCGAGCCCGGCCAGTGTGGCGCCGCGCAGCGCTTCCATATTGTTGCAGGTCAGCACGATCTTCGGGCGTGGTTCCGCTTCGCCGGCCGGCAGGACGAGCGGCCAGTCATAAAGCTTGCCGCTGTTGGGGAAGCGGAAGCGGACCGAGAGATGGCCGTCGAGATCGCGCGGGCAGGCCGGCGTGCCGTGGCGTTCCAGATAGGAAGGCGAAGCGCACAGCAATTGCTGGAAAGGCCGGAGCGAGCGCGTCATCAGCCGGGAATCCGGCAGGTCGCCGCTGCGCAGCGCGACATCGACGCTTTCGTCGATCAGGTCGACAATGCGGTCGTTGAAATCGAGATCGAGCTCGACCTCCGGATAACGCGAGGCAAACTCCGGCAGCACCGGCAGGAAAAGGTGGTAACTCACCACCGGCGCGCTCACCCTCAGGCGTCCGCGCGGTGTTTCGATGGCTTCGGCCAGCATGGCCTGGGCATCGTCGAGGTCGTCCAGGACGCGCCGGCAGCGCTCATGGAACAGACGGCCCTCCTCGGTCAGCCTCAGGCTGCGCGTCGAGCGCTGCAGCAGACGAACTCCGAGCTGCTCCTCCAGCTTTGTCACCGCCTTGCCGACCGCCGAGGGTGACAGCCGCAGCACCCGCCCGGCGGCAACGAAACTGCCGAGATCGGCGGTGCGCACGAAGGCGGCAAGCCCGCTCAGCCGGTCCAGCGATCGATCCATTCGAGCGTTTTTCTCCATTATATCTGGAGTACGAGCCCCATTCTGCTCTGATTGGTGCAAATCTATCATGAACGGGTCTTTCAACAAGCCCGTTGGCTGGTTCGCGCAGGCGACCGCTGCGGAAACCTCCGTGGACATCATGGCAAATTCGAAGAAGGCCCCGGGCGCGGCCGAAAAAGCGCTTGTTCTCGTCGCGGTGTGCCTGGCGGCACTTTCGATGCCGCTCACCTTCACCGGGCCCGCCGTGGCGCTTCCGGCCATCGGCCGAGCACTCGGCGGCAGCCCGATCGCCCTAAACTGGGTGACCAACGCCTTCATGCTGACCTTCGGTTCCTCGCTGATGGCGGCCGGTGCATTGGCCGACGCCTATGGCCGCAAGCGCATGTTCCTGACCGGCGTGGCTGCGTTCGGCCTGTTTTCGACACTCGCCTCGGTGTCGCCCTCCATCCTCTGGCTCGATCTTGCCCGGGCCGCGCAAGGCCTTGCGGCAGCACTCGCCTTCGCCGGCGGCGCGGCGGCCCTGGCGCAGGAATTTGAAGGTCCAGGACGCATGCGCGCCTTTTCCCTGCTCGGCACCTCCTTCGGCATCGGCCTTTCCTTCGGTCCGATTACCTCGGGCCTCCTGATCGACGCCTTCGGCTGGCCCTCGATCTTCGTGCCGGTCGTCGTCGCGGCAGCGCTTTCTTTCGGGATCGCTGCCCGTTTCATGCGCGAAAGTCGTGATCCCGCCGCAACCGGGCTCGACTGGCCGGGTGCGACAAGCTTCACCGCCGCGCTTGCTCTGCTCACCTACGGCTTCCTCAAGGCACCGGAGGCCGGCTGGAGCGATCCGGCGGTGGTCGGCCTCCTGGCCGGCGCGGTGCTGTTCTTCGCCATGTTCGGCATCGTCGAGCGCAAGGTGAGACGGCCGATGCTGGACCTTTCGCTGTTTCGCTACCCTCGTTTCGTCGGCGTGCAGCTGCTGGCCGCGGCACCCGCCTATGCCTTCGTCGTGCTGCTGGTCCTGCTCCCGGTCCGCTTCGTCGGCGTCGAAGGCATGGGGGAAATTGCCGCCGGCCGCCTGATGATTGCGCTGTCGGCACCATTGCTGGTTCTGCCGCTGGTCGCCGGATGGCTCACGCGCTGGTTGCCGGCTTCCGTGCTGTGCGCCACCGGCCTTGTCATTTCCGCCGTCGGTCTGTTCTGGTTGTCCGGCGTGCCGGCCGGCGCACCTGCCGTTACACTGGTCCTGCCCATGCTCACCATCGGTGTCGGCATCAGCCTGCCCTGGGGCCTCATGGACGGTCTCGCCGTTTCGGTGGTGCCGACCGAACGCGCCGGCATGGCCACCGGCATCTTCAACACGACACGTGTCGCCGGCGAAGGCCTGGCGCTGGCGGTGGTCAGCGCCGTGCTGTCGGCACTGACGGCCGGCCACCTTGCCAGTGCCGGACTTGGCCTGCCCGAAGAGCGCGTCGCCGCGGCGCAGCGGCTTGTCACCGGCGATCTCGCGGCGGCGCAGGTGTTGCTGCCGACAAGCGGCCATGACCAGCTGCTGGCGCAATACGGCCTCGCCTTCTCCAGCCTGCTCATCGTGCTCACCGTCATCACGATCGTCACGGCGGTCGTGGTGTTCCTGTTCATGGGGCGAAAGACGGGAGAAGCGGCCGTGGCCGAAGTTGTTGAGGCCTGAGGACGGATAAAAGGATTAGCCCGCCGTCCATCCTTTCTCGCGCAGCGCCGCGCCCACCACGCGGCGCTGGTCGAGCTTGAGATAAAGCAGCTCGACATCGTCGTGGTCGCGCACGGTGAGATGTTTGCCCGCGATCATGGCCGTGCGTACCTGCGAGCGGGCGAAGCGGTGGCGCTTGTCACCCTGCTGCACGATCAGCTCGGTGGCCGAAACGCTTACCGTCGGTTCGTCATGCACGATCAGGAAACCGGCGCCGATGCCGAGCAGGCCGCCGATGATGGCGAGCGCCCAGGGCGACAGTTTCTGGCCGATCGCCACCGCAAGCCTGAGCGGCTCATCCCATGGCACCCACGGCAGTTGCAGCAGCCAGCCGGCGAGATCCGGCAGGAAGGCCACGAACGCGCCGCCGCCGATCACCGTCGCGATGAAGACGGAGATCTGGTCGGTGCGTTTCATTTCGATGACGATGGGTTCGTCGGTCATGGCCGTGGAAAACGCGAGACGGACTCAGGGGAAGATAAGGCTCAAGTCCCCGCCGAATACGCCGCAATCGCGGCCATGTTGACGATGTCGCTGTCCTTGGCGTTGAGGCCGACGATCTGCACCGGCTTGTTGAGACCGACCAGCAGCGGGCCGATGACGGTCGAGCCGCCCAGCTCCTGCAGCATCTTGGTCGAGATCGAGGCCGAGTGGAACGCCGGCATGACGAGCACGTTGGCCGGCCCGGTCAGCCGGCAGAACGGATACTGTGCCATCACGCGCGGGTTGAGCGCGACATCGGCGGCCATCTCGCCGTCATATTCGAAATCGACCCGGCGCTTGTCGAGGATACGCACCGCTTCCTGCACGCGTTCGGAACGTTCACCCTGCGGGTGGCCGAAAGTGGAATAGGCCAGCATCGCCACGCGCGGCTCATAACCCATGCGGCGGGCGAAACTGGCCGCCTCCTCGGCGATGTCGGCGATCTGCTCGGCATTCGGCATGTCGTGCACGGCGGTGTCGGCCACCAGCACGGTGCGTCCTCTGGCCAGCACGATCGACACGCCGATGACGCGATGGCCGGGCTTGGCGTCGATGACGCGGCGCACATCGTCGAGCGCCGTCGAATAGTTGCGCGTCACGCCCGTGACAATGCCGTCGGCATCGCCCAGCGCCACCATGCAGGCGGCGAAATGGTTGCGGTCGTTGTTGATCAGCCGCTGGCAGTCGCGGAACAGATAACCTTTGCGCTGCATGCGCTCGTAGAGGAAGTCGGCATAGATGGCGTTCTTGCGCGACAGCCGGGCGTTGATGATCTCCAGGCCCGGCTTGTCCAGCTCGATGCCGGCATGGCGGGCATTTTCCTTGATGATGTCGTCGCGGCCGAGGAGAATGGCGGTGCCAAGCTTCTGGTTCACATAGGCGACCGCGGCGCGCATCACCTGTTCCTCTTCACCTTCGGCGAAGACGATGCGCTTGGGCTGGCGCCGCACGCGGTCATAGATGCGCTGCAGCGTCGAGGCGATCGGATCGCGGCGGGCCGACAGTTCATGCTCATAGCGGTCGAGGTCGAGGATGGGCTTGCGGGCCACGCCACTTTCCATTGCCGCCTTCGCCACCGCGATCGGGATCGCCGAGATCAGGCGCGGATCGAACGGCACCGGAATGATGTAGTTGGGACCGAATTTCGGCCGGTTGCCCTGATAGGCAGCGGCGACATCGTCGGGCACATCCTTGCGGGCAAGCTCGGCCAGGGCCTGGGCAGCGGCCACCTTCATGGCATCGTTGATGGTGGTGGCGCGCACGTCCAGCGCGCCGCGGAAGATGTAGGGAAAGCCCAGCACGTTGTTGACCTGGTTCGGATAGTCCGAACGGCCGGTGGCCATGATGGCGTCGGTGCGGATCTCGGCCACTTCCTCGGGCGTGATCTCCGGGTCCGGATTGGCCATGGCGAAAATGATCGGGTTCTTGGCCATGGATTGGATCATGGCATTGGTGAAGGCGCCGCGTGCGGAAAGGCCGAACACCACATCGGCACCGTCAAGCGCATCGGCCAGCGAGCGCGCATCGGTCTTGACCGCATGCGCCGACTTCCACTGGTTCATGCCTTCGGTGCGGCCCTGGTAGACGACGCCCTTGGTGTCGCACAGGATGACGTTTTCCGGCGAGAAGCCCATCGATTTGACCAGTTCGATACAGGCGATGCCGGCAGCGCCGGCGCCGTTGCAGACGAGCTTCGTCGTCTTCATGTCGCGGCCGGTGATCGCCAATGCGTTGATCAGGCCGGCAGCGGCGATGATGGCGGTGCCGTGCTGGTCGTCATGGAAGACCGGGATGTCCATCAGTTCGCGCAGGCGCTGCTCGATGATGAAGCATTCCGGCGCCTTGATGTCCTCCAGGTTGACGCCGCCGAAGGACGGTCCGAGGAACCTGACGCAGTTGATGAACTCGTCGGCGTCTTCTGTGGCCACTTCGAGATCGATGGAATCGACGTCGGCGAAGCGCTTGAACAGCACCGACTTGCCTTCCATCACCGGCTTGGAGGCAAGTGCGCCGAGATTGCCGAGGCCGAGAATGGCGGTGCCGTTGGAAATGACGGCGACCATGTTGCCGCGGGTTGTGTAGTCGAAGGCGCGCGACGGGTCTTCGGCGATTGCCTTCACCGGCACCGCGACACCCGGCGAATAAGCGAGGCTGAGGTCGCGCTGCGTGGCCATCGGCTTGGTCGGCACGATCTCCAGCTTGCCCGGCCGTCCCATGGCATGGAATTCCAGCGCCTCCTCGGCGCTCACCGAAGGGCCTTGTCCGTCCTGTCCATTTCTGCTGGCCATGCTTTTGTTTCTTCCCCTTCGGCGTGCCTGAGGCGCACTCAATTTCTTTGTGGAGCGTTCGGGATTAAGGCTACACTTCAGGTGAGTAAAGCGCCAAGCAATTGCCTTCGGATTTTTTGGAAACAGTTTCTTGAACGACGAAACCCCCATCGCCACGCAAGACAGCGCGCCGCTGGCAAGCGATGCCGCGCCAGTGCCTTCCACGGCCGGCGCCACGCCGATGATGGAGCAGTATCTCGAGATCAAGGCGGCGAATGCGGATTCGCTGCTGTTCTATCGCATGGGCGATTTCTACGAGCTGTTCTTCGAAGACGCCGAGAAGGCAAGCCAGGCGCTGGGCATCGTGCTCACCAAGCGCGGCAGGCACCAGGGTACCGAGATCCCGATGTGCGGCGTGCCGGTGCATGCCGCCGACGACTACCTGCAGAAGCTGATCGGACTTGGTTTCCGCGTCGCCGTATGCGAGCAGATCGAGGACCCCGCAGAGGCCAAGAAACGCGGCTCGAAATCGGTGGTCAAGCGCGACGTCGTCCGTCTTGTCACGCCGGGCACCATCACCGAAGACAAGTTGCTGGCGCCGTCGGAATCGAGCTTCCTGATGACGCTGGGCCGGATCAAGGGCGGCGCCGAGCAGAGCTTCGCGCTGGCCTGGATCGAGATTTCCACCGGCGTTTTCCGCGTTGCCGAGACCAATGCCGAACGCCTGCTGGCCGACATCTTCCGTGTCGACCCGCGCGAGCTGATCGTCGCCGAACCTGTGTTCTATGATCCGGAGCTGAAGCCCGTTTTCGATGTGCTCGGCCGCGTCGCCAGCCCGCAACCGGCCAGCCTGTTCGATTCTGCCTCGGCCACGGCGCGCATCGCCCGTTTCTTCAATGTGGCGACGCCGGATGCCTTCGGTACGTTCAGCCGCGCCGAGCTTTCCGCCATCTCCGGCGCAATCGCCTATGTCGAGAAGACGCAGAAGGCCGAACGCCCGCCACTGTCGCGGCCTGAGCGCGAGGAAAACGGCGCGACGCTGTTCATCGATCCGGCGACGCGCGCCAACCTGGAATTGCTGCGAACCCTGTCCGGCAGCCGCGAAGGCTCGCTGTTCAAGGCCATCGACCGCACCGTCACCGGTGGCGGTGCGCGGTTGCTGGCCGACCGGCTGATGGCGCCGCTCACCGACGCCGCCGCCATCGGCGCCAGGCTGGATTCCGTTTCCTTCTTCCGCGACGAGACACGTCTCGCCGAAGCGTTGCGGCTGGCGCTCAAGGGTGTCGCCGACATGCCGCGCGCCTTGTCGCGACTGGCTCTGAACCGCGGCGGCCCGCGCGACCTCGGTGCGCTGCGCGCCGGCTTCCTCGCCGCCGGCGACATCGCGCAGGTCTTTGCGCGCGTCGCACCGCCCGCGGAACTGGCGACAGCCCTTGCTGCCATCCACGCCTTGCCGAAGCCGCTCGCCGACCATCTCGCCGGAGCGCTTGCCGACGAATTGCCGCTGCTGAAGCGCGACGGCGGCTTCCTGCGCAGCGGTTACGACGCCGAGCTCGACGAGATGCGTGCGCTGCGCGACGAGACGCGCAAGGTCATCGCCGGAATGGAGCGCGACCTGATCGAAGAGACCGGCATCCGCTCGCTGAAGATCCGGCACAACAATGTGCTCGGCTATTACATCGAGGTGACGGTCAACCATCAGGCGATCATGACGGGCACCGATGAAGCCAAGGCACGCTTCATCCACCGCCAGACCATGGCCAATGCCATGCGCTTCACCACGACGGAACTGGCGGGGCTGGAGACCAGGATCGCCAACGCCGCCGACCGAGCTCTGGCCATCGAGCTCGGCGCCTTCGATCGTCTGCTTGCCGAAGTGGTCGCCGAGGCTGATGCCATCCGTGCCGGGGCCGATGCGCTGGCGGTGCTCGATGTGTCGGCCGCGCTCGCTGCCCTGTCGGTGAGCGAGAACTGGTGCCGGCCGCAGGTCGATGCTTCGCTCGCCTTCGAAATTGTCGGTGGCCGCCATCCGGTGGTGGAACAAGCGCTGCGCCGTACCGGAGAAGGCCCGTTCGTCGCCAATGATTGCGACCTCTCTCCCGAAGGCGATGCCAGGAATGGCGCCATCTGGTTGCTGACCGGCCCGAACATGGGCGGTAAGTCGACCTTCCTGCGCCAGAACGCACTGATCGCCATCCTGGCCCAGACCGGTTCCTTCGTGCCGGCGGCAAGCGCCCATATCGGCGTGGTCGATCGCCTGTTTTCCCGTGTCGGCGCGTCCGACGATCTCGCACGTGGTCGCTCGACCTTCATGGTCGAGATGGTCGAAACCGCAGCCATTCTCAATCAGGCCGGGGAGCGCGCGCTGGTCATCCTCGACGAGATCGGCCGCGGTACCGCCACCTTCGACGGTCTCTCGATTGCCTGGGCGGCTGTCGAGTATCTGCACGAGAAGAACCGCTGCCGCTCGATCTTCGCCACGCATTTCCATGAAATGACGGCGCTGAGCAACAAGCTTTGCCGGCTGCACAACGTCACGATGCGGGTCAAGGAGTGGGAGGGCGACGTCGTTTTCCTGCACGAGGTCGGCAAGGGTGCGGCCGACCGCAGCTATGGCGTGCAGGTGGCGCGGCTTGCCGGCTTGCCGGAAGCGGTGGTGGCGCGCGCCAAGCAGGTGCTGCACCAGCTGGAGGAAGGCGAGACCTCGGGCAAGGCCGACCGGCTGGTCGACGACCTGCCGCTGTTTTCGGTGGCGGTGAAGCGCGAAGCCCCCAAACCTGCCAAGACCGATGCGCTCGGCGAGGCACTGGCCGCCATCAGCCCTGACGAGATGACGCCACGCGAGGCGCTGGAAGCGATCTATCGGCTGAAAGGGCTGATGGATCGCTGAGGGCTAAGGAGGCTGCGGTCGAGCTACGCCTTCAAACCGGGACTTTTTCCATCGCAATGACGCCATCATGCGCGTCGGCCCATCGCGGGGCGATCACACAGGCGCATTTGCACGATGTCGGCTCCAGCGGCGCGAAGTCGATCGCTGGACCATCAAAAAGCATTCAGGAACAAGTCAGATATCGCTATGTTGTCCGCTGTGCGGGGAGCGCAGATCGGAGGAACCAATGGATCGACGGTTATTTCTGACGGGAATACTCGGCGTTGCAGGTGCCGCAGTCGTCATGACGGCAATACGTCCGGGCCAGGCGGTGGCAGGTGTGCCCACGACTGGCGGCGGCATATTGGATGAACTGGAAAAGTCCGACGCGGAGATGACCGTGCTCGATGACGGTGCCGAGGCCAATGTCGAGCTGATCGATCACCGTCCCTGGCATCGTCGCCCGAGGCATCACCGGCCTCCGGGCCGGCCCCGCTGGCGCCGTGTCTGCCGTCGCGTTTACCGTCGTGGCCGCTGGCATGTTCGGTGCTGGCGTGAGCGCGTCTGGGTCAGGCGCTGGGCCTGATGGAGCGATGAAACCCCGGCCATGGCCGGGGTTTTCTGCGCGGGATAACTGTTCTCATCCGGTCGAGATAGCCAGATCGTCGCCGAGATTCACGATGGCCTGGCGCTCTGCGGAAGTCGGCAAGATGTTCTCCCTCGGTCCCGGACGCCCGAGGTAGTAGCCCTGTGCTTCATGGCAGCCTTCGATGCGCAGGATCTGCAACTGGGCGGCGGTCTCGACACCCTCGGCCAGAACCGGAATCCCGAGGCTCTGTCCCAATGCAAGAACGGAGCGGACGATGGCCATGGCATGGGTGTTCCGCTCCATCTCCCGCGTGAAGGACCCATCCAGCTTGATCTTGTCGAAGGGAAAGCTGCGCAGCGTATCGAATGACGAATAGCCGATGCCGAAGTCGTCGATCGACACCTTCACGCCCAATGCCTTGATCTGACGCAGGATGTGCAGGGCCCGGCTCTTGTCGGCAATGAAGGTTGATTCGGTGATTTCCAACTCCAGCCGGGACGGCGACAATCCTGTCTCGACGAGGATGTCGCGTATCAGGCCTGCAAGATCGTTATGGACGAACTGGACAGGCGAAAGATTGACGGCGATCTTGTGGGGTCTGGACAACCGGCCTGCTTCTGCGCAGGCCGTCCGCAAGACCCATTCGCCGATCGCGAGGATGAGGCCGGTTTCCTCGGCGATGGGGATGAAAACCGAAGGTGAGATCGGTCCTCTCGTGGGATGTCTCCAGCGCAGCAGCGCTTCATAGCCAAGTACATCGCCGGACTGGACGGATTTCTGCACCTGGTAATGGAGCTCAAGCTGGCCGAGTTCAAGGGCGTGGCTGAGTTCCGACGCAAGGGCATGATGCTCGCGCGCTGCCTTGTCCATCTGCGGTTCATAGAAGCATGTGGCGCGGGTGATGTCGGCTTTTGCGCGATACATGGCAAGATCGGCATTGCTGATGAGCACCTGCCGGTCGTGGCCGTCGTCGGGAAACAAGGCGACGCCCAGGCTCGCCCCCGCCGCCAGGTCGACATTACCGATATGAAGCGGCTCCGAAAAGACCTGTTCGAGACGCTTCAGGAAATCGTCGAGTTGCTGGCGCTCGATGAAAAGCTTGACGCACATGAACTCGTCGCCACCGATGCGCGCGGCAAATTCGTCATTCTGGAGAAGATCGCCAAGACGATGGCCGATCGTTGCCAGCGTGGCATCGCCGGCCTGGTGTCCGCGCAGATCGTTGATCTCCTTGAAGCGATCGAGATCGATGCCGATGATGGCGACTTTTGCGATCGTATAGCGTGCCCGCTCCATTTCCTGATCGAGGTGCTCGATGGCACTGGTCCGGTTGGGCAGTCCGGTAAGGGAATCGGTCATCGCCAGCTTCTGCAGGCGATCGAATGCTTCCTGCGAGGTCTGCTCGTCGATGAGATAGCTGATGACGCCGGCTCCCAGGACCAGCATGCCTACGCCGACGACGGCAAAGGCGGCCAGGGTCGATGAGGTGGTGCTGTCGGCCGCCGTGGAGAACGGCGTCACCGAGATGGCGGCCATTCCGGTGAAATGCAGGGATGCCACGGCAAGCACAAACAAACCAACCGGCAGATACCGGGTCTCGCCCAGCCATGGCTTGATTGCCTGCCTGAGGGAAACGCCGGCAAACAGAACCGACAGCGCCACCGAGGCGAGCACGTAGTCCAGGTTCCAGTCGATCAGCCCGTCGACGCGGTAGGCCATCATGCCGCTGTAGTGCATCGCCGCGATCGCGATACCGACGACACCGCCGCCGACCTCGGCGGCCAGGGGAAAGCGGAAGCTGATCGAGAGCCAGAAGCCATAGGCACAGCCGGCAACCGCGATCAGCAGCGAGACCATCGTAAAGGCCGGGTCGAAGGTGACCGGAGCTTCATGCTCATAGGCGATGACGGCGATGAAATGCGTGCACCAGATCGATGAGCCGGCGGCCTGCGCCGCAAGGAAGATCCAGCCGGCCCGCTGCCAGCCGTCACGCGCCTCGGCCTGTCGGAAAAGCCTGAACGTCACCCAGCTGCCGGCTATGCAGACAAACACGGCAAGCAGCACGAGCCACGGGTTATGCTCCGTGACCAAGCATGAGACGACACGCATCAACGCCCCCGGCGCCATTCTGTCAGGTCGATCGTCGCTCGGATTGTTGCGGATCCAGGCTAACGACCGTCGGCGCCAAGACGTTGCCAAGCAATCGCTAATATTCTGATAGCATCGATGGTTAAATACGATCGGCTCCGGGCGAAGGGACAAGTCAACGCCGCGATGCCCCTGTCCTTAGCGCGTTGCCGAGCGATCCGCCCGAACCAGCTTCAGCCAAGGTGCGAGATGGAAGGCGCTCATCAGCAGATACATCAGCACCATGCCGCCGAGCGGCATGCCCATCGCGGATGAGCAGAGCGTCTCGGCTGGCCCAGCCATGATCGCGGTCAGCAAGGCCATGGCGGCGAAAGTCGGCGCTGCGGCCAGCACCAGCCAATCCGATGCTGTCATTGTGGGTGCGTTGTCGAGCGCAGCGCTGTCGGTTGCCGCCTGCGCTGCGGCATTCACGACGGGCTTGTCGACAGTGCTGGTACTGGTCCGGCGAGGATTCTCCTCGTCGGCCCAGATGGAGCAGCACGAGCGGCTCATGATTTCGCACTCGTTGGTCTGGCGCGCATCGCTTCTTCGCCGGCGTCGGAAATCGCGACCCATCCCTTGTCAGGCTCGGCTTCGGCAACGTAGCTGTCGTTCCAGTTCCACCATTTATAGGTCGGGGTCTGCGGATAGCCCTCGGGCGAATCCTCCCAGACTTCCTGGCGGCCAAGCGGCGTGATGTCGAGATAGTTCCAGGTGCCGCCCATCTGTTCGTCGGCACGGTCGGCGATGAAGTAGGTGCGGAAGATGCGATCGCCGTCGCGCAGGAAGACGTTGTGACCATGCCATTCGTCCACGCCGAAATCGACGTCGAAGCTGTCGACGATGGTGACCCAGGGAATACGGTCCCAGCCCATCCGGACCTTCACACGCTGGATGTCCGCCTGCGGTGCGCGCGAAGCAAAGACCAGCGTGGTGTCACGGGCATTGAGATGCGAGACATGGGCGACCTGGTCGGCCACCATCGAGCAACCCCGGCAGGCATGGTCAGGCCAGCCATACACGCCGGGCTCGAAGAAGGCGCGGTAAAGGATCAGCTGACGACGGCCGGCGAAAAGGTCATGCAGGCTTGCCTTGCCGTTCGGGGTCTCGAAGACGTAGTCCTTGGTCACTTCCACCCAGGGCATGCGGCGGCGCTCTGCGGCCAGTGCATCGCGTGCGTGCGTGTGGGCTTTTTCCTTCACCAGCAGTTGCTGGCGCGCCTGCTCCCACGCCTCGTGATCAACCACCGGCGGCCTGTGCAGGGCGGCCAGGATCTCGTCTCGTTTGTTTTCGGCGGATGCGGTCATTGTTCTGAACCTCCTTGTCAGGGCGATGCCGTGCCTCGAGGTCGAAGCGTCGTTGCTCGACACTCGGTGCTGGTGCCAGTCTGCCTTCGGAGGCCGAACAGTGTGAGTAACAAGTGTGGCGCTATTCCGGAGCGATGGAATGGCCGGTTGCTCAGAACCGCTTGCGCAGGAGGGTGGCAACCACGAACAGGGCGCCGATCGAGCTGGTGATGATGCCGATCGGCAATTCCTGCGGCGGCAGCAGCGTGCGCGCCAGCAGGTCGCTGGCAAGCAGGAGCACCGCACCGAAGACGGCGCAGGCGATGGCCAGTCGCAGATGCAGCGGGCCGGCGAAGCGGCGCGCGACATGCGGGATCATCAATCCGACGAAGCCGATGACGCCGGCAACGGAAACCAGGATCGCCGTCGACAGCGCTGCGGCGAGGAATGTCAGTGTCCGGAAGCGCGTTACCGGAACGCCAAGACTTTCGGCGGTGGTTTCGCCGGCCAGGAAGGCGTCGAGCCAGCGATGATAACGTAGCGCGAAGCAGAGAATGACGGCTGCTCCGGCAATCGCCAGGCCGATATTGCCCCAGCGGGCGAGGCCCAGCCCGCCCATGGTCCAGAACAGCACCGAATGGGCGGCGCGCTGGTCGCCGGCGAAGACCAGATAGTTGGTCAGCGCCGTGAACAGGAAGGACACGGCGAGACCGGCAAGGATCAGCCGCTCCGGCCCTTGGCCGCGGATACGATTGACGAGCAGCAACACGACGAAGGCTGTCAGGATACCGCCGACGAAAGCGGCGATCGGAAGCGTCCACACGCCAAGGCGGTCGCCAAAGACCGTGATGACCGAAACAGCACCCGCCGCGGCACCCGAGGACAGGCCGAACAGGAATGGATCGGCCAGGTCGTTGCGTGTCACCGTCTGCAGAAGTGCGCCGACCACAGCGAGACCGGCGCCGACGCAGACGGCGAGGATCGCGCGCGGCAGCCTGAGGTCGACGATGATCTTCTCCACCGGCGCGGTCACGCGGCCGGCGTCCAGGCCGACGGCACGAGCGAGCGCTGCAATGACATCGCCCAGTGGAATGACGGTCGAGCCATAGGCGATGGATAGCAGCGCCAGCGCGATGACCAGCACCAGACCTGTGCCGATGGCCACGCCGTATGCTCGGCTTGGCACGTTCAGAAGGCCTCCGGGTGCATTGCCTTGGCGATCTTGTCGATGGCCTCGATGTTGGCCGGGCCGGGCGTCAGTTCCGCGTAGCGCAGGGCAACGAAACGCTCGTTCTTGACGGCGTCCGTCTCCTTCATCGCCGGGTGCGTCTTCAGGAAGTTCAGCAGTTTCCGGTAGCCGGCGTCGTCCTGGTAGTCGAGCAACACCAGGAATTCCGGGTTCCGGGTGGCGACGGTTTCCCAATCGGTGTTGCCCCAGTTGGTCGGCAGGTCGTCCATGATGTTCCTGCCGCCGGCCGCTTCGATCATCGCCGTGGGGATCGCGAATTTGCCGGCGGTGAAGGGTTTGTCCTCGCCGGAATCGTAGAGGAATACACGTGTGCCGCCGCGGGCGCCGACCTTGGCGGTGATGCCGGCAAGCCTTTCCTTCCATCCGGCAACCAGCGTGTTGGCCTCGCCTTCCTTGCCGAAGATCTTGCCGAGCTTCTCGACGTCGCCGAACAGCAGATCCATCGAGGCCGCCGGCCGGTTCTTGTCGAGGTGGACGCAGCTTTCGCTGAGCACCAGCGTCTTGATCCCGTGCGGCGCCAGCGTGTCGGGCGTCACGTCGCCGCCGGGCTTCATGCCGTAATACCAGCCGGCAAAGAAGAAGTCCGGCTCCACCGCCAGGAGATTCTCCAGCGTCGGATATTTGGGCGCGAGTTCCGGGATGGAACCCTGCGCCTTCTTGAAGGCGTCATCGACCTTGTACCAGCCGGTGATGCCGGTCAGGCCGACGATCTCGGGTTGGAGACCCAGCGCAAAGGCCATTTCCGACATGTTGAGATCGTTGATCACCGCGCGCTTCGGCGCGGCGTCGAAGGTCAGCGGAATGCCGCAGCTGTCTACAGTGACCGGGAAGGCAAAGGCGGTCGACGAGAGAAGCGTGGCGGCGAGGCAAAAAGCGAGGCGTTTCATGGCGGCTCCGTGGATGGGGCGGTTCATCGGGAAAGGCGTATCGGCACGTCGAAGACCGTCAGCTCGCGATCCTGTTCGTCCGGATGAGGCAGTCTGAGCACGTCGATGCCAAAGACCTCGCGCACCAGTTCTGCAGTCAGGGTCTCGCGCGGCGTGCCGAGCGCGACGAGGCGCGCCTTGCTCATCACGGCGACATGGGTGGCGAAGGGGGCAACCAGCGGCAGATCGTGCAGCACCGTGACGACAGCGATGCCGAGCCTGGCGACGAACTCCAGCAATTCGCCGCGGGCGCGCGGGTCGAGATGGTTTGTCGGCTCGTCAAGGAACAGCACGTGCGGCTGCTGTGCGATCGCCCGCGCCAGCTGCGCGCGCTGGCGCTCGCCACCGGAAAGCGAGCCCATGCGGCGATCGCGCAGGGAGAGCAGGCCGGTACGTTCCAGCGCGTCGATTACGACGTTGCGGTCGTCGCTGCGGCGACGAAGCCCGGCATGCGGGATACGGCCGAGCCCGACATAGTCGTGGACCGCAAGCTGGGCATCCGGCTGATCCGACTGGCCGACCACGGCGATGCGTCGCGCGCGTTCCGCCATCGGCAGTCGGTCGAGCGGTTCGCCATCGAGGCTCACCAGGCCGCTGACAGGTTTGAGCATGCCGCACAGCATGCGCATCAGCGTCGTCTTGCCGGCGCCGTTTGGACCAATGATGGCGAGCCTTTCGCCGGCGCGCATGTCGAGGCAGACGTCCTCGACGAGGGTGATGCCCTTTTCCGGCCGATAGCTAAGGTCGCGCGCCTGCAGGATAACCGCACGCGCGCAAGCACCTTCATCGGCGCGCTGCGGTGCGTCGTCGGGAAAATGCGTCGCGCCATCACGCTGAAAAACGGCAAAACCTTCCAACTGATCCCTCATTGATCAGGTGCGGAAGGATGGCCAGAACGACGGCAGGGCCGCCCTTGTAGCGTCCTCCCGGCACACCCCGTCCGGTCAACTCACTGTGATGGCAGGTCTCCTGGCTCGCGGATCGTTGCGCGGTCCTGCCTTCCCGGCACTTTGGCCAGTGGCGTTCTCGGACTTTGCTACCGCTTACAGTTGCGGGGGCAGCCACGGTCTTGGCCCTTGCGGACGTCACCGTATTCCCTTTTCACCCCGGACCTTTCGATTCGAGGCACCATCGTCGCGGACCCTATTGTGACCGCCGCCGCCTGGCAATGGCGATTCTTGGCTGGGACCTGTGGTAGCGTGCCGCTCCGCCGGCGGAATGTAGCGGGCGCGCCGCGGATGACAGTCACAATTCTGGTGGCGTCCCTTGAACAGGGAAATCAGGGATTTGATGATCATGCCGCCTGTCCGCTCCAGCTCGGAAACGGGTCCGGCAGGTCGCGCCACAGCTGCGGCGCGAAGACGGGCTCGTCCACCAGGCAGGCATCGAGCTCGGCGCGGATGCGGCTTTCGTCCATCGGGTCGCAGCCGATGAAGACCAGTTCCTGGCGGCGGTCGCCCCACATTGGATCGAAATAGGGTTTCATGGCTTCCTGCCATGACGGACTATCGGGCCAGCGGTTGCGGGGAACCGCTGACCACCAGAGCCCGCGCCTGCCGGTTCGCACCAGGACACCGGCCTGGCTCAATTCCCCGACATGATTGGGGCGTGTCGCCAGCCAGAAGAAACCCTTGGCGCGCACCACACCCGGCCACGGCCTGCTGATGAAGGCCTGCAACCTGACGGGATCGAATGGACGGCGCTCGCGGTAGACGAAGGAACGGATGCCGTATTCTTCGGTTTCGGGGATGTGGTCCCTGAAACCGTTCAGCTCCTTGAACCAGAGCGGGTGCTGTTCGGCCTTGTCAAAATCGAAACGGCCGGTATCGAGCACCTTTGCGAGCGGCACGCGGCTGAAATCCGTCTCGACGAGCTCGGCCTGCGGGTTGAGCGAGCGGATGATCTTGCGGGCCAGGTCAAGGTCCTTTGCCGAGGTGTCGGAAACCTTGTTGAGCACGATCACATCGGCAAATTCGATCTGCTCGACCAGAAGATCGACGAGCACACGTTCATCCGAAGCGCCGAGTGCCTCGCCGCGGTCGCGCAGGAAATCCGACGAGGAATAGTCTCGCAGCAGGTTCGCGGCATCGACGACCGTCACCATGGTGTCGAGACGCGAGACGTCGGCAAGGCTGTTGCCCGCTTCGTCGCGGAACTCGAAGGTCGAAGCGACGGGCAGAGGTTCCGAAATGCCGGTCGACTCGATCAGCAGGTAGTCGAACCTGTCTTGTTCGGCGAGCCGCCGCATTTCTGCCAGGAGATCGTCGCGCAAGGTGCAGCAGATGCAGCCATTGGTCATCTCGACCAGCTGTTCGTCGGTCCGAGAGAGATTTGCGCCACCGTCGCGTACCAGCGCGGCGTCGATGTTCACCTCGCTCATGTCGTTGACGATGACGGCAACCCGGCGTCCGTCGCGATTGTGCAGGATGTGATTGAGAAGTGTGGTCTTGCCGGCGCCGAGGAACCCGGAAAGGACGGTTACGGGAAGACGCCTTCGATTGTGCGTGGGCATGACTGCTTTCCAGAAGCTGCGGTGAGGCGGAACCCTGAGGGGGCGCCCGTGGTGAGGAGTGACCAAATTCGTGGGAAGGCCACTGAGGTATTGTTACGTTGTAACATAACAAAGCCGAAAGGCAAGCAGCATGCGTTCGGGTGGAGAAACGGTTCCGTTCAGCAGCGGTTTCGGTCTTGGCTGCCGCATGGGAGCTTCCTCCTGGAAATCCCATGCGGCGAAGAATTCTACGCCGCCACGCGTTGCTGTTTCTGGAACAGCCGGTAGCCGATGGCATGGGCCTCGGCTGGAAGCTGTGCTTGATCCTGCGCTTCCGGGAAGAGCAGCAATTCGGATGTTACAACTTTGGCGCCGCAATAATCGAAGATGCCGTGGTCGATCTGGGTCTTCATGGCGCCGAAATAGCCATGCCTGGCATAGGTGCGCTGGCTGGCCCCGCCGATCGCGACGAGATGCACGTTCAGCCACTGCAGTTTCTTCGTCAGCCTGCCGCCCGGTGGCTCATCATAGGCCCAGCCGTTGGAAAATACGCGATCGATCCAGCCCTTCAGCAGGCCGGGCATCGACCACCAATACACGGGATAGACCAGGACCAGATCATCGGCTCGGTCGATGCGCCCCTGTTCGGCGATGACGTCGGCATCAGGGGTCGCCTGGTGCAGGTTAACGGCGATGTCGCTCTTGCCGAAACGTGGATCGAACCTTTCTGCGGCCAGATCGGCGATTTCGAAACTGTTGCCCGACGCCGCGATGCCTTCGCCGACGCGGCTGGCGATCAGATGGGTGAGCGAATTGGGGTCGGGATGCGCGACGACGACGAGCGCGTGCATGACGAAGCTCCTGGGGGGTGTTGCAGGGAAAGGATCAGGCTTATATACTTTTAGTAAGTTACTTTTGGTATATAGCGATGTCAAGCGACCATTTGAAGGATCCGCCGGCGCGTCCGCGTCGCCAGCGCCTGCTGCGGGAAGAGCGGCATCGCCAGCTTCTCGATATCGCCTGGCGCATTGCGCGGGAGGAAGGCACCGAGGCGCTGACGCTCGGACGGTTGTCGGAACAGGCGGCGGTGACCAAGCCCGTGGTCTACGATCACTTCGCTACGCGCTCGGCTCTGCTGGCGGCGCTCTACCAGGAATTCGATGAGCGCCAGAACCTGGTCATCGATACGGCGCTGGCGGCAAGCGAACCGACGCTCGATGGTCGTGCCTCGGTGATCGCTTCGTCTTATGTCGATTGCGTGCTGGAGCAGGGCCGCGAAATCCCCGGCGTGGTGGCCGCCCTTGTCGGGACGCCGGAACTGGCGACGATGAAGCGTGAGCACGAGGCGGTATTCCTCGAGAAATGCCGGGCAGCTCTGGCGCCGTTTGCGCGCAGTCTCACCACGGCGCGCCTCTGCAGCATGCTGGGGGCGGCTGCCGGTCTGTCCGCTGCTGCGGCTTCGGGAGAGATCACTGCGGATGAAGCCCGCGAGGAACTTTATCAGACCATCCTGGCCATGGCGGCGCGCGGCGCCGGCTAAGTGCAGTTGGTGCGGAGCTGCCATCGGAGTTTCCGATGACGACATTCGTATCTTCCCGTTTCCCTTTGCGCCCGCCCGGGCAGAAAACTCCGCCTGGGCCATCCGAACGAAGGCTGGCCAAATGGAGAGCTCATGGATACGACAACTGAAAACAGGGCCGAGCGCGTCCTGATCGCCGGTGGCAGCTCCGGCATGGGTCTGGCGCTGGCGGGACTGCTTCTGTCGGAGGGAGCCGAAGTAACGATCGTCGGGCGCTCGCGGGCAAAGCTGGATGCGGCCGGCAGCGGCCTGGGCAACCCATCTTTGTTGCGCATCGCCGTCGCCGACATCGCCAGGGAAGATGACGTCAGCAGGCTTTTTACCGATATCGGCCTGCTGGACCACATCGTCTCGACTGCCGCCGACATCGGTGCCTCCTACAGGCTGTTGCCGGAGCTCGACATCGCGGAAGCGCGCAGGGTGGTCGATTCGAAATTCTTCGGACCGCTGCTGTTGGCCAAGCATGGCGCGCCGGTCTTGTCCGAGAAGGGGTCGATCACCTTCACGTCGGGCATCAATGCCTATCGTCCGGCCGCGCGCGGCTCTGTGACGGCGGCCATGAATGGCGCGCTTGCCTCGCTGGTGCGCGCGCTCGCGGTCGAACTCGGGCCTGTCCGCGTCAATGCGGTTTCACCAGGTTGGGTCGACACGCCAATCTGGCAGCACGTTGCCGGTGACGCCAAGGCGGCAACGCTCGATGCCATGGCTGCCCGCCTGCCAGTGGGTCGCATAGGCCAGCCGCAAGATATTGCCGATGCCATCCGTTTCCTGATGCGAAATGGCTTTGTCACCGGAACGGTGCTGCACGCCGAAGGCGGGCATCGCCTGGTTTGAATTGCCGGCGCGCGGCTTCCAGGAAAAGACGCACAGCCGGCCGCTTGCCGCGCCTGTTGTGCCAGATCATGGAGACCGGGACCGGTGAATTGCCGCCGGTCCATGGCAGCGCCACCATGCGCGTGTTGCCGGCCTCGGCGGCAATGCGCGGGATGAGGGCGCAACCGGCGCCTTCCGCCACGAGTTTCTGGATCGCCGCGATCGAGCCGAGCTCGACGGCGATGCGCGGCCGCGCACCATTGTCCGCAAAGGCCGCTTCGAACATCTGGCGATAGACACATCCCTGTTCGGTCACCAGGAACGGCTCGTTGCGCAGGTCATCGGGACCTGCCGCGACTTGTCCTGCCAGCCGGTGGCCGGCAGGCAGCGCAACGACGAGTTCTTCTTCCGCCACCACTTCGTGTTTGAGTTCCGGCGTATCGGGCGGTTCGCCGAAAACGAAGGAAACATCGAGGGCGCCGCTCCTCACGCCGCCGCGCAGGTCACCGCTGCCGGCGCTTCTCAGCTGCAGCCCAACCTCCGGATGCTCGGTGCCGAAGTATGCAAGCAGTGGAGGCAGGTAGCCTGCGCACAGCGTTTCCAGCCCACCAATCGCCAGCGTGCCCGCTATCGTGTTTGCAGCCGCTGCCACCGCTGCGCGCGCTTCGTCGGCGCGGGCCAGAAGTTCGTGGGCATGATCGAGCAGGCGCTGGCCTGCTTCGGTCAGTTTCAGCTTGCGGCCGGTGCGGTCGAAAAGCGCGGCATTCAGATCAGCCTCCAATGCCTGGATCTGTTCGCTCACGCTCGACTGGGCAAGGTGGATGCGCTCCGCGGCTCGCGTGATGTTGAGATCGGAAGCAACGGCAACGAATGTCTTCAAATGCCTGAGCTGCATGGTCTGTCCATAATGGCAATCACCGTCTCTCGAACCGTTCGCGAGCCGCGGCCTGGCAGCTGTGAAAAAGTCCGATGAAAAGCAGTTCGCGCACCGCGAGCTTCTTCCGGCCCCAATAGCTGGCCGTCTTCATCGCGTCCGGGTCGGATGTTTCCGCAAGCGACGATTTCAGCATGCTGCCGGTGCAGTTGAGCACCAAGGCCTGAATGGCCGTACGCCCGCATGTCCTGGCTTCGGGTGTCATCGATGCGGCGGGAAAGGGGTGAAATGCGGCGCGAGAACCTCGCATCAGGAACGAACTCTGTTCACTGGAATAACCCGTTGCTGCAAGCAGCTTGGCCATCCTGGCCCGTTCGCCTGCCAGGGTCAGCTGACCACAGCTAGGTGTGGCATTCCCTTCCGTGACGGATATCACCGTCAGAATTCCGACAACGGCCGCTGCTATCCATTTCGGAGTGAGGCTCAGGACATTGAACATGGAACGCGTGCCTCCCTGGAATGACAGTGAGATTGCGCAAAATGCGGGACGCGTAAAGGCCGACACGCGCAAATCGGTTTCAGGGGAGTTGACGTGCTTTGTACCGATTGGTACAAAGATCTCAACCCGCCTGACAAAAGCGTGAGCCTGATGGAGATCCCGATGAGTCGTCCGCCCCTGCCGCCTTTCAATGCCGAGACCGCCGCCGAGAAGGCGCGCAAGGCCGAGGACGCCTGGAACAGCCGCGATCCCGAGAAGGTGTCGCTGGCCTATACCGAGGACAGCCTTTGGCGGAATCGCGCCGAATTCGTCAGGGGGCGGCCTGAGATCGCTGCCTTCCTTGCGCGCAAGTGGGCGCGTGAGCTCGAATATCGCCTGATTAAGGAAGTCTGGACCTGGAATGAGAATCGCATCGCCGTGCGCTTCGCTTACGAGTGGCGCGACGACAGCGGTCACTGGTTCCGCTCCTACGGCAACGAAAACTGGGAATTCGACGAGGCCGGTCTGATGCGCAGGCGCGTCGCATCGATCAACGACCTGCCGATCACCGAGGCGGAGCGCAAGTTCCACTGGCCCCTTGGTCGCCGGCCCGACGATCATCCGGGTCTCAGCGATCTCGGGCTTTAGAGTGGGATTCGATCAAGATGAACCCCACTCTATCTCCTTGTTTGTCGCATGATCATTATCCGAAAAGTCTGCAACTTTTCGGGATCATGCTTTGAATGCGCAAGGGTGCGGCCGGCAGGGATGAACTGATCGCGGCGATAGCCGAAGTGTTTCGCGCGCATGGCTATGCCGGCGCCAGCCTGTCGCTGATCACTGAGGCGACAGGGCTTGGCAAGGGCAGCCTCTACAACTTCTTTCCAGGCGGCAAGGACGAGATGGCGGCGGCCGTGCTGGCGCATATCGACCGCTGGTTCGAAGACGAGGTTTTTTCGCCGTTACGAAAAGCGGATCAATCGCAGGATGGCATCAGCCGAATGCTGGCCGCGACGGACGCGTACTTCTACTCGGGCCGCCGCGTCTGCCTGGTCGGCGCCTTTGCGCTGGACGATGCACGAGATCGTTTCGCTGCCGAGATCAGATCGTATTTCGAGCGCTGGGTGGCGGACCTGGCCGGCGCGCTACTGCGAGCGGGCCGGCCGGAGGCGGAAGCCGTACGTTTGGCCGAAGAGAGCGTTGGCGGCATCCAGGGTGCGCTAACGCTGGCACGGGCTTTCGACGATCCCGCGGTGTTTTCCCGCACCATGGCGAGTATCCGCCAGCGGCTGGGCGTCGCCGGAGCCTGATCTATCCAGATGCTGGCTCAGGCTGCATCCAGACCTTCGAAGATCAGGCTGTGGTGCACGGCGGCACCCGCGGTGACGCCATCGGCGGAGGCCCAGGTGGCATTGTGCATGCCGCGCGCCGCATCGCCGGCGGCAAAGGCGCCGGGCACGCTCGTGGCCTTCTTGCCGTCGGTGGCGATGATCGGGCCGAAGAACCCGTCTTCAAAGGCGCAGCCCAGCTTTTCGGCCAGCGGGCTGGCCATCGCCGTGCGCGGTGTCAGGTAAAGGGCGGTCGTGGCGATCCGCCGACCGTCGGCGAGCACGACCGCCTGTAGCGTCCGCCCCTCGCCTTCCAGGGCCTCGATGCGTGACGGTTCGATGGTGACACCGCGTCGCGCGAGCTTCGCCAGCACACCGGCGTCAGGCATCGGCTGGCCGTTGAGGAACAGCGTCGTCGGACCCCATTCCGTGATCATCAGAGCCTTTTCGGCGCAATGCGGCGTGGTGGCCAGCACGCCGAGCGGCGCGCCGCCGAATTCATAACCGTGGCAATAGGGACAATGCAGCACACTGACGCCCCAGCGCTCGGCCAGGCCGGGCATATCGGGAAGGGTGTCGGTGATGCCTGTCGCAAGGACCAGGCGGGAAGCCTCCAGCGTCGACCCTGATGCGAGCGTGACCGTAAAGGCGCCCTCCTGTCCGCCGGCATCCACGGCCTCATCGGCGACAAAATAGACATTGGGATAGGCGGCGAGTTTTTCGCGAGCCGTTTCGATCATGCGGGCAGGCTCGACGCCGTCCTGGCCGAAGAAGCCGTGCGAGGCGGTGGCGAAGCGGTTGCGCGGCTTGCCGGCATCGATGACGGCGACGTTGCGGCGTCCGCGCGCCAGCTGCATGGCTGCGGACAAGCCGGCATAGGAGCCGCCGATCACGACGGCATCGAAGGGTTTTGCAAACATCCGCACATCAGGCTGCATGGGGATTGGCCTTCTTTGTCTTGTTGCGTTTCCAGCGTTCATGAAAATCGGCGGCCAGATCGGCCAGCGTCACCTCGCCGAGCCGCTGGATCAGAAGTGCTTCCGCCTGGCGGAAAGCGTCATTGAGCGCTGCGTTGACCGCCTGCTCCACCAGGCAGTCCGGTGCCTCCTGGCGGTTGCCGAGCGCAAAGACCATCGGCTCGCCGAGCGCTGCGTAGACGTCACGCAGCGAGACGCTGCCGAGGTCGCGGCTGATGGTCCAGCCGCCGCCATGACCGCGTTCGGACTGCACGATGCCCATGTCACGCAGGCCCGCCATGATGCGCCGGATCACCACGGGATTGGTGCTCAGCGTCCTTGAGAGCTGTTCCGAGGTCATCGGCCGGCCTTCCTCGGCCATGTGAAGCAGGACGTGCAGGACGCCGGAAAGTCGACTGTCTCGTTTCATGCAACTTTATATGTTACGAGAAAGTCCGAGAGTCAAGGTTGTACGAACCGGCATTCAGAGATCTGCCGGCTTCAGGAACAGGCGGGCAGGCGCTACTCGCTTTCGCCGTCGAGCGCTGGCACGGCAACGCCGGCCAGTTCCGCGGCCAGCAGCCTGGCTGCCCCGGCGCGCGCGATCCTCAGCATCAGTGCCTTGCGGGTGGCGGCCGCGATGCGGTGTTCCGGCGCGTCGCGCAGCATTTCGGCGCCATAGCCGTCGGACAGGATGAAGCCGCATTCCTCGGGGAAGATCTCGGCCGGCACACCGGGATGCGTGGCGAAGAAGAAGCGGTCGCAATGCAGCCGGTAATCCGGCCATTTGCGGTCGACCCGAAAGTCCTCGATCGAGGATTTGACCTCGATGATCCAGATGTCGCCCTGGCGGGTAAGCGCGACAAGGTCGGCGCGCCGTCCGGTCGCCAGCGACAGTTCAGGCAGGACATGCGCGCCCATCTGGGTAAGCAGTCGCTGCACGCCGCGCCGTACCAGCATGGCGCGCTCCGACTGGCGGCCGTCGATCAGCGGATTTGGGGAAAGCGGTGAGACAATGGGCATGACCCATCATGCCCGATTCCGTTCACGGTTTGAACCCTTCAGTCCACCGTCTCCAACTCTCCTGCCATCTCCTCAAGGATCGGGCAGTCCGGGCGATTGTCGCCGTGGCACGCGTGGATCAGCTTGTTCAAAGTCGCCCGCATGGATTGCAATTCGCGCACCTTTTCCTCGATCGCCGAGACGTGCGCGGAGGCGATCGCCCGCACGTCCTGGCTGGCGCGCTCGCGATCCTGGTACAGCGCCATCAATTGGCGGCAGTCGTCGATGGAAAAGCCGAGATTGCGAGCGCGCTTCAGGAAAGCAAGCCGGTGAACGTCGTCGCTCGAGTAGTCGCGATAGCTGTTGTCCGAACGCTCGGGAGAGATCAGTCCGATCTCTTCATAGTAGCGGATGGTCTTGGCCGGCAGTCCGGAGTGGCGGGCGGCATCGCCGATATTCATGATTTCGTCCTCTGCGGCCTTTGCTGGCGTGTTTATGAGGCCGCTTTCTTTGTTTTTGCTCGATAATCCTGTGACAGATGTTGCCGAAATGCCATAGCCGGTGCCTTACCGGCAGACACACCCCTCCATATAAGCATCGGCTGCTTGGCAAGCAAAAGAAATGCCAGCATGAATGCGTTAACGATTTTTATCGAATCGCCGCGGATCAACGGGACGGAGCGTAGAAACTGTTCATGCGCTTGAAATCTGCCATCGTCGTCGCGGCGCTCGCCGCCTCGCTTGCCGGCTGCAGCACCATCGGCCAGATGCGGCTTTTCACCAACGACTATGGTGGCGTCAGTGACGCCGGCTATCAGCTGCCGCGCATCCCGATCGAGAAGGTCCCGCGCCAGTTCCATCGCCAGATCGTAGCCTACGACACCAATGAGAAGCCGGGTACGATCGTCGTCGATACCGGCAACAAGTTCCTCTATTTCGTGCTGCCGGAAGGCGAAGCGGTGCGCTACGGCATCGGCGTCGGCCGCGAGGGGTTCGAGTGGAATGGGACGGCTCGCGTCGCCATCAAGCGCGAGTGGCCGACCTGGACGCCGCCGTCGCAGATGATCAAGCGCCAGCCGGAACTTGCGCAGTTCCGCAACGGTATGGACCCCGGGCTGAAGAACCCGCTCGGCGCGCGCGCGCTTTATCTGTTCAACAAGGGTGACACCGGCTATCGCCTGCACGGCACGCCGGAATGGTGGTCGATCGGCAAGGCGATGTCTTCGGGCTGCATCCGGTTGATGAACCAGGACATCATCGACCTCTACAACCGTGCCGAAGTCGGCGCCAAGGTCATCGTGATGTAAGCACCTGCCTCCAAGGAAGGTGCAAAGCAGGTTTCGTACGCGGACCGTCTAGGCAACACGGACGTCCCAAACAGAAAACCGGGCATGATGCCCGGTTTTTTGTTGATGGGTCTGGAAACAGAAAACCCGGGACGAGGTCCCGGGTTTTCGCTGGAAGGAAGTCGGCGCTTAGGACACCTGTTCGACATGCTCCACTTCGGGCACGAAGTGACGAAGCAGATTCTGGATGCCGTGTTTCAGCGTCGCGGTCGAGGACGGGCAACCGGCACAGGCGCCCTTCATGTGCAGGAAGACGGTGCCCTTCTCATAGCCGCGGAAGGTGATGTCGCCACCGTCCTGTGCCACCGCAGGCCGAACCCGCGTGTCGAGCAGTTCCTTGATGGTGACGACGATCTCCGCGTCTTCCTTGTCGTAGAACTCGCCTTCGTCGTCGGCGGTGGTCGATGGAGCGGTGCTGGCCATGACCGGTTGACCGGACATGAAGTGTTCCATGATGGCGCCGAGGATCGCTGGTTTCAGATGCTGCCAGTCGGGACCATCCTTGGTCACGGTGATGAAGTCGTAGCCGAAGAACACGCCAGTCACGCCCGGGATTCCGAACAGACGACCGGCCAGCGGTGATGCTTCGCTCGCGGCGCCAGCGTCACGGAAGTCGGCGGTGCCTTCGCGCAGCACTTCCTTGCCGGGCAGGAACTTCAACGTCGCCGGATTGGGGGTCGACTCGGTCTGAATGAACATGGCTGTCTCCGGCCCGTATCGTGCGGGCGATAGTTTGGAATGGTTCTAAATAAGCCCAATCCGCCGGGCATTCAAGCAAAAGCCGGCACGGCTGTCGAATCTAATGCAGATATAGGGCGGTCAGGCCAGGCTTTCGATATCGTCGTCGGAAAGGTTTTGCGGAACGACGGTAACCGGGATCGGGAAAGCTGCGCCTTTGCCGGCGATGGACGCGACCAGCGGGCCGGGCCCTTCCTTGCCGGCGCCTGCCGCCAGAACCAGGATGGCGATATCCTGGTCTTCCTCGATCAGCTTGTGAATCTCCTCGGCGCGCTTGCCTTCGCGGACGACCAGTTCGGGTTCGATACCAACCTTCTGCCGTACCTTGCCGGCATAGGCGTCCAGCGCGGACCGTGCCGTGGTGTTGGCTTCCTCGCGCATGATCTTTTCAACGCCCAGCCAGTGCTGGAAATCGTCCGGCTCGATGACATAGAGCAACACAAGAACGCCGCCCGTGCTCTGCGCACGTTTCGAAGCATAGGCCACGGCGCGCTCGCATTCCGGCGTGTCGTCTATGACCGCCAGGAATTTGCGGCGGTGGCCGGCTTCACGACTGAGGCGTTTGGAGACCATGGCTATCCTGTTCGATAAGGCAATTCCAGGAAAAGTGTGCGGCGGTTTCCGTCCGGAATTGCGTAAACAAAAAGTCAGAGCGTTTCTGCCTTTCCGTGAAAAACGAAAACGCTCCAGCTTTGCCGCAATCTGCCACTCGCGCGGGGTCTCATGCAAGCGGCCCCGCCATGCGGTCAGGCCGAGGCTTTCCTGAAAAAGAAAGGCGACCGTGAGGGTCGCCTTTCAGGATTGGATCAATGGTTTTTCAGCCCTGCAGCAAACCGATGATGTCGCGCACCGTCTTCATGTTGGCCTCGGCCAGCACACCGGCGCGTTCGCCGCCATTGCGCAGCACCCCGTCGATGTGGCCGGGATCCGCCATGAGACGACGCATCTCGCCGGCGATCGGCGCCATCTTCTCGACCGCAAGGTCGGCGAGCGCCGGCTTGAATACCGAGAACTGCTGGCCGCCATACTCCTTCAGCACGGCTTCCTTGCTGGTGTCGGCGAGCCCGGCATAGATGCCGACCAGGTTTTCCGCTTCCGGCCTGCCGGCCAGGCCGGCAATTTCGGAAGGCAGCGCTTCGGGATCGGTCTTCGCCTTCTTGATCTTCTTCGAGATCGTATCGGCATCGTCGGTCAGGTTGATGCGCGACAGGTCGGACGGATCCGATTTCGACATCTTCTTGGATCCGTCACGCAGGCTCATGATGCGTGCGGCCGGCCCGCCGATGACCGGCTCGGTCAGTGGGAAGAAGCCATTCACCGTTTCATCGCCCATCTGGATCTCCACGCCGACGCCGAGCTCGGCAATGCGGTGCGAGAAGTCGTTGTTGAACTTCTGGGCGATGTCGCGGGTGAGCTCCAGATGCTGCTTCTGGTCGTCGCCAACCGGCACATGGGTGGCGCGGTAGACCAGGATGTCGGCAGCCATCAGGCTCGGATAGGCAAGCAGGCCGAGCGAGGCGTTCTCGCGATCCTTGCCGGCCTTGTCCTTGAACTGGGTCATGCGGTTCATCCAGCCGATGCGCGCCACGCAGTTGAACACCCAGGCGAGCTCGGCGTGCTGCATCACGCGGCTCTGGTTGAAGACGATGTGTTTTTCCGGGTCGATGCCGGCGGCCAGGAAGGCGGCGGTGATCTGCCGGGTCTGATCCTTGAGGTCTTCATGCACGAGCTGGGCGGTCAGCGAATGCAGGTCGACGACGCAGTAGATGCAATCCATCGTTTCCTGCAGGGCGACGAACTTCCGGATCGCGCCGAGATAGTTGCCGAGGTGCAGATTGCCGGTCGGCTGCACGCCGGAAAAGATAAGCGGTTTGAAGGCGGTCATGATGGTTTCCTTGGCTTGTGGAGGGCCGTTTCGCGCGCGGCGAAATTTCGGACGGCGCGTTATGGACGAAGCGGGCTTCGCGTTCAAGAGGCGGCGGGATTGCGCGGGTGCGAGAGCTAACCTTCGGCCACGATTGCCGGTTGGCGACCGGCGCTGCCTTTGCGACGGTCCGGCAGGCCGACCAGGATGCGGTAGGGCGCGGGCCAGAGGTCGGCGAGCATGGCTGCAAGCAGCGACCAGCCCGCGGTGATTGCGATCACCAGGCCAAGTTTACTCCACAACGACAGGTCAAGCGGCAGCACATAATACAGCGCCATGACCACGAAGGTCTGGTGGACAATGTAGAGCGGGAAGATCTTGGCATTCAGCCAGGTGAGCGCGGCACTCTTGCGGTTCAGGTGGAGTGCGGCAAAACCGATGGCGGCAAGGATCACCGTCCAGGCCAGCGAGAAGGTCAATGTCTTGTAGAGCACCATCTGCATGCCACCGGTTTCGCCGCCGATGCCGGCGGCCTTGCTCATCCAGGAATAGCGCCACAGCAAGGCGGTCAAGGCAGCGGCAAGGCCAAGGCTGATCCACCGTTTCGCCACGACGGTGGGTACTATGGCGGAGTGATGCTTGGCGACCAGAAAACCCAGGCCGAACCAGCTTGCCCAGACCGCGAACCAGGCACCGTCATTGTAGAGAACGTTGGTTTCGCGCGGGAAGAAGGGCAGGAAGATCAGGTGCAGCACGAGCGGCAGCAGCACGAACAGATAGATGGCCGGTGTACGGGCCATCCGCTCGAACCAGTCCGCCAGCCTGTGGCCATGCGAATGGGTGAGCAACGAGAAGATAGGCGTGCAGATTACCGTCATCACCAGCAGGTAGGCGACGAACCACATATGCGCCCAGGAAAAATTGCCGGTCGGGTAGCGGCCTTCAGTGAAATAGCGCAACACCCAGAATTCCAGCAGCGAACCCTGGAAGCGGCCATCAAGCAGGCGCTCGTACCAGACCTGTGGCACGATGATCACGCACATGGCAAAGATCAGCGGCAGGAACAGCCGCACCAGGCGACCTTTCAGGAATTCTACGGCCGTTTGCGAGCGGAAGGCGAACCAGGTGCCCATGCCGGAGACGAAGAACAGCAGCGCCAGCCGCCATGCCCGGGGAAACAAAGTCACCAGCGACAGCGTCTGGCTCTTCTCGGGACTGTTGAACAACCAGTCGAGATCATAGAGAAACGCCGCCGACGAATGATAGAGGATCAGCAGGCCGAAGGCCGAGACGCGCAGCCAGTCGATGTAGTGAAGCCTGGTGTCCTGCATGGGGCCCGCGCTCTCTTTGCGCGAGGCTGTGTTGCCTCGGCCGATCAGGCTCCTCTTAAGCGGGAAACCTTAAAAAATCGGGCTGGGTCGTCTTATTCCATGTCGGCTGGTGTGGCTGGCGTCTTGGCGCCGCCGCGCTTGATGTTGCGGCGGATCATGCCGAGATCGGCGCCGCCGATGGCGAACGCGACCACGAAGTAGATCGCTGCACCGGCCGCGCACAGCGTGGTCAATGTGACCGCCTTGGTGGCCAGGTGCGAGGCCGACGACAGCTCCGTGGCAAACCAGCGTTCGCCGAAATAGAGCGCGACGCCCATCAGCGCCGCCGCCAGGACCAGCCGGGGGATGCGCTTGAGCAGCGGGATGTCGCGGCCCCAGTGGCCGCGCCTGATCAGCACGGCAAGCAGCATGACGGCGTTGAGCCAGCCTGCCACCGCGGATGCCACCGCTATGCCCGGAGCGCCCATCGACGGAAACAAGGTCAGCGCGACGGCGACGTTCACCACCACCGAAATGGCAGCGAAGATCATTGGCGTGCGCGTATCCTCGCGCGCGAAATAGCCGGGTGTGAACGCCTTGATCAGCACGAAGGCCGGCAGGCCGAGGCCGAAGATTGCAAGGATTGCGGCCACCGTCGGGGTCGAGTTGTTGGCGGCGAAGGCACCACGCTCATAGAGCAGCCGCACGATCGGATCGGACAGCACCAGCAGGGCGGCCGCCGCCGGCAGCGTCATGAACAGCGTGAATTCGACCGAACGGTTCTGCAGGTTGGCGGCCTCGACCATGTTGCCGGATTTCAATGCGCGCGACAGCTCCGGCAGGAGCACGATCGCTACCGCAATGCCAACCACGCCGAGCGGCAGCTGATAGACACGGTCGGCATAGGCAAGCGACGAAACGGCACTGTTCTGGCCGGATGCGATCGCCGTGCCGATCAACTGGTTGATCTGGGTGATGCCACCGGTGATCGCCGCCGGCAGCGCCAGCCACAGCAACCGTTTCACGTTTGGCGTCATGTGCGGCCGCCGGAAGCCGATGCGCATGCCGGCATTGCGGACCGCGATCCAGACGATCGCCAGTTGCACGATACCTGCCGCCAGCACGCCCCAGGCCAGGCCGTAGCCGACATAATGCGCGTCCTTGCCTTCGTACCAGGCATAGGCAAGCACGGCGATGAGGATGATGTTGAGGAATACCGGTGCCACCGCGGCGGCGAAGTAGCGGCGCAGCGAATTCAGCATGCCCGCCATCATGGCACCGAGCGACATGCAGATGAGATAGGGGAACATGATGGTAGCGAGCCGCACCGTCACGTCGAATTTGCCGGGAATATCAGCGAAGCCCGGCGCCACCAGGTAGCGCACGATCAGCGGCATCGCCAGTTCCATGGCGATCGTCAGCACCAGCAGCACCGAAAACAGCACGCCGAAGACTTCCTCGGAGAAGCGCTTGGCACCGTCGATGCCGTTCGCCTCGATCTCCTTGGAGAACAGCGGCACGAAGGCGGCGTTGAAGGCGCCCTCCGCAAACAGGCGGCGGAAGGTGTTGGGCAGCTGGAATGCCGCGTTGAACGCGTCCGCCACCGGTCCGGTGCCGAGCGCGGCCGCCATGAACATCTCGCGCGTGAAGCCGAGGATGCGGCTCATCAGCGTGCCCGAGGCAACCGTCGCGAATTTCTTGACGAGGCTCATGCAGCGGTCCTGTGCCAGGCACTGGTAAAGAAACGATGAGGCATGGGGTTCTACCGTTATTCCGCCGCGGCCTTGGTTTTACTGCGCGCGCCGTGGTTTCCCTCCAGCGTCGCGATCAGCCGCTCGCGGATGGTCTTCAGCCGGTTCGGGCTCTCGATCTTCTGGTTGGTCAGATCGGTGACATAGAAGGTGTCGATCACCTTCTCGCCGAAAGTGGTGATGTGCGCCGAGGCAATGTCGAGGGACAGGTCAGAAAGCGTGCCGGTGATCTCGGAGAGCAGGCCCGGCCGGTCCAGTCCCTCGACCTCGATCACCGAAAAGCGGTTTGACAGCGTGTTGCGGATTTCGGCGCGCGGCTGGATGCGGAACGTCTTGGCGCCGCGTTTGGGCTTGGTGCGCTTCTCGATCATTTCCGGCAGCCAGGCCCGGCCCGACAGGACGTCTTCGATCAGCTTGCCGACGCGTTCCCCGCGTCTGCGCTCGTCTTCGTCGCGGTCGAATTCCCGGTTGATCAGGATCGTGTCCAGGGCGCGGCCATCGGCGGTGGTGAAGATCTGCGCATCGACGATGTTGCCGCCGGCAGCCGCGCATGCTCCTGCGATGACCGAAAGCAGGCGCGGGTGGTCCTGCGCCAGCACGGTTACCTCGGTGACCGCCTCGAACTCGTGCGTTTTGACCATGGTGGCGAGTTTTTTGCCGGCAGCATCGGCCTCGCGCACGAAGGCGGCGTGGCGTAGCTGATCCTTCAGGTCGACGGTGAGCAGATAGTTTTCATAGTGCAGGCCGACGAGATGCTTGCGCTCTTCCTGCGGCCAGTCGGACAAGGCCTCCTCCAGCCGCTCGCGCGCCGCGGCCGTGCGTTCGGCGCGCGACATTTCGGAGAAACCGCCGGTCAGGAGCAGCTCCGTTTCGTAATAGAGCGTGCGCAGCAGCTGGCCCTTCCAGCCGTTCCAGACACCGGGGCCGACGCCGCGGATGTCGCAGACGGTGAGGATGAGCAACATTTTAAGCCGTTCGACCGACTGCACGACATTGGCGAAATCCTCGATCGTCTTGCGGTCGTTGAGGTCGCGCGTCTGTGCCGTCATCGACATGATCAGATGGTTTTCCACCAGCCAGGCAACGGTTTCGGTGTCGGTGGCGGAAAGGCCCATGTGCGGGCAGAGGCGCCGGGCGATTTTCGCACCGGCTTCGGAATGATCCTCGGGCCGGCCCTTGGCGATGTCATGCAGCAGTACGGCGACGTAAAGCGCCTCACGCTGGTTCTTCAACTCACCGATCAGCTTGTGCGAGAGCGGATGGATCTTCTCGCCGCCGCCGCGCTCGATCTCGGACAGCACGTCGATGCAGCGCAACAGATGCTCGTCCACGGTATAGTGGTGATACATGTTGAACTGCATCATGGCGACGATCTTGCCGAAGTCCGGGATCAGCTTGCCGAGCAGACCGGCCTCGTTCATGCGGCGCAGGTTTAGTTCCGGCTGGCGGTCCGAGGTCAGGATGTCGAGGAACAGCCGGTTCGCCTCGGGATCGCGGCGCAGGTTGCGGTCGACCAGCTTGAGTGAGCGGGTCACCAGCTTCAACGCATCCGGGTGGTACTCCAGCGCGTGCCGGTCGGCAAACCAGAACAGCCGCAACAGGTTGACCGGATCGCGGTCGAAGACCTTGCTGTCGGCGATGTTGATGCGATCGTTGTCGACGATGAAATCGGCGGTCCCGGCCAGCTTGCGGCGGCGGCGCGAGAAGGTCAGGAACAGGCGGTTGAAGCCGGACACGTGGCTCGCCTGTTCTTCCTCGAGCGCCGCGCAGAAGATGCGGGTCAGGTCGCCGACATCCTTGGCGACCAGGAAGTAGTGTTTCATGAAGCGTTCGACGGCCGAAAGGCCGGGATGGCTCTTGTAGCCTAGCCGGTCGGCGATATCGCGCTGGATATCGAAATGCAGCCGCTCCTCGGCCTTGCCAGTCAGGAAATGCATGTGGCAGCGCACTGCCCAGAGGAAGTCCTCGGCCTTCTGGAACTGGGCGAACTCGTCGCTCGTGAACACGCCCTGGGCGACCAGTTCCTCCACCGTACGCTCGCGGTAGAAATATTTGCCGATCCAGAACAGCGTCTGCAGGTCGCGCAGGCCGCCTTTTCCGTCCTTGATGTTGGGCTCGACCAGATAGCGGCTCTCGCCACCCTTGCGGTGCCGTTCGTCGCGCTCAGCCAGCTTGGCCTGTGCGTATTCGGCGCCGGTGTTGCGCACCACTTCGCGGTCGAAACGGGTGATCAACTCGTCGCACAGTGCCTTTTCGCCCCAGACGAAGCGGGCTTCCAGCACTGCGGTACGGATCGTCATATCCGACCGCGACAGCCTGAGGCATTCTTCGATGTTGCGGGTGGCGTGGCCGACCTTCAGGCCCATGTCCCACAACATGTAGAGCATGTATTCGACGATCTGCTCGCCCCAGGTGGTCTGCTTGTAAGGCAGCAGGAAAAGCAGGTCGATGTCGGAGCCTGGTGCCAGCGTACCGCGTCCGTAGCCACCGACGGCGACGATCGCCATGCGCTCGGCGGAGGACGGATTCTTGGCACGATAGACATGGCTGACAGCGAAATCGTAGAGCGCGGCGATGACCTCGTCCATCAGATGCGAGAGCCGTGCTGCGCAGGCCGTGCCGCCGCCGTCGACCATCAGCAGGCGTTCGGCGGCCTTGCGGCCTTCGAACATCTTGGCTTTGAGCAGCTTCAGCACGGCTGTGCGTACCGCTACGCCCGATCCGTCGCCGCCTGTGTCGGCGGTCAGCGCCGACAGTTCCTCGCGCAGCCGCCTGCCGTCGATGATCTCGTCAAGCTTGAGGGGAATCTTCGCCATTGGCCTTCAGCAGCGCCTTTCCGGCGGCGTCTATAGCCTGTTTTGACGGCTATGGGTATGGGCACCCGCCAGCCTGAAGGCGACGCGTGATTTGCCCCTTGACCTTCCAGTTACTGGAAGCCCTATCTGCAGTCAAAAGCGGAAGAACCAAGGGATTCGGCTATGACGAAGGCGCATGACGGGCATCACGACCACAGCCACCATCAACACGCCAGGGATGGGTCGTGCTGTTCGGGCGCCAAGCCTGCAAGCGACGCAGTCCTGCGCGATCCGGTCTGCGGCATGGAGGTCAGCCCGAATGCCGGCAAGCCGACCCTCGAGCGTGGCGGGCGCCTTTTCCACTTCTGCTCGGAAGGTTGTCGCGGCAAGTTCGAAGCGCATCCCGAGGCGTTCCTCACCGCCAAGGATCCGGTCTGCGGCATGGATGTGGACCGTGCCAGTGCCAGGCATTTCCTGCGCCATGAAGGCGAGAAATTCTATTTCTGCTCGGAACGCTGCCAGACGAAATTCGAGGCCGACCCCAAGGCCTATCTCGGCGACCGTCCAACGCCCGCGCCTTTGCCCGCGGGCAGCCAATACACCTGCCCAATGCATCCCGAGATCATCCGTGACAAACCCGGATCCTGCCCGATCTGCGGCATGGCGCTGGAGCCGATGATGCCGACGGGCGAGGAAGGTCCCAATCCGGAGCTGGTCGATTTCACCCGCCGCTTCTGGGTAAGCGCGGTCCTTTCCATTCCCCTCCTGGTCATCACCATGGGGCCAATGGTCGGCCTGCCGTTCCTGCGTGACTGGCTGGGCGAACAGGCCGCTGTCTGGGTCGAGCTCGTTCTGGCGACACCGGTGGTGCTGTGGGCGGCGCTGCCCTTCTTCGAACGCGGCTGGGCCTCCATCGTCAACCGCAGCCCGAACATGTGGACGCTGATCTCGCTCGGCGTCGGCGCGGCCTATATCTACAGCGTCGTCGCCACGCTATTCCCGGACATCTTCCCGCATCAGTTCCGTGGCCATGGTGGCGCCGTGCCGGTGTATTTCGAGGCAGCCGCCGTCATCATCGCGCTGGTCTTCCTTGGTCAGGTGCTGGAATTGCGCGCGCGCGAAAAGACCGGTTCCGCGATCCGGGCGCTGCTCGACCTCGCCCCGAAGACGGCGCGATTGATTGGCGCCGACGGTTCCGAGAAGGATGTGCCGCTTGACCAGGTCAAGGGCGGCGACCGACTGCGCGTGCGGCCGGGCGAAGCGGTGCCGGTGGATGGCATCGTGCTGGAGGGCCGCTCCTCCGTCGACGAATCGATGATTACCGGCGAGCCAGTGCCGGTCGAGAAGATCGAGGGCGATGCGCTGACCGGTGGCACGCTGAACAAGAATGGCTCATTGGTCATGCTGGCCGAGAAGGTCGGTTCGGAGACGACGCTCGCCCGCATCGTCGAACTGGTCGCCAAGGCGCAGCGCAGTCGTGCGCCGATCCAGAGCCTGGCCGATCGTGTGTCCTTCTATTTCGTCCCGGCGGTCGTGCTGATCGCCATTGTCGCCTTCATTGCCTGGGCGGTGTTCGGGCCCGAGCCCAGCCTGGTATTTGCCATTGTCGCGGCCGTGTCGGTGCTGATCATCGCCTGTCCCTGTGCGCTGGGACTTGCGACGCCGATGTCGATCATGACAGCCACCGGGCGTGGCGCGCAGGCCGGCGTGTTGATCAAGGATGCCGCCGCGCTGGAGCGTTTCGCCTCGGTGAACACTTTGGTGGTCGACAAGACCGGCACGCTCACCGAAGGCAAGCCGAAGCTCACCGACGTCATCGCGGTGGACGGTGTGTCCGAGGAGGAACTCCTTGGATTGGCGGCGGCGCTGGAGAAGGGTTCAGAGCATCCGCTCGCCGAGGCGATCGTCGACGGCGCCGAGGAGCGCGGCCTGAAGATCGCGGGCGCCGCCGACTTCGAGGCCGTCACCGGCAAGGGCGTGTCCGGCACCGTATCCGGCCACAAGGTGGCGCTAGGCAACCTGGCCATGATGACGGACCTCGGACTGGATGCCGGCACCCTCGCCGATCGTGCCGGCGCGCTGCAGATCGACGGCAAGACAGCCATGTATGTGGCGATCGACGGCAGGCTGGCGGGCATCGTTGCGGTTGCCGATCCGATCAAGGCCACCGCCGCCGAAGCAATCCGCGCCCTGCATGATGAGAACATCACCGTGGTGATGGCGACCGGCGACAATGAGCGCACGGCCAAGGCGATTGCCAAGCGGCTCGGCATCGACCAGGTGCGCGCCAACATGCTGCCTGAGCACAAGAGCGCGCTGATCGAGGAACTGCGCAGCCGCGGCGGCGTCGTCGCCATGGCAGGCGACGGCGTCAACGATGCGCCGGCGCTGGCCGCTTCGGATGTCGGTATCGCCATGGGAACGGGCGCCGACGTGGCGATGGAAAGCGCCGGCATCACTCTGGTGAAGGGCGACCTCACCGGCATCGTGCGGGCGCGCAAGCTTGCCAAGGGCACGCTGGCCAACATCCGCCAGAACCTGTTCTTCGCGTTCCTGTACAACGTCGCCGGCGTTCCGGTGGCCGCTGGCGTGCTTTATCCGGTGTTCGGGGCGCTTCTGTCGCCGATGCTGGCAGCAGCGGCGATGAGCCTGTCTTCGGTATCGGTCATTGCCAATTCACTGAGATTGCGCACACTCAGGCTTTGATTCTTGCGGCATCCTTCCTCTGGACGGATGCCTGCCCAGGCACCACTTAGGGCCTGCAACAAGGAGACGCGAATGAACCTGATGAAGAAAATCGTCCTCGCCCTGATGGCGGCCGGCATGCTGGTTGCAGTGTTGCTGGAAACCGCGCCAGCCTAGGATAGCCGGCGGGCAATCCGGTCAAGTCAGATTTCGCAAAAGCCGGCGTCTTCGTCATGAAGCGCCGGCTTTTTTGTGCTTATTCGTCTTCGCCGTGATCCGCGACACCTGGCGCCGCCAGAAGCAGAGCCGCGCCTGCCAGCGCCGCGACCAGCGAACCGGCAAGGATGCCGACCTTGACCGCATCCTGCAGCGCCGGGTTGTCGGCAAAGGCCAGCAGCCCGATGAACAGGCTCATCGTGAAGCCGATGCCGCACAGAAGCGCGATACCGGTCATCTGCATCCAGCCGGCACGCACCGGCAGGTCGGCCAACCCGAGCTTGATCGCCAATGCCGACGCGCCGAGCACACCCACCAGCTTGCCGACGACAAGGCCGGCGGCGACGCCGAGCGTCAGCGGCTCAATCAATGTTGCGGGCGTGAAGCCGGCCAGCGAAACGCCGGCATTGGCAAAGCCGAAGATCGGGATGATGATCAGCGGCACGAAACGGTGCAGCGCGTGCTCCAGCCGGTGCAGCGGCGAATGCTCCAGGTCGTGCGCGATGCCGGGCGTTGCCCTGAGCGGAATGGTCAGCGCCAGCGCGACGCCGGCAAGGGTGGCATGCACACCCGACTTCAGCACCAGCACCCACAACACCGCGCCGAGCACGAGATAGGGCGTGAGCGACAACACACCCATGCGGTTGAGCGCGATCAGGATGATGATGACGGCCAGCGCCGCGGCGAGGTAGGCGAGCGAGAGGCCGCTTGTGTAGAACAATGCGATGATGATGACGGCGCCGAGATCGTCGATGATGGCGAGTGCTGTCAGGAACACCTTGAGCGAGGCCGGGACGCGGTTGCCGAGCAACGAGAGCACGCCGAGCGCAAAGGCGATGTCGGTGGCGGTCGGGATCGCCCAGCCGGGCAGGGCCGCGGCATTGTCCCGGTTGATGACGATATAGACCAGCGCCGGCACAACCATGCCGCCGGCGGCCGCGATGCCCGGCAGCATGCGGCGCGGCCAGGTCGACAGCTGGCCATCCAGCATCTCGCGCTTGATCTCCAGGCCGACTAGCAGGAAGAACACCGCCATCAGCGCGTCGTTCACCCAGTGCAGCACGCTGAGCGGGCCAAGATAGGCATGCAGGGCGGCGAAATAGGTTTCCGCCAACGGCGAATTGGCGACGATCAGCGCAAGTGCCGCAGCCGCGATCAGGATGATGCCGCCCGCGGCCTCGCCGTCCAGGAATTCGCGGAAAACCGAGATCGGACGCGGGTTGTCGTTCACCATGTCTGCTCCTTAAGCAATTCCGGAAAGTGCTTGGCTGTTTTGCGTCCGGAAAGGTTGGAGCGTTTCCGCGTTTCGGTGAAAAGCGGAACGCTCTGGATCGGGTTGTGGCTGGGCCGATGATGCCGAAGGCAGGGCGATGCGGCAAGCAAAGCCGCGTCGCCTGCGACAATAATGGCGGGGTCTGGACGGATTCTCGCCGAAAAATCAGCGCGGGGCGCGTTTGGCCAGGATGCGCTGCAGCGTGCGGCGGTGCATGTTCAGCCGACGCGCGGTCTCCGAAACGTTGCGTTCGCACATTTCATAGACACGCTGGATATGTTCCCAACGTACCCGGTCGGCCGACATCGGATTTTCCGGGGGCACGACGCGTTCGGCGCCGGTGCGCGTCAGCGCCGCAAAGATATCGTCGGCGTCGGCGGGCTTGGAAAGATAGTCGATGGCGCCGAGCTTCACCGCTGTCACCGCGGTGGCGATGTTGCCGTAGCCGGTCAGGATGATGGCACGCGCATCAGCGCGTTTCTCTCGGATTGCGGCAACGACGTCGAGCCCGCTGCCGTCGCCGAGACGCATGTCGACGACAGCATAGGCTGGCGGATTGGCGCGGGCCTTCACCAGCGCTTCCTCGACGCTTTCGGCGGTCTCGACCACGAAACCGCGTCCTTCCATGGCGCGTGCCAGGCGGGTGAGAAATGGCTTGTCGTCCTCGACGATCAACAGCGAGGTATCGTCGCCCGTCACCATGCTGCCTTGGGCATCTTCACCGCTCATGATGGTCCTTGTCCTTCTTCTTTATTTTTCGGCTCAGATATAGCGACTAAGCCGTAATTGTCCAATTTTGAGCGGTTTTCAGCCCGGTTTCAGGGGCGTTCTGCGTTATTCCGCCGCATCGAAACCAGCAGGATGCATTGCCGCTGCATTGACGAACACCTCCCGCGGCCAGTCGATGCGCACCACGGCTCCTTCGCCGGGGCCGCCCGAATTCTGGAATTCGATATTCGCGCCTGAACGTTCGATCAGTGTCTTGGCGATGAACAGGCCGAGCCCGAGCCCGCCGCCGCCACGTTCGGTTCCTTGTCTGGTCGACATATAGGGCTCGCCGATGCGGTCGATGATCTCCGGCGGAAAACCGCGCCCGTCGTCGGTGATCGACAGCGTCACACGCTGATCGTTCCAGCCCCAGCGCACGGTGATCGAGGAGCGGGCGAAGTCGACCGCGTTTTCGACCAGATTGCCGAGCCCATAGAGCACGCCGGGATTGCGGCGGCTTACAGGCTCGGTACCGATGCATTCGCCTGGCTGCAGGTCGATCTTGATGCCGAAGTCGCGATGCGGCGTCACCACCTCCTCGACCAGCGAGGTCAACGACAGCTGTGCAAGCAGCGGCTCGCCTTCCGAGGAGAGATTGGTCAGGCGCTTGAGGATTTCGCGGCAGCGTTCGCTCTGGCTGCGTAGCAGGGAAACATCCTCGCGGTACTTCGGATCCTTGCCCAGCGTCTTTTCCATCTCGCGTACCACCAGCGTGATGGTGGCGAGCGGAGTACCCAGTTCATGCGCAGCGGCGGCCGCCAGGCCGTCGAGCGCCGAAAGATGCTGCTCGCGCTGCAGCACCAGTTCCGTGGCGGCTAGCGCGTTGGCCAGCTGACGCGCTTCCTTGGCGACACGGAAGGCATAGATGCCAGTGAAGGCGATCGAACACAGCACCGCCACCCATACGCCTGCCACATAGGGAACTGGCATCACCAGCGTAATGTTCTCATACCAAGGCAAGGATTCATGGAAGAAGACAAGCAGCGTCGCTGCAGCGACGACCAATGCACCGAGAATGGCCGTGAGCCGCAGCGGCAATGATGTTGCCGAGATGACGACCGGCACGGTGAGCAGCAGCGCGAACGGGTTGGTGAGGCCGCCGGTAAGATAGAGCAACCCCGCAAGCTGCAGACTGTCGAACACCAGGATGCCGAAGGCGGCGGGCGGCGCCAGCCGATGCGCGGCGGGGTAGCGGAAGGCCAGGAACAGGTTCATCCAGGCCGAACAGGCGATCAGCGTGAAGCAGAAGCTCACCGGCAGCGGGAATTTCAGCACATAGGCGACGACCAGAACGGTCATGCTCTGTCCGACGATGGCCAGCCAGCGCAGCCAGATCAACGTGTTGAGCCGCAACCGGTCCGTCGGCTGGAAGTCGGGAGAGCGCTGGATCTTGATCATCAGGTCTTCTATCGCGGGTGCCTTGACGGCGCCAGTTCGGTACCCGGAGCGTTTCCGTTTTTCACGGAACTGCGGAACCGCTCTAACTCTCTGTTTTTATACAATTCCAGACACAAACCGCTGTGCACTTCTGCAGGAATTGCTTTGGCAAATCAGGTGCCGCGCGGCTTGGCGCGGCTGGTGGCGGCCGCCTCGAGCGGATTTTCCGACCAGACATGTTTCGGGTAGCGGCCGCGCATGTCGGAGCGCACGTCGGTCCAGGAACCGCGCCAGAAGCCGGGCAGATCGCGTGTCGTCTGGATCGGCCGATGCGCGGGCGACAGCAGTTCCAGGGTCAACGGCACTGTGCCACTGGCGATTGAGGGGTGGCGATCGAGGCCGAACAGTTCCTGGACGCGAATGGCCAGCACCGGTGTTTCGCCATCGTAACGGATCGGCACATGGCTGCCGGACGGCGCGTTGAAATGCGTCGGTGCGAGTGTGTCGATCCTGCGCTGAAGGTCGTGCGGCACCAGCGCGATCAGGCCGCTCGTCAAGGCGCTTCCCGAGATGGCGTTGAGCGAAGCCTCGCCGCTCAGGAAGGGCGCCAGCCAGTCATCGAGCCGTTCGATCAATGCATCGTTGGTCATGTCCGGCCATGGCGAGCCCAGGCCGCGATGCAGCCAGGCAAGGCGGTTGCGCAGGCTTTCGGCTTCCTTGCTCCACGGCAGCAGGGCAAGGCCGTGTTCGCGGATCGCTTCGATGACGGCATTGTCGGCATCTGCTCCCACCGGAGCAGGCAGCATCCGTTCAGCCAGCACGATGGCGCCGAGGCGAACCGTCTCGCGCACGCGCACCGAGCGCCTTTCCCGATCGAAACTGGTTTCGCGGCGTGTTTCGATGCGGTCGGAAAGCACTTCGCGGATTTCCTGCTCGCTCACCGGCGCTGCTGCGGTGATGCGGGCGTTCTGCGCCCTGCCCTGCAGATCGGCCACGACCAGAAATGTCTCGCCGGCGAGCCCATCGGCCGTATCCAGCATGGCGCCGGACCCGTTGGCGAGCACGAAACGCCCGCGCTCGCCACGCGCCCTGGCGACACGATCGGGCCAGGCATTGAGAAGAAGCGCCCCTGTGCTGACCGTTTCGGGTGCCGTGGAAGAAACAGTGCGTGCCAGCCTGTCGGCCAGTTGCCGCGCGGCGTTGGCGCGGGGCGAACGATCGGAAGCGAAACGCATCAGGCGCCGTTCCAGGTCGGCGCTGTCGCCACCCAGCCCGCGCTCGGTGAGAAGGACCGCCAGCCGTGCCGCGTCTGCTGCACGGCCGTGGTCGGCAGCCTCGGCCACCATATGGGCGAGCCGCACCGGCAGCGCGAGCTTTCGCATGGCGGAACCGGCTTCGGTCAGGCGTCCGGCATCGTCGATCGCATGCAAAGCCCTCAGCAGCGTACGTGCTTCTGCCAGCGCCGGCGCTGGCGGCGCGTCCAGGAAGGAAAGGCTGGCCGGATCCGCGACACCGAAAGCGGCGCAATCCAGCATCAGACCGGAAAGATCGGCTTCGAGCATCTCGGGTGGCGTGAAGGCCGGCAGTGCCGCGGTCTGTTCGGAACGCCAGAGCCGGATGGCAACGCCCGGCTGTGTGCGCCCGGCGCGGCCGGCGCGCTGTTCGGCGGAGGCGCGCGAGGCACGCACGGTCTCCAGCCGCGTCAGGCCGCTCGCCGGTTCATATTTCGGCAGCCGTGACAGCCCGGAATCGATGACGACGCGCACGCCGTCTATGGTGATCGAGGTTTCGGCGATCGCGGTTGCCAGCACAACCTTGCGCCGACCTTCCGCCGCCGGGCGAATGGCGGCGTCCTGCGCCTTGCCGTCGAGCTGGCCGTAAAGGGGAACGACATCGGTGCCGGCACCGACGCGGCCTTCGAGTTGTGCCGCCGTGCGCTCGATCTCACGCTGTCCGGGCAGGAAGGCGAGGACGCTGCCGGGTTCATCCACGAGTGCCGTTCGCACCGCCCTGGCCATCGCTTCTTCGACAGGCATACCCGAGGGGCGCTCGTCGTAGCGGATTTCGACGGGAAAGCTGCGCCCCTCGCTTTCGATGACGGGAGCACCGGACAAAAGTTTCGCCACACGTGCGCCGTCGAGGGTCGCCGACATCACCAGAAGGCGCAGGTCCGGTCGCAGCGCGCCCTGGACATCGAGGGCGAGCGCCAGTCCGAAGTCGCCATCCAGCGAGCGCTCGTGGAATTCATCGAAGATCACTGCCGACACGCCCGGCAGTTCCGGGTCATCGAGGATCATGCGCGCCAGAACGCCCTCGGTGACGACCAGGATGCGTGTCCTGGCCGACGTGCGGTTTTCCATGCGCATGGCGTAGCCGACCGTGCCGCCAGGCTCCTCACCGAGCAGGGCAGCCATGCGCCTGGCGGCTGCGCGGGCGGCAAGCCTGCGCGGTTCGAGCAGCACGATCTTTCCGGAGCCGAGCCAGGAGGCGTCGAGCAGGGCGAGTGGCACCAGCGTCGTCTTGCCTGCTCCCGGCGGTGCGACCAGCACGGCGCTGTTGCCATTGTCCAGCGCCGCAGTCAGCGCGGGCAATACGGCGGTAACGGGCAGATCAGGCAGGCGTGGCGGGCTCATCAGGCAGATGCCTGCGAGCGCCGAACACGCGCTTCGGGGGCCGAGACGAGAGACATGGAAGGTGGCCTAGGCCGCCTTCTTGCGGGCAAGCCTCGCCTTGATGCTGTCGACGTCGGCGCGCGGCGTCGCGGCGAACAGCGTCTTGGTGTAGCTGTGCTGCGGGTTGGCGAAGACCTCGTCACGCGGGCCATATTCGACGGCCTCGCCGAAATACATCACCATGACGTCGTCGGCGATGTAGCGCACCACCGACAGGTCGTGGCTGATGAAGACATATGTCAACTGGAACTCGTCCTGCAGGTCGGCAAGCAGGTTGAGAACCTGTGCCTGCACCGAAAGGTCGAGCGCCGAAACCGGCTCGTCCAGCACCAGCAGGCTCGGGTTCAGCATCAGTGCACGCGCGATGGCGATGCGCTGCCGCTGGCCGCCCGAGAACATGTGCGGATAGCGGTTGTAGTGCTCTGGTCCAAGGCCCACCTTCTTCAGCATCGCCATGGCGCGGTCGCGGCGCTCGGAAGCTGGAACGTCGGTGTTGATCACCAGCGGCTCGCCCAGTATGTCGCCGATCTTCTGGCGCGGGTTGAGCGAACCATAAGGGTTCTGGAACACGATCTGCACCTTGCGGCGCATCTCCTTGGAGAGACCGTCCTTGGCGATATCCACCTTCTTGCCGTCGATGAACAGCTCGCCGGCGCTTGGTGCATCGATCAGCGTGATGATGCGTGCAAGGGTCGACTTGCCACAGCCGGATTCACCGACGATGGCCAGCGTCTTGCCCTTCTCGACGGAGAAGGAAACACCCTTCACCGCATGCACCGTGCGCGCCGGCCGGAACATGCCGCCACCGACATGGTAGTCGCGCTTGATGTCTTTTCCTTCGACGACGACGGTCATGACGCGGCTCCCGAAACGGCGGGCTCAAACAGCATGTCGGAGACGGTCGGCAGCCGGTCGCCGGTGGCGTTGTCCGGCAAGGCCGCAAGCAGCGCGCGCGTATAGTTGCTCTTCGGATTCTCGAACAGCGACAGCACGTCGGCTTCTTCCATCTTCGTGCCCTTGTACTGCACGACGACGCGATCGGCCGTTTCGGCGACCACGCCCATGTTGTGGGTGATCATGATGAGACCCATGCCGTGTTCGGCCTGCAGCTTCATCAGAAGGTCGAGGATCTGCTTCTGGATCGTCACGTCGAGCGCGGTGGTCGGCTCATCGGCGATCAGCAGCTTCGGGTTGCAGGCGATCGCCATGGCGATCATCACGCGCTGGCACTGGCCGCCCGACATCTGGTGCGGGAAGGAATTGAGCCGCTCCTCCGGTTCGGGAATGCCGACAAGCTTGAACAGCTCGATGGCGCGTGCGCGACGCTGGGCCTTGTCCATGCCCATATGCACGCGCAGCACTTCCTCGATCTGGTAGCCCGCCGTGAAACACGGATTGAGGCTGGCAATCGGCTCCTGGAAGATCATCGAGATGTCCTTGCCGATGATCTTGCGCCGTCCCGCCGGATCGAGCGCCAGAAGGTCGATGCCGTTGAAGCTCATGCGGTCGGCCTTCACTGTCGCTGAGGGCGGCAGCAGGCCCATCACCGCCAGCATCGACACCGATTTGCCGGAGCCGGATTCGCCGACGATCGCCAGCACTTCGCGTGGCTCGATCGTCAGGTCGATGCCTTTCACCGCCATGAACGGCCCGCTCGAGGTGTCGAACGAAACCGTCAGGTTCTTGATCTCTAGCAATGCCATGTCACGACCTCTTCAGCTTGGGGTCGAGCGCATCGCGCAGACCGTCGCCGATCAGGTTGATGGCGAGCACGGTGATCAGGATGGCGAGGCCGGGGAAGGTGACGACCCATGGCGCACGCAGGATGAACTCGCGCGCGGAGGCGAGCATCGTGCCCCATTCCGGCGTCGGCGGCTGTGCACCCATGCCGAGGAAGCCGAGCGCGGCGGCTTCGAGGATGGCGTTGGAGAAGGACATCGTCGCCTGGACGATCAGCGGTGCCACGCAGTTCGGCAGGATCGTCACCACCATCATTCGCCAATGGCTGGCGCCGGCGACCTTGGCCGAGACGACATATTCGCGGTTCTTCTCGGCCATCACCGCGGCGCGGGTCAGGCGCGCGAAGTGCGGCTGCAGCACCAGCGCGATGGCCAGCATGGCGTTGAACAGGCCAGGCCCGAGGATGGCCACCAGCACAAGCGCCAGCAGCAACGACGGGAAGGCGAGGATGATGTCCATAACACGCATGATCAGCGTGTCGACCCAGCCGCGGAAGTAACCGGCCAACACACCCAGCACGATGCCCGAGGACAGCGCGAAGACGACGACGATGAGGCCGATGAACAGCGAATAGCGCGCGCCGAAGATCAGGCGTGAGAGGATGTCGCGGCCGACGGCGTCGGTGCCCAGGATGAACATCGACTTGCCGCCCTCCTGCCAGGCCGGCGGAGTGAGCAAGGCATCGCGGTACTGTTCATCCGGCATGTGCGGCGCCACCAGCGGCGCGAATATCGCCACCAGGACGAGGAGAGTGAACACCACCAGGCCGATGACGGCGCCGGTGTTCATGGAATAGTAGTGCCAGAATTCGGCGAATGCGCGCTGCTTGGGGCCGGATGGCACGGTGGCGGCGGTGGTCTCGCCTGCGGTTTGATCTGTCATGTCACTGCACCCGTATACGTGGGTTGATGACGGCATAGAGCACGTCGACGACGAGGTTCACGGCCATGACGATGAGGGCGATGATAAGCAGCCCGCTCTGCACGACGGCATAGTCGCGCTTGCCGATGGCGTCGATCATCCACTTGCCGATGCCCGGCCAGGAAAAGATCGTCTCGGTCAGGATGGCGCCGGCCATCAGCGTGCCGACCTGCAGGCCGATCGTCGTGATGACCGGGATGAGCGCGTTGCGGAACGCGTGCAGGCCGATGACTCGACGCGGCGAGAGGCCCTTGGCGCGCGCGGTACGCACATAGTCCTCGCCCAGCACCTCGAGCATCGCCGAGCGCGTTTGCCGCGCGATGACCGCGAGTGGAATGGTGGCGAGCACGATCGAAGGCAGGATCAGATGGCTTAATGCGGACCAGAAGGCGCCGGGTCGTCCGGAAAGCAGACTGTCGATCAGCATGAAACCGGTGACGGGCTTGAAGAAGAACTGCAGGCCGATGCGGCCGGAGACGGGTGTCCAGCCGAGATAGCCGGAGAAGAAGATGATGAGCAGCAGGCCCCACCAGAAGATCGGCATCGAATAGCCGGTCAGCGCCACGCCCATGGTGGCCTGGTCGAACCAGGAGCCGCGCTTGACGGCGGCGAAGATGCCTGCGGGAATGCCGATCAGGATGGCGATGATCATGGCAACGAGAGCCAGCTCGAGCGTCGCCGGGAACAGCGTCATGAATTCGCCGAAAACCGGCCGCTTGGTGGAAAGCGAGATGCCGAAATCACCACCGAGAACGCGGACGATGTAGTCGTAGTACTGGACGATATAGGGTCGGTTGAAACCGAAACGTTCGATCAGTTCGGCATAGCGTTCGGGGCTCACGCCGCGCTCGCCAGCCATAGCGAGGATCGGGTCTCCTGGAAGCAGGCGCACAAACGCGAAGGCCGCCAGCGAGATGCCGAAGATGGTTGGCACAATCAGTGCCAGCTTGTGGAGTAGATAGCGGAACATGGGCCTTAATAAAACGGCGGCGCCGAAAGTCCAGCGCCGCCGTTCCCTATTTCGCGTTGAAACGCTTATTCGGTGACGTCAACACCGTCGAAACGGTGAATACCGAGCGGATCCATGGCGAAACCGACGACTTTCTTGTTCATCGGCATGAACACCTTGGAGTGAGCGATCGTCAGCCATGGGGCCTCGCGCTTGAACACTTCCTGGGCCTTCTCGTAGATCTCGGTGCGCTTGGCGACGTCCGTGGTGGCCTTGCCCGCCTGGAGCAGGTCCTCGAACTCCTTGTTGCACCAGATCGCGTAGTTGGACTGGCCGATGGCCGAGCAGCCGAGCAGGAAGAGGAAGTTGTCCGGGTCGCCGTTGTCGCCGGTCCAGCCGAGCTGGAAGGCGCCGTCACGATCCTTGGCCTTGCCGCGTTCGCGATACTCGGTCCACTCGTAGGAGACGATCTCGGCCTTGACGCCAACCTTGGCATAGTCGGCCTGGATCATTTCGGCGACGCGCTGCGCACCCGGATTGTACGGACGCGACACCGGCATGGCCCAGATCTTCATCGAGAGATCCTTCACGCCCGCGTCGGCCAGCATCTTCTTGGCCGCTTCGGGATCGTAAGGATCGTCCTTGATGTTCTTGTTGTAGGACCACATCGTCGGCGGGATCGGGTTGACGGCCACCTGGCCGGCGCCCTGATAGACCGCGTCGATGATCGCCTGCTTGTTGACGGCCATGTTGAGGGCCTTGCGGACCTCGACCTTGTCGAACGGAGCGACCGTCGTGTTGTAGGCCATGTAGCCGACGTTCAGGCCTTCCTGCTCGGCGACGTTGAGGTTGGTGTCAGCCTTCAGGCCGGCGATATCCGCAGGGGCCGGATAGGACATGATATCGCATTCGCCGGCCTTCAGCTTCTGCGCGCGCACGGCCGCATCCGGCGTGATGGCGAAGATCAGGTCGTCGATCTTCTGGCGGCCGCCGAAATAGCCGTCCCAGGCCTGATAGCGGATGACCGCGTCAACCTGGTAGTCGACGAACTGGTAGGGGCCAGTGCCGACAGGCTTCTGCGAGAACTGCGGCAGGGTGCCGGCCTTCTCGAGCTGGTCGGCGTATTCCTTCGAGACGATCGAGGCGAAGTCCATGCCGAGGTCCGGCAGGAAAGCCACTTCCGGTTTGTTCAGCACGAACTTGACGGTGTGGTCGTCGACAACGACGATTTCCTTCAGCAGGTCCGGGAAGCCCATGCCGGCGAAGTATTCCCAGCCGGTGCCGGCCAGGTAGCTGTACCACGGGCTTTCCTTCTTCCACTGACGCTCGAAGGAGAACTTGACGTCTTCGGCGGTGAGTTCGCGGGTCGGCGTGAACCAGTCGGTCGTCTGGAACTTCACACCCTTGCGCAGCTTGAAGGTGTATTCCTTGCCGTCGTCGGAAACGGTCCAGCTCTCGGCCAGGCCGGGCGAGATGGTGGTCTTGCCGTGGTCGAATTCGACCAGGCGGGAATAGATGGTACGCGATGACGCGTCGAAGTCATTGCCGCCGCTCCACGGCGATGGGTCGAAACCCGCTGGCGACGCTTCCGAGCAATAAACCAACTGCTTGGCGTTCGCCATCCCACCCATGACGGTTGCGGCCAGCAACGCGGCCGCAAAAGTCAGTTTCGTTTTCATTGAGCACTCCCTGGTGTTCTGCCAAGCCCCTCTAGGCTCGCGAAGCGCGCATATAAGCACCGTTTTTGCGGCATTGGAACTACCTGTCTGTCCCCCATCCTGTTATGGAAATAAAATTCTATAAACCGGCAAATATCTGACAACATTATTGCTTCAACTGCTCATCACGGGAATATGAAGGCCCGTATCTTTCGTTGAAGTGCAAAAACCTCCTACAGCTGTTTGCGACGGAAAAGGACGCGCCCAGCGGGTTGTCGGCACCCTGTTGCAAATTCCGGCCAAGCTGCCGTTGGGGCAAGACTTGCACGCGAACGAATAGTCGCAATACATAGTCGGCAGCAGGGTTTTTCGGCGCGGACAGCGCCAGTCGCACGGCGCAGCAGCCCCCGCCCAAGAGGGGTCGAGCCGACCCATATCGTCGAGGGAGGAACAGGTGGCGAAGGCAACGAAGACAGCAGGTTCGGTCAAGTCAACGGCCAAGGCAAGGGCGCCTGCCGAAACAAAACCTGCGGCGGCAAAGCCGACCCAGGCCAGTACGAAGACGCCGGCCGCCAGCAAGCCGGTCAAACCGGCAGCCGCCAAGGCTGCGCTGGCAACCAAACCTGCTGCAAGGCCAACCGCGGCTGCAACGGCGAAAACCGCCACTGCTGCGGCCGCCAGGGCAACCAAACCAACAGCGCCGGCAACCAAAGCTTCCGCAAAGCCGGCGGCCGCGAAATCCGAAGCTGCAAAAACAGCCTCGTCCTCCGCGAAGGCGGTCGCGTCGAAGCCGGTCGAGAAAGCCAAGCCAGCAAAGCCCGCTGCAACAGCAGCAGCCAAAACAGCCTCGGCTCCCGCCAGGCCGAAGGCCGCAGCGGCCAAGCCTGCAGCGACCGCGAAGCCGACTGCCGCCCAGCCTGCCGCGAAGAAGGCCCCGGCCAAGGCGAGCAAACCGGCCAACACGCCAAAGGCGTCAGCGGCCCTTCCCAAGGCCATTGCTTCACTCGCAGCAGGTCAGCCTGCGAAACCATGGCTTGCCAGCTATGCAAGCGTGGTTCCGGCGGAAATCGCCGGCCTGCCGGCGGAATCCATCGGTGACCTGCTGGTCACGGCCTGCAAGAAGTTCGCATCGCATCCAGCCTATACCTGCATGGACAAGTCGATGACCTATGGCAAGCTGGAGCGGCATTCGACCGCCTTCGCCGCCTATCTGCAATCGAAGGGGCTGGCGAAGGGCGCGCGGGTCGCGATCATGATGCCGAACGTTCTGCAATATCCGGTCGCGATGATGGCGGTGCTGCGGGCGGGCTATACGGTGGTCAACGTCAATCCGCTCTATACCCCGCGCGAACTCGAGCACCAGCTCAAGGATTCCGGCGCCGAAGCGATCATCATCCTGGAGAATTTCGCCACCACGCTGCAGGCCGTCATCGCCCGCACGCCGGTCAAGCATGTCATCGTCGCTTCCATGGGCGATATGCTGGGCGGTCTGAAGGGCATGATCGTCAATCTGGTCGTGCGCAAGGTCAAGAAGCTGGTCCCGGCCTGGTCTTTGCCGGGGCATGTCAAATTCCCTGCAGCTCTGCGTGAAGGGGCGGGCAAGGCCTTCAAGCCGGTCGCCGTCACCCGCAGCGACGTCGCCTTCCTGCAATATACCGGCGGCACCACCGGCATTTCGAAGGGCGCCACCCTGCTGCACAGCAATGTGCTGGCCAATGTCGAGCAGAACCGCTTGTGGCAGGAAACGGCCTTCGTCAAACGGGCGCGGCCGGATCGCCTGATCTTCGTGTGCGCGCTGCCGCTCTATCATATCTACGCCCTGACGGTGAATGCGCTGATGGGCATGCAGCAGGGCGCGCAGAACATCCTGATCCCGAACCCGCGCGACATTCCCGGCTTCGTGAAGGAACTTCAGAAATATCCGATCAACGTGTTCCCGGGACTCAACACGCTGTTCAACGCGCTGCTCAACAACGAGGACTTCCGCAAGCTCGACTTCAAGCCGCTGCTTCTGGTCTTCGCCGGCGGCATGGCGGCGCAGCGGCCGGTCGCCGAACGCTGGAAGCAACTCACCGGCGTCAACATCTCGGAGGGCTACGGCCTGTCGGAGACCTCGCCGGTCGCGACGGCGAACCGCTTCGATGCCGATGAGTTCACCGGCACGATCGGCCTGCCGATCCCGTCGACCGAAATCTCCATCCGCGACGAGGACGGCAATCCGGTACCGCTCGGCGAAGTCGGCGAAATCTGCATCAAGGGCCCTCAGGTCATGGCCGGTTACTGGAACCGGCCCGACGAGACCGCCAAGGTGATGACCGACGATGGCTACTTTAAATCCGGCGACATGGGTTTCATGGACGACAAGGGCTACACCAAGATCGTCGACCGCAAGAAGGACATGATCCTGGTCTCCGGCTTCAACGTCTATCCAAACGAGCTCGAGGAAGTCGTCGCCCAGCACCCGGGCGTGCTGGAAGTCGCGGCGATCGGCGTTCCAGACGAGAAGTCCGGCGAGATCCCGAAGCTCTTTGTCGTCAGGAAGGATCCGGATCTCACCGCCGAGGCGCTGCTGGAATATTGCAAGCAGAACCTCACCGGCTACAAGCGGCCGAAATACATCGAGTTCCGCACCGAACTGCCGAAGACCAATGTCGGCAAGATCCTGCGGCGCGAACTGCGCGGATAGGCCCGAGCGGTACGGCTCCGCATTCCAAAGTCTTCCAAGCACGGTTGCGGGTATAGCCGCAGCCGTGCGAAATGGGCGGCCTGACTTTGAGCGTTCCGTTTTTCACGGAAAGGCGGAGACGCTCCAAGTTTTGTTTTCGTCCGCATTTTTGCGACGCCGGGTGGCTCCACCTGGCTGCAAAATGCCTTAGGAGATTCGCCGATGGCGCCGAGATCACCCGCCTTCCTGTTCCTGCTGTTGCTGGCCGGCTGCGCTGGTGATGCTTCGCTGGTGTCGCGCCAGGATGCGGCCGTGCAGACATCGATCCAATACGACAAGATCGAGTGCAAGAAGCTGATCGCCCAGCGCAACGCGGTCGCAAGCGCCGGTGGTGTCGCCACCGACGCCAAGCCGGTTTTTGCCGAAACTCCGTTGGGACTTGGCCCGGTGCTGCCGGATGTCCGGTCGACGAAACAGCGGTCAGCCGACCAGGCCGCTGGCCAGGTCGACGCCATGAACCGCTCGCTGATCAGGCGTCAGTGCATTCCCAAGCCTGCTGCTTGATCCGGTCGCGGCAAGTGCGTGCGGTGGGGCTCAATAGCCTGCCGCGCGGTCGACCGTGTTCTGCAGCGGTTCGCCGCGCTCGAGGGCCGACATCTGCGCAAGCATGATCGGCACGAGGTGATTGGGATCGGATGTCGCCGCCGCATGCGGTGTCACATAGACCTTCGGATGGCTCCACAGCAGACTGGTCCTGGGCAAAGGCTCGACCTCGAACACGTCAAGGCTCGCTTCCTTCAGGATGCCATCGTCCAGCGCGCGGACGATGTCATCGTCCTTCTGCAGCCGGCCGCGGCCTGCATTGATCAGCACGGCGCCGCCGAGCCCGTTCCTGCGGCGCAGTTCCTTGAGCAGCCCGTAGTTGATGATGCCTTGCGTGGTCGTCGTCAGCGGCAGCAGCACCACCAGGATGTCGGTGGCGTTGAGGAAGGGGATCAGGCCATTGTCGCCGGCATAGGTGGTGACGCCTTCCATCGGCCGTACGTTGCGTGACCAGCCATTGACACAGAAGCCAAGGGACAAAAGCACCGAGGCTGCGGCTCTGCCCAACGTGCCAAGTCCCATGATACCGACGGAGATGTCGCTGGCCGGCCGCTGCTGTGGTTCGTGCCACGTCTTCTTCTGCTGCTGGTAGCGATAGAGCGAGCCCTGGCGATGATGGTCGAGCACGCGCCACACCACATATTCTGTCATGTACTGGGTCAGGTTGTCGGCGACGACCTTGACGATCGGGACGTCAGGCAGGCCGGGATCGTTGAAGATATGATCGACGCCGGCGCCGATCGAAAAGATGGCGCGCAGGTTCGGCAGGCTGGAAAGCAGATTGGGCTTGTGCTTCCAGACCACCGCGTAGGCGATCGAAGGATCGTCCTTTCCGGCAGGCTCGGTCACCACTTCGCGCTCGGCGGAAAGCAGCTCGTGCCAGCGCTGCGGATGAAATCCGGTGACCGAGAGCAGGACGCGGCCCTTTTCCAGAACGGACATTCTTCTTTCTTTCCCCCGAGGGTTATGGAGCCGCTACTCGCTGACGGCGCCGAGCGGCGCTGTCTCGATGCGGAAAGCGGCCGAGATCAAGGCCCGAGTATACTCGGTCTGCGGCCGCTCGAAAATTTGTTCGGATGGTCCAGCCTCGACGACCTTGCCGTTGCGCATGACGATGACGTCATTGGCAAGGGCCCGTATCACCTTGAGGTCGTGGCTGATGAACAGATAGGCCAGATTGTGCCTGGACTGCAGGTTTCGCAGCAGGTCCACTACCTGTGCCTGCACGCTCATGTCGAGCGCGGAGGTCGGCTCGTCCAGCATGACGAAACGGGGCTTCAGCACCATGGCGCGCGCGATCGCCACACGTTGACGCTGGCCGCCCGAGAATTCGTGCGGATAACGGAAGCGGGTGGAAGGATCGAGCCCGACTTCGGTCAGGACGTCGACGACACGCTGGTCGCGCTCGTCGGCCGTCAGCTTCGGCTCATGGATCTTCAGCCCTTCCTCGATGATCTCGGCGATCGACATGCGCGGGCTGAGCGATCCGAACGGATCCTGGAAGACGATCTGCAACTCGCTGCGAAGCGGCCGCATGGCGCTGAAGGAGAGTTTGTTGATGTCGCGCCCGTCGAACTGGATCGCACCCGTCGAAGAGATCATGCGCGACAGCGCCAGACCCAGTGTCGTTTTGCCGGAACCGGATTCGCCGACGACGCCCAGCGTCTGGCCGGCACGCACGGTCACGTCGATGCCGTCCACGGCCTTCACGTGGTCGACCACGCGACGGAAGAAGCCCTGCTTGATCGGGAACCAGACCTTGATGTCGTCGCCGCGCATCACGGCCTTGGCATTCGCATCGGCGGCCGGCGGCCGGCCCTTCGGCTCGGCGGCAAGCAGGTGGCGCGTATAGGCATGTTGCGGGTTGGCGAAGATCTCCTTGGTGGGACCGGTCTCGACGATCTTGCCCTTGGTCATCACGCAGACCCGGTCGGCGATCTTGCGCACGATGCCGAGGTCATGGGTGATGAACAGCATCGACATGCCGTTCTTCGTCTTGAGCTTGGCCAGCAGTTCCAGGATCTGTGCCTGAACCGTCACGTCGAGTGCGGTGGTCGGCTCGTCGGCGATCAGCAGCTCGGGTTCGTTCGCCAGCGCCATGGCGATCATGACGCGCTGGCGTTGGCCGCCGGACAACTGGTGCGGATAGGCGTCGAGCCGCTTTTCCGGTTCCCGGATACCGACTTCGTTGAGCAGTTCGATCGTGCGCTTGCGTGCCTGCGCCTCGCCCATGCCCTGGTGGAGCCGCAGGATTTCGCCGATCTGCCGCTCGATCGTGTGCAGCGGGTTCAGCGATGTCATCGGCTCCTGGAAGATCATGGTGATCTTGTTGCCGCGCACGCTGCGCAGCTGCCGCTCGTCGAGCTTGAGCAGGTCCTGGCCGCCGAACAGGATCTGGCCCGAAGGATGGCTTGCCGGCGGATAGGGCAGGAGCTTGAGCACGGAAAGCGCCGAGACCGACTTGCCGGAGCCGGATTCGCCGACCAGCGCCACCGTCTCGCCCTTGGCGATATCGAAGGAGATATGGTCGACGGCGGTCGAGACCTTGCCGCCCTGCAGGAAGGCAACCGAAAGATCGCGGACGGAGAGAAGAGGCGTCTCGCTCACTTGAAGGTCTTCCTCGGATCGAAGGCGTCGCGGGTGGCTTCGCCGATGAAGATCAGCAGCGACAGCATCACCGAAATGACGACGAAGCCGGACAGGCCGAGCCAGGGTGCGTTGAGGTTGCGCTGCCCCTGTTTCAGCAATTCGCCGAGCGAAGCCGAGCCGGGCGGCAGGCCGAAACCGAGGAAGTCGAGCGACGTCAGCGTCGAGATCGACCCGTTCAGGATGAACGGCAGGAAGGTCAGCGTCGCCACCATCGCGTTGGGCAACAGGTGGCGGAAGATGATCGTGCCGTTCGGCACACCAAGGGCGCGGGCCGCGTTGACATATTCGAAGTTGCGGGCGCGCAGGAACTCCGCCCGCACCACACCGACGAAGGCGACCCAGGAAAACAGCAGCATCAGCCCGAGCAGGATGAAGAAGCCTGGTGGCAGCACGGCGGCGACGATGAGCAGCAGATAAAGCACCGGGATCGCCGACCAGATTTCGATGAAACGCTGGAACAGCAGGTCGGTCCAGCCGCCGAAATAGCCCTGGATCGCGCCAGCGGAAACCCCTATCAGCGCCGAACCCAGCGTCAGGATCAGGCCGAACAGCACGGAAATGCGAAAGCCGTAGATGACGCGTGCCAGCACGTCACGCGCCTGGTCATCGGTGCCCAGCCAGTTCCAGTTGCCGACGATGCAGTCGGGGTCGGCCGTTTTCTGCGGATATTGCGCGCAGCGCTTTTCGGCATCGTACATCCAGGAAGGCTTGGATGGGGCCGGCTCCGGCACGGCGTTGTTGACCGAGCGGAAGGAATAGCGGATCGGCGGCCAGATCATCCAGCCATTGGCATTGATCTCGTCGCGGATCACCGGGTCGCGATAGTCGGTGACAGCGTAGAAACCACCGAATTTCTCTTCCGGATAGGCGACGAGCACCGGGAACAGGATCTCGCCCTTGTAGGAAGCGATGATCGGCTTGTCGTTGGCGATGAATTCGGACCCCAGCGACAGCACGAAAAGCACCAGGAAGATCCACAACGACCAGTAGCCGCGGCGATTGGCCTTGAAATTGGCCCAACGGCGCTGGTTGAGCGGCGAAACTCTCGGTCGTCCGACAGGTGCTGCATCGGCGACAGGATTGCCTGCGACATCCGCCATCACACATCTCTCCGCTCGAAGTCGATGCGCGGATCGATCCAGGTGTAGGTAAGGTCGGAGATCAGGCTGACGAACAGGCCGATCAGCGACATGATGTAGAGATTGGCGAACACGACGGGATAGTCGCGGTCGACCACCGACTTGAAGCCCAGCAGGCCAAGTCCGTCGAGCGAGAAGATGTTCTCGATCAGCAGCGAGCCGGAGAAGAAGGCCGAGATGAACGCGCCGGGGAAACCGGCGATGACGATCAGCATCGCGTTGCGGAAGACGTGGCCGTACAGCACCTGCCGTTCGGACAGGCCCTTGGCACGCGCCGTCACCACATACTGCTTGCGGATCTCTTCCAGGAAGGAGTTCTTGGTCAGCAGGGTCGAGGTGGCGAAGGCCGACAGCACCATGGCCGTCAGCGGCAGTGCAAGGTGCCAGAAATAGTCGAGGATGCGCTGCGGCCAGGACAGCTGGTCCCAGTTGTCGGACGTCAGGCCACGCAGCGGAAACCAGTCCCAGAACGAGCCGCCGGCGAACAGGATCATCAGCAGGATGCCGAATAGGAAGCCGGGAATGGCGTAGCCGATGATGACGATGGCGCTGGTCCAGGTGTCGAAGGAGGAACCGTCCTTCACCGCCTTGCGGATACCGAGCGGGATCGAGATCAGGTAGGAAAGCAGCGTGATCCACAGGCCGATCGAGATCGAAACCGGCATCTTTTCCAGGATCAGGTTCACCACCGAAATGTCGCGGAAGTAGCTGTCGCCGAAGTCGAAGCGCGCATAGTTCCACAGCATAAGCCCAAAGCGCTCGAGCGGCGGCTTGTCGAAGCCGAACTGCTTCTCCAGCTTGGCGATGAATTCGGGATCGAGCCCCTGCGCGCCACGGTATTTGGAGTTGACGTTGCCGGCCGGATCGAAGTTGTTGCCGCCGGCGAGATCGTTGCCGCCACCGCCACCGAGGCGGTCAGAGGCACTGCCGCCCTGGTTGGTCAGCTTGGCGATGACCTGTTCGACCGGACCGCCGGGCGCGAACTGCACCACCACGAAGGAGATCGCCATGATGCCGAACAGCGTCGGGATCATCAGAAGCAGCCGGCGAAGGATATAGGCACCCATCAGGCCACGCCTTCCGGGAGGCAGAGGAGTCGATGCTTATGATGTCGGATGCCACGCACCCTGTCAGGCCTTGCCAATCTTTGCCGCCTTGTCCTTGTCGAACCACCACAGCGATTCAACCGGGAAGGCATAATCGGGCTTCGGCTCCTTGAAGCCGAACATGTCCCAGAATGCGACCCAGTGATTCGCGTTGTGATAGTTTGGAATCCAGTCGTGCCGCGCGCGCAAGACCCGGTCGAGCGCGCGCATGGCCGTAACCAGGCTTTTCCGGTCCTTGGCAGCGCCGACGGCGTCGACCAGCGTGTCGATCGCTGGATCGGAGATGCCGGCATAGTTGCGGGTTCCCGGCATCGCCGCGCTGCGCGAATGGAAGAACTGTTCCATTTCGTCCTGCGTCGGTGACGGTGAGAACAGGAATGCTGCGATGACGAGATCGAAGTCGTATTCCGAGAGACGCCGCTGATATTGCGGCGTGTCGACGATGCGAGAGGTGGCGTCGATGCCGACGGCGCGCATGTTCTCGACGAAAGGCGAAAATCGCTGCGACAGCGTCTCTTCGTCGCTCAGCATTTCCAGTGTCAGTCTTTCGCCCTTGTCATTCTCGACGAAGGAACCGTTGCGTTTCCAGCCGGCGTCGGCGAGCAGTTTCGAGGCCTTGCCGAGCATCTTGCGATCGCGGCCCGAGCCGTCGGACACCGGTTGCAGGACGGCTTCGCCGAAAGCTTCTTCCGGAATCTTGCCGCGCAGCGGTTCGAGCAACGCGAGTTCCTCGGCGCCTGGCTGGCCGTCGGCTCGGAAGTCCGAAAGTTCGAACAACGATTGGGAGCGATTGTAGAGATCGTAGAAGAAGTTGCGCTTTGCCCATTCGAAATCGAAGCAGAGCCCGATTGCCTGCCGCACCCTGGCGTCGTTGAAGCGGTCGCGGCGGTGGTTGAGCGCCATCGCCTGCATACGCGGGCGCTTTTCGGTCGGGAATTCGCGCTTGATGACCCTGCCTTCTTTGACCGATGGAAAATCATAGTCGAGTGCCCAGCTGCGCGAGACCGATTCTTCCCGGTAGAAGGTGTCGCCTTTCTTGAGGGCTTCGAAATTGGCCCGGCGGTCGAGGTAGAAGTCGATGCGCAGGCGATCGAAGTTGTTCTGGCCGCGATTGACGTTGAGATCGCGTGCCCAATAGTCGGCAACGCGCTCATACTCGATGGTCTGGCCGGGAGAAACGCGCCCGACCTTGTAGGCGCCGGAGCCGAGCAGCGGGCGCATGCCGCCCTTGAAGCCGTTGGCTTCGATATCGGCCTTGGACAGGATAGGAAAGCCGATGACCGACAGGACGAGCCGCTCGCTCTGCTTGCCGTCGAAGACAAGCCGCAACGTCTGCTTGTCGTCGGCAACGGCATCGGCAAGACGGGCCAGCGGAATGGAAAAATCCGGAGCGCCGTCACTTTTCAGAAGCTTGTAGGAAAAGGCGGCGTCTTCGGCAGTCAGCGGCGAACCGTCATGGAACCGCGCCTCTGGTCGCAGCTTGAAGGTGAAGCTGTTGCGGTCGGGCGCGATCGTCACGGTTTCCGCGACCAGCCCGTACATCGAATCAGGCTCGTCCAGCGCGGACGCCATCAATGCGTCGAAGCACATGTCCATGCGTGGCGGGGAGTCGCCCTTCAGGATGAAGGAATTCAGCGTGTTGAAGGTCTGGGGGTTCTGGTTGAACACCCAGGTGAAAGGCGCGAAATTAAACGTGCCGCCCTTGGGGGCGTCCGGATTCACATAGTCGAAATGCGTGAAACCGGCCGGGTATTTCAGGTCGCCGAAGGCAGACAGTCCGTGCAGCGGTGCTTCGGTCGGGCTGTTCGCAAAGACCCGACTTGGCAGAAGCGCAACGGCTGCAGTGGCTGCCCCCAATGCCAGCACGTCGCGGCGGGTTGCCATCAATTGAGGCCTTTGTATTTGGCGGCCAGCGCCTTTTCCTTGTCGACATCGATCCACCAGGAATCGGTGTCCGGCCCAAGATAGGTCGGCTGCTTGTCGGGGATGCCGAACTTGTTCCAGTAAGCCAGCCACACGTCGGGTCGCGTGAACTGTGGTACCGAGTAGTAATTCCACAACAGCACGCGGTCGAGCGCGCGTGCGGCAGCGCTGAGATCGTCACGGTCGGTCGCGAAGATGACGCGGTCGACCAGCGCATCGACGACAGGATCCTTGATGCCGGCGTAGTTGCGTGAGCCAGGTGTATCGGCGGCCTTTGACGACCAGAAGTCACGCTGCTCGTTGCCCGGGGAATCCGACTGCGGCAGCACCTGCGTGATCATGTCGTAGTCGAAATTGTTGACGCGGTTGATGTACTGGCTGCTGTCGACAAAGCGCAGCGTCGCAGTAATGCCGATCTTGCGCAGCATGTCGATATAAGGGTTCAACGTCGCCTCTGCACCTTGCCGGAAATCCAGGATCTCGAAAGCAAAAGGCTGTCCGGTCTTGGTGTTGACCATCTTGCCACCCTGGATCGCCCATCCGGCCTCCGCGAACAGGTCGACGGCCATCTTCAGGATCTTGCGTTCCGCCTGGGGATTGTCGAATGCCGGTATCGAGAATTGCTGGGTAAAGAGTTCCGGCGGCAGCTTGTCTTTGTACGGTTCGAGGATCTCCAGTTCCTTGCCTTGCGGCAGGCCGCTGGAAGCAAGATCCTTGCTGCCCATGTAGTAGCTGGTGAGGCGGGTGTTCAGGCCGAACGACATACGGTTGATGGCTTCGAAATCGTAGAGATAGGCCAGCGCCTGTCGCACATGCCGGTCCTGAAACAGTGGCCGGCGGGTGTTCATCATGAAACCCTGATAGGTGGCGCGAGAGGTGGCCTTGAACTCCTTCTTGATGACGTCACCGGCCTTGACCGCCGGGAAGTCGTACCTCGTCTTCCAGCCGCGCCCGCTGTTCTCGGCGTTGATGTCTTCCAGTCCGCCTTTGGTGAAGGCGAGCCAGGCGGCGCTGTCGTCAAGGAAATAGACATAGCGCCTGATATCGAAGTTCTCGCGGCCGATCTTCACCGGCAGCTTGGCGCCCCAGTAGTCGGGCACACGTTCCCAGACGATCTCTGTCCCCGGCTTGAAGCTTTTTATCTTGTAGGCGGCCGAGCCCAGAGGAATCTCCAGAGTCGGCTTGGTTATGTCGCGCTTGTTGCCCTTGGCGTCGGTGCCTTCCCACCAATGTTTGGGCAAGATGGCGAGGTCGCCGATGATCTTGGGCAGTTCACGATTGCCCTTCTGGTCGAAGCGGAACTCCACTTCGCGCTCACCCACCGCCACCGCCTCGGTGACGTTCGCGAAATAGCGATTGTACATCGGGCTGTTGGCCTTCAGTACGTTGAACGACCAGATCACGTCATCGACGGTGATCGGCTTGCCGTCATGCCATCTCGCCCGTGGATCGAGGCGATAGGTGGCCGACGAATAGTCGGCAGGATATTTATAGGCGTCGGCGATCAGCGGGTGGCTGACGCTGCCTTCGTCGATGGCCTGTTCCATCAACGTTTCATAGAGCAGGCCTCCGCCATACGGGACGAAGCCGGCGGCAGGCGAACCCTGCACGATATAGGAATTGAAGCTGTCGAAGGTGCCGACGACCGTCGAATTGAGCGTTCCGCCCTTCGGGGCGTCCGGGTTCACGTAGTCATAGCGCTGGAAGTTCTCGCCATATTTCGATTCGCCAATGAGCGAAGAGGTGGTGCGCCATTCATCGGCGGATGCCGCATGGATGCCGATGGCGAGGGCGGCACCTGCCGCCAGGAACTTCAATGGCATCCCGAGCCGGAAACGCTGCATTCCTCATCCTTCTGCCTGTTGACGGCATATTCGAACAGGCACTTTAGCTTATTCGCGGCCAGCGAAAACCGGCTGAAACCACCTAATTCCATGCGCGCAACAAAAAAGCCGGGTCAAACCCGGCTTTTTCGTGATTGCAGCGATTACAAATTCGTCAGTTGGCCGGCTTGGCGTCGGCTGGCGCAGCCGCTGGAGTGGCTGCAGGCGCAGCACCGGCCTCAGGCAGAGGCGCCGGGCTGTCGGACAGCGTGCGCAGATAGGCAAGCAGGTTGCCGCGGTCCTCATCCTTGGGCAGGCCGGCGAAGCCCATGGCCGTACCCTTCACGAGACCCTTCGGCGAGGTCAGGAAGTGGTTCAGGTTCTCGAACGTCCACTTGTTGTCGCCCTTGGCGAAATCCTTCATGCCGGCCGAATACGCAAAGCCTTCGTGATGGGCGACCGGGCGATTGACGATGTCCCACAGATCCGGACCGATCTTGTTGGGGCCGCCCTTCTCGCCGCTGTGGCAGGCCTGGCACTTCTTGAAAACGGTGGCACCGGCTTCGGCCTTGCCTGCCGCCAGAAGATCGGCAACCGGCGTCGCCGCCTTGGCTTCCTTGCCGCCGCCGCCGCCGGCTTCGGGTTCAGCCGCCTCGATCGTGAAGCCGGGCTTCTCGGGCTTTGGCGAGGCGAACAGCGAGTCGGATACGATACCGACCGAAAAAACCACGAACACGGTTCCGAGCAGGCCGGCCAGTACCTTGTTGACTTCGTTGGAATCCATAAACCCCAGCTCCCTTTTCCGGCAGACCGTTCCGTCCTTCCGGCTGTCGGTATCGAGACCCTCCCCGTCGAGGGGGTCAAATCGGGCGGAAACTAGGTCTTTTGCTATTCGGTTGCAACACCTATAAGGGCGCTTCCTGTGAGACCTTTTGCCACTTTTCGCCCTGCCCGTTCCGTTCCGCGCCAATCATGTCGACATTGATCCTGATTCCCGCCCGCATGGCTTCCACCCGGCTGCCCGGCAAGCCGCTTGCCGACATCGCCGGCAAGCCGATGATCGTGCATGTCGCCGCCCGCGCCGCCGAGGCCGATCTCGGCCGTGTGGCGGTCGCGACGGACACCGAGGCGGTGGCCGAAGCGGTGCGCGCGCATGGTTTCGAGGCGGTGATGACCCGCGCCGACCATCAGTCCGGCTCGGACCGTATTTTCGAGGCGCTCAGCACCTTCGATCCGAAAGGCGAGATCGAGACGATCGTCAATGTCCAGGGCGACCTGCCGACCGTCGAGCCGGCCATCATCCGTGCGGCGCTGAAGCCGTTCGAATACAAGGCCGTCGACATCGCCACGCTTGGCGTCGAGATCGTTCGCCCGGAAGAGAAGACCAACCCCAACGTGGTCAAGATCGTCGGTTCGCCACTGTCCGAGACACGGCTGCGGGCGCTTTATTTTACACGCGCAACCGCCCCCTGGGGGGACGGTCCGCTTTATCACCATGTCGGGCTCTACGCCTATCGCCGCACCGCGCTCGAACGGTTCGTGGCGCTGAAGCAGTCGGTTCTGGAGCGCCGGGAAAGCCTCGAGCAACTGCGCGCGCTGGAAGCCGGCATGCGCATCGATGCCGAAATCGTGCGCTCGGTGCCGCTCGGCGTCGACACGCCCGAGGATCTGGAACGCGCGCGCGAAATCCTGTCTCACTGACGAAGGCCTGGCCAAGAATGTCTCCTGCCCCCACCAACCGCATCTCGTTCCAGGGCGAACCCGGCGCCAATTCCGATACCGCCAGCCGCAACATGTTTCCGACGATGGAGCCGTTGCCCTGCCCGACATTCGAGGATGCCTTCAACGCCGTGGAGACCGGCAAGGCCGATCTCGCGATGATCCCGATCGAGAACACCATCGCCGGGCGCGTCGCCGACATCCATCATCTTCTGCCGGAATCGAAGCTGCACATCATCGGCGAATATTTCCTGCCGATCCATTTCCAGCTGATGGTGCTGCCAGGCGTGCAGCGCTCCGAGATCAAGACCGTGCACAGTCATATCCATGCGCTCGGCCAATGCCGGAAATACATCCGCAAGAACGGCTGGAAGCCGGTCGTGGCCGGCGACACCGCCGGTTCGGCGAAATTCGTGGCCGCCGAGAAGGATCGCACGATGGCCTCCCTGGCGCCGCGGCTGGCTGCTTCGCTCTACGGCCTCGATATCCTGGAAGAAAATGTCGAGGATACCGATTCCAACGTCACCCGCTTCGTCGTCCTGACCAAGTCGAAGCACTGGGTGCAGCGCCCCTCGCCCGACACCAGGATGATGACCACCTTCATCTTCCGCGTGCGCAACGTGCCGGCCGCGCTCTACAAGGCGATGGGCGGCTTCGCCACCAACGGTGTCAACATGACCAAGCTGGAGAGCTATCAGCTCGGCGCCTTCACCGCGACGTTGTTCTACGCCGACATCGAAGGCCATCCTGAGGATCCCGGCGTCAAGAACGCGCTCGAGGAACTGCGCTTCTTCTCCAAGGAAGTGCGCATCCTCGGCGTCTATCCGGCCAGCGATTCGCGCGAGCAGTGGAAAGTGGCGGACTAGAGCGTTTCCGTTTTTCACGGAAACGCTCTAAGTTTTTGTTTTCGTTGCATTTTTGTAACGCCAGGTGATTCCACTTGGCTACAAAATGCTCTAAGGCAATACCGCTTCCGCTTCGATCTCGATCAGCCATTCCGGCAGCGACAGGCCGGTGACGATGATCCAGGACGAAGGCGGCGGATCGGTCGGGAAGTAACGGCGCAGGGCCTCCGTGATCGGCCCCTGGTCGTCTTGGGCTGCCTGCGCGATATAGATGCGCAGCATCACGACGTGCGAAAGGTCGCCGCCGGCCTGTTTCAGCAGATAGTCGATGTTGTCGAGGGCCTTGACCGTCTGCGGACCCATCCCGCCCTCGACGGTCTTTTCATGTTCATCGACGCCGACCTGGCCGGACAGGAGCATCCTGCGCCCGCCTTCGACCACCACTGCCTGGCTGAAACCATATTGCCGGCTGTCGAACAGTCCGGCGGGGTTGAGTGTCTGGCGTCGGATCAAGGAATGCTCCTGCTTCAAGGGTAGCGACCTCCACACGGCTCCGCGTGGAAGTCGTCATATCGGAGCGAGCAGCGGCTATTTCCAGACCGCTGCGCTCAGCCTCCGCTATCCAGCCAGGCCTTGATCAGGTGATGCGCGATGGCGCCCGGCGGGGGCGTCATCAGCCCTTCCGGATGCCGCCGCTCCAGCATCAGCCGCGTCTCGTCGCGCGAAAACCAGCGGCAGTCCTCCAGTTCGCTGAGGTCGGCCTGGATGTCCTCGTTCAGCGCTTCGCCAAAACAGCCGATCATCAATGAATAGGGGAACGGCCAGGGCTGGCTGGCGTGGTAGACGACGCGGCCGAGCCGGATGCCGGCCTCTTCCAGGGTCTCGCGGCGCACCGCTGCCTCGATCGTTTCGCCAGGTTCGATGAACCCTGCGAGCGAAGAATACATGCCGGGCGCGAAATGCGGGCCGCGGCCCAACAGGCATCGCTCGCGCGAGACCGTCAGCATGATCGCCACCGGGTCGGTGCGTGGAAAATGGTCGGTGCCGCAGGCCGGGCAATGGCGCTTGTAGCCGCCGGCGCGCATTTCGGACGGATTTCCACATTTCGAGCAGAAACGATGGCTGGCATTCCAGGACAGCAGCGCGGCCCCCTGTGCCAGCGCGCCTAACGCGGCTTCGTCGATCAGCCCCTGGATATAGACCGAGCGGTGATCGATGGCCTTGATGGTTTCCGGCAGTGCTTCCGGGGCCATGGCCGCGGGCGCCGCCAGGATCGGTTGCCCCTCGGCGTATCCCAGCAGGATCGCCGCTGAAAGCGTGGTTTCGACGCCGGCGCTTTCGGCCAGGTCGAACCAGGGATCAAAGGCGCCACCATCCTTCAGCTTCAGATAGAGGCGACCGTCGCGCATCGGCAGGATGCGCGCCGCGGGATCCTTGAGCGCGATTTCCACGCAATCGTCGGAGCGATTCTCGGATTGGCGGTCGATGCGGTTGCCGGCAAAGCCGACGAATTGACTGGGCTCGCGCAAGGGTGCGTCGAACAGGCGAAAGGTCATGGAGAGACTCGGGAACTCGGCGAAGTTGTCGGCGCGTTATAGCGCCGCCTTGATCTGTTCGGCAAACCGATGGAGATCGGAACGTTTGTAGGGCTCCCGCGGCCCATGGCCCCAGACCGGCCCGGGCCAGGCCGTGTCGCCTTCGTTGCGGGCGATGACGTGGACATGCAGCTGGCGCACGATGTTGCCGAGTGCGGCAGTGTTGATCTTGGTGCACGCGGTGGCTTGCTTCAGCGCCTGCCCTACCATGTTGGCCTCGAAGGTCAGCATCGCCTGGTCCAACGGGGTGAGGTCGTGCAACTCTTCGATGCCGGGTCGCTGCGGCACCAGGATCAGCCAGGGCCAGCGGCAATCGTTCATGATGCGCAGTTCGCACAGGCCGAGCCACAGCAATTGTTCGCTGTCCGCCTCCAACCGGGCGTCCAGCGAAAATCCGGCCTTGAGGCCAGGCAGCATCGGCATTCCCCCAGAGATTTGACAGGAGGCTAAAACGGCGCCGGTTTCGTCGCAAGCCCTTCATTCTGTCTGCCCCAAGAAGCCATGGCTGTTCCGGACCCTTGCTTGACCCTTGCATTCTGGCGTCAAATTGCCGATATGGGGGTTGGGAGGTTGGTGGTGGACGATCCACTCGCCAACCGGGTCAGGTCCGGAAGGAAGCAGCCCTAACGAGCCCGGAACGGGTCATTGTTCCAGCCTCCCGCCTCTTCGCTCTTCTCCCGCGGTCCTTCTGTCGCGAACAATGATGGCGCGCAGCTTGGCGGGCGAAACTTATTTGCGGAAACAGGCTCCAGGGAGCAGTCAGGGCGGATGAGCGAAGCCGGAAACAATCCCGCACCGGAAAAGGCCCCTGGCGGTTATCGCGTCCTGGCGCGCAAATACCGGCCATCCAATTTCTCCGAACTGATCGGCCAGGAGCCGATGGTTCGGACACTCACCAACGCCTTTTCCACCGGACGTGTCGCACAGGCGTGGATGCTGACGGGTGTGCGCGGCGTCGGAAAGACAACCACCGCGCGCATCCTGGCGCGAGCGCTCAACTACAGGACTGCCGAAATCGATCGCCCTTCCGTCGATCTTTCGGTGCCCGGCGAGCATTGCCAGGCGATCATGGAAGGTCGCCACGTCGATGTCATCGAGATGGATGCCGCCTCCCATACCGGCATCGACGACATTCGCGACATCATCGATCGTGTCCGCTACGCGCCTGTCTCCGCGCGCTACAAGGTCTACATCATCGACGAGGTGCACATGCTTTCCACGCAGGCCTTCAATGGCCTGCTGAAGACGCTGGAAGAGCCGCCGCCGCATGTGAAGTTCATCTTCGCCACCACCGAGATCCGCAAGGTTCCGATCACGGTGTTGTCGCGCTGCCAGCGTTTCGACCTGCGTCGTATCGATGCCGCGATGATCAAGGCGGATCTGAAACGCATCGCCGGCCTCGAGCAGATCGAGGCCGACGACGATGCGCTTGCCATGGTCGCCCGCGCTGCCGAAGGCTCGATGCGCGACGCCCAGTCGATCTTCGACCAGGCCATTGCCCACAGTGCCGGCAATGTCACGGCGGAAGCGGTGCGCGCGATGCTCGGCCTCGCCGACCGCGCCCGCATCGTCGACCTGTTCGAACACATCATGAGAGGCGATATCGCCTCTGCACTGCAGGGGCTCAGGGCGCTCTACGATGTTGGTGCCGATCCCGCGGCCGTGCTGACCGATCTGGCCGAATTCACCCACCTCGTCACGCGCTTGCGATTCGTGCCAGGAGCGGCAGACGATGCAGCGCTCAGCGAGGATGAACGCACGCGCGGCGTCGAATTTTCGCGCACCTTGTCGGTACGGGTGCTGTCCCGTGCCTGGCAGATGCTGCTCAAGGGCATCCCGGAAGTGCAAAGTTCCAACCGCCCGGTGAGTGCCGCCGAGATGGTGCTGATTCGACTTGCCCATGCCGCCGACCTGCCGACGCTCGATGAGGCCCTGAAGTCGCTGGAGAACGGGCAGCCGGCGCCTGGCACAGCCGCGCGCGCGAATGGCGCCCCTGCTCCCGGTGGCGGAAACGGTGGCGCGGCCATGGCCACCGCATCGGTTCGCATGCCGGTCACGCCCGGCGGCGGACAGACCATGCGCCTGGTCGAGCCCGTTCAATCTCCCGCTTTCGTGCCGGCACCGGAGCCGGCACAGGAGCAGCAGTCCGTACCGGTCAAATCCCTGGCCGACATCATCGCTCTTGCCGATCAGAACCGCGACATCGCCTTCAAGGTGCAGATCAAGCGCTACGTTCGTCCGGTGAGCTTCGAGCCGGGTCGCATCGATGTGACGTTGACCGAAGACGCGCCGAAGATGCTGCTCAACGAAATGACCTCGAAGCTGCGGGCCTGGACGGGCCGCAGCTGGCTGGTGTCATTGTCGAAGGAAGAGGGCGGCCAGACGATGGCCGAGGTCGAGACGACGCGTCGCGAGATCGCCTTCTCCGACGCGCGCGCCGATCCGGCGGTGGCGGCCATTCTCGCCCGTTTTCCAGGCGCGAAGATCATCGACGTGCGCATTCCCGATGCGCCGAATGAAGAAAGCGAAGATGCCGACCAGCCGGTGGAGCCGGCTTCGGACGACGACATCGATTTTTGAGAAGGATCAGACGATGAAAGATCTGCTCGGCCTGATGGGCAAGGCAAAGGAAATGCAGGCCAAGTTCCAGTCCATGCAGGAGGAGATCGCGAATCTCGAAGCCACCGGCCAGGCCGGCGGCGGGTTGGTCAATGTGACGCTGACCGGCAAATTCGAGATGAAGGTGCTGAAGATCGATCCATCCCTCTTCAAGGAAGACGAGGTCGAAATCCTGGAAGACCTTATTTTGGCCGCCCACAACGACGCCAAGGTCAAGGTCGAACAGATCATGCAGGAAAAAACCAAGGCTTTGACTGCCGGTTTGCCTCTGCCGCCCGGCATGAAGCTGCCATTTTAATTCGAAGGAATAAGTATTTCTGAAGGAAGCAAGAGAAATCGCTTAGAATATCAGGTGTGTTTCTCTTGCTCCTTTTTTGTTACAGGATGAAATATTGCGTTATATCCTGGGCTTAACCACTCGGTAACGACTTCGTTAAATCCACGAATTGTTCACCTTGTTCGGCAAAGTAAGGCTTTGGCCATCTTTTTGCCCGAAAGTGTCTCATTCTTGCCGCATATCCTGGGGACAAGGCGGCAGCAAGAATGAGGGACGTTTGTTGATCGCCACGCGTTGGAAAAAGCTGATCGCCCTCGGGACGGTTGTCCTAGGCCCGCTCTTCCTGGCTGCTTGCAGCCAGACCACCGGCAGTCACGGCCTGTCCGTTGCCAAGCTCTCCGATTCGGTTGCCCCCAGTTCCAAGGTCGGCGCTTACCGCTACACCAGCCGCGACAAGGAATGCCTGGCGCGCGCGATGTTCTTCGAATCGAATCGTTCCAGCCGCGATGGCATGGTCGCCGTCGGCACGGTGGTGATGAACCGCCTGCGCTCGGGCAAGTATGGCGACAACATCTGCACCGTTGTTGGTCAGCCAGGCCAGTTCGCGCCGGGCGTGATGACCCGTCGCATGAACTCCAAGGCCTTGCCTGATGTCATGGATGCTGCCGAGGCGGTGCTCAAGGGCGAACGCTCGACCAAGGCCAAGAACTCGATGTTCTTCCATACGGCCGGCCTCAAGTTCCCTTACAAGAACATGCACTACGTGCTGGTCGCTGGTGGCAACGCCTTCTACGAGAAGCGCGGCCGCAACTGGCAGCCGCTGCCGGAAGAAGGCGCCACCATGATGGCCTCGGCGGCGCCGGTTGCTCCGGTTGAGACCGTTGCTGTCGCCTCGGCTGCCACGATCCCGGCGACGGCGTTTGTTTCGACAAAGCCGGCGCCAGCCACGGCCGCCGCGCCGGTTATGGTGGCCTCGGCCGAACCGGCCCGACTTCCGTTCAAGACCGCTTCGGCGGTGCCAAGCGAAAGGCCGCAGCCTGTTCTGGCCTCGGCGACGACATCCGAGCCTGACGTCGTGATGTCGTTCCAGTCGACGCCGGAAAACACCGATGCCATCGGCGCTCTGATCGTGTCGGAAAGCCGCCCGCTGCAGTGATTCGTATGGAGGGCTGAGCCTCGGGCTACCGACAGCGTTCATCAGCAACGGCGCGGGCGCCGTTGCTGCTCAGTTCCAAAGCGGCTGAAAAAATCCTACATCGGTGCGATGTCCAAGCGAATCGCCGGTCCTGAAATCGAACGCCTGATCCAGCTTCTGGCCAAGGTGCCCGGGCTGGGACCGCGTTCGGCGCGCCGCGCGGCCCTGCACCTCATCAAGAAAAAGGATCAACTCCTGGCACCCTTGGCCAATGCCATGGGCGAGGCGGTCGAGAAGGTGCGCATCTGCTCGACCTGCGGCAACGTCGATACCGCCGATCCTTGCATGATCTGCACCGACCCGCGCCGCGATGAAGCCACGCTGATCGTGGTCGAAGATGTTTCGGATCTTTGGGCGCTGGAACGGGCGGCGGCCATGAATGTTCGCTACCATGTCCTCGGCGGCACGCTTTCGCCGCTCGACGGCATCGGTCCCGACCAGCTGAATATCCGTTCACTTGTGGATCGGATCGCTGCCGGTGCGGTCAAGGAAGTCATTCTCGCCGTCAACGCCACGGTCGAGGGGCAGACGACGGCACACTACCTTACCGACCAGCTCTCCAGCTTTGATGTGAAAGTGACAAGGCTTGCGCATGGCGTGCCGGTGGGTGGCGAACTCGATTATCTCGACGAGGGCACGCTGGCCGCGGCGTTGAAGTCGCGCACGACATTCTGAACGAGATTCTCGAGGAGACAGGATGAACCGTTTCCCTGGCAGCTTTCTGTTCCCCTCGCTGAAACGGCTGTTTCTGCTCGCTGCCCTTGTTGCGAGCTTCGCGGGTTCCGTTTCGGCTGCGACCGTCGATGACCAGTTCCGGACCTGGCTGCAGAACGATCTCTGGCCGGAGGCCAAGGCAAAGGGCATTTCGCAGGCGACGTTCAATGCTGCCTTCGACGGCGTGAAATCGAATCTCAAGCTGCCCGATCTCGTGCTGCCGGGGGAAAAGCCGAAGACACCGAAGAAACAGCACCAGGCCGAGTTCGGTTCTCCAGGCGCCTATTTTGCCGAAAAGATCGTGGCGGCGGTTTCCAATGGCGGACGTGCCCGCGCTGGGAAATACGCCGCGACGCTGCGCCAGATCGAGAAGCGCTACGGCGTGCCGGGATCGGTGGTGCTGGCGATCTGGGGCCGCGAAAGCGGCTTCGGCGCGGCGAAGATCCCCTACGATGCCTTCGAAGTGTTGGGCACCAAGGCTTTTCTGGCAACGCGCAAGGACATGTTCCGTCAGGAACTGCTGGCAGCGCTGGAAATCGTGCAGCGCGGTCTTGCTCCGGTCGGAGCGATGAAATCGTCCTGGGCCGGCGCGCTCGGGCAGCCGCAGTTCATGCCGACCTCATTCCTCAAGCACGCAGTCGACTTCGACGGCGACGGCAAGACCGACATCTGGAACTCGGTACCGGACGTCATGGGATCGATCGCCAACTATCTCGTCCACTACGGCTGGGTGAAAGGGCGCGGCTGGGGCTACGAGGTCACCGCGCCGGATACGGTCTCCTGCGCGCTGGAAGGGCCTGATCGCGGCAAGCCGGTCTCGGCCTGGAACAAGCTCGGCATCAGGCGGGTCGACGGCAAGCCGTTCCCGCCCGGCGAAAATGCAGCCGAGGCATTCCTGATGATGCCCGCCGGCCGCCATGGCCCGGCATTCCTGGTGACACCGAACTTTTATGTGCTGAAGGAATACAACACCTCAGACCTCTATGCGCTGTTCATCGGCCTGGGCGCTGATCGCATAGCGCAGGGCGATCACCGGTTTTCGGCGGAATGGGGAGCGGTGGGAGGACTTTACAGGTCGGATATCGCCAGCCTGCAGCGCGTGCTGGAAAAGAAGGGCTATGACGTCGGCAGCGCCGATGGCCTTCCGGGCTTCAAGACGCGGCGTTCGATCGGCGAATGGCAGGCCAGGAACGGCCGCGCCGCGACCTGCTATCCCGACGCGGAACTGGTGCGGGCGCTGAAATAGCCCGCAACGGCGATCACGCAGCCTTCGACATGCCCCGATGGATATCTGCAAGCATCTCGAAGGAACGCACCCGGGCGGCGTGATCGAAGACCTGGGCCGTCACCATCAGCTCGTCGGCGCCGGTGCGCGCGATGAAAGCCTCGACGCCCTGCTTCACCGTTTCAGGCGAGCCGACCACGGCGCAGGACAGCGCCTGATTCAGCATGGTGCGCGCCACGGGATCGAGATCGCGGTCAAAATTCTCGACCGGTGGCGGCAGCCGACCCGGGCGGCCACTGCGCAGGTTCACGAAAGCCTGCTGCAGCGAGGTGAACAGCAGCCTTGCTTCCGCGTCGGTCGGTGCCGCGATCACATTGATGCCGAGCATGACGCGCGGTTTGTCGAGATGCTGGGAAGGCTCGAACCGCGTGCGATAGACCTCGAGCGCGTGGTCCAGCTCCGCCGGCGCGAAATGCGAGGCGAAGGCGTAGGGCAGGCCGAGCATGGCGGCGAGTTGCGCGCCATAAAGACTGGAACCGAGGATCCAGACCGGCACGGCTTCACCCTCTCCTGGCACGGCACGGATGCGTTGGCCGTCTTCGGCAGGCTCGAAATAGGCCATCAGTTCAACGACGTCGCGCGGGAAGTTGTCGACGCCGGCATCGAGGTTTCGACGCAGTGCGCGTGCCGTCATCATGTCGGTTCCAGGGGCTCGGCCGAGACCGAGGTCGATGCGGCCGGGATGCAGGGCGGCCAGCGTGCCGAACTGTTCGGCAATCACCAGCGGCGCGTGGTTGGGCAGCATGATGCCGCCGGCGCCGACGCGAATGGTCCTGGTGCCGGCTGCGACATGGGCGATGACGACGGCGGTCGCGGCGCTGGCAATGCCAGGCATGTTATGGTGCTCGGCCAGCCAGTAGCGCTTGTAGCCCAGCCGTTCGGCGTGGCGGGCAAGGTCCAGCGTATTGGCAAGAGACTGCCCTGGTGTGCTGCCCTCGCCGACGGGCGAGAGGTCGAGAACGGAAAGATCGGTCATGCGCGTGTCCGCTGGCTGGTCCGAGGGCATATAGGGTGAGGTTAGCGAAGTACCAAATCTGGAGATTGGGCCAGCCGTTGAAGCACCCTTCCGACAATTGGAATCAATTTCGGAAAGCACGGGGCGCGGGTTCGAAGTCTTGTGTGCCCATCGCGCGTTCGAAATGACGCGCGGCCCGCTAATATGTCGTTGCGCTGCAACATGCGCGTTCTATTCATGGCTGGCATACCGAATTGGTGCTTGATCTCTGCTTTCGCGCGCGTATGTAAGCCCCGCACATAGATTTCAGGGAACTGGACTTGGCTATCTACAGGGAAAAAGACATTTTCGAGCGGCGCAATGCCGCGAACGAGGCAAAGAAGGCGCTCCTGGAGCGCTTCAAGGCAAAGCCCGCAGCGGACGATCCGGCAGTGCTGGCTCGCCAGGCGGAACGCAAGGCGATCCTCGAGGCACGCGCTATCCGTGAAGCCGAGAAGGCTCGGCTGAAGCAGGAACGCCTGGCACGCGAAGCCGCTGAAAAGGCGGAGCGTGAAGCCGCGGCGGAGGCTGCGAGACTCGAAGCTGAAGCGAAGGCGCGCGAAGAAGCCGCATTGCGCGAGGCGGAAGAGAATGATCGCATCTCGCGCCTGCTGGCCGATGAGGCCGAACGCAAGGCCAAGCGCGATGCGCGCTATGCCGCGCGCAAGTCGCGCGTCGGCCGCACGCCTCCGGGTTTCTCGGCGCGCTGATTGCTTTGGCAGCGAAAAAATAGCCCGCTTCACGCGAGATGAAGCGGGCTTTTTGCATGTGCCGCGAAGCGGTTTGAGCATGATCCCGGAAAGTTGCGGACTTTTCGGACAAGATCATGCGGCAAACAAAGAGTTGGAGTGTTTCCTTGAAAAACGGAAGCGCTCTGGTCGCCGGATTGGTCCCGGTCTTGCTATCTGTCGAGCCGTTTCGGGCTGAGCATGGCATTGTCGAGCCCGAAGTCGGCGATGCGCGCCGGCAGTGGCTGGCCGCGCACGAGGGCGGCGCAGGCTTCTCCCATGGCGGCGGATGTCTGGATACCGTAGCCACCCTGTGCGACCAGCCAGAACAGGCCGGGCACCTTCGCGTCGAAACCCCCGACCAGATCGCCATCGCTGACAAAGGATCGCAATCCTGCCCATACGCGGCTGGGGCGGCCGACCGAGAGCGTCGTCAGTTCTTCGATGCGATGAATGCCGAGCGCAATGTCTTCCATTTCGGGCTGAACGTCCTGCGGCGCCATCAGGTCGGCATTGGCTGGTGAGCCGAGCAGCAGGCCGGCATCGGGCTTGATGTAGCAGCTTTCATCGGCGGTGATGAACATCGGCCAGCGGGTGACGTCGTGACCGGCGGGCGGCGCAAAGACGAAGGCCGTGCGCCGGCGTGGTTCCAATCCGATCGGGCTGGCGCCGAACAACGCGCCGATCTCATCGCCCCAGGCCCCCGCGGCGTTGATCACGATCGGCGCAATATACTCCCTGCCCGAAGCGACAAGGCGCCAGTCGGCCCCGCTTTGTTCGGCCGCGGTCACTTCCGCGTTGCCGATCACGGTGCCGCCGGCGCGTTTCAGGCCGCGCAGATAGCCCTGATGCAGGGCATGCACGTCGATATCCTCGGCATTGGGATTGTAGACGGCGCCGGTGACGCCTTCCGGCCGCAACACCGGGACCCAGGCCCTGGCGCCTTCGAAATCGAGTCGTTCACCCGCCAGTCCGATCGAACGGACCGCATCCTGATGTTCGGCAAGCAGGTGTTCCTGCTCCGCGGAAGCCACGACCAGCATGCCGCGCGGCGTCAGGATCGGATGCTCCGCGAAGCCGGCCGGAGGATTTTCAAGGAAGGCGCGACTCGCTGCCGTCAATGCGCGCACCTGGCGCGTGCCGTAGGTTTCGCTGAACAGCGCGGCCGAGCGGCCGGTCGAATGGTATCCGGGCTGGCTCTCGCGCTCGAGCAACACCGTCTTCAGGTGCGGCGCCAGCCAGTAGCCGACGGAAGCGCCGGCGATGCCGCCACCGATGATCAGGACATCGGCTTTTACAGGCCCGGCTTCTTGCGTCGTCATTGGCAATCCTTCGGCACCAGCGATCGGTCGCCGGCGCGCATACAAATTTCCTATCCGCTAAGCATTTTCAAAATTTGAAAACGGCGTCAAGCGCTTCAGTGGTCCAGCATCTCGATCAGCGCCGACTGGAAATCCGGCTGCGCGCTGGAGCAGACCGCGAGCACGAGCCCATCGCCTTCGCCGACGGCGAGATAGGCGTGACCCATGGTGCTGTCGATGTAGATGCTCTCGCCTTTCTCGAGGCGGACCGGCGCGTAGTGCTCGGTGTGCACCTCGATAGCTCCCTCCAGTACATACAGGAACTCCTCGCCGGAATGCTTGATGAGCGGGCCAAACTCGTCCAGCGAGCGGGTGGTGATGCGCGTCAGCACCGGAACCATGCGCTTCTTGGTGATTTCCGTGCTGAGGTAGAGATAGTCGTAATTCTGGGTTTTCTGCTGCAGCCCGTCGCCATGCAGGTTGATCGAGCGCCGGGTCAACGGGTGACCGGGTACCTCAGGTTCGGCCACCAGTTCGGCCATCGACAGGCCGAGCCCCTCGCCGATTTGCAGGAGTTTGTCATAGGAAAGCGACATCTGGTCGTTTTCGACCTTGGACAGCGTCGAGATCGCCACGCCGGTCTTGCTGCTGACATCGCTCAGCTTCCAGCCATGTTTCTGGCGCAATGCCTTGAGGTTCGATCCGAGTTTCGGGTGCTTGGCCATCAATCCCCAATAGTTGGTCCAGTGTGTCGATTGGACGATAGCCGTTGACAATATCGACAACAAGGAAAATCATTTAGCGGATCAGAAAATGAAATTCTCGCCGCGTGGGTGGGAATAACAAACCAGATGGTCAGCGCTTGCTGGAGCCGACCGCCAATAGGCTCGGCCCGGCGATGCAACCGCTGTTTGAGGAGGAATTCATGGCTCGGGAAGTCGAATGGGCGCGCATGACGGCGCCGGAGTTGCGGGCGATCGCCGAGCGCGGCAATGCGCTGGCCATCCTGCCGGTCGGTTCGCTTGAACAGCATGGGCCGCATCTGCCGGTGATCACCGACACGGCGAGTGCTGCAGCTGCCGCCGTGCGTGGGGCGCGGCTGGTTTCAGACGACGTGCCGCTGGCCGTCCTGCCTGGCCTTTGGCTTGGCATGAGCGAGCATCATCTGCCGTTCGGCGGCACGATCACATTGGACTATGCCGCCTATCACGGCGTGTTGCGTTCGATCGCGCGTTCGCTGAAGGCGATCGGCTTTGCTCGCCTGCTCATCGTCAACGGCCACGGCGGCAATGTCGATCCGCTGGCCGTCGCCGTGCGCGAACTGGCCGTGGAATTCGACATGCCGATCGTGGCGACGACACCATGGTTCCTCGCGCAGGAGGAAACCTCGGCGCTGTTCGAATCCGACGATGGCCCCAAGCATGCCTGCGAGGGCGAGGCCTCCGTCATGCTGGCTATTGCCGGTGACATCGTCAAAACCGACAAGTTCAAGGAAGCCGAGGCGCTGCAGGCGGGCCAGAACGAGGCGCCGCACGGTGCATCGCGTTTCTACTCCTTCTCCGAGCGCGCACCGAAGACCGGCACCTGGGGCTTCCCCAGCAAGGGCACTGCAGAAAAGGGCGAGAAGTTCCTGGCCCTGCATGCGCGTGAGGTCGCCAGCCTCATCACCTCGGACATCCTGTGGACGCGACCGGATCCGGTCTGGCGTGCCGGCCGCGGGCTCGAAACCACCGGCGGCAGGGCCGAGTAGCTGTAAATCCAGCGATGGTCCGCGCTGTGAGGGGCTGGCCATCGCATGACTGCCAACAACAACCAGAAAAAGGGGAAGATCATGACTGTTTCACAACGCAGCCGCTCGGCTGCGCGGCTCGTCACAGGGGTCGCCGTTGCCCTTCTGTCCGGCCTCTTTGGCGGACAGGCACTGGCCAAGAGCCTCGTCTACTGCTCGGAAAGCTCACCGGAAGGGTTCGACCCGGCACTCTACTCCACCAATTCCACCTGGGATGCTTCGTCCAAGCCGATCTACAGCCGCCTGGTCGAGTTTGAACAGGGCACCACCAACGTGGTCCCTGGTCTCGCAGAAAGCTGGACGATTTCGGACGACAAGCTCGAATACACCTTCAAGCTGCGCAAAGGTGTGAAGTTCCAGACCACAGACTATTTCACGCCGAGCCGCGAGCTCACCGCCGATGACGTGATCTTCTCGCTGGATCGCCAGCGCCTGAAAGACAACCCCTGGTACGGCTACATCGCCGGCTCGAGCTGGGAGATCTTCGAAGGCATGGAGATGCAGAACCTGATCAAGGACATCTCCAGGATCGACGACAACACGCTGAAGATCGTCCTCAACCAGCCGTCCGCTTCGCTTCTGGCCATGCTGGCGATGGATTTCGGCTCGGTTCTGTCGAAGGAATATGCTGACAAGCTCCTGGCCGCGGGCACCAAGGAAAAACTGAACCAGCAGCCGATCGGCACCGGGCCTTTCCGTTTCGTCGACTATCAGCAGGATGCCGTCATCCGCTTCCAGGCAAATCCCGATTATTTCGGCGAGAAGCCGAAACTCGACGAGCTGGTCTTCGCCGTCACCGTCGATCCGACCGCACGCATCCAGCGACTGCGGGCAGGTGAATGCCAGATGGCGCCTTACCCGGCACCGGCCGATATCGCGGAGCTCAAGGCCGATCCCAACCTGACGGTAATGGAAAAGCCGGGTCTGAACGTGGCATATCTCGCCTACAACACGCTGATGCCGCCTTTCGACAAGGCGGACGTGCGCCGCGCGCTCAACATGGCCATGAACAAGCAGGCGATCATCGACGCCATCTTCCAGGGCACGGGCCAGGTCGCCAAGAACCCTTTGCCGCCAGGCATGTGGGGCTACAACGATGCGGTGGCGGACGACAAATATGATCCGGAAGCGGCCAGGAAGATGCTGGAGGCGGCTGGCGTCAAGGATCTCAAGATGAAGATCTGGGCGATGCCGGTCAGTCGCCCCTACATGCCGAACGCGCAGCGTACCGCGGAGCTGATCCAGGCGGATTTCGCCAAGGTGGGGGTCACGGTCGAGATCGTGTCCTATGAGTGGGGCGAGTATGTGAAGCGCGCCCGCGACAAGGACCGCGATGGTGCCATCATCCTTGGCGCGACCAGCGACAATGGCGATCCCGACAATCTGATCAGCTACTTCTTCGCCTGTTCGGGTGTCGGCGGTGCCAATTTCGCCAACTGGTGCTACCAGCCGGTCGAAGACCTGATGCAGAAGGCGCGCATCACCTCCGACCAGTCGGAACGTACCAGGATGTATCACGAGCTTCAGGTCCTGTTCAAAGAACAGGCGCCCTGGGCCACACTCGACCATTCGACCGTATCGCTGCCGATGTCGAAGAAGATAACGGGCTACGTCATGGACCCGCTCGGTTCGCACCGTTTCGAAAGCGTCGATATCGCCGAATAGGTCCTGCACGCTCCGTGGCGGTTTCGCTGCGGAGCGTTTCATCTATCGGCATATTGCAGTTAGATGCCGACCTCGGTCAAAATTGCACGGCAAGTCAGTAGTTGTTTGTACTCTAATGATTTGCGGGTGTCCAAATCCGTGCTAGCGTCCTCTTGGCTTTGCCCAGGTGGGGACAATGGCGAAGTACTTCAAATCGTTCTGCGATTCAAAGTATCTGCCATCGGCCTTGAGACCGCCGGTTCAGGCTTGTGTCGGCTTGAGGGCTAACGAGGTTTTGAGATCAACATGAATGGTTGATCAGCAGGCGATCCGGCAGCTTTCCACCATCTGCGCCATCGACGCAGTCGGCTTCTCGCGCCTGATGAACGAAAATCAGGAAACGGCCGTCAGGATCTTCCATGAGCGGCGAAACCTGATAGCTGAAACGGTCGGCGAATTTGGTGGCCGTATCTTCGGGGCGGCGGGCGACAGCCTGATGGCGGAGTTCGGCAGCCCTGTCGAGGCGCTGCGCGCCGTGCTGGAAGCTCAGCTTCGGCTCGACAAACTCAATGCAAGCGAGGCGGAAAACCTGCGCATGCCGTTCCGCATCGGCGTCGCGACGGGTGTGGTCATCCAGAGCGAAGATGGGACTTTCGGCGACTGCGTGAACATATCGGCACGGTTGCAGGAGTTCTCGCCGCCGGGCGGTGTCGCGATAACAGGCACAACGCACGAACATATCAGCGGCAGGTTTTCGGTCGAATTCACCGATCTCGGCCCGATGCAGCTCAAGAACATCGCCTTGCCGGTCAGGATCCTGGTTACCGCGCCTGCCTCAGCCCAGACGAAGTCTCTCGCATTCGCCGCGGTTCGCTCGTCCATCGTGCAGCCCGTCAACACCGATTCCAGGGATCATCAACCGGCCATCGCGGTGTTGCCCTTTCAGAACAGCAGTCCCGACCGATCGACGGACTATCTGGCGGACGGCATCGTCGACGACATCATTCACGGGCTTGCGGCGACACGGTCGCTCCCGGTCATCGCGCGCGATTCCAGCTTCCAGTTCCGCGATCAGTGGCTGGGAACCGCAGCGATCGGCAATCTTCTTGGCGCGCGCTATCTGGTGACGGGCTCGGTTGCCAGCTTCGACAAGCACATCCGGCTGAGTGCGTCGCTCACCGACAGCAGCAACAGCCGTGTGGTCTGGTCCGGCCGGTTCGAGCGCGGCCTTGAGGAACTCATCCAGCTCCAGGACGATCTCGGTGGAGAAATCGTGTCCACCCTTGAGCGAGAGGTCGATCGGGTCGAACAGGTGCGTACCTTCCAGATTCCGTGGGAGCGGCTGCAAACCTGGCAACTTGTGCGCCGTGGCCGCTGGCATATGCAACGGCGCACGCGCGCCGACATGGATGCGGCCCTCAAGCTGTTCCAGCAGGCCTATGACGAAGACCCCAATTCGGGCACGGTGCTCAGCGAACTGGCCTGGTGGTATCTCTGGCGCGGCTGGCTCAACCGCGGCGAGCCCGATGATCTTGCCCGCGTTGCCGAGTTGTCGCAGCGGGCATTGCTGGTGGACAGTCAGGATGCCCGTCCATATGCGTTTCTGGGCTCCATCGAAGTGCTGCGGCGACGCCCGCTTGTTGCGCAGGATTTCCTGCAGCAGGCGCTTCACTACAACCCGAGTTTTGTGTTGGCCTACCAGGCCATGGGCAGTGCCCGGCTCATGGCGTCGCGTCCGCAGGAGGCGATCACCGTTCTGAAGCGGGCTGATCGCTTGTCGCCTTTCGAGAACTATCGCTTTCACACGCTGGGTGAACTGGCAGCGGCGTACACGCTGCTGGAGGATTGGCCGGCTGTCATAACAACCGCCGAGCGTTCGCTGTCTTTTGCCCAGGACTATTTCTATCCGCGATTTCTCAAGATCGGCGCGCTTGTGCGCAGCGGGCAAGTCGGGGAGGCTCGTGCCGAGCGCGTTCTGTTCGAGGCCAGGCATCCGCGATTCAGCCGTAGCTGGATCGATTGGATCCCGTTCGCGGACGGCTCCATCAACCAGCGGCTGCTGGACAATTTCGACGCGGCCGGCTGAGCCAGGCCAAGGCTCGAGTTTATGCCGCTCCGCCAGGCAGCAATGTGAAGCGGATCACTTACCCGGTGAAGGCCGGTTCATAGCATAGCCTGCACGTCTTTGCGTTTTCCGGGGGGATCGTCGGAATGGGCTTCTCGACCAAATATTATGAAGGAGTTCTCAAGGGCCAGGCCAGCCTGCCTCTTGGCAGTGAAACACCGCCGTTCGACTTCGAGCGCAAGCGCAAGACGACCCTTGTGGGACGCGCCATCGGCTGGTTCCTGGAAACCCCGGATTGGTGGCTCCGAATCCTGCGCAGTCTCCTTCCACGCTTCCGCGTGGGCAAGGTCGTGTTCCTGCTGGGCTTCGAGGATGTCCGCGAAGTCCTCGAGCGTGAATCGGAATTCGAAACGCCTTATGGCCCCGAGTTGCGCGAGTTTTCCGGAGGTCTCGATTTCCTGCTCAGTCTGAAGGACGGCAAGCTTTATCGCACGCAAAAGTCCGTGGTCCTCAGCGCGTTTCCACCCAGCGAGGTCGAGGAGCGGGTGCGGGACATAGCGGCCACGCATTCGCAGGAGATCGTGCGTCATGCCGGCGAGAAATTCGACGCGGCCACCGAATTGATGCGCGTTGTGCCGATACGTATCTGCCGGGAGTATTACGGCCTGGATATCGAGGACGATCGGCAATTCGGCGACTGGGCCATCTCCATAAACCACATCCTGTTCGGGGATTGGAACGCGGACCCCGTCACGCGCGAACTGGCCGTGGCGGCGGCCAAGAACATGTTCGCGGCGGTCGACCGCTCCATCGACATCGCCCAGGCGGCGATCGACCGCGGAGAGGTGGTCGACAATCCGCTCGGGCGGCTCATCCATATGTCGAAAGACGGCGGCCAGGTTGCTGGCCGGCAGGAGGTGCGCGCGATCATGATCGGCATGGTCGTCGGGTTTGCGCCGACGAACCTGCTTGGGGGCACCAATTGTCTCGATGCCGTTCTGAGCCGGCCGGAGATCTTCGGCTGCATCAAGAAGGCTGTCGACGAAGAGGACAACGCACGCCTGGACAAGGCGGTGCTCGAGGCCATGCGCTTCAAGCCGCATTGGATCTGGCCCTGGCGCTACACGCGCGAGGAGAAGACGATCGGCGTCGGCCGATCGCGCCCGTACAGGATTCCGGCCAACGTGTCGGTTCTGCCCTTCACGCGCTCGGCCATGTTTGATGCGTCGGTCGTCCGCGACCCCTGGACGTTCAATCCTGACCGCAGCTTGAGCGAGAACATGGTTTTCGGGGTCGGCATTCATCGCTGCATCGGTGCCGCGATCGCCAGCGTTCAGGTTGCCGAGGCCTTCCGTGCCTTATTCGAAAGGCCAGGCTTTCGACGGGCTCGCGGCAAGGAGGGCAAGCTCACGCGCATCGGTCCCTATCCGGACAGGCTGATGGTGGAGTTCGATGCGCCGGCCGAGAACCGTCTTGTCGAACAGGCGCTGGTCACCGTGTGCGTGCCGGTGCGCGCCGGGGCCGATGCGAAACAGCTCCAGAAGGAAGTCGATCTCCTCGGCAATCCTGCAGCTGAGGCAATCCGAACGGCTCTGAACGAGACCGGCATCATCCACTTCGCCAGTCTCGCAGCCATTTCGACAAGCGATGCCGGAAAAAAGACCGGGGATGGCTTCCATCTCGTGCTCGAACTGTCGGGCGACGGCAGCAAACGCGCGGTGATCGAGGCATTTGTCGCCGCGACGAAGACGCAACTGCAACCGATATTCGAGCGTTTTGCGGCCGATTCGCTCAAAGGCCCACTGGAAACCTTTCTGCTCAAACATGCGATCGATGTGTCGCCGCAGTTCGGCGAAATGTCGGGGCTGGTGTTCGCTGGCACGCCGGGACATTCCGTTGCGCGCATCAAGGCCGAGCAGTTGCTGGCGAACAGGCTTGCGGAGCTTGTCGAACAACAGACCCTGCTCGCCCCGCCATCCACGGCGGTGATATCGGACAGCTCCTCGGCCGGAGAGATATTGAAGGACGTGCGCAAGGAGCTGGAGAAAGAAGAGCATTTCGACTGGGCGTTCTCGCCCGCGCAAAGTCTTCTGGAAAAGCCGGGCGGCACGCTTCTGTCGGCTACAGTGCACAGCATCTTCAACCTGCGCACCGCAATACCGCTGGTCGTCCTGGTCGGGGTTTTCACCTGGCTGACCTACTACCTGCAATTCGACAAAGGCGTGCATTGGTTCCGCACCGTGGCGCGCCTTGGCGATTCCTTCATCCTGGCCGTCGGCGGACTGATCCTGGCGATGGGGATGCTGCTCTTGGTCGTGGCCTTGCGGTTGCGGCATATCGAGCAACGCGAGGAGATCAGCACCGCTGGAATAAAGCTCGACAATTTGGCGAAGCTTCAGGAGCGCGAGGACAAGGAAGGATACGTCCAGAACCACATGACCGCCGTCTCCGTCATCAAGCCGGGATGGTGGTTGAAACCTGGAGTGCTTCGGCGGGTCCTGCTGCGGTTTTCGTTCTACGTCATTTCAATCGCTGCCCGGCGCGCATACAGGCCAGGGTATCTCGCCGACATAAATACAATCCATTTCGCGCGCTGGGTCAGGATTCCACGCACCGACCGCCTCGTTTTCTTCAGCAATTATGGCGGCAGCTGGGAAAGCTACCTTGAGGATTTCGTCACCAAGGCCTCCGCCGGCCTGACCGGCATCTGGAGCAACACCCGAGGTTTTCCCAGGACACGTTTTCTGTTCCTGGACGGTAGTCGAGATGGCGACCGCTTCAAGCGCTGGGCTCGCGCCGAGCAGATTCCGACTTCTTTCTGGTATTCGGCCTATCCGGAGCTGAACACCACGATAATCCGTAAGAACTCGCGCATCAGGCAGGGCTTCCATGCCGCGCGCGCGAGCCAGGCACGCGACTGGCTGAGCCTGTTCACTTCGTTGCCTCGGCAGGATGGCATCAAACCGTCGCTGACCCGGACGCTTCTGAACCAGGCCAGTGAGACGTCGGTAGAGAGCCTGGAAAGCGGCGAAATACAGTCCCTCATATTCGGACCGCTCGGCAATCTCGAACATGCCGTCATGCTTGCGTTCGAAGTCGGTGGCGGGAGTTCTGTAGCGCAACGACAGGAGGTGCTGGCGCATCTTTTGAAACACACGAGTTTCGGCGACAGCAAACCGCCGTCGCGTGCGATGTTCTGTGTCTTTGGCCCTCAGGGCCTGACCAAGCTGGGCTTCGCCGGCAATCCAGACAGCGATGCACTCGGCAGTTTTCCGCCGACCTTCAGGCAAGGCATGGCGAATGACTATCGTAGCCGCATCCTTGACGATCAGGGCGACAGCGCACCTGAAAACTGGTCGTGGGGTTCCAAGACGACACCCGTCGATCTCGCCATGATCTGCTATGCCGCCGACAAGGCAAAGCTGGATGGAATGGTGCTGGACATAGGCAAGCTTGCCAACAGAACCGGGCTGATATCAAGGGCAGTCGTTCCACTCATGATCGACCGCAGCAGCGCCAGATGTCCGGTGAAACATGTCGCGGAGGGTGATGAGGAGAAACGCCCGGCGCGGGAGCATTTCGGTTTCGTCGACGGTGTATCCCAGCCGGTGATCAAGGGCACACGGCGCCGGCGCAACCACAATTCAAGCCCCATTCACCAGATCGCTGCAGGCGAATTCCTGTTCGGCTATCGGGATGAGCACGGCTTCTACCCGCCCAGCCCGACGACACCCGCGGAGTTTGACGCAGAGGGGCGCCTGCTGGCGATCGACGCGGACGGCCAACCGGTCGACGGCCGGGCTGCCACGCATGATTTTGGCCGCAACGGTTCGTTCGTCGTCATCCGCCAGCTCGAGCAGCATGTAGAGCGTTTCAACGACTACTGCCGCGAGGAGGCCGCCAATCTGCGTGGCAGCGGCACGTATGATTTCGAAGCCGTGGATGAAGAGTGGATCGGCGCCCGCATTGTCGGGCGATGGAAAAACGGCTCGTCGTTGACCAGGAATCCGGATGGACCCGGGCGCGAACTCGACAATGAGTTCACCTACGGCGCCGAAGATCCGCAGGGACTGCATTGCCCCCTTGGGGCCCATATCAGGCGTTCCAACCCCCGTGATTCCCTCGGCACCGACATCGACACCCAACTGCGCATCTCGAAGCGGCATCGCATCCTGCGAGCGGGTCGGAGTTACGTTCTTGACCGCAACGGCAAGACGGAGAAAGGGCTGCTGTTCATCTGCTTCAATGCGAGCTTCGAACGGCAATATGAATTCATCCAGCAGACCTGGATGTCGGCGCAGAATTTCCACGGCTTGCGCGGTGAAAAGGACCCGCTGATCGGCAGGCAGCCCGGCGATGCAGAGGCGCCGAGGGGACGCTTTACCATCCCGCGATGGGAAGGGGCGGTGGAACTGACGACCCTGCCGTCGTTCATAACGACGCGCGGCGGAGGCTATTTCTTCATGCCGAGCCGTGCAGCGTTGCAGTTCCTGCACTGGCGTCTGGCCACCAGCTGAGTGCGTGCCCGATGATCAAGGATTGAGATCGGGGCCTCTGATCGGCAAGCCTGGCCGATCAGAGGCAACTTACTCTGAACTGACGCGTCGCAGGCGGGCCGGATCATTGACTTTGACGTGACCACGTTTTGTCGCGATCAGGCCGCGGCCACGCCAGTCGTTGAGAAGTTTGTTGACGGATTCCCGCGTCGCCCCCAGCGTCTGCGCGAGTTCCGATTGTGAGATGGCGATCCAGCCCGCGGCATCGGAAAGCAGTTCGCTAAGATGCAGCAGCCGCTTGGCGAGCCTGGCCTCGATGGCGAGGAAGGTATGGTCGCCGAGCTCTTCGCTGATCCACCTCAGTCGCTTGCACAGCAGTTCGATGATGGCTCGACCCAGCAAAGGGTCCCGCTCGATGCGGTCAAGCACCTGCTTGCGCGTCAGGGACACGATGGAGCATTCCGACCTGCAGATGGCTGTCGCTGTCCTGCGGCCACCGTCCAGCACCCCGATTTCGCCAATGAGGCTCGGCGGGAATTGCAGGTTGGCGACAAGTTTGTCGCCTTCGGCTGAGAAGATCGAAATCTCGACCGAGCCGGCGAGCAGACCGTAGACACGGTCGGATGGATCGTCCTGGAGAAAAAGCAGTCGACCCGCGGGGTATTTTTCCGGCTTGGCGTCGCCGAACATCCGGTCCAGCAGGTCGCGGTCATAGTGGGCGAACTTCGCCAGTGTGTGTTTAGGTTCCTGATCCAGACTGGTCATCAACATCGGTGCCCCCAACGTGATCTCAGTTCAAGTGAGATTCTGCTTTTGTTTGTTCTGAACTTCGTTTGCTGCCTTGTCCGTGGGAAAGTCTACGCGCGGCAGCGCGGCTTGGATAGCGGACGGGAAGCGGATTTGTTTCTTGCCGGCGCGCTGCCAAGCCGTCTAAGCAAGGGCCGGCTCCGGCCCACCCGCGGCATGATCCCCTTTCATCAGAGCCATGATGGCTACCTGGGTGCGGTTTGTCGCCCCAAGCTTGCTCATGATCTGCCGAACATGAACCTTGACGGTCGATTCCTGCATGTCGAGCTCGCGCGCGATAAGCTTGTTGGATTTGCCCGAGCGGAGGCGGTCGAGAACCTGGTTCTGCCTGGGTGTCAGGCCGCTGCCCGTCGCTGCGCCCGAATGATGGCGAGCACGGTCTCTGCCGTCTGCGATCTCCAACAGGGCTTCGCGAGGGAAGTACGCGCCGCCATTCATGATGAAGGCAAGTGCCTGGTGCACCACGGCCAGCGGCGTGGTGGTCGAAATGAAAGCCTGGAAGCCGAAGCTCACGGCGCCCACAGCCTCTTCCGCTTCCGTCCGGTCCGAAAGAATGGCGCAGGGTGTTGTCGGGAACTGCTCCCGCACACTCCGCAGGACCGCCCGCGTCTGCAGATCATGCAACGATGAGCCGCCGATATTCAGGACGATAAGTGAAACGATATTGCCTGGTTGAGAATAGAAACCGATGTTTTCCGGCTCTATCGCATGGGCCGATTTGCCGAGAGGGCTGACCCATTCGTTGATCAAGGTCGTAATGCCGGCGCATCTCAGCGCCAGAGTATCAACTACCAGCACAACCGCCTTTTGTGCATCCCCAGTCATTTAAGTCTCCTCGGTTTGTGGGCGCTTGCCTGTGCGCCACCGGAACCCTCTTTCCGATCCGTTTCATATCGAGCGTTTCCGTGGAAATCGGAAAAGCTCTAACTCATTGTTTGTGCAATTCCTGACGCAAAAACGCTGCGCGCTTTTGCTGGAATTACTCCAGTCGTATCGCAATGAGGACACCTCCGATGTGAGGCGCTTCACATGCATCGGGCCGCTATCGAAAGCGCCTGCCGTGAATGCCGGACGAGCCGCCGAATTCCCTTGGACTTCCAAGGCTTACCCTGTCGACCAAGGTACAGAACCCGCCTTAGGTGCACCATCCGCTCCAACGGTGCTCAGCCGGAAGGCGTAGGTCTGCAATCAAGGCGATCAGCGCTATGAAGCCGTTTCCGGCACCTCCTTGCAGACTATGCTTGTCGCGCAATGGAGGAGTTTGCCATGGGCACGTCGAATTCAAGCAAAGGCCACCAGCACGGCTGTGGCAACCATCCGCCCCAGGCCGTGCAGGTGCGCACGGTGACGGCGCAAAGTGCAATCGGCGTTTCCGCACAGGCAAGCGCGGATGCCTTCGGTCAAGCGACGTTTTCCAACACGCAGGTCCATCTGACCACCATCGACCGTGGACTCGCTTCGTTTGCCATCGCAGCGGTCGGAGCACAGGCGGCCGCGCGGGCCTATGGCGATCAATCGCCATTCGCCATGGCGTCGGCGATGGTCGCGATGACTGACGCCGATGTTTCGGTTACCAACAGCAGGACGGTCACCGGTTCCGACTCACACGGAATGAGCCAGCAGACGGTCGTTTCGGCGATCGGTGCGAGCTTTGCGTTCGAAACGGGCCTCGCTCCTGCCCATCAGGCCCATGACGCTGCCGTAGAGAGTTGCCGTTCCGGCATAGGGTCGCTGCAGGGCAATCTGGCAACTTTTGATGCGAATGTGATCGCACATGGCGAGAACAGCTTTGTCGACCTCCAGGCCGATGCCGTTGCTTTGGACGATCAATATTCCTCGAGCGTCGTTTCGGCCACGTCGGCTGTCGACAGCCAGGTTGTCTACACAGAGTATGTCGGCACCAGATGGGACGACAACATCGTAACGGGCAATGGCGACTCGCTTGTCCGTGGAGATCGTGGTGACGACACCATACGTGCCGGCGGTGGTGATGATTGGCTTTTTGGCGGCAATGGCGACGACCGCATCAGTGGTGGTGGCGGCAACGACACAGCCTTTGGCGGCGATGGCCGCGACAATCTCGGTGGCGGCGATGGTGACGATTGGCTGTTCGGTGGTGATGGCAAGGACACCCTTTCAGGTGACGCCGGCAACGACCTGATCGTCGGTGGCGATGGCAACGACCTGATCACCGGTGGCAACGGCAATGACCTGCTCGACGGAGGCGATGGCCGTGACGACATTTCGGGCGGCGCCGGCAACGATGTCTTTCGGCTAGGCTCCTCTTCCGGCGACGGCGACGATTTGATGAGGGGAGGCGCGGGGGGCGACACCTATCTCATCACCGGAACGTTCGACGACGATACCATCGTCGATTTTTCGGTCAGTGGCGGTGACCGGCTTGCCATCGACGATCTCGATGTGTTGATCGCCGCCGGTTCGCGGACGATTTCGATGGAACGCGACCGAGGCGATCGGGATGACCTTGTCGTGACGCTACGCCAGGATGGGGAGCGTTCGACGCTCACCTTGGACGAATTCTTCGCCAACAATCCCGAATTTGGCGCGATGCCGATGCGCGGAGCGTTCAGCGCGCAGCAAACGGCCACGATCATGCATGCCATAGCCGTGGATGCCGATACCAATCCGGCGTTGACGGATGCGCAACTCACCTTTCAGCTGGGGGACCTTCTGGCCGTCTTTGGCTGAATAGCTGAAAATTGAAACTTTTGGCATCCACCCTCTGAGGGTGGATGCTTTTTTATTTTTCAGTTTATATCACATTCGCTTTGATATATCTAAAGTATTACTCTGCAAGATAGAGAATTTACGTCACTTGAATATTTGATGATTTCGACGATGAGTTCTAGGATTTGAATGTGCCGGACAATAATTCCGGACATCATCAAAGCGACAAGGAGAGTGAAATGACTTTTTACTGTGATCCTTCCGACGTGAATCTGGACGCCTCGTACGATTTCGATTCCAACATCGATATCGACTTCGACCTGTATTCGGATATCGACAGCAACCTCGACGTCAATCACGACATCGACGTCTGCGTCGACATCAACGGCAACGAAGCCACGTTTGCGATCGACGTCCAGGCCTATGGCCATGACGCTGCAACCGACCTCAATCTCGTCGTTGCGGTTCAGGAAAACGAGTGGTCGAGCATCACGGCAACCGGCTACGCGGCTGCCGGCTGATGACCTTCGCAGTCGACTGCGGCGCATCCTCCCATCGCTGCAGCCCGACCGAAAAAGGCTCCGCTTCGCGCGGGGCCTTTTTTCATAGGCTAGGTCGGTGCTTAGATCCGAGAAGAGCCACTTGATCCTACCAAAGACGTCGTCGTCTACGCCTGAAGTGTAACTCCACCTAAGCGTTGTGCCGCCGGCGCCGCATCGCCGCTAAGCTCCAGTTGGGTGCCCTTGCAGAAATCCTGTCTAGGCAAAGGGCAGACGGAGAGAGGCTCAGATGCGCAAGATATCGATATCCCGTCAGATCGGCAGCCAGAAGATCACCGCTGCGGCCAACGAGGCAGTATCTGCACCTGCGTCCTCGACGGCAGCCTCCAACCCGCGCATATCGGCGGGACTGGCTGCATTGGCGGCGGATCCCTTCGTGCTGATCCAGCTCTCCAACAACGCGGACAATTTCACCCAGCCGGTGGATGGGAGCTATCGCATCGAAGGGCTGGGTGGCAGTGACGTCATCACCGTAGCGGCTGCCTCTCTCGGCGGCGACCATCTGGATGGCGGAGCCGGCAACGACACGCTGAACGCCGCCGCCACCGACGATGTGCTCGATGGCGGCGACGGCAACGACATTCTCAACGGCGGTGCGGGCAACGACCTGCTGCGCGGTGGTGCCGGCGCGGACACGCTGAACGGTGGTGACGGCATCGATACGGCCGATTATTCAACCTCGAGCCTGAAGGTGATGGTGGGATTGCCCATGGATCCGCAGCGTACCGCGCGTGGTTCCGGCGGAGATGCCGCGCTGGATGTGCTGAGCGGAATCGAAAACATCACCGGTTCGGCGTTCCACGACACGTTGACCGGCAACAAGCTCGACAACCAGCTGATCGGCAATGCCGGTGACGATTTGCTGCGCGGCATGGACGGCAACGATGTTCTGATCGGCGACGGCGCCAATGACGCCAACCAGGATGGCATTGCCGACGACGTTGACGGCGACGGAATTCCGGATGGGATCGATGCCCCCGGCGGCGGCAATGACACGCTCGACGGCGGCTTCGGCGACGATCGTCTCTTCGGCGGAAGCGGCAATGACACGCTCATCGGCGGCTTCGGCGATGACACGCTTTATGGTGGCCCAGGCGATGATCTGCTGACCGGCGGTGACGGCGATGACTTCATGGATGGCGGCAGCGGCAATGACGAGCTGATCGGCAGCCTCGGCGACGATGTCATGCATGGAGGCGAAGGCGATGATTTCCTGACCGCGTCGATCGGCGACGACCAGCTGTTCGGCGAAGCTGGCGACGATGATCTGCAGGCCGGCGACGGCAACGATCTGGTCGACGGCGGCGCTGGCAATGACCGGCTGGTCGGATCTTCCGGCGACGACCGTCTTCTCGGCGGGGTTGGCAACGACATCCTGCAGGGCGACGCTGGTGCTGACTACATGGATGGCGGCGCGGGTGTCGATACCGTGGACTATTCGCAGGGCGGTGCCGTCGGCATCAACCTTGCGACAGGTTCCGTCAGTGGAGCTGCGGCGGGCGACCAGCTGATCGGCATCGAGAACATCGTCGGCTCCGGACAGAACGACATCCTGGTCGGCGACGCCAATCCCAACACCTTTGCCGGCAACGGTGGTGCCGACACCTTGATTGGCCAGGGCGGCGTCGACACGGCCGACTATTCCACTTCGGCGGCTGCGATAACGATCCATCTCAACACCACCGTCGCCGATCCCCTGGCAGTCGGCACAGGCGCCGGCGGCGATGCCGAAGGCGATCAGCTGCAATTGATCGAGCGCGTCATCGGTTCGGCCTTTGACGACATGCTGGTAGGTGGCGAATTGAACGACATCTTTGTCGGAGGCGCGGGTGCCGATCGCATCGATGGCGGCCTGGGTACCAATGACACCGCTGAGTATTCGACTTCATCGGCGGCCGTATCGGTCAACCTCGCCGGCGCGACGGCGGCCGGTGGCGATGCGGCAGGCGATATCCTGAGCGGCATCGAAAACCTGATTGGCTCATCCTTCGACGACACTCTCATTGGCGACGGCTTGACCAATCGCCTCGATGGTGGCGCCGGCAACGATTTCCTTCGTGGCGGCGCCAATGCCGGCACCGAATTCCTTATCGGTGGTGATGGCGTCGACACTGCCGACTACTCGACGTCCGCGGCGGCGGTTCGCGCCGTTCTCTCCGACAGTCTGACATCCGGCGTGCTGTCGAGTGGTGGCGATGCGCAAAACGACGTGCTTGTCGCGGTGGAGAACATCATAGGTTCGGCATTCAATGACGAACTCATTGGCGCCTCGGGTGCAAATCGCCTCGAGGGAGGTATGGGCAACGATATCCTCAATGGCGGCGATGGGGCCGATGTGCTAGGTGGAGGAGACGGTATTGATACGGCTTCTTATTCAAGCTCCACGGCGGGTGTCTTCGTGCAACTCGATAACACTGGTGCGGCGATTGGCATTGGTGGCCATGCGCAAGGCGACCAGCTGAGCGGCATAGAGAACCTGACCGGGTCGAATTTCAGCGACCTGCTCATAGGCAATGCGCTGACCAACACGCTTGTAGGCGGCGGCGGCAACGACCGGCTGATCAGCGGCGGCGGTAATGACCAGATGCGCGGCGGCAGCGGCGCCGACATTCTTTCGATCACAGGTACGGGCACCAAGACCGTCTTCGGCGACGGTGTTTCCGACGGCGGTTTGGCGGGCCAGGACACATTCCGGGTGCTGGGTGGCACAAACAATCTGATCTTCGACTATCAGGCGGGCGAAGATGTCTTTATCCGCTCAAACCCGGGTTCCGTCTCGGCGTCCTTGGCGTCACTCACGGTCAGCGGCCTCGCCTACTGGGTCGCGCGGGTCGCCAGCACCGCGCCTGGCATGGAGAGCTCGACCTTCGTCGTGCTCGGCGAGCGCACGACCACAAATCCGGATGCCGCCATAACCAACGCGTTCAGCAGCTTCGTTTCGCACGACCTGTTCGTCGATCCCGCGCTTCTGGCCTGAGTGAACTGAAAACGGAGGGATGGCATGGCAATCGCCGGTTCACGAGCCCGCAAGGCAAGAAAGACGGAACTCGACGATGCGATGGGGCAAGTGAAGTCCGCAATGATCATCGTTGCGGTCTTCAGTCTTGCCATCAACCTGCTGATGCTGGCTTCGCCTATCTACATGCTGCAGGTCTACGACCGCGTCCTGGTCACCGGCCATCTGGAAACGCTGGTGCTGCTGACGATCATGGCCGGCGTAGCGCTGCTCGTGCTTGGCCTGCTCGACATGCTGCGCAACATCATCATGGCGCGCGCTGCGAACTGGCTGAGCGATCGCCTGGGTCCCGTCATCATTGCCGGCAGCGTCCGCGCGCGCCTGCTTGGCGATCAGGCCGGCACCCAGCCGCTGCGTGATCTTGGCCAGGTGCAGTCATTCCTGTCGTCGCAGGCCTCGACCGCACTGTTCGACCTCCCATGGACACCGGTCTTCCTGTTGCTGATCTGGCTGCTGCACCCGGCGCTCGGTGCTTTCGCGCTCGCCGCGACGATCCTTCTCGTCCTGCTGGGCGTTCTCAACGAGATGGTGACACGTAAATCGTCCCTGGTCGCGAGCACCTCGCAGATTCAGGCCCTCCAGCACGCCGACATGACGATCCGCAACGCGGAAGTGGTCCGCGCGATGGGGATGCTGCCAGGCCTGCTTGATCGGTTCCGTGTCAGCAACGATGCCTTTCTCGGCGCCTCCGATGTGGCTTCGCAACGCGGCGCAACCATCGTCGGCATCACGAAGTTCGTGCGGTTGTTCGTCCAGTCGGCAACGCTTGGCCTCGGCGCCTATCTGCTGCTGCAGGGCGCCGCCACGGGCGGCGTCATGATCGCGTCGTCGATCCTGCTCGGTCGCGCCCTGGCACCTGTCGAGCACCTGATGGCGATCTGGCGCAATCTCGGTCAGACGCGTATCGCCTATGCAAGGCTGACGGAGCGCTTGCAGAATGTCAGCGCAGAGCCCTACCGCATCCGCCTGCCGGAGCCGGAGGGGCGCATCACGCTTGAGAACGTCTCCTACTTTGTCCAGCCCGGGCGGCCCGCCATCATCGACAATCTGAGCGTCGCGTTCCAGCCCGGCGAGGCCGTTGCGATCATCGGCCCGTCGGCCAGTGGCAAGAGCACCTTGTGCCGCCTGATCGCCGGCATCGTTTTGCCAACGTCCGGAACCGTGCGCCTCGACGGCACCGATGTCCAGCACTGGAACAACGAGCAGCTCGGCGAGGCAATGGGATACCTGCCGCAGGATGTCGAGCTGTTTTCCGGCAGCGTGCGCGACAACATTTCGCGCATGGCCAAAGCCGAGGACCAGGCGGTGATCGATGCAGCCAGGCTGTCGCATGCCCATGACATGATCCAGCGCCTGCCGCAGGGTTACGAGACGCCGATCGGCGATTCAGGTTCACGCCTGTCAGGTGGCCAGCGTCAACGCGTCGGTCTTGCCCGCGCCGTGTTTGGATCTCCGAGGATCGTCGTGCTCGACGAGCCAAATGCAAATCTGGACCAGGTGGGTGAATCCGCTCTGGCGGCCGCGATCGCCGAGTTGAAAGCACAGGGGAGGACCTTGATCATCGTTGGCCATCGTCCGTCGACGCTTGCCCAGGCCGACAAGGTGCTTTTCCTGCGCGATGGCCGCCTGCATCTGTTTGGGCCGCGCGACGAGGTTCTGGTCCGCTTGCGCTCCATCGCCAAGGAGGGGGAGCGCGCGCCGCTGCATGTGATCAGGGCCGAAACGCAGGCCGAGGAAGACACGGATTCCAAACCGCAGACGAGTGGGCCATCTGAGTCTCAGGTCGAACAGATCGCTTGAGATGGGTGTGTGAGATGTTTCCAGGGGGAGAGTGGGATGGCAGAACTTCAGCCCGGTAAATCGCAGGCGCTCGTCCGGAGTTCGCCGAATGTCATCGACGTCAGGGTCGAGCCGCCCAGATTGCAGGAGGTTGTCCGAATGCCTGTTCGCTACGGGATGGCTCTCGCCTATCTGTTCATCATCGGCGGTATTGCCTGGTCGGCCTTGGCGCCGATGGCGGAGGGAGCGACAGCGACCGGCATTGTCAGTCCCGATGGGAGCCGGCGTACCGTTCAACATCTAGAGGGTGGCATCATCAAGGAGTTGAGGATACGCGACGGCGATCTGGTTCGTGCGGGCGATCCGCTGGTCACCTTGCAAAGCACGCAGGCGGCGGCCCTCTATGACCTCTATCTGGAGCAGGCTCGAACGCTGCAGGCGACACAGGCGCGCCTGAGCGCTGAGCAGGAGGACAAAAGCGAGATCAATTTTCCACCAGACCTTCTGGCCAGCGCCGATGAGCGGGCCAGAAAGATCATCGCCGGCCAGACCCTGCTGTTCAACCAGCGTCGTTCCTCGCTCGAGGCGCAATTGCAGATCCTCGATGTTCGCAAGCGCCAGTTCGAAGAGCAGTTGTTGGGTCTGCGGGCGCAGGTGGTCAGCGTCGACGCGCAGCTTGCGCTGACCGAACAGGAACACAGCGTCAAGAAGAGCCTGGTCGACAAGGCACTGCTGGCTCGCTCCGAGACACTGAAGCTGGAGCGGTCAAAGGCGGCGCTGGACGGTGATCGCGGCAGCTTCATGGGTCAGATCGCCGAAGTGGAGCAGAAGATCGGTGAACTGGACACCCAGAGCATGTCGCTGAGAGCCACACAGTCGGCCGATATCGCCGATCAGCTGGAGAAGGCGAGGGCAGGTTACATCGATGCGGCTGAACGGCTGAATGCCAGCAAGGATGTACTCGACCGCACCGTCATCACCGCACCGGTCACCGGCAAGATAGCCAACCTCAAGTTCAAGACCTCTGGCGGTGTGATCGGGCCGGGCCAGGCCATCCTCGACATCGTGCCGACCAATGAGGAACTGTTGATCGACGCGCGGGTATCGCCCAGCGACATCGATGTCGTGGCCGCGGGCCTTCAGGCGACCGTTCACCTGACGGCCTATTCCAGTCGCGGCATGCCGCGTGTCACGGGGACGGTCAAATCGGTGTCTGCCGACAGGGTGACCGACGAAACAACCGGCCAGTCCTATTATCTTGCCAGGGTCGAGGTGCCGCAAAGTGAACTGGAAGCGTTGGACGATGGCATCGTCATGATGCCCGGCATGCCCGCCGAAGTGCTGATCGTGACGGGAAAGCGGACGGTTCTTGCCTATCTGATGGAACCGTTCATGGCCGCATTCCGGCGCGGGCTGCGCGAGGTGTAGGGCACGTTTCCCGGAACACTGGACTTACAGCCGGCGCGACAGGCGCCGGCTGCGAAGCGCTGGTTGCGTGCCAGCTGGCCTCACTTGTCCTTGATGCGCGTTGCCTGCACGGGCGTTGCCTTTATCGCCGGTGCGGCTGCGGGCTTCTTGGCGTCTTTCTTGGGTTTGCGGGCTTCCTTGCCCGGTCTCATCGAACCTTTAGCCATGATTCGCTCCTCCGTTGGGACAGGAACCAATGAAACAACAGATCTTGCAAAGAGCAAGGCACCCGCCAGAGCATGATCCCAAAAAGTCGCAGGCTGTTCGAACCAGGATCATGCGGCAAAACAAGGGGATGAGCGGAATGCCGGGTCGTCTGGCCGCATTCCGCTCCAACACTGATGAGGCCAGTTGCAAACAGCCATTGCCCGGCTGCTCTGCAGCGCTAGATTGCCTGAAACATCGGGAGAAAAACCATGAAGATCGACGGTAGCTGCCATTGCGGCGCGATTGCCTATGAAGCGGAGGTCGATCCCGGCACAGCCTCGATCTGCCACTGCGCCGACTGCCAGCAGCTTACCGGCACGGCTTTTCGCCTCACGGTTCCGGCGCCGGAAGCGCAGTTCCGGCTCATCAAGGGCGAGCCCAAAATCTATGTGAAGACCGGCAGCAGCGGCGCCAGGCGCCTGCAGGCCTTCTGTGGGGAGTGCGGTTCACACCTTTACGTCGTCGGCGCTGGCGATGGCCCGAAGGTCTACGGCATCAGGATCGGCACCACCCGACAGCGGCAGGATCTCGTGCCGCGATCGGAAAAATGGCACGGATCGGCGCTGCGCTGGCTGCCGCATTTCGAGAGCGTAGAGACGACGATCGAGGCGCAATGAGCGCCGGCATGCGGCCAGGAACGATCAGGCGTCGTCGGGATCGACCACGCGGAGCCTGAGCTGCCCGGTCTTGGAGTCTGCGCTCCGTGGCGCGGACCCGTTTTTGGCTTGCCCGGCCGCCGTTTCGTCGGCGCTTTCCGTTCCCCCGAATTCCAGCGCCTCGATCTTCTGGCCGCGCTTGGTGACCTTGGAAGAGGAAACGAGGATATCGTCGATATCCTTCGAGGCCTGGCCAAAATGGGTCTGCAGCTTGCGGACCCTTTCATCGAGGCGCGAGACGTCCTCCATCAGCCGGATCACTTCGCCCTGGATCAGGTGAGCCTGTTCGCGCATGCGCGCATCCTTCAGGATCGCCTGGATGACCTGGATCGACAGCATCAGCAGTGACGGCGAGACGATGACGACGCGGGCGCGATGGGCACGCTGCACCAGCGCCTCGAAATTTTCGTGGATCTCGGCGAATACCGATTCCGAGGGCACGAACATGAATGCGGTATCCTGGGTCTCGCCCTGGATAAGATATTTCTCGGCGATGTCGCGGATGTGCACCTCGATATCGCGCCGGAACGCCTGCGCCGCCACCTTCTGCAGCTCGGGGCTTTCGGCGGCGCGGATGGCGTTCCAGGCCTCGAGCGGAAACTTGGCGTCGACCACCAGCGATGGCGCGGCGTTCGGCATTTTCACCAGGCAATCCGGCCGGCTGCCATTGGTGAGTGTTGCCTGGAATTCGTACGAGCCGTGCGGCAGTCCGTCGGCAACGATCGCCTCCATGCGCGATTGGCCGAAGGCGCCGCGCGTCTGCTTGTTGGAGAGGATCGCCTGCAACTGCACCACCTGTCCGGCAAGTGACTGGATATTGCCTTGCGCGGTGTCGATCACGGCCAGTCGCTCCTGCAGCCTCGCAAGGCTTTCATGCGTCGACTTCGTCTGCTCGGTCATCGTCTGACCGATACGGCCGGTCATCGCGTCGAGCCTCTGGCCGATTGACTGCGTCAGTTCGGCCTGGCGCGCGCCGAATACCTCCGCCAGCGCTCCCATGCGCCCCTGCATTTCGGCCTGGCTCTGCAGAATGCCGGCCATGCGGGCTTCGGCATCACGAGCATGGTCGGCAGCTTCGGCTGCGGCGATGCTGCGCGCCTTGGCGGCACGCCACAAGGCGACGATCAGCGCCAGGAACAGGACAAGGACGAGAAACACGACGAAACCCAGCGCCTGGCCCAGCGTGACTGTGGTCGCACCGAGCCGGGCTACAGGTTCGGAAAGGATGGAACTGAGGTCGTTCATCCGACCAGCATAAACGATTCTTGCGACAGGAGAAGATCAAACCATGAACATGCTGGCGGCAGTGCGGTTGACGCTTTCCCTGCAAGGTTTTAGGTGAGCGATATGTCGATCAAGCCGCTCATCATTCTTCCCGATCCCGTCCTGCGCCAGGTTTCCAAGCCGGTCGAGCGCATCGACGAACCGTTGCTCAAGCTGGCCGATGACATGCTGGAGACAATGTACGACGCTCCGGGCATCGGTCTGGCCGCGATCCAGATCGGGGAGCCTCTGCGCATGCTGGTAATCGATCTCGCCAAGGAAGGCGAGCCGCCTGCTCCGCATGTCTTCATCAATCCGGACGTTCTCGAAAGCGGTTCCGAGCGCTCGGTCTATGAGGAAGGTTGCCTGTCCATCCCTGACTATTATGCCGAGGTCGAGCGGCCGGCCACCGTCCGGGTCCGTTACTTGGATCGCGACGGCCGCCTGCAGGAGATCGAAGCCGATGGGCTGATGGCCACCTGCCTGCAGCACGAGATCGATCACCTGAACGGTGTGCTGTTCATCGACCACATCTCGAAGCTGAAGCGCGATATGGTGGTCAAGAAATTCAAGAAGCTTGCCCGCGACAAGGCGCCAAGCCGCCTGGTGGGCTGACCCGGGACACATTCATGGCGCTTCGCGTGGTCTTCATGGGCACGCCTGATTTTTCGGTCGCGACGTTGCGTGCGCTGGCCGGGGCCGGGCATGACATTGTTGCCGTCTATACCCAGCCACCGCGTGCCGCCGGCCGGCGCGGCCTGGAATTGACGCCTTCGCCGGTGCAGCGTGAGGCTGAGCGGCTCGGCATAGCCGTGCATACGCCAGTCTCGCTGAAGGATGAGGCCGAACAGGTCGCGTTTCGGGCTCTGGACGCCGATGTTGCCGTTGTTGTCGCCTATGGTCTGCTGCTGCCAAAGCCCGTCCTCGATGCGCCGCGCCTTGGCTGCCTCAACGGTCACGCCTCGCTTTTGCCACGTTGGCGTGGTGCAGCACCGATCCAGCGTGCCATCATGGCCGGCGATGCCGAAACCGGCATGATGGTCATGAAGATGGAACAGGGGCTGGATACCGGTCCGGTCGGATTGGTTGAAAAACTGGCGATCGATCCCGATATGACGGCCGGCGAACTGCATGATCGACTGATGGTGGCGGGCGCCGGACTGATGGTCGAGGCCTTGTCACGGCTGGAGGCGGGCACGTTGAGCTTTGTGGAACAGGCCGCCAAGGGCGTGACCTATGCCGCGAAGATCGATAAGACGGAGACCCGGATCGACTGGACCCGCCCCGCGGATGTGGTCCACAATCATGTTCGCGGCATTTCGCCTTTCCCCGGCGGATGGTGCGAGGCCACGATTGGCGGCCGTGTCGAACGACTGAAGTTGCTTCGTTCGACTGTAGTCGATGGCATGGGGGAACCGGGAGGAATTCTCGACGACCGGCTGACGGTCGCCTGTGGGTCAGGCGCGGTCAGGCTGGTCGAGGTGCAGCGTGCGGGTGGCAAGCCCGTTACCGCACAGGAGTTCCTGCGCGGCGCAAAGTTGGAAGAAGGAATGAAACTGTCATGAGCATGATGTCGATACGCGCGGCGACGCCGCGGGATCGCGAGGCGATCCGCCTCGTTGAAGAACATGCTTTCGGCCAGCAGACCGAAGCTGGTCTCGTCGATGCGATTGTCACCGAAGGCGATGCCGTCCTGGAACTGGTCGCTGAAGAAGAAGGCCAGGTTGTCGGCCATATCCTGTTCTCGCGCCTCTATGTCGAGAACGGTGGCAGGCAGTTCCCTGCGGTGGCGCTTGCGCCGCTTGCGGTCGAGCCGGATTTCCACGGCACGGGCATCGGTGGCGCGCTGGTGCGCGAGGCTCACATCCGCCTCAAGGATGCCGGCGAAAACCTGTCAATCGTGCTGGGCGATCCAGCCTACTATGGCCGTTTCGGCTACAGCCACGAGCGTGCAGCCGGTTTCGCCAGCGAGTATCAGGGCGAAGCGCTGCAGGCCCAGGCCTGGGGCGAGGCGCCTCAGAACGGTGAGCTGGTCTACGCTTCGGCTTTCGGCACCGCGCTGGCGGCATAGCGTCCGGACGTGCCCCGCTATCGCCTCGACATCGAGTATGACGGCGGGCCTTATTCCGGCTGGCAGCGGCAGGCTGCGGGCCAGCATTCGGTGCAGGCCGCGATCGAACAGGCGATAGAGCGTTTCTGCGGCGATGCCATCTCCATAAGGGGGGCTGGCCGCACGGATGCCGGCGTGCACGCCACGGCCCAGGTCGCGCATGCGGATCTCAGCAAGGAGTGGCCGGCCGATACCGTGCGCGACGCCGTCAACGCCTACATGCAGCGCGCTGGCGAACGGGTCACCGTATTAAGCGCGGCTGCCGTGCCGGGTGATTTCGATGCGCGTTTCTCGGCCGTCGGCCGGCATTATCTTTACCGCATCGCCAACCGTCGCGCGCCTCCGGCGCTGGACATGGGCAAGGTGTGGTGGGTGCCGAAGCGGCTCGATGCCGAAGCCATGCACGAGGCGGCGAAGGTTCTGCTCGGCCGGCACGATTTCACCACCTTTCGTTCCACGCAATGCCAGGCCAACAGTCCTTTGCGCACGCTGGAGCGGCTCGATGTCACGCGGCAGGGCGAGGCGATCGAAGTCCGCACCTCGGCGCGCTCTTTCCTGCACAATCAGGTCCGCTCCATGGTCGGCTCGCTGAAGCGCGTCGGCGAAGGCGCATGGACCGCCGCCGATCTAAAGGCTGCGCTGGAAGCGCGTGACCGCGCGGCTTGCGGTCAGGTCGCTCCACCCGACGGTCTGTTCCTCACCGGCGTCGACTACCCCGAATCCTGATCTTCGCCTACTCGCTCCTGGTCGTCGCATCGATGCTGCGCCGATGCTCGATCGGTTGCGCCATGTGGCTCGGCATTGGCCAGACTTTGGTCGAGCCGGGCTGCACCGGTCGTTCCAGATAGGTCGACAAGACCACGTAGCTGCGTGTGGTCATGACACCCGGCGTGTCATACAGCCTGGCCAGCAATCCCTCCAGCGCGCGCGTGTCCCTGGCGCGAACCTTCAGCAACATGCAGGCATCCCCGGCGACCGAGTGGATCTCTTCCACTTCCGGATAGGCGGAAATCGCCATCAGCTCGGGGGTCTTGCCCCAGCCGCGCGTGTCGACGTGGACGAAGGCGAGCAATGGCTTGTTGACGGCCACCGGATCGATCAGCACCGAAGTGCTGCGGATCGCGCGGCTGCGGCGCAACCGCTTCACGCGCTCATGCGCGGCGGGTGCCGAAAGCCCGGCCTTCTCGCCGAGTTCGGCATAGCTGACGGTGGCATCCTCGCAGAGGGCGCCTAATAGCTTTCTGTCCATCTCGTCCAGCTCCCGTTCCGGAACACTGTTTTGCTGAACGTGATCTGTTTCTTGCCTCATTGTGGAAATTCCCCTTGTTACGGAATGTCATTCCGCCATCATGCGGCAATGACGAAGACGGATCAATCATCTCCCTTGTTTGCTGAACCCGCTGACCGGTTGCCGGCTGTCGCCTATGTGCTGACCTTCTGCATCGCGGTCATCGGATCCAACTCGCTGGTGCTTGGGCCGATCGCGCCGGAGGTGGCGCGGACACTGGGCTCGAGTGTTGCGCTGGTCATGTCGGCATCGGCTGCCTTCGGGCTGGGCACGGCTGCGAGCGCACTTCTGATGGCGCGCCATGTCGACAGATTAGGTGCCAGACGCATGCTGCTGTGGGCGCTGCTCGGACTGGCGGCGGCACTGGGCTTGAGCGCGCTCTCACCCGCCGTGCCGGCACTGGCCGGCGCGCAACTGATGGCTGGTGTCGCCTCCGGCATCGCCTTGCCGGCAATCTACGCCAGCGCTGCCGCGGTGGCGCCGCCCGGGCGCGAGAGCCGCACCATCGGCCTGGTTCTGACCGGCTGGACGTTGAGCATGGTCGCCGGCGTTTCGCTGTCGGCCGTGGTGGCCGACTATGTTCACTGGCGCGCCGTCTATGCGGTCGTGGCAATGCTTGCCCTCATCGCGTCGCTCACCTTGAAGGTCAGTCGCTACCGCGATGTGCCTGCGACTGGTCCGGCACCGCAGCCGCTCGCTGCGCTGCGCATCGTCGGCGTCAAGCCGCTGCTCATCGCCTGCGCGGCGTTCATGAGTGCCTTCTATGGGATCTACGGCTATCTGGGCGATCATCTGCACAGTGGCCTCGGCGAGCCGGTCAGCGCCAATGGCATCGTCGCGCTGGTCTATGGCATCGGTTTTGGCGCGGCAGCTCTTCTTGACGGCATCGTCGACCGGTTGGGCTCTCGGCGTGTCATGCCGTTCGCTTTCCTGGCCGTAGCGGCCGTCTATCTCGGTTTCGCACTGGCAGGGGGCAGCTTCGTTGCGGTGCTGGGGCTCACCTTCCTGTGGGGGCTCACCAACCACTTCGGCTTGAATGTGCTGATCATGCGGCTCGCGGCGATCGATCCTTCGCGTCGCGGCACCATCATGGGCCTCAACAGCGCCGTCACCTATCTCGCGGTGTTTGCAGGAACGACCGGCTTCGGTCCGCTCTACGCGACATGGGGTTTTGCTTTCGCGTCCGCGACGGCGCTCTGCCTCATGCTGATCGCCGCAGCGGCCGGGAGCTGGCGATCGCGGGATCGGGTTGGATTGCCCGGCTAGTCCACAAACATCGACACGCCCACCAGCCACTGCAGTGCGAACAGCGCGACCAGCGCGGTGGCGAACATACCGGCAAACACCGCGGTGGCCATCGCCGCACCTTTGGCGATCGCCTGGTTGGTCATGCGCCAGCTAAACACCAGCGAGACAAAGAAGAGTGCAAGCGAGACAAGGCCGCTTGCCTGTTCGGCGGCCGGGAAAAGCAGCCGCATGAGGGCGCCCGGCAGCATCAGCCAGGCGATGATGGCGGAAGCCCAGTTGCTGGCCACCACATAATGCACGAAACGTCCGCCAAGTCCGACGCGGGGCGCAATGATCGCCAGCGCCAGCACGGGCAGGATCCAGGTGCCGATGTCGACGAAAGCCAATCGCAACAGCAATTCAAATCGGCTCGCGGCGGTCTCGCCTGTGTTGGCGATGCCGACCCAGCCGACGATCATGGCGGGCGCCGCGACGGCGATGGCAACAAAGGAATTCCAGAATCCGTCCACCGAGAGGTCGAGCAGGCGCAGCCCGTCGGCCTTGCCCAGCATCATGCGCCAGGCTCCGTTCAGCGACGATTGGATTTCATCGGCTGAAAGCATCGCGGCCTGCTTACCCGAACCAGTCCTCGATGAAACGCTGATAGATCACGGTCAGCGTTTCGAGATCGTCGAGTGCCACGCGCTCGTCCACCATATGCATGGTCTGGCCAACCAGGCCGAATTCGACCACCGGGCAATAGTCCTTGATGAAGCGGGCATCGGATGTGCCACCTGACGTAGACAGCTGCGGCTTGCGGCCGGTGACGGCGGCAACCGAGCCGCTGAGCGTGTCGATCAGCTTGTCGTCGCGCGTCAGGAAGACATGGCTCGGCCGATCCTTCCACACGAGTTCGAAGTCGATCGGCTCCTTGCGGCCTTTGCGGTATTTCTTGCGACCGCTGGCGGCGTCGAGCCTGTTGTGGATTTCGGCCTGCACCGTTTCCGCATCCCAGGTGTCATTGAAACGGATGTTGAAGGTGGCGCTTGCCTTGGCCGGAATGACATTGGTGGCTGGGTTGCCGACGTCGATCGACGTGACTTCCAGATTGGTCGGCTGAAAATCCTTCGTGCCCTTGTCGAAGACGGGATTGAGCAGCGCGTCGGCGAGCGTCATCAGGCCGCGCACCGGATTGTCGGCAAGATGTGGATAAGCGACGTGGCCTTGGCGGCCGTTGACGGTCACCGTTCCCGACAGAGAGCCGCGGCGACCGATCTTGATCATGTCGCCGAGCACGTTCGGGTTGGTGGGTTCGCCAACGATCGAGGCATCCCACTTTTCGCCCTTGGCGGTGGCCCACTCCAGGAGCTTCACGGTGCCGTTGATCGAAGGGCCTTCCTCGTCACCGGTGATCAGCAGCGAAACCGAACCCTTCGGAGCGCCTTTCGCCGCGATATGGCGGGCGAGTGCAGCAATGAAGCAGGCGATGCCGCCCTTCATGTCAACCGCACCGCGGCCATACATCTCGCCGTTGGCGATCGCTGCCGAGAAAGGCGGATGCGTCCACGCCGCTTCATCACCGACAGGCACCACATCGGTATGTCCGGCGAACATCAGATGTGGGCCATTGCCGGAGCGCCGCGCGTAGAGGTTCTCGACGTCGGGCGTGCCGTCTTCCTGGAACACCGGGCGCTCAATGGCGAAGCCGAGCGGCCTCAACATGGCTTCCAGAGCCGACAGGGCACCACCTTCTGCCGGTGTCACCGACGGGCAACGGATAAGAGCGGCGAGATTCTGGGCGGGATCGGTCGGCAGGGTCATGTGCGCAGCGTTATTCCAAAGATGGGATCGTGTCACGGCCCTTGAAGTGGGAGGGCCTGCGGTTCTTGGCAAGCCTTCTTGATCTGGTCAACAATAGGCTGACGGCCACTTAGCCGCCGTGCCTTGCTCGGAGATTGCGATGACATTGCGTGACGCGTCCGTTGTTGTCGCCGGCGCCGGCAGCATCGGCTGCTACGCCGGAGGATGCCTGGCACTGGCGGGACGGAAGGTGACGCTGCTGGTCCGGCCACGAATAGAGCAGGCACTGCTGCGCGGCGGCCTGCGTGTCACCGATCTCGAAAAGCGCGACCGGCGGCTGAGCCAGGCCGCTTTTGTCGTCGAGACGGGTGCTGAAGCGGCGCTCAAAGGTGCGGACATCGTTCTCGTCACCACCAAGAGCGGCGCGACGGAAGAGATCGGCAGACAGATCGCGGCGTACGCACCCGCCCACGCAATCGTTGTCAGCTTGCAGAACGGTGTCGACAATGCCGACCGGTTGGCCTCGACCGTGGACGGCAGACAGGTACTTGCCGGCATGGTGCCTTTCAATGTCGTGCAGCAGGATGGCGAGACCCCCTTCAGGGTGCACCGCGCCAGTGCGGGAACCGTCCTGATCGAGAGCGGTACACCGGGGATCTCAACCCTCCTGAATGTCGAAGGCTTCGCAACGGTCGCGCATGATGACATGCGGTCGGTGCAGTGGGGCAAGCTGCTGTTCAATCTCAACAACGCGCTCGTGGCGCTGTCCGATCTGCCTTTGGCCACCGAACTGACGGATCGTCGCTGGCGCTTGCTTCTGGCCGCGCAGATCGACGAGGCGCGGGCGGCGATGAAGGCAGTGGGCATCAGGCCGGGTCGGGTTGCCGGCCCGCCGCCAGCGCTGCTGCCGACGATCCTGCGGTTGCCGAACTTCGTTTTCCTGCGCCTGGCCAGGCGCATGCTGGCGATCGATCCGCAGGCGCGTTCGTCGATGTGGGAGGATCTGCAACAGCGTCGCAGGACGGAAATCGACGAGTTGCAAGGCGCGATCCTGCGGCTTGCCGCAAGGAGTGGAGTACGGGTACCGTTGGTCGAGCGCATTACCGCCTTGGTGCGGGAGGCAGAGGAGCGAGGCCAAGGGTCGCCGAAATTGACGGCCGATGCCATCGCGCAGGTTTAGCTGCCGGGATCACTGTTTTCAGGAAGCGCTGGGCAGATGTGCCCGATGCCGGCCCTTTCCGGCGCGCTTGGCTTCGTAGAGCGCGAGGTCGGAGCAGGTCAGCAGCTGTTCCGCAGTGTCGCCATCCATCGGCGCCCGCGCACTGCCGACGCTGAGACCGATATAGGCCGCGGCAGCAACGTCGATGTCGAAAGGTTCGGAAATCGTGTCGATCGCCCTCTTGGCGAGGTGGGCGGCTTCGATTTCCGATGTTGCAGGCAAAAGCACGACGAACTCGTCGCCGCCGATCCGGAACACCATGTCGGTGGAACGGAAGGTCCTTCTCAGCCTTTCTCCAACGAGACGCAGCAGCCGGTCGCCGGCTGTGTGGCCGTGGTTGTCGTTGATGTATTTGAAGCCGTCGAGATCCATGCTGAGCACGACGAACGGTTTGCCGCCATTGGCCGCCTGTGCGGCCAACTGGCTGCACATCCGATGCAGTTCTTCCTGCATGAGGATGCGGTTGGGCAGACCCGTCAGCGCATCTCTTACCGCCAGGTCCCGGTTGTCGAGTTCCGCCCGGATCATGCGCACGCTGATGGCGTGGTTGTGCACGAGGACACCGATGATGCCGGCGACATAGAACGGCATCTGCAGGCCGACCACCCACATGCCGGGTTGCGGTGAAACCAGCGCGCCGACCATGAAGGGCAAGCTGACCAGCAGCATCACCAGGATGGCATAACGCGGCGTCGCCGCATTGCGTGAGGAGACGACACCGACAACGCCGGCAACGTTCAGCCCGGCCAGCACCGAAAGAACCAGGTTTTCGCTTGCGATGCAGCCGAAGCAGCCGAGGCCGAAGACCGCTGACCAGACACCCCCCGCTGTCATGAGCGCACCGAGAGGCGGGTTTTCGCCATGCCGCCGCGCCAGTTCGCAGCGCAGGATCAGCGTGAACCGCACTACCAGCAGTACAAGCTCGGCGGCGATCCATAACCATGGCCACCAGGCGCCCGTCAGCACGATTGTCGTCCCGGCGAGCACGAGCACGCTCAGGCTGGCAAAGAGGATGGCGAACTTGCGATCGTAGGTCGTTTCCAGGAAACGGGAGCGAACAGCCTTGGCCTCGTTCTCCAAGGGGGTCGAGAACCAGTCAAAGAGGCGCGCCGCTTGCCTGGAGAGGCTGCCGAGAACTTTTGTCGGGTCTGACAGTCGTTCCCCCTGAGATGTCGCTACAACATCCGTTCCATCTTGCACGGATCGGCTAAGAATCTCTTAGGATTCCATTATAGCGACAAGAATAGCGGTGAGAATATCGACGTTTCGTCAGGCCGGAGCGTTGGTCTCGCGGCCGTAGCGATTTGCGCCTCGTGTTCCCTGTGGCAGGCAGAGCAGAATAAAGACAATGATGTCGCCGATGATGAAGAACAGGCCATACCAGCCGGTCCTGTCGAAATCATGCAGCCGCTTTGCTGCAAGCGCGAGATGGGACAGGATCAACACGCCGAGCACCACCAGGAACACCGAAGCCCATTGTTCCATCGAGGCCTGATCGGGGGCGGTGTAGAGACGATAGATCGGATAGGAGCGGATGACGTAGAGCAACAGTCCGGCAAGCGCGAAAGCTTGCCGGCTCAGTCGGCCGTTGAATCCGAAAAATGTCCAGAGCGTTTGCTGAAGGCTCACAAGATCACCGTTCAGTCACGCAGCAGTTCGTTGATGGACGTCTTTTCCCGGGTCTTGGCATCGACGCGCTTGACGATCACGGCGCAGTAGAGGCTTGGACCGGGCTCGCCATTCGGCAATGGCTTGCCCGGCAACGAGCCAGCCACCACCACGGCGTTGGCGGGCACTTCACCGTAGAAGACCTCGCCGCTGGCGCGGTCGATGATCTTGGTCGACTTGCCGATGAACACGCCCATGCCGAGCACCGCGCCTTCGCGCACGATGCAGCCCTCGACCACCTCCGAACGCGCGCCGATGAAGCAATTGTCCTCGATGATGGTCGGGCCGGCCTGCATTGGTTCCAGGACGCCGCCGATGCCGACGCCGCCGGAGAGATGAACATTCTTGCCGATCTGGGCGCAGGAGCCGACGGAGGCCCAGGTGTCGACCATCGTGCCGCTGTCGACATAGGCGCCGACATTGACGAAGGATGGCATCAGCACCGCACCCGGTGCGACATAGGCCGAGCGGCGTACCACCGCGGATGGCACGGCGCGGAACCCGGCCTTTTCGAATTCGAGTGAACCCCAGCCGTCGAACTTCGAGGGGACCTTGTCCCACCAGGAGGCGCCGCCGGGAGCACCGGAAATCAGTTCCATCGGCTTCAGGCGGAACGAGAGCAGCACGGCCTTCTTCAGCCACTGATTGACCTTCCACTGGCCATCGGCCTGGCGTTCGGCAACGCGCGCGGTGCCTTTGTCGAGCAGTTCCAGCGCTGATTCGATGGCGTCGCGCACCTCGCCGCGAGTCGCGGTCGAAATGCCGTCGCGCTCCTCGAAAGCCTTGTCGAGGGTCTTTTCAAGGCTCGCCAGATCGGGCTTCGACATCAAATGCTCCGTTACAACGCAGTGAAAGGCAGGCTCTTAACCTGTTTGAAAGCCGCGCGGACCCTATTTGAAGGGAATGTGAGGGTCAATCGCAGCTGCGTCATGGAACGACGCTTGAAAGGGATTTGGACGGGTGGATATGAACCCAATGGAAAAGACGGGCTGGACGCCCCTGCCTCACTCGGACGAAGACCTGGAACGTGCCCGCAGCGTACCCGACACGCCGCAGACACGCGCTTCGACCTATCGTCTCGCCTGGAACGACGAAGAATTCATGACGCGGCGCGAGCTGAGGCCGGTGCGGCTGCAGCTCGAACTGTTGAAGCCGGAGATGATCCTGGCGGAGCGCGGCATCCGCTCCACCGTCATCCTGTTCGGCGGCGCCCGAATTCCGGAGCCCGGTGGCGAGGCCTGGGCCGCCAAGAACGAGACGCAGAAGCGAAACCTCGAAAAGAACAGCCGCTACTATGACGAGGCACGCAAGTTCGCCCGTCTGTGCTCGCAGCATTCGGCTACGTCCTATTATCGCGAGTTCGTCGTCGTCACCGGTGGCGGGCCAGGCGTGATGGAGGCCGGCAACCGTGGCGCCGACGATGTCGGGGCGCCGTCGATCGGCCTCAACATCGTCTTGCCGCATGAACAGGCGCCCAACCCCTACGTAACACCGGAACTGTGCTTCAACTTCCACTACTTCGCCATCCGCAAGATGCATTTCGTCATGCGGGCAAAGGCCGTGGCGGTTTTCCCTGGCGGTTTCGGCACCATGGACGAGTTCTTCGAGACGCTGACACTGATTCAGACCGGGCGCATGGAGCGCGTGCCGGTGATCCTGTTCGGCAAGGAGTTCTGGCAGCGTGCCATCGATCTGGACTATCTGGCCGAGCAGGGCACCATCACGCCGGGCGACCAGGACATCATCGATTTCGTCGATACCGCCGACGAGGCCTGGGACATTATCCGCCGCTTCTACACACTCTGAGGCGAGGGTTTCGGTTCGATCTCGTCCATCGTTCGCGGCCGGTGCACGAATGTGACCAGAACGAACGAGATGATCATCAGAAGATACCAGGCGCCGAGTTTCTGGATGGAGACCGGCGCCCAATCCTCGTTCTGGTTCGGATAGATCCAGGCGCGTGACCATGTGCCGATGTTCTCGGCGAACCAGATGAACAGCGAGACCAGCAGGAAGCCGAGCAGCAGCGGCATGCGGTGGCGGAAGCGGAAGACGCGGTAGTGCACCGTCGTCCTGAAGAAGAGGACGGCCGTCGCCGCGAACAGGCCGTAGCGGATGTCGACCGTGAAATGATGCGCGAAGAAATTGACATAGATCGCCGCGGCAAGCAGCGCGGTTGCCCATAACGGCGGATAGCGCGTATAGCGCATGTCGAAGATGCGGCTGACGCGTGCCAGGTAGGAACCGACGGCGGCGTACATGAAGCCGGAGAACAACGGCACGCCGCCGATGCGGAAGAAGGCTTCCTCGGGATAGATCCACGATCCGGCCGAGGTCTTGAAGATCTCCATGATCGTGCCGACGACGTGGAAAACCAGGATGACCCTGGCTTCGGACCAGGTTTCCAGCTTGAAGCCGAGCATGGCGAGCTGGATCGCCAGCGCCGCCAGGAACAGAAAATCATAGCGGGCAAGCCAGGCATGATCCGGCCACCAGAATTTGGTGGCCATGATAAGGGCAAGCATTGCTCCGCCGAACAGGCAGGCCCAGCCCTGTTTCAGACCAAAGACGAGGAACTCGATCGCGGCACCCGAAACGCCGCGCGCCGGCAGCCGGTCCAGTACGCGGTGGGCGGCGGCATCGATGAGTGCTTCGACGGAGGTAAATTGCCTCAAATTTGCGTTTCGATGATCGTTGAGAGGAAGCCGGCAAGGTCGTCGGTGACATAATCGACGTCGTCGGCGTTGTCGGGGTCACGCTCCCAGATTTCCGAAAAGGTCGGTTCGAAGTTGCGCGGCACCACCAGCACCGTCGTCATGCCGAGCGCTTTCGGCACGGCCAGATTACGGGCCAGATCTTCGAACATCACCGAATTCGGGCCACTGACAGCATGCAGGTTTGCGAATTTCTCGTAGGTCTGGCGCGCCGGCTTCGGCGTCAGCCCTGCTGCGACAATGTCGAAAATATCATCGAAATGGTCGAGGATACCAAGCTGACGCGCCGCGCGCTCGGCATGGCCACGATCGCCATTGGTGAAGATGAATTTGCGCCCCGGCAACTGACGGATCGCCGTTCCCAGCACCGGGTCCGGCACCAGCCAAGAATAGTCGATGTCGTGCACCTTCTCCAGGAAATCGTCCGGATCGATCTGGTGGCGTTCCATCAGGCCGTTCAGCGTGGTGCCATATTCCAGGTAGAGTTCCTTCTGCAGCTTGCGCGCGTCCTCGCGCGACAGCGTGAGAAGCTCCGACACATAGGCCGTCATCTTGGCGTCGATCTGCGAGAATAGGTTGGAGTGATGCGGATAGAGCGTGTTGTCGAGGTCGAACACCCAGTCGGTGACATGGGTAAAGCGCGCGGGATCAGGGGATTCGGTCATGGCGCAGTTATCGCATGAAACCAGCGAAGCGGAAGCAGCTTTGTCGATCGTTTTTCGGCGCCGATTGGGGCCAAATTGGCGCGATCGTTCAAATTTTAGCCAGCGCTTAAAGAAGACCTTCAAGTCTAGCCTTCATAAGGCCGCCAGCCGGGAGGGAGGGCAGTTATGACCAGCATAGTCATGCGTTCCGCAGCTGTTGCTGGGGTTGCGGTTCTCGTCTCGCTTGGGGTCATTCTCGCCATCGGCTTTCTGGCCAACGACCTGATCGGTCTTGACTCATGGATCATCGGCACGGTCTGCCCGTTGCTCATCGCAGGTCCGACAAGCGCCTACATGTTTGCGCAAGGCGACAGGCTGAAGGCAGCGCATCGCGAACTTGCCCGCACCCATGCCCAGCTCGCCGTCGCCCACAGGCGCCTGTCCCATAAGGCCAGTCGCGACGACATGACCGGCATGCTCAACCGCGAGAGTTTTTTCACGGCGATGGAGAACGCCAAGGAAAGGACCGGCGGCGCACTGCTCATCATCGACGCCGATCATTTCAAGGCGATCAATGACAGCTACGGCCACCTCACCGGAGACGAGGCCCTGCTGCTGATCGCCGGCGCCATCAAGCGTGCGATGCGCTCTGGCGACGTACTCGGCCGTATCGGCGGCGAGGAATTCGCCGCCTTCCTGCATGGTGCCGACGAACGGGAGGCCGCCCGCATCGCCGAACGCATCCGCACGGAAGTCGAGCTGATCCTGTTCCGGCCGCTGGAGTGCACTGTCCGGTTGACGGTGTCGATCGGCGGGGCGCTCTTCCAGGAAACCATGACATTGCCAGACTTGATGCGCAGCGCGGACCTGCGGCTCTACGAAGCCAAGCGCCGCGGCCGCAACCTGGTGATCGTCGGCAACGCGGTCTCCCGCGCCGCCTGACAGGATCGGGGCTCAGAGACCGTAGATGGCGATGCGCAGCAGCACCGCCGCCATCGCCAGTGCAACGATCATGATGCCCATGCCGATCGGCGATCCCCAGCCGTACCATTCCATGGAACGTTCGGCGAAACGCATCTCTTCTTCTCGCGACATCTGTGACTGGGCCATCGGGCCTCTCCTTCTTTAAGGGTTCGACTTGTCGGCATCCCGACTTTCATCTAATGATAAGTCAGTCGAAATGTTCGATAGATTGATAGTTAGATGATCGAAATAACTTCGTCAACCGCGAATCGCGACGAACTGCTTGGCGCGCTGCTGAGCGCCATCATGCGCTGGCAGGACGAGACGCAGAGTTTCGACGAAGCGGTGCGCGAAAAAATGAGCATCAACAGCGCTGAAGGCCGCTGTCTCAGCCTGCTCTATCACGGGCCGCAGTCCGCAGGCGCCATAGCGCGTGTCTCAGGCCTGACGCCGGCGGCGGTCACGGCGCTGATCGACAGACTGGAGGCGCGCGGCTTTCTGACTCGTACGCGCAGCACCGAGGACAGGCGCAAGGTGGTGGTCGAAGCCACTGAAAAAACGCGGGAGCTGTCGGCACGCTATTATGGCGGCATCGCCCGCGAGGGTGAAAAGATGCTGCGCACCTTCAGCGACGCCGAACTCGGCACGATCCTGGAATTCATGACCGCGGCCGCGGATCTCCAGCACAACGAACTGCGGAAGCTGAAGGCAGGCGAACAGCCGGACTAACGCGAGCAGCGGTTTTGCCGGAACTGCAGCCTTACGGTACGATCAGCGTGCCGGCGCCGTGTTCCGTGAAGAGCTCCAGCAGTACCGAATGCGGCGTCTTGCCATTGAGGATGACGACGCCTTCGACACCGCGTTCGATCGCCTCGATGCAGGTCTCCACCTTGGGGATCATGCCGCCGGAAACCGTGCCGTCGGCAATCAGTGCCTTGGCTTCCGCCACGGTCAATTCGTCGATGAGTTTCTTGTTCTTGTCGAGCACGCCGGGAACATCGGTCAGGAACAGAAGGCGTTTGGCCTTGACCGCGCCGGCAATGGCACCGGCGAACGTGTCGGCGTTGATGTTGTAGGTGTGGCCGTCGCGGCCGGGCGCCACCGGAGCCAGGACCGGGATCATTTCCGACCGTGCGAGCAGGTCGAGCAGGGTACGGTCGACTTCGACCGGTTCACCGACGAAACCGAGATCGAGCACGCGCTCGATGTTGGAATCAGGGTCCTTGATCGTCTTGTGGGCCTTGCGTGCGAAGACCATGTTACCGTCCTTGCCGCACAGGCCGATCGCCCACTCGCCTTCGGCGTTGATGAGCGCGACGATCTCCTTGTTGATCGAGCCGGCCAGCACCATTTCGACGATTTCGACGGTCTTTTCGTCGGTGACGCGCAGGCCGCCTTCGAAACGTGACTCGATGCCCATCTTGGTCAGCATGGCCGCGATCTGCGGACCGCCGCCGTGCACGACGATGGGGTTGACGCCGGACTGCTTCAGGAGCGCGATGTCGCGGGCAAAAGCCTTGCCGAGTTCGATGTTGCCCATGGCGTGGCCGCCATACTTCACCACGACCGTCTTGTGCTCGTAACGCTGCATATAGGGCAGCGCCCTCGAGAGCAGCGCGGCCTGCATCTCGGCGTTGGCGGCGGCTTCCGTCATGGCGAATTTCCCGGCTGGCTGGAAAGAAACGGCGAGGTCTTAGCGGGAAATGACGAGAGGGGCAATCGATAGCAGGCGGGCCGTCTTGTTTTGGCCTGCTGTCGGCGTCATCTGTTCGTGAACAGCGGTGAAACCGTCAAGGAGGTGTCACGATGACGGGGTTCGATTCGAAAACCCACTGGCAGGACGTCTATGCCAGCAAGGCGACGACGGCGGTGAGCTGGTATCAGGAGACACCTGCGCCTTCGCTCGATCTGCTGCAGCTGGCGGGTGCCGGACCGGACACCGGCATCATCGATATCGGCGGCGGCGCCTCGATCCTTACGGACACGCTTCTGGCTCTCGGCCACGGCGATCTTTCCGTGCTCGATATCTCACAAGCCGCGCTTGAAGCGGCACGGACGCGTCTCGGCGCTGCGGCGGGCAAGGTCGATTGGATTGTCGCGGACGTCACGCAATGGCGCCCGGAGCGTTCCTACGACATCTGGCACGATCGTGCCGCGTTCCACTTCCTGGTCGAGGAGAACAGCCGGATCGCCTATGTCGAGCGTCTGCGTTCAGCACTGCCTGTCGGTGGTCATGCCATCATCGGGACCTTTGCACCGGAAGGTCCGGAAAAATGCAGCGGACTGGTGGTACAGCGCTACGACGCAGGATCTCTCGGCGCTGCACTTGGTACTGGCTTCAGGCTCATCGACAGCCGGCGTTACGACCACGTCACCCCGTGGGGCGCAACGCAGCATTTCCACTTCGGCACGTTCCGACGCGAGGCCTGAACTCCCTATTGCGGCACGTGCAATGGCGCGCGCCGCTTCAGCCAGCCGGAAATCGCTTCCATCTGTGCTGCCAGCGACAGCAGCGTCTCTTCGTCGCCGGGACGGCCCGCAGCCTGGATGCCAAGCGGTAGGCCGGCATCGGTGACATGCACCGGCAACGCGATGGAAGGCTGGCCGCTGACGTTCTGGATCGCCGGCCAGTGCGTGAACCACAGGCTCTTGTCGAGCAGTTGCGAGAAGAAGCCCGGAATCCTGAGCAGCCGTGTCAGATGCAGCCTGTCCAGGACGGTTTCGATGAATTCATCGACGCCCTTCGGGCGCATCGCGCCGCAGGCGAGCGGAGGATGCGCGATGATCGGCATCAGCACGGCGTCATATTGGGCGGTTGTGGCGATCAGCTGGCGGCAGGCGGCGTGGAGCCGCTCCAGCAAGGTGTAGGTTTCTCCGCCGGACATCAGTTCACCGAAGCGCCCGAGCAGACGTGTCGCACGTTCGACATCACCCGCGACCGATCTGCCGTTGCGGGTTTCTTCCATGCGCAGCGATCCGGCAACGGCCGAAGCGACACACATGGCAAAGGCGGTCATGAACGCACGGTCGATCATCGGCAGGTCGATCTCCTCCACCGTGTGGCCGCCTTCGCGCGCGATCGCCACCGCCTTGTCGAGCGCCTGCATCGTTTCGGTCGAGACAGGTAGCCCGAGCGGCGATTTGCGATACACGGCGAGACGGAGGTTTCCGGGCTGGCGAGCTGCGGCCGCGGCGAAGGTGCCGTGCGGTGGTCGCGCCGCATAGGGTGCGAGCGGGTCGGCACCGTGAGTAAGATCGAGAAGCAGCGCGCTGTCGCGGACAGACCGGGTGACGGCATGGTCGACGACGAAGCCGTACCAGCTCTCCGACGCCAGCGGGGACAGTGGCACGCGACCGCGCGAAGTCTTGAGGCCGACCAGACCTGTGCAGGCGGATGGCACACGGATCGAGCCGCCACCGTCGGACGCATGTGCCACCGGCACGACGCCCGCCGAGACCAGCGCCGACGCACCTCCGGAGGAGCCGCCGGTGGTATGGCGGGTATTCCAGGGGCTGCGGGTGACACCGAAAGCGGCGGATTCCGTCATGAGCCGCAGGCCGTATTCCGGCGTGGTGCTGGTGGCGATCGGGTTGAGACCGGCTACCAGATAACGCTCGGTCAGAACCGAATTGAAATCAGGCACGAAGGGCGCAACCCGGCTGCCGCCATGCGTCGCGATGCCCTCGATGGCGATGCCGAGGTCCTTGATGGCGAAAGGCACACCAGCCAGTGGCAGGGTGCGGTCGATCGTTTTCGCCCGTTTTCTGGCGGCATCGTAGAGCGGTTCCACTATGGCGTTGATGTCACCGCGCGTCGCCTCGGCGCGCGCTATGGCGGCATCGGCCAGTTCGAGCGGCGACAGCTCGCCGTTGCGGATCAGGGCCGCCAGGCCAATTGCGTCGTTCTCCCACAGCGTCCGCTCGACAGACATGCAGCCCTCCCAAGCCGGTGGAAAAAGGCTATCGGGCCGGCGTAGCCTTTGCAATTGGCGTCGAACCGGAACCGGATCTGCTCCACTGGAGCAATTTGTAGCCAAGTGGAATCACTTGGCGTTACAAAAATGCAACGAAAACAAAAACCTAGAGCGTTTCCGTGAAAAACGGAAACGCTCTAGGCAAGGCGCGGCGGCCATCATAGTCTGGCGCCGATGACGCCACAGGACATCGCCAGACTGATCGTCCGGACCTCGTTGAAGGACCGGGCAGCGTTCGATCTGCTCTACCGGCAGACGAGCGCGAAACTTTTCGGCGTCTGCCTGCGTGTCTTGAGCGATCGCGCGGAGGCCGAGGAGGCGTTGCAGGAGGTGTTCGTCAAGGTCTGGACGAAAGCCGACCGTTTCGCCGTCTCGGAGCTGAGCGCGATGTCGTGGCTGATCGCGGTGGCCCGCAACCATGCCATCGACCGCATCAGGGCGCGGCGCAGGCCGGCTGTCGATATCGACGCCGCGCTTGAGGTGGCCGATCCGGCGCCGGGTCCCGAGGCAATGGCGATGGCGGGCGGCGAAGCCGACCGTATCCATCGCTGCCTGGAAGAGCTTGAACAGGATAGGGCGGATGCCGTGCGGGGTGCCTATCTCAAGGGAGAGAGTTATGCCGAACTCGCGGAGCGCCACGGCGTTCCGCTCAACACGATGCGGACCTGGCTGCGACGCAGCCTGATCAGATTGCGGGAATGCCTGGAGCGATGAGCGAAAGCGACCATACCGGACCGGAACGCGACGACGACGCGCTTGCCGCGGAGTATGTGCTCGGCGTGCTTTCGGCGGACGAACGGCAGGCGATCGCACAGCGAATCGAACAGGATCCTGCCTTCGCACGACTGGTCCATGCCTGGGAGGGGCGGCTTTCACCGCTTGCTGCCGGCTATGTCGAGGTGGAGGCGCCGGCCTCGGTGAAAGCAGCGATCGATCGCAGGTTGTTTTCGAGCGGTGCCGAGCAGCAGGATCGAGGCAGCCTCTGGTCAAGTCTTGCCTTCTGGCGCGGCCTGGCTGCTGCGGCCCTCGCCGCGCTGGTGCTTGCCATCGCCGTGCCTTATCTCGGTGCGCCGTCTGCGCCGCCGCAGGCGGAACTGGTTGCGTCGCTTGCCGGCGAAGGCAGTGATGTGCGCTATGTCGCGGTCTATGACGGGGTTCGCAACGAGGTGCGGCTGTCGCGCCTTTCCGGTCAGCTGGCATCGGCCAAGGATTTCGAACTCTGGCTGATCGAGGGAACGAATGCGCCGATCTCTATCGGTGTTGTTCCCGCTGGCGCCACTGCACAACTGAGTCCGCCCGCAGCTGTTCAAGAGAAGCTGGCGCAGGGCGCGGTTCTTGCCATCAGCCTTGAGCCCAAAGGCGGCTCGCCGACCGGCCAGCCGACCGGACCCGTGGTTGCAGCCGGCGACCTGAAGGACATCTGATCCGACCGGAGCGTTTCCGCTTTTATGGAAACGCGGGAATGCTCCAACTCTTTGTTTTCACGGAATTTCGGGCAGAAAACCGCTACGCGTTTTTCCTGGGCTTGCTCCAGCGCAGAAAAAAATCCGAACGGCTGAAACTCGCAAGGATCGCGTCCCGTATCTCCTCGTGTCCCCAAGAGGGTTGAACCAGAGGAGATTGAGACATGCACAAGATCACCAAGCTGCTGTTCGCAGGCACCGTGGCCATATCCGCACTCGCCGGCATTGCCTATGCCAAGAACCCGATGGTCGGCGGCGCGCCGATGTATGCCGAGAAGAACATCGTCGAGAACGCAGTCAATTCGAAGGATCACACCACGCTGGTTGCCGCGGTCAAGGCCGCGGGCCTGGTCGAAACTCTCCAGGGCAAGGGCCCGTTCACGGTCTTTGCGCCGACCAACGAGGCTTTTGCGGCGCTGCCCAAGGGTACGGTCGAAACCCTGCTGAAGCCGGAAAACAAGGACAAGCTCACCAAGATCCTCACCTGTCATGTCGTTGCCGCCAAGGCGATGTCGGCCGATGTCGCCAAGATGGTCAAGGCTGATGGCGGCGCGCACAAGGTCAAGACCGCCGGCGGCTGCGAGCTGACGCTGAAGGAAAAGGGCGGCAAGGTCACCGTGACGGACGAAAGCGGCAATGTCGCCCATGTCACCATCGCCGATGTCGAACAGTCGAACGGCGTCATCCACGTCATCGACAAGGTCCTGCTTCCCAAGATGTAACGGCAGGCCGGTTTCCAGCGAAAAGCGGAAGAAGGCATGGCGGCCGCACGTTGGTCCTCCCAGACTGGCGTGCGGCCGCTCTCATTTCAGCCCCGACCGAACCACAAGACAACGTGATTTCACGACGGACGCTGGAGCAGGCAGGATAGTAAAAAGGATACGACTTATGGATCGGCGTGACCTTCTTCTTGGCACCGTAGCCGTTGTGACGGCCGGAGTTGGCGCCTGGGCTTTCTCGCGCCTCGGCGGCACGCAACCGGCGCGGGCCGAAACCTTCGAAGTCCAGAAGACCGATGCTGAATGGAAAACCAAACTGACGCCCGAGCAATATGCCGTGCTGCGCCAGGAGGATACGGAGTATCCGGGCACCAGCCCGCTGCTCAACGAGCACCGCAAGGGTGTCTTTGCCTGCGCCGGCTGCGACCTGCCGCTTTATGCGTCCGAGACGAAATTCGATTCAGGCACCGGTTGGCCGAGCTTCTGGCAGGCCTTGCCGAATGCCATCGGCACGCATGAAGACAGGACACTCGGCATGGTCCGGGTGGAATGCCATTGCCGTCGCTGCGGCGGTCATCTTGGCCATATCTTCGACGATGGCCCACCACCCACCGGCAAACGCCATTGCATCAACGGCGTTGCCCTGAACTTCCAGGCCGCGGCTGCCTGACCGTTTCCAGGCGGGGGGCAATCCCAGGAAATGTGTGCGACGGTTTTCCGTCCGGAAAGCGTCTCCGTGAGCAAACGGAAAGGCTTCAGTGGCCGCCGCCGCCTCCACCACCGGCCGCGGTCGGGGGCCGCTTGATGACCATCACGAAGGCTGCCAGCGAGAGGAACAGCATCGTCAGCAGATAGAACACGTCCATGAAGGACAGCAGTGCCGCCTGCTGATGCACGATGGCCGAGAGCTTGAAAAGGGCCGCGCTGCCGGCATCGAGTCCACCCTGGGACTGGAAGTTCTGCGTCATGTTGCGCAGCTTGTCCTGCGCGGCTTCGCTGCCCCACTGCACATGCTCCGACAGGCGGGCATAGTGGAAGGCGTTGCGGTCGATGAGGATGGTGTTGATCAATGCCAGCCCCACCGCGCCGCCGAGGTTGCGGGTCAGGTTGAACAGGCCCGAGGCATTCTTCAGCCGCGAGGGCGGCAGCGTGCCGAGCGCAATGTTGTTGATCGCCACCATGCACAACATCATCGAGGCGCCGCGCAGGATCTGCGGAACGAACAGTTCCCAGAAGTCCCAGTCGGCGGTGAGATGGGTCATCTGCCAGGTGCCGGCGGCGAAGCCGACAAAGCCGGTCGCGATCATCAGGCGCGGGTCGAGCTTGTTCGACAGGATGCCGGAGATCGGCGCCGTCAGGAACATGGCGAGACCGGACACGAACAGCGCCTCGCCGATCATCATGGAATCATAACCCCGGATGCGGCCGAGATAGATCGGATAGAGATAGGTGAGCCCGTAGAGGCCGATACCCATGACGAAGGAGAACAGCGAACCGAAGGCGAAGTTGATGTTGCTGAAGGCGCGCAGGTCGACGATGGGCTCTTCGGCGGTGAACACGCGCCAGAAGAAGACGATCGCGCCGACCGTCATGACGATGGCGAAGATGAACACCGACTGCTCCTGCAGCCAGTCATGGTTCGGACCTTCCTCCAGCACATATTCCAGCGAGCCGAGGAAAGCCGCCATGCCGGCGAGGCCCCACCAGTCGAACTTCTTCAAGAGGCTCATGTCCGGCTTGTCGAAATCGATCAGCGTCCACGCCGCCGTCGCCACCATGATGCCAGGCACGACATTGATCAGGAACAGCCAGTGCCAGGACATGGCGTGGCTGATATAGCCCCCGACCGTCGGGCCGATGGTCGGCGCCAGCGTGGCGACCAGACCGATCATCGGCGAGACGATGGCACGCCGCGACGGCGGGAAGATGGTGAACGCGGCTGCGAAGACCGAAGGGATCATGCCGCCGCCGATGAAGCCCTGGATCGCGCGGTAGACGATCATCTGGTCGATGTTGGTGGCAGTGGCCGCCAATGCGCTCGCCGCGGTGAAGCCGGCCGCGGAGATCGTGAACAGCACGCGTGTCGACAGCATGCGGCTCAGGAACCCCGACAGCGGGATCATGATCACTTCGGCGATCAGGTAAGAGGTCTGAACCCACGGAATCTCATCGGAACTGGCTGAAAGGCCGGCCTGGATCTCGGCCAGCGACGCCGACACGATCTGGATATCGAGGATCGCCATGAACATGCCGAACACCATCGCCAGGAAGGCGATGACGCGCCGCGGTTCGATGTGATCGACTGGCCTTGCTGCGGCAACGGCGTCGACGCTCGACATGGTCGCTTCCCGCTATTTGGTCGTTGCTGACGGTGCGGTGCGGCTGTCGACGTCGACGATGACGCTCAGACCCGCGCGCAGCCTGCCCGTCGCGAGGGCTTCGGGCGACACATCGATGCGCACCGGCACGCGTTGCACCACCTTGGTGAAGTTGCCGGTGGCGTTTTCCGGCGGCAGCATCGAGAACACCGCGCCGGAGGCCGGCGCCAGCGAGGAGACGGTTCCCTCGAACGTTTCGTTGTGCAGGGCATCGACCGCGATGCGCACCGTCTCACCCGGCACGAGGCGGGCAAGCTGTGTTTCCTTGAAGTTGGCGACGATATAGAGCTTGTTCATCGGCACGATCGCGGCCAGCTTCTGGCCCGGGCTGACGAGATTGCCCTTTTCGACCGAGCGGTTGCCGACGACGCCATCATAGGGAGCCCGCAGCACGGTGAAGCCGAGGTCGCGCTCGGCCTTGTCCTTGGTCAGGCGCAGCGATGCCTGCGTGCTGGCCGATTCCGCGCGCTGTGCTTCGAGCACGCCGATATTGGCCTTCGCCGCGGCGATCTGCGCATCGGCGCTGGCGAGCGAGGCACGGGTCTGGTCGACCGCGGTCTGCGCATCGTCCAGTTGTGCCTGCGTGGCGACATGCGTCTTCAGCAGTTGTGCCGTGCGTCCCTGGGTGCGCTGGGCATTGTCGGCGGCTGCCTGCGCAGAATTCTTCTGCGCCTCGGCCTGCTGCAGGGAGGCATGGGCGGCGGTGATCTGCGCGTCGATGCGCGCCAGCGTCTTGTCCAGCGTTGCGATCTGGGCTGCAGCCTGGTCGACGGCGATGCGGTAGTCGCCGGAATCGACAATGAACAGCGGGTCACCAGCCTTCACTTGCTGGTTGTTCTCGACCTTGATCTCGTCGATGTAGCCGGAGACCTTCGGCGACACGAAGGCCATGTCGGCCTGCACATAGGCATCGTCCGTCGAGATCATGAAACGGCCGTCGGTCCAATAGCCGTAACCGTACCAGAGGCCGGTGCCGACCAGGCCCAGTCCAATGATGGGCAGCAGCAGCGAACGCACCGAGCGTTTCTTCTTTGCCGGTGCCGGTGCCGCGGCGGCACTCTCGACCGGCGCGCTTGGGGCCTCGGCGGACGGCGCCTTGGCATTTGGAAACGGATGCACTTCGGCGGTGGTCGGGGTAGAAGAGTTCGACATGGCAACGCTCTTGTGATTTTGCGAACTGAACCGTTCGGTTCGATGTTGACTTAACGTAAGAACAGGCCCATATCAAGAGGCATCGAACCGATCGGTTCGAATTATTTTACGCGTACAGGGAAATGAGCGACATCCTCGTAGAAACCGAAGCGAAACCGGACAGAGCCGAGGAGACCTTGGGGCGCGGCCGGCCCGCCGCCGGCCAGGATCCGGTCAAGCGCGACCAGATCATGGAGGGTGCCCGGCGCGTCTTCATGGACAAGGGATTTGACGCGGCGTCGATGAACGATGTCACCCGCGAAGCCGGCGTTTCGAAGGGCACGATCTACGTCTACTTCGACAACAAGGAAGAGTTGTTCGAGGCACTGGTCGAGGAAGAACGCTGCAAGATCTTCCAGAATCTCTATGAGGTGCTCGACCGCGAGGACAATCTGCGGGATGTCCTCGAAGACTTCGGTATGGCTCTTTCCTACAAGATCACCTCGGACAAGGTGGTGATGGCGCAGCGCACCGTCATCGGTGTCGCCGAGCGCATTCCGGAACTCGGCCTGCGCTTCTACGAGAAGGGACCCAAGCAGGGTCATGCCAAGGTCGAGGCGTTCCTCGAGCGGGCGATCGCCAAGGGCCTGCTTGAGATACCCGACGTCGATCTTGCCGCCTACCAGTTGTCCGAACTCTGCATGGCCGGCCTGCTCAGGCAGCGCCTGTACGGGTACCGCCGCCAGTCACCGGCCGATCATGAAATCAGGTATGTGGTGCGCGCGGGTGTCGACGTGTTCCTGAAAGCCTACGGTACCGAAACATTCGTGGCTCAGGACAGGGCAAGACCTGTCGAGTGAATGGCGGTCTTAGCCGCCATTGGCCACCAGCACGATCGCCGCGCGCAGTTCATCGAGGCCGTCGACCTTCTCGGATGACGTTGCCAGCACGCCTGGGAACGCAGCCGGCCGTTTCTTGATCTTCAGCAAAGTCTCCTCGATCAGGCGCGGCACGCCGGCGGCCTTGATCTTGTCCGTCTTGGTCAGCACGATCTGGTAGGAGACGGCGGCCTTGTCGAGCAGCGTCAGCACGTCCTCGTCGTTCTTCTTGATGCCATGCCTGGCATCGATCAGCACATAGACGCGCTTCAGCGTGACCCGGCCCTTCAGATAGTCGAAGACAAGCTTCGTCCACTGGTCGACCTGCTCCTTCGGCGCCTGGGCGTAGCCATAGCCCGGCATGTCGACCAGCGCCAAGGGCGGCAGGTCGGCGCCCTCGCCGGAAAACCCGTCGGGCACGAAATAATTGAGCTCCTGCGTGCGTCCAGGCGTGTTGGATGTACGTGCCAGCCCCTTCTGGCCGACCAGCACGTTGATCAGCGACGACTTCCCGACATTGGAACGGCCGGCAAAGGCGATCTCCGGAGGACCCTCCGGCGGCAGGAACTTCATCGCCGGCACGCCGCGGATGAAGATCCATGGCCGCGTGAAGATGTCCTCGCCGACCACGGGTATCGTTTCTGCGGTCACGTCGATGCCTCGAGCCGGTCGATGTCGGCGCCGCGGATGGCATCGAGGTTGCGGGTGATCTTGTCGGCCGGCCAGTTCCACCAGGCGATCTGCCGCAGCCGCGTGATGGTTTCGTCGTCGAAACGCATCTTCACCACCTTGGCGCTGTTGCCGGCGGCGATCGCATAGGGCGGCACATCACGCGTCACCACCGACTTGGCGGCGATGATCGCGCCGTCGCCGATCTTCACGCCGGGCATGATCGCGGTGTTCATGCCGATCCAGACGTCGTTGCCGATCACCGTGTCGCCACGCAGTTCGGCTTTCCAGGTCGCGACGTCGAACCCTTTTTCCCAGCCGTGGCTGAAGATGTTGAACGGATAGGTCGAAAAGCCGCCCATGACATGGTTGGCGCCGTTCATGATGAAACGGGCGCCTTCAGAGATGGCGCAGAACTTGCCGATGATCAGCTTGTCGCCGATGAACGGGTGATGGTGCAGCACGCAGGTCTGGACGAAACTCTCAGGCCCACCCGGATCGTCGTAATAGGTATAGTCGCCGATCTCGATGTTGGGAGCGTGGACGATCGGCTTCAGGAAGCCGACCCGATTGTGATGCAGCGTCGGATGCTTGGTGTTGGGATTAGGGCCGTTCATTGTGATCTCCGGCGAGATTGCGGCGGAATTGAAAGATAGCCCAATCCTTTCGCCAATAGCAAAAGGCCCCGGCTGTGCCAGGGCCTTTTTCCAAAGGGATAGCTTGGCGCGCTACTCCGCGGGCGTCGGTTTCTTCTTGAAGAGACCCGCCAGATTGTCCCACAGCTCGATCTTGGCACCCTGGCGTTTCATGATCGCGCCCTGCTGCAGGATCGACAGAAGGTTGTTCCACGCCCAGTAGATCACCAGGCCGGCCGGGAAGCCCGCCATCATGAAGGTGAAGATCACCGGCATCCAGTTGAAGATCGCGGCCTGGGTCGGATCCGGCGGCGCCGGGTTCATGCGCATCTGCAGGAACATGGTCACGCCCATCAGCAGCGGCCAGATGCCGATATGCAGCATGGCGGGCGTGGCGAAAGGCAACAGGCCGAACAGGTTGAGCAGCGACGTCGGATCGGGTGCCGCCAGGTCGTGGATCCAGCCGAAGAACGGCGCGTGCCGCATTTCGATGGTGACGTAGAGCACCTTGTAGAGCGCGAAGAACACCGGGATCTGGATCAGCACCGGCCAGCAGCCGGCGATCGGATTGATCTTCTCGGTCTTGTACAGCTCCATCATCGCCTGTTGCTGCTTCATCTTGTCGTCCGCGTATTTCTCGCGGATTTCCAGCATCTTGGGCTGCACCTTCTTCATGTTCGCCATCGACTTGTACGACTTGTTGGCGAGCGGGAAGAAGATTGCCTTGACGATGACGGTGGTGGCGAGGATCGCCAGGCCGAAATTGCCGAAGAATTTGTAGAGCGTGTCGATCAGCCAGAACATCGGCTTGGTGATGAAGGAGAACCAGCCCCAGTCGATCAGGAGATCGAAGCGGCGGATGTCGAGATCCTTCTCATAGGCATTGATCTTCGACACTTCCTTGGCGCCGGCAAAGACCAGCGATTCCACCGTGGCCGACTGGCCGGCCTCGACGGTGATCGGGTCGGTCAGGAAGTCGGACTGGTAGCGCGGCCTGCCGTCGTCGAAATAGGCGAAGCGCGGCTGGAACGGCTGCTTTTCGGTCGGAACCAGCGTCACCGCCCAGTATTTGTCGGTGATGCCGAGCCAGCCATTGGTCGACTTGGCGGGCACATACTGCTTGTCCTTTTCGACGGACGCGTATTTGTGCTCCTGCAGGCCTTCCTCGCCGGTCACGCCGATCAGGCCTTCGTGCAGCACATAGATCGACGGCGTGCTCGGCTTGTCGAAGCGGGTGACGCGGCCATAGTTGGACAGGGTGACAGCCGCCGCACCGGAATTCTGCACGGTGTCCGAAACCTTGAACATGTAGTTCGCGTCGACCGAGATGGTCCGCTTGAAGGTCAGGCCCTTGTCATTGGTGTAGGCGAGCGTCACCGGCGTCGTCGGCGTCAGCGTGGCATTGCCCTCGACCGTCCAGACCGTATCCGGGCTCGGCACCTTGCCGGTCGCTTCGTTGCCGACGAAACCGAGTTCGGCATAGTAGCCGTTCGGCAGCGCCGACGGGTTGAGCAGCTCGATCTCCGGCGAATTGTTGTCGACGGTCAGCCGGTAGCGCTTCAGCTTGAGGTCGTCGAGACGCGCGCCGGTGAGGTTGATCGACCCTTCGAGGCTGGGCGTATCGATCTTGATGCGGCTGGTGGCGGCAAGCGCCTGTTCGCGTCCGGCCGGGGTCGCGCCGTCCGTGCCGGGCAGGCTTGGCACCGCGCCCGGCTGGGCTGGCGTCTGCGTGCCCGTCGCTCCCGCCGCCGGTGCCGTCTTGGCCTGGCGCTCGGCCTCGATACGTGCCGTCTCGCGCTGGGTTTCGACGCGGGGGTTCATGTAGAACACCTGCCACAGCGTCAGGATCAGCACCGACAAGGCGATGGTGATGAAGAAATTGCGGTTGTTTTCCATCGAGACCTTGGCCTGTCGCGCTAGCGTTTTGCGTGGATACGGCGGGAAAGCTCGGCTTTCAGCTCACCGAAAGGCGCGGTGAGTACATCCTCGCGCCCCACGATGACATAGTCATGGCCGCTTTCCATGTCAGCGGCGGCATAAGTGCGCACGGCTTCTTTCAGCCGCCGGCGGACCCGGTTGCGCACGACGGCGTTGCCGACCTTTTTGGTGACCGTGAATCCGACCCGCGGCGCTTCGCTGTCGCCGCGGTTCAGCACCTCAACGAGGAAAAACCGCCCGCGCCGCTTTTCGCCGCGCCGGACGGTTAGGAAATCCGTGCGTTTCAGAAGCCGTTTGGGTGCCTGTCCCATTGGCCGGGTCGAGGGCAACGGCCGTGGCGTCCGCTTAGGCGGACAGCCGCTTGCGACCGCGGTTGCGGCGAGCAGCGACGACGCCGCGGCCACCCTTGGTAGCCATGCGGGCACGGAAGCCATGCCGGCGCTTGCGAACGAGCTTGGAGGGTTGGTAGGTACGCTTCATTTGTTTAAATACCGCGGGGTGCGGCCCTTCTTGTGTCTGTCACTGTGTAACAGGAGCTTGTTGGCTGAGCCCTGTTTGGCGCGATCGAAACCGCGCCGGGTTCTGGGGCCCGAGCGTGAGCGGGGCTTATAGGTAGAAGGGTTTTGGAAGTCAATCCGACTCGGGCGGCAAAGATTCGCTGGCAATCGCCCATCGCGCCTTATAGCTGGAAATTCCGTCACAATTGCCTAGTTTGCATGGGAAGGCATGGCGGCACCGGGTGAATGAGCGTCGAACCTTCCACGATTGAGAACACGGAGGCTGCCAGGCCTGCGGCCGGCGCCCTGGCCAGGGTCGTGCCGCTGGCGCGTGGCCTGTCGGCCAAGCTGATCCTGCTGACCATCGTTTTCGTGCTTCTTGCCGAAGTGCTGATCTTCCTGCCCTCGATCGCCGATTACCGGACGCGCTGGCTGCGAGAACGTCTCAACACGGCGGCGGCCGTGTCCGTGGTTCTGGTGGAAGGTGACCCGGGCGCGCTGTCCCGCACCGCCCAGGACGACCTTCTGATGGCACTTGGCGCAAAGGCGATCGCGGTGCGCGACGGTGATGCATCCCGTCTTTTGGCGGTCGCGGCCATGCCGCCCAAGGTCGACGAGCATATCGACATCGCCAATACCGGCATGTTCACACAGCTGTCGGATGCGCTTGAGACCCTGTTCTGGGGCGGAGACCGCACGCTGCGCATCTTCGGGCCGGTCGGCGAGCAGGGCCGCGAATTCGAGCTGATCATGCCGGATTACCGGCTGCGCGCGGCCATGCTGTCCTTTTCACGTAACATCGCCCTGATCGGACTTTTGATTTCGGTCTTTTCCGCGATGCTCGTCTATGTCGCCGTCGATCGCATCATGATCCGACCGGTGCGGGCGATGACACGCTCGATGCTGTCTTTCTCTGAAGCGCCGGACGATCCGGGGCGGATTGTGTGCCCGGCCAACCGCGACGACGAAATTGGCGTCGCCGAGCGCGAACTGGCGCAGATGCAGGGGCGGCTGCAGAAAATGCTCGCCGAACAGCGACACCTCGCCGACCTCGGCCTCGCCGTGTCGAAGATCAACCACGACATGCGCAACGTGCTGGCGTCGGCGCAACTCCTGTCCGATCGCCTGCTTCAGGTGAAGGATGCCAGCGTCCAGGCCTTTGCACCGAAGCTGCTGAAGTCGCTGGACCGAGCCGTTTCCTACACTGAAGGCGTGCTGGCCTATGGCCGTGCGCAGGAGGCGCCGCCGGCCCGGCGCATGTTGCGCCTGCGCCAGCTGGTCGACGAGGTGCACGGGCTGCTCGACATGGGCGACGGCATCGATTTCGAGAATGGCGTCGACGCCGCTTTCGAAGTCGATGCCGATTCCGAACAGCTGTTCCGTGTCCTGACCAACCTGTCGCGCAATGCCGTGCAGGCCATGGCCGCCGACACCGAAGGCGCCGTGGTGCGGCGTCTGGTCATATCGGCGGACCGGACCGGCGGCATCAGCCAGATCCTGGTCATGGACACCGGCCCCGGCCTGCCCGCGAAGGCGCGGGAAAACCTGTTCCTGGCTTTCCGCGGTTCGGCGCGCAGCGGCGGCACTGGCCTTGGCCTGGCCATCGCGCACGAACTGGTGCGTGCCCATGGCGGCAAGCTCGAGCTTGTCGAAAGCATCGGCGGCCGCACGGTCTTTTCCGTGAGCATCCCCGACCAGCCCGTCAGTCTCGACCGTGCCCGCCGCGGTCTGAGGCGCTCGGCCTGACGGAGCCCGCGAGCCGCCTTTCACAACGACGGCAAAACTTTTGCATTGATCGCTTGCTTTTCGGAATTTGAGTCGTTAGGGAACACCTCGCATCGCGGCTGGCGCCAAACGCAGGCCGTGAATGCTGTCAGGCAAAGCCTGTTGCGCGCCCGTAGCTCAGCTGGATAGAGCACCAGACTACGAATCTGGGGGTCAGGAGTTCGAATCTCTTCGGGCGCGCCATCTTTTCAATTACTTAGCTCCAATACGCAGACTAACACTGCGGATTAATCTGCGATTTAGTCTGCGGAACGGAAGTGGAAGGCTCCTTTTTGGTAGGATGCATATCGTCCTTCTGGGCGCTCGTCCCGGACACGAGCTAAAATTCAGAGCCTTTGGATAGCCGCAGTATTCAATCCGGAAGTCCGTAGTCGCGCTCCGGATCGCTACGTCGATTCGGACCCTCGTCCTGTTCAATAATTGTCCGACCGTCTTCAGCGTAGTAAATGATGCTTCTTATCGGCCTCGTTTTTCCAGAGTTAGACAGTTGTCGGTTCACTTCCCGCCTCCATCGGGTGCCGTCGAACTCAAACGACCGGTTTTCCCTAAACCATGCCTTCGCTTCCGGTGACATCGGGAAATGCGGGCAATTGTCCGCGTGGCGGCGCCAAGCCTCTTTTACGCTCCTTGGTGGGTGCAAAAGCTGTTCAGCCTTTTTGGCAGCAGCGCGGAGTTTCATCGTTTCCGAGCGCTTCTTGTTTGCCGCCTCCTGTTTGCGAACGTCAGCGAGCATCGCCTGCCATATCTCTCGAGAAAGGCCCAGCGGTGGGGTTTCATCTTCTGAATTTTCGATCAAGGGTATCTCTCAGGCAAGTTGCTACGATGATCCTTGGGTATCTAGCTAAAGCGGTCCGAACTCTCGTTCCCATTCCTTCAGCTTCGCGCACGCCTTGCGGTAGGTACTTTCATCTTTGACGAATGACAGAGGGTTCATTCGTCCCAGATCGTCGTCCCGACCGTTCAGAAAGGCTTGGGCATTTTCTTCGGAGAGGAATTGTCTAGCGTCAGCCGTGATCTTGGCCTGATAGTGATTTCGGGTTTCTGTAGCAGCTGCCTCCGCCCGGCGTCGTCTGCCAAACGCTTCGAGTGCTTCAAAGGCCTTGTACAGGCCTTGGTCATCCGCCTGAGCAATTTCAAGCGGCGTCCTGTCGTCCTCGCCAGCAACTTTCGAATGCAGGAAAGTGACTAGATCTGGACCGTTCAGCTCCTTCTCGGCAGCCCTGCAAAGCCGGTCGCCTCGGTCATGAGCACGGCGGCGGGCCTCCAGGAGTTGATTCCTGCGATGCTCTTCGGCCTGCTCCGCCATCTGAATCTTACGGCGCTCCATCTGAGCCGCCAGCGGTAGGCCCATCGTGTCCCTCGGAAGGGGGCCCCGCCCATCCATCATGGCAGTGATTTCTTCAATTCCTTGCAATATTTTTTTTGACTCGCCGTCAGAAGCGAAACAATCCCGATAGCTCCAGCCTGATTCCGTAGCAATCGATTGCAACCAGGTCTCGCTTGAAGTCACCCCGCGCTCATCTTGTGGAAGAGCGCCGAGTATACGGTCCACAGCTTCAACGGCGGCTTGGAGATCGGCTACTCGCCGGGCCTCGGCCTGCGCTCTTGCATCCCATTGATCAGCGAATGCCGAGGCAAGAAACAGGCTGCGTCCGCGTCGAACCAGAATGCCGCTACCTATCAGGTGCTTCAGATAGTGATCGACGGCTTTCCAGGGAGGGGCAAAACGCGGTTCGATGGCGGAGACATCATCTGCAATTTCACGAGAGATATGGTGGAACGGCGGTCTGATTAGCTTGCGTTTTTCCAAATGCCCGGTGATCGGGACGGCTTGAAGGACGCTGGTCCCAAGGCAATTGTCGTGAAAAATTTCGCCCAAGATTGTTGCCTGCCAACTGGCAGGCGACACCGCAAAGCATCCGAAACCATCCACGTTGACCCCGATGTGGTCAGCAAGTCCAATCGCCGCGAGATCGTCGTAGCGCGGCGCACTTTCCTTCGCTTCTGTCGCTTGCATCAACGCGGCAGCATAAGCACTCACCAGTTCATTGACTCGAGGTTTGCGCCTTTTTACTGCATCAGCGAGTCGCCTGTTTTCCTGCTTTTGCCTGTCGTCGGCTTCCTGCTTGAGCTTCGCGTGTGCTGCATCGATACCAGGGTGAAATAGCCACTGACGCGGTGCGGTTCGCAGAACCGCATCTGCAATATCCTCCCGAGTTGAGTCTCGTGGTAGGCGCGATAAGTCAATTTCCAGGGCGAGGATCTGCTGCATCCGGAGCTTCTGGACTTTTTCAGCGTCACAAAAGTGAGTAACCGCCACCTCAATAAAGAGATCACGGTCAAAGGCGCGGACATAGAGGTCCGGCACGATTTTCTTCAGGTCGGTATATTCCAACCTGAGGAACTCCGTTTGGATCTCCTGGGTCGGCTTGGTGACCACTTGCTTTTGCTCATCTAACCCGATGCGTTCTGGAACAAACATTTTCGGACTGTCGCGGAAAACTTCCTTTGCCAGCAGATGAAGAGCTGTCTCAGGGCCACCGCCACATGCCTCGCCGCTGTGATGCGCAAAATGCGGAACCTGGTGGTCGTCTTTCAGCCGGGCAACCAGTCGGCCTCTACATGCGGGGCAAACGCACCCGCATGCCAAACCGCGAAGCACCTCGCGGATATGAGCGAGTGTGCCGTCGAGCCGTTGCCCATAAACAAGTCGGGCCTGTTCCGTTCCGTAGACCTTTCTTGCCTTGCTGTGCTCATCCATTCGCTTACCTTGAGGATGAAATTTGCCGCGGTGTCGGCATAGCTAGATCTATGTCGGCGATTGGTAGAACCGGCTCGGGCACTTTCATTCAAGATGCTGTCGCCGGCTGGCTTCATCTTGAAACACAAATCCGACAAATGACGTACGCTGGTAAAATCGTAAGAGCCAAACGGACGACATTCCGGCCGTCTCGGTCAGGCGCAGCCATCCATATTCGAGAATATCCGGCTCCGCGTTGTGATGCTCCATGCTTCCGATGATTTCCTCCGGTATCGGATAGCGCATTACATCAGCAAACACCTCGCCGTCGGCTACCGGGTATTTGAGTTGATGGTGCCGTGAAAGGCCGCGAATTATCTTTCGCGCGATGAACACAACGCGATCGTCGTCTGCAGGATAGATGCGGTACCGACCGGGACCTGCATCTGGTGCGGGTCTCATTATCTTGAACAGATCATACGCACGCCGTCGTCCATCGACCTGTTTGAAGGCGCGCGCAACCGGGCCGCTCCAGATTTCGGAAACGACGGGATTGGTGTCGCCTGCAACCAGAACGACATTGCGAAAATGCGCATCGTCATCTGATGTCCCGTTGTTGCAGGATGCGCAGGCGGGAATGGTAATTCTCTGGAACCTGCTATTTGCCTTGGATGCTGGATAAAGCGAGCGTGGAACCACATGCTCCCGCGTCGTTAGTCTATACTCGCCGCAAAGACCGCAGTTGTCCCAACGCTGTGGCATGCTCTCGATTATCCCTCCGTTCCGAGATCAATCGTCATAGTGATCGCAGCCATGATCGGAGCGGAACGGGAATAAAGCAGTGCCCTCAGATTGGGGTCCGTGGCGTCTTCGAACAACCGGCCTTGCCGGCATCGGAGGACTTCATCGGCGACGAAGTTTTCCAATCTCCAACCGCGGAACGCGTTAGCGTCGTCGGAACGGAGTAGAGTTTTCAGAAGGCTGTTTACAGTGGGTGCCTGTCCAACCGCGAGATTACCTATGACGTCGTGGACAAAGTCAGAGGAAAGGACGCGACAGCCAACAAGGTTGTCGGCTGTCGCGACTGTTCCTACCAGAGCCGGGTATTGCGCCGAAAACGGGAGCGAGGTCGGGTTGTAGAGGCCGTAATAGACCGGGATACCCCTCTCTTCGGCATAGCTGTCTATAGCGTTGATCTGGTGGTGGCCGGCACGCATTGCGCCATATACGCAGTCGCCGTCGAAGGTAAATTGCCTACGCTTGCTGAGCGGCAAGATCGGGTCAGTACGATCGGCAAGCCGCCCAATGCCTATTTCATAGTCCTCAGGTTCCAGTTCGTTAACGCTCACCTCCCGCGAATAGAGCCGTTTCGTCTGGAGAAGAACCACCTTGCGCATCTGGAGATGCCCTCTCCGACGCAAGATCACAAAGAAGGCGATATCTGCGATTTCCCATCGACGCCACATCCAGCGGCCGCCAAGCCAATGCGACTCGATTGCCAAACCTATTTGCTGCTCAGCAAAAAATACTGGCGGTGTTGCTGTCAGTTCCATGATCAGCAGCTGATCGAGCGCTTCCTCATGGATCGACGGATGGCTGTCTATAGTTCTCGACACCCTGTCATTCGCGGCGGCGAAGATGGTGCGTACATGGTCGATGACCACTTCAGGTATCTCAGCGAATTCCCAAGCCATGTATACCTCCCCCATGCTGAAGCTATCACAACACCGCAGTATCGGGAGAGCGTGTCAGAGCGTCTTTCACAAGAAAGGGAAGTCAAGGTTGAAAGCAGCATCGTGCGATACAAGGATGGACATCTATCTGCTCGCAACGTGTATTTAGAGCGAGGTTTCTGGTCGATTTTATCTTCCTGTAAGGGTTCCTTTGAATGGCGGTTTGGAACCTGGTTTGTGTATTGAGCGAAACTCTGGCCACTTCAATCCCACGCGCAGTTTCGCGCCAAGTCTGCGCATTTTGAGGAATTGATGAGAGAAACAACCGTCCGTTGGCGACGCCAGGCGTTTGACCTTGCCCCATGTATCTGGTGCAGCAAATCGGCATTCATTCCGTCATTGGAGCATATTCTCCCTCAAGCCTTGGGCTGCCCACCGGGCTTTGTCCTAGACCGCGACGTCTGCCGCAAATGCAACAACGGGTTCGGCCACCTGGACCTAACTCTGCTGCGCCAGTTCGAACTGATAACCTTCTTGGGAAACGTTCCTCGGAAGCGCGGAAAGCGTCCGTCTCTCGACAATTGGAGCTTCGTTCTTGGCCGGTACACTGAACGCGGCTCGGAGTTACATATCAACGGCGGACCGGGCAACTATGAAGCGCTCGGCAAGACCCTCAAGCCTGTCCCGGTGACGAAGGATCTTGAGGATGTGTCATTTGAGGTGGTTGGTAATCAAGCAACTCTCACATTCTCTCAGCGGTTCGGCGACGATCCTAAATTTGTCAGAGCTCTCTACAAGGTTGCTTTCGAGAATGCCGTTTTCTGGCTCGGGCCTGCAATTGCAAGCACCGCCGAAATGGCCGCAGTGAAGAAATTCGTGCGCAAAGGCCGTGGAGAATTCAGCACTGTGCTGCTCGGTGGCTCCAGCGGTCGTGAGCATCACTTCGGGCCGCCATATCACGGAACGGACACTGCCTATCTGGCCGTCGGCATGCGAATCTTCGGCATTGATTTCGTGGCGGATTTCGATCCCAAGCAACGAGTGATTGCCAGCATGGTTGACATACTTACGTCCCAGGGACGTCAGAATTGGACAGTTCTACCTCTCGACTGATTTTGTACCGGATAACATCCCAGCGTACTATGGCGTATGATCGGGAGTGTCAGTAGCCGCAACCGGATGATGGCAAGATAAAAGGGCGCACAGTGCGCTTCGGTTGGGCTGTTGTTTCTTTTGATCTTTTTGGCACTCAACGCACGGTGCATTGTTCGACCGCAATGTGCGATCCAAGACCAAGTCTTTGAAAACGTGGACTTTTTCACACGTTGCCAAAGTTGACAAACTGCCGTCTGCCGAAAACCTGATTGACCGCTGCGCGTTTGGGCCATGCCGTTTAATGAGGCCCCGCTACTTGCGAGCGGGCCTCATTTTTGCGGTGTCCTACTTGTTGTTGCCGAGGGGCAGAGCGGGCTCGGTGTGCTGATGCCAGGATAAGACCTAGGTCTGCTGACCATCGCTTAAATTGTCGTCATCTGTGTCTGCACCCGAAGTAGTCAGCTCTTCTCCCAGCGCAGCGATCAGTGACGACACGCGTCTGCGCACGCGTGGAGGAAGCTGCATCAGCCTCTCGATCAGGCGGCGGCCTTCCGCACTGGCAATGAAGGCCAAACGCTCATCGATAGGTAAGGGCGGAGCTTCTCCGCTGACCTTGTCGTTTCCCGGCAGTCCTTCGAAGAAACGGCTGACAGGGACACCCAACGATTTGCCGATCTCATAGAGCATGGATGCGCTGACACGGTTCCTGGCGTTCTCATACTTCTGCAACTGCTGAAAGCTGATGCCGATGGAGCGAGCAAGCTGAGCTTGCGAGACGTCCGACTGGACACGAACCGTGGCGAGCTGCTTGCCAACATGCTGATCGACGGGATGGGGAGTGCTTTCGGCCTTGGGCTTTGCCCGCGCCGGGACCGGTCTGGAATCCAACGCGGCTTTTCGATGCTGCATCCATCATTTCCCCCGAGGTTGAGACTCGTCGCGATAGGTCCGATGACGCTCGCCAAGGAGTTGCGACACTGCACGCCCCCTGCGGTCTTCAATCTGGCTCCGACAGCTTCCCGATCCGATCGATATCCTCGAAAACCGAACGGAGTTGTGGCCAGGGAAACTCGTCATCATCTTCGGATGGCTGCCCTTGCCTCAACACGACATCAAGCTTGGCTGCCACGCCGGCAAGGGAAGCGGCAGGAGTTTCGGCCAAGAGGTTGAGCATATCCTCTACCCTGCCCCCAGCCTCACTTTCCGCGTCCAACGCTGCCGAGTAGCCAATCTCCTTGTCGGCTGCGTCCCAGCGAGCTTGATGAGCAGCAAGATCGGTCTCAGCTGTCGCATACATTGCCGCAAGTTCTGGATCGGGATCGAGCAGGTCGCGAAGCGCCTTGGGTGAATGCACCGTTACACATTCCCCATTGGACAATTGGATTGTCACGCAAGGAAATCCAACTGTCTCAACGAGTGTGCGTTCAAGCCGCTGCTGCTGGCGGCATAGCCGGTCAGTCTCTTCGTAAGCGACCTTCCATTTGCACCAGACCTCCACCGCAGGATCGCTGGATTGCTGTGCCTTCATTTTCTTGCGCAAAAAAGCTGCTGGCTCACATCCCGACATAACAATTGCCATCTCCCCAAGTGCCTTCCTTCGGGTGACGAGAGACAAAGTCGTGGTATTGTCGGAATCAGCCATGATCCGAGCTCGCACTAGCTTAGGCGTGGTCAGGTCGAGGTGGGCGTGCCTGCGCTCAGCTCGACCGTATTGGACAGCATACTCTTATACAAATTGATTGACGTCAATCGGATTGTCGGAACTTGAAAGAAACCTTGACAATAGAGCAATGTCGCGGGGCTCGGGCTATGCTTGGCTGGAGCCAAGACGAACTCGCGCAGGCCGCCAATGTTGCGCGACAGACAATTGCCGATTTTGAGCGTGGAGCGCGGATTCCGATCTCAAACAACCTCACAGCCGTGAGACGTACGTTGGAAAATGCTGGGATCGAGTTTCTGCCCGAGAACGGTATCCGATTGAGGGCTCGCAGTTAACGGCGTTGATCCTTCGTATGGGCTCGCGAGCAATCCGAGTGAACGATTCCGCGGGCTGTTCCGGAAGAAACAACCGGCAAGCCATGGTGAGAGATAGAATTGGTTGGCGTTACCGCTGGCCCCGTTGTTCTTCACAAAGAGTGCGCGATGTTCTCAGCAAGACCGACTACGCGGGTGCGCCGGTCGATGGGGGGCACCCTAAACCAGGCTGGAAGAGGGTCCCAAACCACACCGAACAGGGTCGTCACTCCAGAGAGGGTATCGATGGCCGTCTATTTTCTTACCGAGCTCGACAACAGCCTTGCGGGCGAATTCCACGTCAAGATCGGACGCTCGAAGGCGCTTGAACGCCGGATAGCCAACCTGCAGACCGGAAACCCACGTGACATCGCCCTGATGGGGCATATTAAAACCGCCTCGATCGCCAGAGACCGGGCCATCGAACATCAATTGCATCGATTGTTCGAAGACAAGCGCGATGCGCGGGAATGGTTTTCCTTGTCGCCGGAGGATGTGATCTCAGCCCTGAAGCTTTTTTCCCCGACTGCCTATATTTCGGTGGGTCAGGACGCTTTCGAAATCGTCTCATACGACAGGGACGCGATCCCAGAATACGCCAGCCCGTGGCTTTGGGGTGACCTCGACCACCACGAGTTCTGCCCCAGTTGCGGCTGGGCCTGCGGCTGGACATACAGCGAGAACCATGGCGGTGAGGTGTGCCTCGAATGCGGGGCTTCCGAGCACCAATACGACTCAGCCGATATAGGGCTGCATGACTAGGGAACGGCCTCTACATCGACCGCCGCCTGTGCAGCCAGATATGCTGCAACCTCGGCGGCAACCTCGGCATAGAGATCGACGTTCTGTCCTTCGGCCGTGATAGAAATCGACAACGCATAGCGGGCCTTGTCCGTCATCCTCTTCTGCCCGGTGTGCGACTTCCACCAGCCGGATACCGGAAAGATGGCAATGTGGTCGTGGCTGGCAAGCTCTACCGCGTAGCCCCGCCAGAGATCGCAATGCAGTGAGCCGGCTTGGACGGCTTTGGGTCCCAGGAGCCAGTGACTTGTCTCAGCGATTTGCGCATCTTGGTTCTTGCCTGCGGCCTGGATGAGATCCTCGGCATGAGCCGGTTCTTCGGGGTAGCTTAGCCGGGTGCGGAATTCATCGTCGGTTTCCAGGCGCTTCTTGAGTTCGAAACGCAGGCCGAACGAACGATACGTGTCAGGCCGTGTCGCGGCGCGGCCGGAAAGGTTTGGCTCCACGAAGTAGGATAGTGTGACCTTCATCACCACGATGGAATTCTCAAGGGCCTGCAAAGTGGTGCGGGGCCAGGGCAAATCGTAGAAGTGCATCTCGTTGAAGACCGGCGTGCCTGCCTTCCCGATCGCGAAAGGCTGAATTTCCGCCTCGGCGATAAAAAACGCGTCATTGCGTGCAGACGCTATTGCACGAGTCAGATTGGGGACGCCAAAGCCGACATCGCGCAGCAGCCGCTGTTTGTCGCCTTTGTTTCCTGTCTTCCAATGGGCCCCTTTCCCGATCAGTTTCCGTCGGATGGGACCGGGCCATTCAGCCGACTGCACGACAAGTGCGCGGTATGTTTCTGGCCAAAGATCGGGTAAGGCTGCTTTGAGGCGCCCGACAAAGTTGCCGGCCATCGCGGTAGCAGCACTCGTGGCCCAGAACGGAACCAGGGGTTCGCCGTTCACGTCTGAACCTGCCCCCAGGAGCGATACCGCCGGATGCCAGTCACAGTGACCGGCAGGGTCGACCATCATGTTGCCGGCCTCGAACAACACCTCGGGCTTGAGAGGCGTCAGGTCTCCCGGCATGTCTTGAGAGCCGGTGCTGAAAGGGCTCTTGTCGTTGGCTGCAGCCAGAGGCGTCGAATTGCCGACAAGTTCAAATTTCGTGGTAAATCCGCCAATGGTAAGCGCGTTCCAGCTCTGAGCAGGATCCTCGATCTGGTGATGCTGTTCAACGACGGCGCGCGGCCCGCCGATCACGTTGCCGCCTGCGACCAGAAGCAGGCGCTTCGGATGGTCTTTTGCTTTGACGTCTCGGTCCTGCTCTGCCGGCATCGAACCTGAACTAATCTGATCGAGCGCCCCGCTCCAGGTGGAAGGCGCTTCGGATGGGAACAAAGTGGTGGAGGATGCAACGCAGAAACTGCGGGAGACATTTGGCCGCTCCAGTTCCGCAGTGGAGACTGCCGACTGCGTCACGACGCCGTAGGCAGACGGCCGGTTCTTCGGAAAGCCCTGAGGCGGAAGAAACTTAATAGACTCGACGTAATGCGTGAGAGCGACCGCTTGATTGTCGTTCATGCGCCAAAACAAGTCGCCATGCAAAACCATGCCTGCCATCGGGGTGCCATGACCGCCATGGGGATGGTGATCGTCGGTTCCCCAATGGGCATCCACCGACCATGCGCCAGCAATGCCCGGCGCGATCAGCGGATGCATGGCGGATACGCCGGAATCAATCACGCAGACCGTTGGCGCATGTTGCGGCGGCGCTTGCACCCGGCCCGCGAGATCTGCCACCCAGTCCTGCTGTCCCAACCCGGCGCCACCGAGTTCCAGGAAAGGCTCGACGCTGCCTTCCGCTTTGCGGACTTCCCATACAGCTCCGGGAACGCGCGCAAGGAATCCGGCCACGAGCGATGCGTTCCCATGAACGAACAGGACCTCGGCGTCGGGAAACGAAAGCCGCTCATGGTGGACCTCGAGGCCCGCTGCCGTTGCCGCTGCGCTGACAGCGTTTGTACGAGCCCCCGGTTTCGTTAGTGCAGGTTCGCGGACCCAAAGTTCCCACCATCGGCCTTCGGGAGCAGCAAAATTGACATTTCCGAAGAACAGGTTGCGTGCCTCTGCAGCACGAATGACCTCAATAGGTTCGAACTTCGGAACATCAGGTCGCTTCTTATTGCCAATATCCTCAGCGCCATAGGCCTCAATACGAGCGGCAAAGTAATCCCTGGCGTCATCGGGGATGAACAGAACAGACTTCTCGGTGCGATCCTCCTGGCGCTCCGATCGAAGGACCACGATGTCCTGCGTGGGATAATCCAGAGCCGGAGTCCTGCTCGCTCCTTGCCGTTCGCCGGCTGGCTCCATCGTTTCGATTTCGACGATGGTCCCTCGTTTCTGACCCGCGATCGTGAGGCGAGTGTCATTTGCAAAGTCCGGCACCGCACCGAGTGCCGCCGCCAGTTGCTGGATCAGCAACTGTGCGTGAGCAGGATAGTCATCCCTGCGAGGCTTGCGGTCCTGCACGCGATTTGGGAATTCATATTGTGCTTTGACACGGAATGGATCGATCCGGATATGCGCCAGATCATGCGCTGAAAAATCGTCGGCCCCCGCCATCAGTTCTCCAAATCACTAGCGTCCTGTGTGTAAGCGTCCTTTAAAAACCTGACGATCGTCGAGCGCCGAACGGAGCGCCTCGGCCGACAGGGTCTTTGAGCCTTCTAGAATTGCATCTTTGACAACTGTATCCGCAGCGCGGACAAGCTCTGCTTGGCTGAGACCTTTTGTGGCCGCTTCCACGTCCGTCCACACTCTCGCTGTTAGCTTCAGCCGCCCAAGCCGGCGCGACAATATCGCCTTTGCTGCGTCGCAATCGGGTACATCGTACTCCACGATCTCGTCGAAGCGGCGAGCCAGGGCGCGATCCAGGATTTCAGGGTGGTTCGTGGCGGCCACGACGAGGCTGTCACTGGCATTGGGCTCTTCCATGAACGTCAGGATCGAGTTGAGCACGCGTCGAATTTCCCCAACGTCATTTGCGTCGCTGCGGTGGGAGCCGACAGCATCAAACTCGTCCAGTAGATAGACGCCCCGTGTCTTTGCAACCTGGTCGAACAGCAACCGAAGCTTGCTCGCCGTTTCGCCGAAATATCGGCTGAACAGCGCGTCCAGGCGAATCGTGAACAGGGGAAGGTGAAGTTCTCCCGCAAGAGCGGCGGCGGTCATCGTCTTGCCTGTGCCGGGTGGCCCAACCAGAAGGATATGGGATGCAGGCACCTGGCCATGGTCGCGCAGCGTCGCACGCTCGGACTGCTGCCGCACCAACCGTTCGAGTCGCTTGCGTACTCCGTCAGCCAGAACCATGCTGCCCAGCCCGATCTTGGGGTACGAGCTCTGGACCAGTTCCAGAAGCTCGCCGCGCGGACGCGCCAGCGGGATGACGGATTGAGGCTTCAGTGCCTCACCGCGATTGCGCAACTGCTGCACGAGGCGCTTCAGCTTCTCCGCATCGATGGTATTGCCGCTACGGGCTTCCTTCGCCGCAACCTGGAGGGCGATTGCCAGGAACTGATCTTCATCGCCAGCCGCGTGGGAGTTCAGGAGTGCAATGAATTGTTTCGCCGACATCTGCGCCTCCCACCTTTGTTTGACGAACCACTGGCAAATCACCGCACATTCTACAACAAGTGATCATGCCGGACACAAGGTTCATAAACTATTTTACTTTGCGTGCTCGAACACAGTTTTCCCGGCTTCGGGGAGTACCCGTCGCTGATTGCCGGCTCGTGCTGCGCGGTCTGCATTCAGCGCCCGGCCTACGGCCTGCGACACTCTCACCTTCGCTGAGATTTGTCTGCTGCTGCCACCCAATGATGAGTTGCCCGCGATCTCTTCGACATGCGCGGCGAGATCGGTCGCTACGAACGACATTAGCGGTCGCGCGCCCAGCTTCCACCTGGTTTAAGCCAGACACCTGCCGCTCAAACATTCGATTTCGTGTAGGTTGCAAAGTTGTGAATTTAGCAAAACTGACGCTCGTCGCGATCGGATTCCACCAGTTTCAGAGAATTTAGAAAAAGCTTAGATAGGTCAGTATCTCTGTCTTGTTTCGAACGGGTAGTAGAACCTATCTGCATTGCTTTCAAGAGAGAGAGTAATGGCTCAATACAAGTATGGACAATATCTCCACCAAAAGAACCATCCCGCTTATGATGTAGAGTACACGCCAGGGACGATCCCTGCTGACTCGGGTATCTACCGTTGCAAGAACTGCGGAGATGAGATTGCGGCAAACAAGGGGAATCCGTTGCCGCCTCAAAACCATCATCAGCATAATCCTCCTGCCCCTATTCGATGGAAGCTGTTGGTCTTTGCTCAACAAAAGAACTAGCTTAAACCAGCTTGGGGCGTTGGGATTTCGATATATGAGTGACTTAGAACTAAAAAAATTTCATTCCTTTCTTGAGGGATTGATCGAAGATACGCCTGTCGACCAACGCTTCTCGGTCGACAAAGTTATCGCCATGATCTTGTCCCTTCATTCTGAGCGCCTGGAAAAGGTTCAGGGATACGTCAATGATCTGGGCCTTCGGGCACTGATCCGAAATAACTGTCGTGCCAAAACTCGCTCGGTAAACCTTGGTCCCGATCTGTTTGGCCAGTATCGCATCGGAAAGCTCGTTTCTGTGCCTTACCTCAATGAAAACGGGAAGTTGCGCTGGGATAAGAAAAGGCGTGGCGAGCTTTCTTTCGATGAGCTCGATGAGGTTCGCAAGCGATTGACGAACCGACCAGTCCGACAATCCAAGGAACAACGTGATTTTGACAGTATCGCGGAAAGGACAGACCCGTACCGGAACAAGGCAAAGAATATCGGTGAGGCTCTAAAGATGGCGGAGCAAGAGGGTCGATAGATTTGGCTGTCCAAGCGAAATCGTAGATCCTTCTCGTAGGTTATCATTTTCTCATCTGACTGCCGCTCAGATTCGTTATGGATTTGGTCACGGGAGGTTGTCTGGAGATGTGAGCGCGCTGATGTGCTTGAAGCCCTAGGCGGTTCTATGGCTTTCCATTTAAAAGAAAACGAAAACCGGCCTGAGCTGCGTGCCTCACTCATAGAAAGAGCTCGTGTCCGCGGTGACCGCTAGAAGATAAGTGCCATTGGCATCTATGTGTCCCGAGGCGCGACCGGGAAATGACATCGAGTGTCCTGTTTCTCCATCATACTCCAAATCAACTTCAATCGTGATTGTCGCGTGGAACTCAATTGCGCATTGCTTAGCATTGGGCGTCAGTTCAACACTCTCAGTGTAGACGTCACTGATCGTTGTGTGTGATGACAGCGAGTCGAGATCGCTCCAAGCTTCATATTTCCCCGGGTCCGCCGTGTAATCCTCGCTTATGAATACGCTGATTTCCTGGGCATAGAGGTGATGAAGGTCCTCTCTTGTCAGGTGGAGTGCCAACGCAACCTGCTCATCGTTCGCCGGCTCATAGTTGTCGACATAGAACATATAAGAAAACAGGGACCTTCCGCTTGGATCCCCGACCTTAATTTGAGCATAACAAAGCGCACGTGCATGTTCAGGCCTGAATGATACCAACGTTGTCAGCATGGCCTCGAAGGCATCAAATTCAATCTCGCCATTTCTCAACACATTCGTTGCTTCGACTGGGTCGTTTTTCTCGAGTAATGCCTCAATAGCGCGATTTATCGTCTCTGCGCTCTGATGATCATGCGGCCAAATCAACTCCCCCGTGAGCCACGTTTCGTCTGCGTTGTAGGTCCCTATAACTGTTGTGATTTTTTTATAGACCGGCACGGGCACCAGAGCTCGCAATGAGTCCAGTATTTGTGGCAGGCTGCTCAGGCGCCCCAGCGCGGCGTAGCTTGTTGGTAGATATCGTTTGACGAGATGGGTATTTTCTTCGCGAAGAAGCAGGCTTTCCAGCTCGTGCCGATCCCATACGACTGCTTCAATTTCTCCTCGTTTATGGAGCGCGTCGAGCATGGCTTTGAGGCCGCTGCTAGCGGTTGTCGTCGTCGCAAGTAGGTAACCGCCGGCTTCGTGTTGTTTCATCTTGTCGGTGACAGAACCAGCATCTTGCTCCGTGACCGAACGGCCTGAATTGGCGAGATCCTTACAACTGACGAGCCATCGTATTTCGTATGTACCAAGCACACCTTTTCTATTTTCCGTGAACAGCAGATCGCGTCCTTGATCAGCGCCGCGACCAGACCATTCTGGATTGAGGCCAAGGCTTTTCCCAAGCTCGCGAATTAGCCCTTCGAAATTCTCACCGGCTGGCGATTTGGCGCGGGAGGGCGCCAGTTCCTTGAAGTCTAAAATGGGCATTTTGCGCTGCCTGATGCCGCTATCACTCGAATATCGAGTACCAATGTCATGTCGGCAAAATCACCTTTAAAAGCAGTTCAAGGAGGTTTTGGTGCAGTGCGATCAAATGCCATCCAACCGACTCTGCGGAAACGCATATTGGCCGCTAGCTAAATATAGGAGTGTCCCAATCGAATTCCGAAAAAATCTTGTGCGCGATGAAGTTCATGAGAGCGAGACCCGCTGTCATAAACTTGGCGGTTCGATCGTAGGTGAATGGCGCCGAAATCTGATGTTTGTTGCCATGAGCTATATTGTTTCGAAGCTGCGCATACCCGCGGGCGAGGACGAGTTCCCAGGAATCAACAGGTTGATTATCGCAATCCCATTTCAAGCCGCCTTCCGGCTTCAAGACCAAATACTGAGGCACGGACTCCACGAAGATCGCAAAATCAGATTTGGAAAAGTTGAATGAAGCAAATGGAAAGTCTCTCTCCACGAGTTGCGCCAAGCGGGTCCAATTGACGCCAGCTACAACCTTGAGTCCGCGGACTTCCTTTGTCAGTGCAAGGGAATTTGCTCGGTTTACGAGAAAGAACTCAAACTTTGACGCTTTGAGCATGAAATTGGCTATCTCATCCTCCATGTTGCCCGTTACCTCCGAGGACAATTGCCCCACTTTAGCTTGAGAGATTCCAGAGAAATGTAGCGTTTGATGAAGAATACTGGTGGAGTGAGGAAAGATGGTTCGCAGACCACCCTTCGAGAATTTCAAAGGCGTGTCGCTATTCAAGCCGCCCTTGCGAAAGCCGGTTTACTAATGACAAACTCTAGTTTCGAACATCGAAACCAAGTTGTGTCTGCACCATCATCGCTGCCTGAAGCCGCATCGATAATGATCTTTGAAATTCGTTCCTGCTGCTTGCGCAGGTGATCCCCAAGTAATCCATCGCGTGTGATGTATCCGGCGTTCACGCCTGGTAGTGAGTGGTTCATAAGAAGGTGAACATCCAGCTGGGAGACCCCGGCTGATTGGGCAAGCGTCCGATACGTTTGCCGTAGTTCGTTGCCCCACTTCGATAAGTCGCGCCGGTCTTCCTTGTGCTCCACCAAATGCCCTGAAGTACTATCGGCCGGGAAGAGCCAGGATTCAGCCTGGTTTGGATAGGCAACGCGGCCAATACGGAGGGCCCGAATAATGCAGCGTATCATTGGTCGCGACAATGGAATGTCGAATGCCCTTTCTTCCCCGCCTTTGGGTTTGGGGATGTGGAGCACCCGCCTCCGGAAATCGACATGTTCAGGCCGGACGTGCTTGAGAGCAGTTGGCCGCGAGCCGCTCAGCAACGTTAGCAGGTGAAATTCGCGGCGCACAATGTTACTCAATCCAGAAAGTTCAGCGAACCATGCTGCCAATGGGCCTGCGCCCATCCCAGTTTCACGTCGATGCTCTTTATTCCAGTCCACGGCAATTACCGGATTTGCTCTTGGAAGATCGAGATGGCTTTTGCATGCGTGGTTGTAGACCGCTCGTAAACTGCGCATCGCGCCATTCGCAATATATGCCCCGTGCTCTCTAGTTATCTTCTCGTGCCGCTCCACAACGAGATTCGGTTGGCGGCCGAGCCGGGCCAGGGGTTTGTCGAGCCAATCTGCAAACAGCCGATCCATGTGGTCGCGATAGTTCTCGATCGTTCCTGCGCTGCGCCCTTTGCGCACCATGTGCCCCTCGCGATAGCGTTCCCAGGCGGTGCGCAGCGATAAGGCGCCACGCTTTATCGAACTCTCGTCGTCAGGACGCTCGCCACGAGCAATCTTCGCCAGGATTTCCTTCGCCTTGCTGCGAGCATCGCGAGAGGTCATATCGCCTGCTTCGCCAATCTTCTTTCGAGTGGCAAATTCCCGCATGCCGTTACGCCAAAAAGAGGCTTGAGCAGCAAAGGTCTTGGTCCGTCTCCCGATCACGACAACGAAGCCCTTTAGCTCCGTGTCATTGACCCTGTATTGACCAGCAGATGCAAACGGAAGCTTCGCTAGAGCTTTGTCCGTGATGAGCATTGATCGCTCTGCCATGATCACAACCTAGAAATTAGTCTGCGATTAGTCTGCGAAAGTTACGTTCAGAAGTTTGGAGGGTCTGGGTACGAGAATGCACGCTGCAATACGAACATTATATTAAAATCAGTAAGTTATGTCAATAGAAAGCGAGAGTCTTCTGACTGTGGCGCAGACGAGAAGATCCAAGGAAGCATACTACGAATCTGGGGGTCAGGAGTTCGAATCTCTTCGGGCGCGCCACTTCAGAACAGAACTATGAACGCCGAATTCCGCCGATTTTTCGCTGGGCGCAGCGATAAGCGTTCGCAGAAGTTCTGATTTCGATCCTTTGATTCGAACTTCCGTATCTGCGACTTCAACGCATTGCGCCAGCGCGCGCAGGTACTCCCGTCGATAGCCGCCGCCTTCAAACCGTAGGGCGTCGCGGGCGGCTCGTGTGAAGCTCTCCAGCATGTCCGGCGTAATTGCCTGCCGGCTCGCGCCTTCAAGTGCAGCCCGGGTACGCTCCGCATCTGCCGTGGCTTGATCACGGATCCCCCTGAGACCAGCTATGCGCTCTCTCAGCGCTGCATCGTTCAGGTCAGCCACGCCGGTCTCGATCGCATCGTAAAGTCGATTGAGCCGCTGGTCGGTCTCCGTGATGCGTCGGTTGAGTTCGGCGAGATGCTCACGGCGACGTTCAGTCCGCTCCTGACGGCGATCAAGCAAGCTGGCAAGGATGGCTCTCAGGCGATCTGGCTGGAGCAGGCGCTTCTCCATGTGGCTCACGACCAGATCGTCAAGCTTGCTCATCGGGATTGTACGACCCTCACACCCGGTTTTGCCCTGCCGCGCCCTGGTCGAGCAGGTGTAATAGCGATATGTGCTGCCCGAATTGCCTCTGCCGGTGCGCAATGTCATGGAGCCTCCGCACTTTGCGCAGAAGCAGATACCGGTCAGCAGCGTCGGACCACTGGTGACGCGAGCGGGCACAAATTTTGGGTTACGGGATTTCAGTCGCGCCTGCGCGGCATCGAAGATCGCGCGCTCGATAAGCGGCGGCACGGCCATGACCGAAACTTCGCTGTCAGGCTTCTTGATCCGATCCTTATGCGAGCGCGTGTTGAACCGGTGTTCGCCGATATAGGTCGTTCGGGTAAGGATGGCGTGGATTTGGGCGAGGCCCCATCGCCCGCCGTCGCGCGTGAAGATGTGTCTCTCGTTGAGATAGCAACTGATGGTTTTGACACCCAGCGGGCCTGACCTGCCATCGCCCTTCAGGAACAACCGATAGATCAGCCGCACGGTGTCGGCGTGCAGGGGATCGATCTCCAGCTTCTTCTTTGTCTTGGATCCCCGCTGTTCGGCCGCAACGATGCGATACCCAATGGGTGGTAGAGCCCCGTTCCAAAAGCCCTGCCGGGCGTTCTCGTTCATGGCGCGCAGGACGTGCTTGGCGTTCTCCTTCGACTGATATTCGTCGAACAGTGCCATGATCTGGCGCATCATGACGTGCATGGGATCGTCACCCATCTCCTGCGTGATGGAGACGAGCTTGATACCGTTCTTGGCCAACTTCCTGACGTAGAATTCCAGCTCGAAATGATCGCGGAAGAAGCGGGAGAAGCTGTGTACCACAACAGTATCGAATGGCACCGGTTTGGAGGTGCCGGCTTCGATCATTCGCTGGAATTCAGGGCGGCGGTCGTTGGTGGCGGATGCACCTGCCTCGACATAGGTCTCGACAAGCTTGTAGCCTCGTGCCTCGCACCAAGCCTCCCCTTGCTTGCGCTGGTCGGGAATGGAGACATCATGCTCTGCCTGCCGCGCCGTCGAGACGCGCAGATAGAGGGCGGCGCGCTGCGGCATGGTCATGAGGTATTGCTCCTTCTTACTTCATGAGATGGTCTTGAAGAATTCGTCAAACAGGCCGCCGAGCCACGCCTCGAACAGGTCAATCTCTGCTTTGGAGACCGGCAGAGGAGTTGGCCACTCGTCGGTGACGGTCCATGTCTCAGGCGTGAACTTTGGTGGACGTCCAGTGGGCGGCAGGGAACGGACTTCAGCATAGGAGTAGAGGTCCTTTGGCAACGCACCGACCCCAGGCCGCTCGCGACGTTTGGGGGTGCGATTGACGTGCCGCTTGGACATACACCAAGGATCGACCGCACGTCGAAAATCGCCAAGGGCGCATATGCCGCCAGTAACCGTCTTTTACCGTGTTGTCGGGAAAGCCCGTCCACGTTCCTAGCCTGCGTGTGATCCTCGGCGTGTGTCGTCTCTGATTTCTTCCCCCAACGTAGAAATCAGGGACGACACGCGATTGCGCACGCGCGGGGGAAGCTGCATCAGCCCTTCGATAAGTCGCCTGCCTTCCGCGCTGGCGATGAATTCCAGGCGTTCGTCGACCGGCAGGACCGAAGTCGAGGCTTCGTCATTGCCCGGCAACCCCTCGAAGAAGCGGCTGACGGGAACATCCAGTGAGCGGGCGATTTCGTAGAGCATGGAAGCGCTGACGCGGTTGCGCGCGTTTTCATACTTCTGGAGCTGTTGAAAGCTGATGCCTATCGAGCGGGCCAACTGCGCCTGCGAGATGTCCGAATGCACACGCACAGCTGCGATCTGCCTGCCGACATGCTGGTCGGCAGGATGTGGATTGCCCTCACCCTTGGGTGGCACACCGGTTTGAAAGCGATCGAAACGTTCCAGCAAGGCTTCACCTGCTTCGAGAGTTCTGCTGCTTTTTTGATTTTAGGGTGGTCGCAATGTCTACGCCATGAAGGCGGGCGAGATCGTCCCGCAGGGCGCGGATGTGTGGCCACGGAAAATCCTCAGGGTCTTCCCTGTGTTCTGCCTCGCACATGATGACCGAAAACTTGGCTAGCACGCCTTGGATTGTTACGGCGGGCGATAGGAGCAGATCGCTCAGAAGAGCCTGTTCGACAGCTTCCGATTCCCGGATCATCCCGTCCATTCTCGAATAGCCGATCTGGTCATCCAAGGCATCCCAGCGGGCTTGATGTTCGTCCAACTCCACACGTGCCCGATCGCGGATGGCTCCCCCCTCAGCCCGCCCGACGTCAGGCAAGTCTTCGGCCGAATGGATTTTCCCTTCGCTCCCATTGGTGAGGCTTGGTCGTGCATTGGGAAAGCCGATGACTCTGACAAGCTCTGCCTCCAGCGCTCCATGCTTGCGACAGAGCGCCAGTGTATGGTTGCGAGCCTCCTGCCACTCCTCGCACAGCCGAAGTGTGGGGTCTTCGTGCGAAGCCTTGCTCGACTGGCTCTGCCGCGTCGAGACCTCAAATGGCCGCGTCGAGCGTGCCGAAGCAGCAGTCAATCGCCTGCGCGTGACGGACGGCAAAGTCGTGCTATTGTCGGAATCAGTCATGATCCGAGCTCCAAGCAGCTTGGGCGTGGTTAGGCAGGTCGCGGCGTTGCTGCGCCAAGACCTGCCGTGCACTTGCAAAGCACTTGCATTGCACGTGCGCATTTATGCACGGCCGTATTGGAAATTCAAGCGCCGAATGGAAATGACAAAGAAGCCGTTCACCACACGTTTAGATCCCGCGATCTTGGAGTTGGCGCAGAAACTTGCCGAGATCGATCGACGCTCGATAACGGCCGTAATCGAAATCGCACTCATCGAGTATGCTGAGCGTCGCGGGATTAAGTCGACAAAGGGCGAGTGAGCCAAACGGCGGCCCCCTAGCCACAGGGCATTCGTCCCCGCGGATATTTCCCATATTACTACGCCGCCAATCGCCGACGGGTGACGGCGGCCAGCGTCGTCTGGCACGTCGGTCGGCGGGCGCGTGACAGAAGAAACGCTATAGGCCGCCGCGCAAACGACCCGTCTCACTTGCTGGATGTCTTCTCCATCCAGCACGTGGGTTGGTAGACCTGTTTTCCAGGTCAGGACGGCGTGCCGCCATCCAACGGCACAGCAAGCCCGCCATCGGCCTGATCAGACTGAAGCCGATCGATTCATAGAAGACAATCTGGAGCACTTGAATGACCGTCTTTACCAAGCTCGGTGTGGACATCAATGCGCCGACCACTGCGGCTGGCCTGCCTCGCGGCGCGGACATGCTGGAGGAAATGGTCTGGAAAACGGAGGTCGAGCGTGTCATCGACAGCGCCTTCGTCACAGGTTCGAGCGTCATCTTCTCGAGCAAGTCGGCCCTGGACTCCAGCCTGGATTACCCAGCAACGACGCTCGCCTGGGTCGTTGGTGACCCCACGGCTGCCAACAATGGCATCTATCAGAAGATTGGCGCGGCCGGGACCGGCTCATGGACCAGGCGGGCGGACCTTCCTTACAGCTTCATTCGTGCGGTGAATGCCGGAATCGGCACCGCAAACGCAATTGTTGCGCTATCCTCATTGCCGATTCCGAGCGCCGACGCCGCCGCGCTGGTTTCGTTCAACGTCACCGCCGCCAACACCGGATCCGCAACCATCGCCTTCAACGGCGGCCCGGTTCTGACGCTGAAAACCAGTGGCGGCTCCAACCTCGGTGCCGGCGCGCTTCAACCCGGCATGGTGGTTTGGGGGACGAAAGAAGGGGCCAATTTCCGGCTGCTTTCCGACCCGGCAACGACCGCGATCCTGACCCAGGTACTTGCCGCTCAGGCTGCGGCCGAGTTGGCGCGGGATCAGGCGCAAGCCTCGGCATCGTCAGTGCAGATCACAGAGTTCGCGACCTTGGCGGCAGCACAGGCTTATGCGCCGATCAGTGCCCCGGTTTACATCCGAACTGCCTTCCGGGACACGGATCAGGTCGCTCGCTCGGGTGCAAAATTCAAGAAAAATGGGACGACTAGCGGCGATCTCGTGATCACTCTGGCAAACGGGACCACGCAAGTTGGTTACAGCTTCGCTGACGACGTAATTAGCGCGACGGCGATGGGGATGAAGCCGACAAACACTGCGGCTGCAAACATGTCGGCGCTTAAGGATGCGATTGCGCGGACGCCCACGAAGGGATCCTTACTCATCGCAGAGGCTGGGGCTATTTTCAACATTGACACCGGCGGCGGGCTATCTGCTGCTGCTGTAATTGATCGAAAGATGACCATCTTGTGTGATGGGCATCTCAAAATGACGGCTGCATCCTATGCTCCAAATCCTGCCTACATGTTCAAGATTACCGCTGCTGACGTCACGTTCGTCCATAGCGGCACGCTTGAAGGCGGTGGTGCAATTATCGTTGCACCACCCTCCAGCAGTACGTCGCAAATGCCCGGACTCATCTACGTCGATAATGTTGCAGGTTTTAGCTTTAGTGGTGGCCAAATTCTAAGACAACCATGCACCGGGTTCATGCTTGCTGGAGCAAATTGTACGAGAGCTCGGATCAAGGATGTGGATTTTGTCGGCGGTCCCGATAGTTTCCATTTCAGCGTATTGCGCACCGACTATCTGACGCCGGATCCAGCTTATGTCGGCTCCGCCCATTTTGGAATCGTAGCTAGCGGTGGAGGGCATCACGACTTTGCTGGGTTGCGCTTCCTCCAAGATCTCGTGGGAGGCGGGCGAACAATCAATGGCATCTTCACCTCAGGTTGCTACGGCAACGCGAACTACTGCACGGTAAGAGGATGCCGAGCATACAAATTATGGGAGAAGCTCTTTTACGGCTACGGAAATGGCCATGAGGCGAGTGGCAACTTTGGTTTTGGGGATTACGGCACTGCTGACACCGAGTTCATTCGCATTTGGGGCTCAGATGGCCGTGTTTTCAGCAACTTCACGGAATTGTGGCGGGGGGCTGTACAAGTTCTGGATGGCAACAGAAGCAAGATTTTTAGCAATGCCTTCACTCGGATCAGAGCGACGGGTATCAACGTACAGGACTATGAACCGGGATATCTCGGTGGGGTGGACCAAAACGAAGTTTACGATAATACCCTTACATGGGATGGCTCTGCCCCCGAGCGGCGCTTTGCGGTGCGCTATACTAATGTGAAGCGGGACAACAGCGTCGTTAATAACATCACGGGTGGTGTCGTTCGTAACAACATCGTCAACGGATTTGGCAACGCAGGCAATGGCGCCCAGGAATTGGAGTTCGCTATCCAATTTGAGAGCGGTTCACCATACAACGCTATCGCTTGCGTGATTGATGATAACTACCTAACGAGTTGCCCCAACGGTATTAAGCTGGGCAGACAGGTATCCCCATCCATCAAAAAGAACATTATTAATGCAGGTACCTTCTTGGGTATCCATATATCGGGGGGAATCCATTTTGATGCGGCGCTGAATACTGGCATTAACCCAGGATCGTACTTCCTTTCACTGGACGGCGGGGCGATGCCTGCGGGAGGGAGATTCTTGCATAATAAGTGCACGGGCGCAGCGAATACCGGTATTCGAAACCACACTACCTTTGGCGCTAACAACGTAGCCACCGAAGGTAACTCCTGGACCAATATGCCGCTAAATGGGCTGATCACTCTATCAGTTGCGGTGACCACAACAGCTACGCATGGCGGTATTGCCCCTCACGCATTCATTGGTCTCGACCCTGTGAATGATGCGTTCGGTGCCTTGCTGGCGAACCCCGGCCTTCGTGCATCTCCCAGCGGGTCCGATGTGGCCGTGCGCATGGTTAATGGCGTTGCTGCTGCTGGCGGTGAACAAGGGCGTTACCGGACCTATCAATGAAGTCGAACAAGTCGGCCGGGATGTTGCTCCGACGACCGTCCATAAGCAATCCTACTGCAGAGGTATGCTCGTTGGTGGAAGTCGACCTACGTTTGCCATTGTGGCAAGCCATCGCCGTCCGATGTTGCTTATTGGAACCTCAAATAAGAAGAAAGAGGCTGTTGCGATTGGTAACGTCAGCACTGCGCCGATAGCAGGATCCAAGGGGAATCCCGGGAATGGGCGATACGGACCGTTTCCCGTCAGTAGACCCTGCCACATGTAAAGGCCGTAGCTGATTTGACCGATGAAAAACAGCGGCTTCCAATCGAGAGATTGAACAACCCGATTGCTCTGGTTCAAATAAATCCAGGCGATGATACCGGCTATGCCGAGCGTGCTTGCAATCTCCACCAAAGGCTGAGGCGGCACAAACAGCGGCAACGCTATGAGGATCGCAGAAGAAGCCAGGGCAGCGCCGCTGCCGAGGAGTTTCCGCCTATCTTCTGACACCAGCAATGCAAGGAGCGAGCCGGTCGAGATTGGGTAGATGGCCGGAATAGTCCAGAGCGAAGTGCTGAATTTCGCGCTTAGGTGCCCGAAATCCCGGTCAAGAAACGCGTAGCAGATCAGTAAAAACGCAATGCAAACCCCTATGAGCGCGGTCTTTCGGTCTACGAACCACGCAAAAATCAGAGGCCAGAACAGGTAGTATTGTTCCTCAACAGCCAGGCTCCAGAGATGGCTCAGATAGTTGACGTTGTGCCTTTGGGGAACAAAATTGTAAGCGAGGAATGTGCCGAAGGCCATGCCATTCCAACTCGGCTCAGCGATGCCGAGCAAGACAAGCACTATGGCGATGGCAATAATCAGGTAGTACAGCGGCAAAATACGAAACGCGCGTTTCGTAATGAAAGATCGTATGTCGATCCGGCCGGTTCTTTCGGCCTCCTTTATGAGAATCGTTGTGATCAGGAAGCCTGATAACACGAAGAACGTCTTCACTCCGTACTTGGCGTTGAAGACAGTGAAAAATGTAACGAGGTAGGGGCTCGTCGCTGCTTCGGTAATGCCGATGTGCGAAACGATCACAAGTAGTACCGAGAAGGCGCGCAGCGCGTGGAAACCTCGGATGTGCTGCAAGGCCGCGCCCCTCTTTAGCAGACTCTCCCGATAGCGTCCCAATCACCTTGGTGCAAGAAGCTTCCTTCTGAAAAGAAAAATCCAATGGACCGTCTGCGTTTCTACGCGACATTGCGCCAACGCACGTCCGGCGTTTTCGCTACCTCCGTCCCGGCGCCATCGACGAGGGAAACTCTAGAATGACCGCCTTGTCTCCTCTGAGGATTTCAACCGGGAGATCGTTGTCAGTGTTGGGCACCAAAAGATTGCAATTGCCGCATTGGAAGTATCTTCCAGTTTGGCCCTCGGCTAACGTGACTTCGATATCAAAGCCGTCTCGCGCTGGTTTGTAGTGGACGGCGTAATCCTTGTCGTTGCACCACTTGTCTTGATCGCAAGCCAGATAAACTAAGCAGGTCTCCATGGAGCAGAACATATTGTTGTTCATGCTCTTTATTGCCGTTCGGAGCCTTCTTGCAACGCAGGCGCGGAATTCGTCTGTGGTGATGGTTGCCTGGTAGCAAGCGTTCCTGACTCCGGGAATTGTGAAAAGAGGCTTGCTGTGAGCCAGAGCTGGCATCGCTGAGCCAAGAAAGATCAGGACTACCATTCCTAGTTGCACGGCGATCTCTCGACTCATTTTGAGGCTGTAGCGATCGCCTACCGCAAATGTGTGCGGCACTCCATCGCTCAAATGAACTAAGCCCTGAAAGGACACATCAGTATGACGAACGCACCTACGGGAGCGGGCGACCGCTATTACGTCTACCGCCCCATGCTCGACCTGATAGGCAAGTCCGAAGGCACCGACAAGGGCAGAGGGTACAACGAAACCCTTGGCTACGGTGCCTATACCGGCGGCGACGTGGACCTCGTCGGCATGACGCTCGACCAGATCGACACGCTGCAGACGAAGATGCTGGCCAACAGGAAGAACAAGCTGAAGTCTTCGGCGCTCGGCCGGTACCAGATCATCCGCACCACGCTCCGAACCATGCGCCAGCAGCTCGGACTCACCGGTCGCGAGAAGTTCGACGCTGAGATGCAGGACCGGCTGGCGTGCTACCTGCTTGGCCAGCGCGGTATCGATAAGTGGTTGGCTGGCCGACTGAAGCTGGAGACGTTGATCGACAACCTCTCAATGGAATGGGCAAGTCTGCCCAAGGTCAGCGGCAAAGGTCATTACGAAGGCCAGAACGCCGGCGTCTCTGTGTCTCAGGTCAAGTCAGCGCTCGCTGAGGTCGCGCGCCGACATGCTGAGGGCCAGCCGAAAGTCGTTGAGAAGGTTCCGGTCACGGTGGAAACGCCTGTGGTTCCTGAAACCCTCGACAAGGAAGTCAAGAAGAAGACCAGCCTGTGGGGCTGGCTCACGACCGTCTTCGGCAGCGGTGGTGTCGGCGTAGCCGGTCTCCTCGGCGCCGACTGGCAGACCATCCTGGCGATCGGCGGCGTCGCGTTGGTTGTGCTCCTGATCGTCATCGTTCTTCGTCGGCAGATCATCGGCGCGGTTCAGGACATCCGCGGCGCGGTCGAAGGCTGACCATGTGGGCCTTCTTCACCTCCAAGATCGGCGTCTACGCCGTCTGTGGGCTGACGATCACCGCCTTCCTCTGTTGGACCCACTACGAAATGTACGAGACCGGGCGCCGCTATGAGCGCCAGGCTGTGCTCGAAGCAACCCTCAACGCCTTCAGGGACCGCGCCAATGAAAACGCCGCTGTTGAAGCTCTCGATCCTGTCCGCCTTTGCGTCGAGCTTGGCGGCTTGCGCGACGAATGCGCCGCCGAGTTGCGCCGGCTGGCAGAAGATAGACGTCCTGGCGCCGACGGCGATCTATCTCGCGGGCAATGACGTGAAGGCGGGGCAAGGCATCGCCTCGCACAACAAACACGGCCGGAACGCCGGATGCTGGAAATAGCAAGACAGGGCATGGGGGCGGATGACGGTGAGCGACATGAACACGTCTGAGAAGATCGTAAACAGCGTGATCATCACGGCAATAGCGAGGGTCGCAATGGTTTTGGCGCTGCCCGTGATCTATGCGGTCTTTCAACTCTATTCGAGCCAGCAAGCGGCCACACTCGACCGAATGAAGATGGACCTGACGGGACAGATCCTCGCTGCTCAAGCGGTAGCGTCCAGCGCGCAATCCTCCGCCTCCGACGCCTCCACTGCTACCGTCGCACTGTCCACCCGCCTGACAGCAGTCGAGACCAAGCAGTCGGAGGCGGCTACATCGAATGAGAAATTCCAGGCCGCTACCTTGAATCGCCTCGATCGCGTTCAGGACAGTATCGTAGGCCTATCGAACACAGTGGCGGCTCTGACAGCCACGTTGCAAACAATTGTCGACGACAAGCGTCGCCAGCCGCCGTAGCCGGATCAAAATTCCTAATCAGAACAATGATGCATGCCCCGTTGGCTTCGGCCGGCGGGGCTCTTTTCTGGTATGTGTGTCATGCATATGCCTGGAAGGTATCGCCAAGATGGCAATGCCCGAGCGCGCCAGATGGCGCTATCGGGAGCCCGTTTCATGTCGCGTTTATGTTGCACTCCTGTTTAGTCCCACTCGAAGAAATACCAGCAGAGTGTCCATACCGCCGAGGCGAAGCCCCACGTCGAGAATGGTAAGATAAAGAGCAAGAGCCAATAGAACTAATCGAAGGTTGACCGTAGTTCGCGTCTACGGAACGCCTGGATGAGACTGTGCAACGCTACGACGGTGACGATCGCGGCAAGCGCGGCCACGAGTATGAACCAAGCCACCGACCAGCCGTCCATGTTTCGCGAGTAGACCGTATCCGCCGTCGCCGCCAGCAAGAAGGCCAGCGCAACGAGCAGCACGACGATTGTCCGTTTCATAAAGCCCACCTTAGCCGAACGCCGCTTCGACAGCAGCCATTTCGGAAGCATCATCTGTGCGCGGAAACAGTTGCGAATAGGTGTCCGTGGTCAAGGCAATCGTGCTGTGACCTAGACGTCATCCGTACGCGTCAACTCGGCGGAAGGCCGCATCTCTGCCTGTTTAAACACCAACTTGGTCTTGGGCTCAGTGACAACCAGATCAATTGAGGTGCACACTGCTACGATTCCGCAGCTGTAAGAAGTCGTCAGGTTGGCCAGGCTGCCGATTTCTGCGTTTGCCAGAAGAATTGCAGCACTAGGCGGACAGGGTATCTTCTACACGCTCATGGGGAGATCGACATGTCGGTGGAATGCTACGTAACGGTGTTAAACGATAACGGACAACGTTCGCCAGGTTCGACCCCGGTGTTCACGTTTTTGCAGGTGCCGCGGATCGGAGAGTCTATCGCTCTTGTCTTGAGTGGGCAGCCTGATGACGATGGTGTCTACTATGCCGATCGATATCGCGTGCAGGATGTTCTCCACAGTGCGGCCATCGATCCAATGCCAGCAAGCATCAGTGTTCTTGTTACGCTTGAGCAATCCCGTCACGAAAGCGAGGACTGATTTCCCTACCGCTGAGCTTCGGCTGGGTGGGCTTTTTGGCGTTTGAAAGCTGGCAGAAACGAAAACCCCGGCCGGAGCCGGGGCTATGGCTGGGTGGTTCACTTTGCAGGCAATGCCTTTTGCTTAAATGCTTCAATTGCCCTAGTCGCGACAGATGGCTTGACCTTCCCAAGTTTCGCTTGACCCTGTAAATAATCGGGCAAATGGATGTCTAGATAAGTCTCGCGAAACCACTTTCGGAACTCACCCAGGGCATCATCTGGATAGCACCAAGGACTTTGGGGGTTTGACGCCGCCTGTGGGAAGTAAACTGGGTAGTCATGCGAATACGGCTTCCTAACACCGTACAGCACTTCCAGATTGTTCGAGGTCCAATGTTTTCCCCACCGTTGGCCGACGCTAATGTCAGGAACAATGTGGGGTCCTACGTCGATTCCGGAGTTGATCATCGGAACGATCATCCCAGCTATCTCTTGGTAAATGCTGAAGAATCCGGAAGGGACAGCGTTCGCCACTAGGCTGACGCGATCATGAAACTGTTGCCATGCGAGGCTGACTTTGCCGTCCGGATTGTACCCCACTTGGGCATAGACAAAATCGGTGAAGCCCTTCTTTGCCAAAGTGCGATAGCTATTGAGTGCATGCGCATTGCCTGCTCCAGTCTCAAACGCATAGTACTCCAACGTGGCCATGCAGACATGAGCGGGAATTGCGTGATGGATAGTTCCGTTCTTCTTCACAGCGTGAAAGAACACGGTGTCATTGAAGCCCTGCGCTCTGATCAGGTCGCGTATCTTCTGTTCTCGGGCTTTTGTTGCCGGCATTCCCCAATCGCTAGTGAGCTTCACCAAAGTGGTGTGGTCGATTCCGCACATCCGAGCGAGGCCGCGCAGCGTGAGAAAAGGGGTGCCGTCACCCAGAACTCCCATTCCAACGCCGTCAATTTCTGCCTCGACTACAATTTCTAAGTCGAAAGACAGTTGATGGGGGGTGGTGGTCAAATCGGTATTCTGAGACATTTTTTCTAGCCTTTTCAATCTGTTGATGTGGTGGTCAACTTGGCTAGAAATCTCTCCCAAAGAGACTATCTTTGAGGTGTGCAGAGTGGTGATCTACCCAAGTTGTCGATCCGCTCGCAAAAGCCGCTTTCCTTGGCCGGGGGCGGCTTTTTGTTTGGATCAATCACAACTTAGTCGAAAGACCGTGAAACTTCCAGTTGAGTGCGGTGCAAATCGATGCATTTTGCACCGGATCAACTCGGGCTATGGGGGATGATTGGTTGGAGGATCTGCTCGATACGAGCCTGATGTGTGGCGTCATCATCTTGACCTGACGCATTGTCGAAACACGCTTTCGCTATTTCAGCGAACAGATCGGGATTAGCTGCGATCTCGTCTTCGACAACGGCTAAGGTCTCCTGGCGGAGGTCATCGCCAACGTTTTCCCACTTCGCGCCGCCTGCCTCATGGAATGCCCGAGCGATTGTTTCGATCGTTCTGTCCCACACCACAGGACGCCTCCATGGCTTTCATAGAGAAAGCGGCCGGCTGCGTGTATTACTTCACCCAAAGGAGGAGAAACCAGCCGACGGCAGCGCCGAAGATCTTAGCTCCAGAAATTGCTGGCCGCCAACACCGCGAGGGCAATCACGCACCCGGCGAAATAAATCAGGCCGATCCAGACAATGACTTTCCTCATTTTGGGGGCCTCCGAGATGTGAGTTCTCGGACGCGTCGATATCAGTCACAAACACGGTTGGCGACTCGGCGCGGTCTGCTTAGATCGTCCGTATGAAAGCCACTGTCGATCCCGAAGCTCGAACGTTCACTTTGTCCGCAGGCGAGTGGACCGGCACCTATCCGATTTCGCAATATGAACAGTGGGTGAGGTTCTATCAGGGCCAGCAGGAGCGCTTAGCTCTCGTCCCATTTGGGAAGTAGTACTCCAGAGTTGTGGATATTCTTGCTGGGCCAACGACTCCGTCATTTTCACGCATAGCGCCATGGGTAGCTTTTACGCAACCGGACACGGAGGGGCTGATGAGTCGGTTGCTGCTTGGTGTGGCGTTTGTCGTCGCAGGGGTTCTTGGTACAGGCAATCCCGGTCCTGCAGGCTGGTCCGGTGACGGACAGGCCTTTGCTCAATCCACTCAGTCTGGAACAGCCAGTGGGAGTTCCACGACCCAGGGCAGCACCGACTTCGGTAATGGCGGTGCTGGTTTCGGTGGCAAGCCTGTCGATGGCAAGCCGAATGGCGCTGCTTCGACATCCGCCAAGGATGAGAGCAGCGGCATAGCGAAGCCAAACAGCCAGGGTGATGCCAAGGGGACCGCCTCTCAGGATCGCGATCCGGATGCAGCCGCCAAGATCGGCAATGGTTCGACCAAAACGGCTGACGAGAAGGACAAAGGCAGCAACAAGGATGCCGCCAAGGCCAAGGCGGAACAGAAGGCGGCTCCTGAGGCAGCGGCGATGGCAGCCGCCCCCGGCTCTACTGAGCGAGATCCTCTCGGCGCTCCCGCCAAGGTTTCACTACCGTCAGTGAAGGGGCCAGGCGACCTTTCTTACTCGGTAGGTATCGATGTCCCGGCCTTCCGCGGCCTCGAGCCGAAACTGTCACTGACCTACGATTCCTCGCGCAAGACGAAGCTTGGCGGACTCTATCAGGGCTGGCTAGGCTACGGCTGGGGGCTGGATGGTATCGATGTCATCGAGCGGGCAAGTCCGGGTTATGGCATGCCGGCTTTCGACAGCTCCGATGTGTTCCTGCTCAATGGCATGCCGTTGGTTGCTTGCGGCTCGATCTCGTCCCCATCGTGCACGACTGGTGGAACGCATGCCACGGAGAATGAATCCTATCGGCGCATCAAGCAGCTTGGTTCGCAATACTCCACGTATTGGGAGGTTACGGACCGAGATGGAACGGTCTCGACCTTTCGTTCCATTGTCGCGATCTGGGGCAGCGCGCCAACCAACAACCTCGGCTATTCCTATCGCTGGTTGCTGACCTCAGTTCGGGATGTCCACGGCAATACGGTCAGCTACGGCTACACCTGTTCGGACACGCCGGTCTGTCATCCCGAAACGATTTCCTACAACGGCACGACCATCACCTTTTACCGTGAGTCACGACCCGATCCCATCCTGATGGGCAACGGTGAGGGCATTTCACTGGTGACTACCCGGATCAAGTCGATCGTGATCCGGGTCTCAGGTCAAATTCGGAACGCTTATGCGCTGACCTATGATCAGGCGCCATTTTCCGACGCATCGCGCCTCACCAAAATAGGCCTCTACGGTTCGGATGCAGCGATTGACAGCAGTGGTGTGGTGACTGGTTCGACTTTCAAGCGCATCGCCGAGATGAGCTATCAAAACGCGAGCCTGTCATACGTTGATCGAACCGCTCCGAATACGACTGATCCGATTGGTATCGTATCCGATGAAAACAGAGATGGAAAAGACGAACTCGTAGCGCGCACACTTACGTATAATTATGCTTTTGTGCCCTCGCGTTGGAATTTTAAAGATCAGTACTTCTCGATTGATGGGGCAAACAGTGTTTATGCTGGTGTGTTGAACAGCATTGAAACTCAATACAAGGGGCACTTCGGCGCATCTCCCGAAGAGATTTATGGATATTGGCAAGCAATACCTTATTCGAGTCCGCGCAGCGTTTATGTTAATACGTCCAAGCAAGACAAAAATTTGACCGGAACAAGAAATGTAAGTTCTTCCGATCAATCGAATATTGCATCAATGTTTAATTTATACCACGATGACCAACTTAAGAACCGTCCATTTATTGTAGATTGGGACGGGGATGGGATCGATAGTATCGCCTATTATGATGGCACGTTTGATGAGAGCGACATTCGAGGAGTTGTTGATTTTTGGGGAAATGGCAAGAATCAACCAGCGATTGAACATGGTGGTCAAATTTATCTTGGCGGTAAGTTAAGGTCAGGAACCGATGCAACTCCGATATCTGGAAGCTCTTGGTGTGGGGAGAGAACCTCGAGCAAGGGGAATGGTTGCCATTTTGCCGACGTTAATGGCGATGGTGCGACTGATATAATCAGGGTAGTCGGGTCGCAATCATCCGTTCAAGTGGACATTTTTGTTTCAACCGGAAATTCTGTCAGAAACATCTTTTCCGGTGCCGTGCCGCTAAACTCAGGATATCGCGTAGATATCGCCGATGTCGACGGAGACGGGAAAGCTGATTTTCTAATAGGCGAACCCAACGTGCAAGTCGCGTCGTTGCGATTTGGCAGTATTGTTACCGTCTCAAACTTGTCGACCGGCTCTGTAAAGTTTGACGATCTCAGCACGTTGTACGGCATGTCTGTCGTTGGGGATGTCAACGGAGACGGCCTGGCAGATATCGTCAAGTCGGATCAAAGCGTCCTCCTTTCAGATATAGGTGGGGCTAGTCCAAATCTATTGCGGACTGTCTTCACCGAATTGGGAGGGGCGATTGCAGTTGAATATACGCCCTCGACGCGCTGGCAGAATACCTATTTGCCGAACGTCGTGCATGCGGTGACAAAGCTGTCAGTTGGAGATGGCCGCGGCCAGCTTGCCGTCACTGATTACAGCTATTCCGGCGGCAAGTACGATCCGGTCGCGCGGCGCTTCCTCGGCTTTGCCAATGTTGTTGAAACAAAGCCGTTGGCCAATGGCGAGATTAACCGCCCGACTGTCGAGACGACCTACCGCCAGGATCTGGCCAGCTATGGCCTGCCGTCGCTGGCCGTCTACAAGGACGGTTCCGGCGTCGAGCGTAAACGTGTCACAGAGGCCTACACTGTCAACGTCGTAACCAAACCCTACTGGGTCCAGAACACCGGCACGACGACCACCGAAACGGATGGTCCCATCGCGTTGACCCGCACGCTCGATCGTATCTTCGATGCATGGGGCAACATCACCGAGATCAAAGACTACGGCCGCAACGACATGAGTGGGGACGAGGCCTGGACAGTCTACGCCTACGCGCCGACACTTAGCTCCTACATCGTCTCCAAGTCGCGCTATGAGGCGATCCGGGATTCTTTTGATCCCAACGCGTTCCCGATCAAATA
>NZ_JBHYIM010000011.1:0-217021 GCF_042739655.1 Mesorhizobium sp. NPDC059025 | reverse complement strand
CCCGCGCCACCGTGACGCCGGGTCTCTCCGTCTCCTGCACGATTTCCCGCTTCTGCTCGTCGCTGAAGCGGCGCCGGTTCGATCGCCCGTCCGCCACGTCCGGTGTCAAGCGGTATTTGCGCCGTGCGCAATTAGCAGCGCTGCTTAATTGGGCTTGGGCACTCGGATGAAGCAGCGCTCGCCAGTCCATTTCGTCGCCGGTTTCTTCCAGGCGATCACGCCAGATCCGCAACGCATATCGCGAAAGCCCGAGCGCTGCGGCATACTCTGCATGCCCCATCCCGCTCCAGTTCATCGCCTCGACATGCATTGCCCAGAACGCGCGAAGTGCGATCGGGCCGCTGTCCGTGCGCATGCTGTAACGATAGCGCGGAGCCCTTTTTGGTCGCTTCGGCGGCGCCGTCCTGTGCTGACGCGCTGCCGTCTTCTTGCGCAAATTCCGCAGCTTTTCCGTACGTTTACGCAGATCGTCGCTGCTCACCAGATGGCGCAGCCACCGCTCGAATGTCGCTACGGAAAGATCACGCCGGCGACAGTATTCCTGCGCGTCCTGAGTGCTGCGGTACCAGTTCGCGACGTGCGACGACCAATACGGACTGTTGGCCTTGGCCCAGGAGCGGCGAGGCGCCATCGGAAATCCTCCACGTGACGAAGGAACCCGACATGATGCGAGATTGCACTACCCCAAATATGTGCAGGGACCGGACGCTTACGCACAACCGATTAAGACGGCAGGATAAAAGGACGCACGTTGCGCTTCGGTCGGGTGTTTGTTTTTATTCAGTTTTTTGGCGCGTTCCGCACCGTGCATCATTTGGGTGCACGGTGCGGTTTCATGTCAGTGCTTTGAAAAAGCTGAACTTTTTACACAGTGCGAGGACGAGGTCTAACGCTGGAGGCATCTTGTTGCGATCGAAAGCGAACATCACCATGTGCGAGTAACCTGGTACGCAGCACACTTGTTCTCGGCGACATCTCAATGGGGGAAGGGCCGCACGACCAGGCACCCGATCGGGCGTTAGCTGGGCTGGGTTGCGTAGCCCGAACGGGTGCGATCCAATTGAGATTTCCCTGCTTAGGCTTCAGTACTCGCCCAATGACGCAGAAGATCTCAGTTTCCATCTCGATCGAGCGACCTGCCGGCGCAGATATCGCAGCGTTGATCGAAGAACGGATCGTCCATTCTCAGGCCAATTTGCCGCCCCAGAGCATCCATTCATTCAACCTGTCGCAACTCGACAAGCCCGACATAACGTTCTGGACAGCAAGGATGGGTGCAGACCTCACAGGGTGCGGTGCGCTCAAGCGCCACAGCGATGGCACCGGCGAGATCAAAAGCATGTTTGTACGACCGGCTTGGCGAGGAAACGGAATATCCCGCAGGCTACTGATGGCAATTGAAGGTGAGGCGCACAGGATCGGCCTCAAGCGCCTATATCTGGAAACCGGCACAGACAGCCTAGCAGCTAGGAAGCTCTACGAGAGTTTCGGCTATGTCTATTGTGAACCCTTTGGCCAATATGAGCTCGACCCACTCTCCGTCTTCATGACCAAGGCCATCGGCTAAACTATTCTCCCGCGCCTACTCTGCCTGCTGCCCTCGCAACGCTGGCTGGATCGTTTGTGAGATGCTTATCCCGAGCTTGCAAGCTACGATTTGACTGAGCGCCTGCCGCCGCGTTTCGGGTTGGTCTTCCTTCCCAAACCGAGCTTCTTGGCCAGTTCGGATCGCTGCTCGGCGTAACTTTCAGCGACCATCGGGTAATCGGCTGGGAGAGACCACTTCGCGCGATAGCCCTCGGGGGTCAGGCCCAGCGTGGTCAAATGCCGCTTCAGCGTCTTGTACTGTTTCCCATCTTCCAAACTGATGATGTAGTCACGTGTGACCGACCTCCTGACGGGAACCTTCGGCTTCTGCGATTCAACAGTTGGTTCTTGTTGTCCATTAAGGTTGCTCACGCTCTGAAAAACGCTTGCGATGACACTCGGCAGTTCAGAGACCGGAACCGGGTTTTTGGTGACGTAAGCGCTTACTATTTCGGCGGTGAGTTCAGTGACAAGATCGGTGGTGTGGTTGGGGTCGGCCATTTGTTTGTTCCCTCTTATTGGCAGCCGAAGTCTGCCTAGCCGATAAAGCTTCGTTTCGAAAGGGAAATGCGATTGCGACACAAGGAACTGCCTAGTCCGAAGGAGCTTCGGTTCTGCTGCACATTGAGGGCCGTCTGTGCATGTAAACATGGAACGATCTTTGCGAGACGGGCGTGTTATTCACGCTCTCGCGCCCGTGTCAGTCTTGAGCGCCTTTGTCGCGAAACCTATGCGACAGCAATGGTAGAAAGCTGTCTTTGAAGGGCCGCCAGGGTTTAGAGTGCTTCTCCACTTTCTTGTCCTGATCATGGGTACGTCGGCGATGGTCATGATCTCAAACGATGGTGTCCGACCGGTTGCGAACTTGGTCCTCGGCCTTAAGGTGGCCAAGAGCGAGGGACAGCGCCCTATGTTGCCAACAATTCGGAACATGCGCCCGGATGATGCGCGGGCTTTCTTGGATGTTCATCACGCGGCTGTGAGAGCCATTGCCGCGCGAGATTATCTTTCCGATGTGATCGAAGCTTGGGCCCCGCTTCCGGTGACAGAGGCGGCGGTTGAACGCGTGCGGGCGAATGAAGACGATGAGTTCAGACTGATCGCGGAGATCGACGGACAAGTCGCGGGCATCGGGGCGCTGGTCATCGGCAGCGGCGAACTGCGAGCCTGCTATGTTGCGCCTGAGGCGGGTCGCAGGGGAGTGGGAACAGCATTGGTGAAAGAGATAGAGCGGGTCGCAAGGGAACGAGGATTAACCTTTCTGAAGGTGGATTCCTCGGTTACGGCGGAACCTTTTTATGCATTGCTCGGCTACGAAGCCCTTGAGCATGGTCAGCACACTCTCAACTCGGGCCAGCTGATGGCATGCGTAAAGATGCGTAAGGAGCTCGGGACTCGCAGTCGCAAAGTGAGCGGTCCCCTTACTTAGCCCAAGGCTTTGAGTTCGGGAGCGCGGATGTAGGCCCAGGGGCAGGGGTGGCCAGTGACGATCCTGGTGAACTCGTTGGCGAGATAGCCGAGCCGCTCGACGCTATTGAGCTTGCAATTCTCGATGAGCGAGGTGCTTGTCGCTCAGTGCTCGGCCCAGTTTGAGCCTGCGAAGAGCGCGTTTTTATGGTTCAAGGCAATCGGCCGCATGGCGCGTTCGACGATGTTGGAGTCAATCTCGATTGTGCCGCCATCGAGGAAGCGCGTTAGGCCCATGCATTGTGGAACCGCACTCCTCACCCCGGCGGAAACACACGGCAAACTAGTCGAAATATTGAGGGACTTTTCTCATTAGAAAGAGGCTTTGAGACCTACATTGACCGTCGTTGAAATGAAGTCTGATCCTGCCCCATTGACGAAAGGTCCGCCGATCAATTCGCCTGTATCCAGAGCGTAGACGTTTGTGCCGCCCTTTTTTGGAAATACTTGTCAAAGTTCGCTCCAAAAAAACGGTGATCCGGTCGTTGAATGCGTAGTCTGCCCGTGCGCCAAGGGAAAGAAATGGGATCGCACTGTAATCTCGTTCGAACCGAATGCCGTGGATCCAGTGATGGTCGGTGTCACTTGCGTTGATCGTTGCTCCGCCACGTATCAGGCCTGCGAAAGTCCAATCGCCCTGGAGGGCTGTCGCTGCCGCGCCGAGAAACAGGCCGGGGTAACGCTGTTCGAATGTGGCTACACGCTCACCGTCAGGGAAACTTCCCATTGTGTCACGAAAGCTGCCTTCGCTGTAGATGAAGGACCCGCCATGGGCGGTCCACTTCGTGTTGGTATACTTCACGCCGCCATGAATGTTGATGCTCAGACTATCGTTAAGCGCGAAATCGCGGCCAATAGCGAAGTCCACATTTAAGTACCTGTCGAGATACGTATCCGGGTGTACCGACAGATGATCCCAGTCTGCGAAATCGGGGCTGGGCGACAGGTCCAGCCATTCGTAATCCTCCATGTGGCTGTTGCCGGAGAGACCGACTGCGGGACTGGTTGTTACTTTCCAATGATCTGTAACTTCGGACGCGATACGTCCCGTGACTACCGGCACATCGGATCTCCAAATGGGTCAGCTTATACGACCGGAGTCGTCATAAGTGCCTTGGTTAACCTTGAGCCACGCATAACCGACGCCCCCCAAGCACTGTAGCGCTACGATCTGCCGGTGCGTAGAGGAGTTCTTCGGCTGCGTAGGCAGTACTCGAAATTGCCAAGAATGTTTCAGTAGAGATTATCGCAAGCGACAAATTATCTTTTGCCACGTAATAATCAATTTGCTTAGGAACCTAACTATTTTTCCATTGGATCTTTTAGATATTATTCTATTCGTCACAGATTGTATCGAATTGTGTCGAATTGTTTGGAAAATTCATTCTTGACAGAGATGGATGTAGACGCGCAGTCTATTGAGGTAGCTTACAGCCAATTTGCATACTGACCCAGCATGGTAATTCATGCAAGGCGCAGTACTAACGTAGAACTGCCTTTACTCTGGCAGCTCTGTTGAAATTAGTGGGGACGAGCTGTTATGCATTTTCATTGTATTATTTGCATAACCGTCGGCACGTCCGCCCCGTTACTTCGACGCCCCAAGACTCTCAACTTTCGCCAAGCCTGACGAGATCCAACGCATTCGCGGTGATCAGCTACGTTGTCTGTTCCCAACATCAAATGAGGAGGTTAGACATGCATAATTCCCTGGTTAAGCCTATTTCTTTGTCTGCGCTCACGCTTGCCATGGCAAGCAGCGTCGCGTTCGGTGCCAGTCCCCTTAGTCATCTTTCCAGAGAGAGCATTGATGGTGCGGGTCGCAACATCATGCGCACCGCCGACGGCGGATTGGTTTCGACCTATTCGGTTGCTGACGGACAGCGCCTGGACCTAGTCTTCAGCGCATCGCTCGACAACGGCGAAAGCTGGAACGAGACCGTCGTCAAGGGCGTGGACGGAAAGGTCCACCAAGCCGCCATCGATTCCAACTTCCAAGGGTCCTACGTCGCTTTCACGGAAGAACGTGATGGTGTGAAGGTCGGCAGGATTGCATTTGCCAGTGCGCCATTCGCCGAGAAGCCGGAAATCACAGTCTCCGACGCGGTAACGCCTGCGGGTGTTGAAGCGCAGGACACATTTATTCAGGCTTCGCGCAAGGGCTGGGGAAACCTCTCCGACCAAGCTCGTGAAACCGTTGTCTACGGCTGGCAGGACAAGAATTCCAAGAGTCTGTACATCGGCGTTTCGACGGACGGCCGCACTTTCCCGGCGGCCAAGAAAGTGGTCGAGGACACCTATGCGACCTCAGGACCTGCTGTCGCAATCCGCGGCAACTTCGTTATCGCGACCTATCAGACAACCAATCCAGCATTCGCACCGGCGGATGTGGCCAGCGACGCCGCATCTCAGCGTTCTTATCCCGCATGGATCGAGTCCATGGATGGCGGGCAGACCTGGTCTGCACCCAAGCCTTTGTTCGGCCTGAAATCCGCAGACTATCCGGTTGTCAAAGTTGAGGCTCAACCGGGGCAATATGACAATCTGCGCCTTGCAGGGGGCACGACCCAGCCCAATTCGCCGATCCTCAACTGGGGCGGCATCGGTGACCCCGGGCCATTTGTTTCGCGTGACGCAGGCAATTCAAGTGTTGCCGAGGACAAATCGGGATCCGCCGATCTGTCCCAGATGGAGCACGCAGGCGTTGCCGATGTTGGCCCAAATGACGGCATCACTTTCGTGCAGACGTCGATGATGAGCATGGACAGCGCTGGACGCAAGGGGGAGGTCAGCATCGTCAGTTTCCGCCAGATCAAGCCGAACGCGCCATGGACGCACGTGATCGCAAATAACAAGCTGTCGAATAGCAACCAGGACGCCGAGACTTCCAGGCTGGGCGTGGCGACATCGCATTTCCAATACAGCGCGCTGATCGACACGCCAGTCCGGGCGACTACCTACAAGGAGTCTGGAAACGGCGATCCACGTCTCGTGGTCGCGGTCTCGACCGATACGGGCAAGGTGTTCAATCGCCATGTCAGCTTCTCGCCCGACGCATTGTCCAAGCTCGGCGTCGACGGGTTCGACAAAACCGCGGTCTTCTCGGCCAGCCAGTGTCTGTTCGAGGATCGCAATGGCGACGTGTATGTCGATCTGCTCGTTTCGCAAGACGAGAACACCCGCTACGCCCGTCTGCCGATCGGGGTCAACGCGAGGCAGTTGAGGGCGGCCGAAAAGCCCAGCGGGACCTGAGTTGCCGCTTGCATTGCATCTTTTTCAATCCACGTGATCTGGCGAGCTTGAGACGAACCCGTGGTGATCGGTTTGTCGTCGGCTCACAAATTAGAGCGAGGTAGACAAATGTATTATTTCCCTCTGAAGCCCGTATCCTTGGCCGCGTTTGCGATCGCAATGGCAAGCAGCGCCGCCTTTGCTGGAACCGCACTCAAGAACCTCTCCCAGGAGAGCGTTGACGGCGCAGGCCGCAACATCATGCGTACCACTGATGGCGGATTGGTTTCGACCTATTCCGTCAAGAACGGGTCAAACCTCAACCTTGTGTTCGGTGCATCGCTCGACAACGGCGACAACTGGAACGAGACCATGGTCAAGGGCATCGATGGCAAGGTCCATCAGGCCGCGATCGATTCCAACTTCCAGGGTTCATACATTGCGTTCACCGAAGAACGTGATGGCATGAATGTCGGCAGGATTGCGTTTGCCAGCGCACCCTTCGCCGACAAGCCGGAAATCGCTGTCTCCGAGGTGGTAACGCCCGCAGGTGTCGAAGCGCAGGACACGTTCGTCCAGGCCTCACGCAGAGGCTGGGGTGGCGTTGCCGACGAGAACCGACAGACGGTTGTTTACGGTTGGCAGGACAAGCACTCCAAGAGCCTTTACGTCGGTGTGTCCAAGGACGGCCACACGTTCCCGATGGCCAAGAAGGTGGTTCAGGACGCCTTTGCAACCTCCGGGCCAGCCGTCGCCATCCGCGGCAACTACGTGATCGCCAGCTACCAGACCACAAACCCGGAATTTGCACCAACCGATGTGGCCAGCGGGGCGGCCCCGCAACGCTCCTATCCCGCCTATATCGAATCCATGGACGGTGGCGAGACCTGGGCTGCGCCCAAGCCGTTGTTCGGCCTCAAATCCTCCGACTATCCGATGGTCAAAGTCGAGACACGGCTGGGAAGCTATGACAATCTGCGTCTGGCGGGCGGGACATCCCAACCGAACTCTCCGACGCTGACTTGGGGTGGAACCCGTGAAATCGAACAGCCGAACGACAAGGGTGACAAATCCGCGTCCCTGGCTCCGGCCATCGATCCATCCCGTGATCCCAACAACGGTATCTCCTTTGTTCAGACCTCGATGATGGCGATGGACAGCAGTGGGAATCTGGGGGAGGTGAGCGTCGTCAGCTTCAAGCCGATCAAGCCCGCCAATTCACCGTGGAAGCATGTCGTGGCGAATAACAAGCTTTCGCAAGGCATGCAGAACGTCGAGACGTCAAAGCCCAACGTTTCGACTTCGCATTTCCAGTACAGCGCGCTCATCGACACGCCGATCCGCGCGACGTCCTACAAGGAATACGATCAGAGCAGCGGCAAAGCTCGTCTCGTCGTTGCCGTATCGACCGACACCGGCATGAATTTCACGCATCACGTGAGCTTCACGGCCGACGAACTGTCCAAGCAGGGCGTGGAGGTATTCGATGCGAAGGCCATCTTCTCTTCGAGCCAATGTCTCTTCGAAGACCGTAGTGGCGAGGTCTATCTGGACGTGCTTGTTATGCAGGATGGCAACACGCACTATGCCCGTGTGCCGGTTGGTGTGAACGCGAGCCAGTACAGAGAGCCCAGCCGCTCGTAAATGGCTGGCAGCAACAGGGAGTGCGACCTAACGGGTCGCACTCTGCGTATCATCGATTGCCCTTTGATTGAACTTTTTCAACGTGTTCAGGAGAGTTGACGAATGCTGCATCACGTCGAAATTTATGTATCAAAGATCGACGCTTCGCGAACGTTCTGGACAAATATACTCGCCAAGATCGGCTGGGAGCCTTCGGGAAACTGGAAGGACGGTTTTACGCTCGTCCACGGCGAAGATGCCTACCTGACTTTTGTGCAGGTTACGAAGAAGTATAAGTCACACACCTATCATCGATGCAGCGTTGGTCTTAACCACCTGGCCTTCAAGGTGAAAACCCGTGCGGAGGTCGATGCGATCAGGCAGTATTGCATCGATAACAACATTCCCAATCTCTATGACGACAAGTACCCATTCGCGAACGGCGGTAAGGACTACTACGCCCTGTTCGTTGAGGATCCCGACCGCATCAAGGTTGAATTCGTGGTGTCTGATTGATGGACGGGGTTTGAGACTCCGAAGTCCCTGAGTTCCAGTCTGCGGGAGGACGTGATGCGATGGTGCGATCAACGGCAAAGCTGATTGCTGCGGGTCTTTGCTCTCTCGTTGTTGTCGCCTTCGCTTCGGCGAATTCAGGCACCGACGAAGACTGGCGCACGGCCAAGAAGGTCGGCGGGACCCTGACCGTTTATTCATTCGGGGAGTCGCCGTTCAATCACGGCGCTCCCTTCCTTCAGCTCGATGAGCGGCGCATATTCTCCGATGGCTCGTTGGCTTTTCGGCAAAACCATTCGGTCGGCGCCGGAGAAGGGGACGGGCTGAGCATTGAAGGGGATTACAATGCCCGGTCCTGTGAAGGCTGCCATCTTCGCGATGGACGCGGCATTTCTCATACGCAGTCGTTCGATCAGACGGGTTTCTCGGTGAAGTCAGCGGATGACGGATCGCGAGTACCGATCTTCCGCGATCTCCTTTCCTCGAGCGTTTCAAACAGACTGCAGGCCGTCGAATGGGAAACCAGACATCGTATAGAGCTTCCAGGAGGCCAGGTCGCAGAGCTTGTCGCTCCAGTTTCCATTGTCGATGGGCAAAGGAAGGCTGTCGACCTGCGCAATGCGCCAGGGGTCTATGGACTTGGGCTGCTTGAAGCAATTCCCGAGAACGAGATCCGGAAGGCGGCTGAAAAACGCGAATTTTCCGCGCTCGGCGTGAAGGGTGTCGTCCCAAGCGCATGTCAGCCCGGGGGCGGCGAGCCCTGCGGAAAATTTGGCCGCTTCGGTTGGAAAGGTACCGTAGCGAATCTGGAGGTTCAGACCCGGATTGCACTCGCGGGTGAACTTGGAATCTACCAGCCTGAGGCTGCAGCCGCTTCCGCCAAGCGATCGGAATATGATGTGCTGGTAGGCAACCTGGCCCAATATCTCAGCATGCTTGCGGTTCCAGCCCGACGTGTAGACAACACGCCAGAGCACATGCAAGGCGCTCGTCTCTTCGAGGATACGGGGTGCGTCATGTGCCACACACCGGGCTGGCGAACGGGCGCAGGTCCAGACACGAACGAGCGGGTGCGCGACCAGCAAATCTATCCTTTCACCGACCTACTGCTCCACGACATGGGCGAGGGCCTCGCAGACAGCAACGGTGACAGCCTTAGCCGCTTCTGGCGGACACCCGCCCTCTGGGGCATCGGAACGCAAAGCGTCGTCTCGGACAAGGTGGGCTATCTGCATGACGGCAGGGCGCGCAGTTTTCTGGAGGCGGTCCTTTGGCATGGCGGAGAGGCGGATCATTCCATCTGTCGCTTCAAGGCTCTCTCGGCGGAGGATCGGGACAGGCTGATCGCATTTGTGGCCTCGCTGTAAATTCGAGGCGTTAAGACGCGGTCGCACCATTCGGTGCGGCGGGAAATGGCCCCAATTCTCGATGCGGAGTGAGATTGTGCACAGTGTCGGAAGTTGTCTTTGGTCTCGTGCGAAGTGGCTGCCCTTTGCAACATTTCTCGTCATCGCGCTGTTTTCCAGTTTCTTTACCCAGCGTGGCTTCGCACAAGACATGCCGTATTTTGCGCGCAATCCTTCGGGTAACGGATCGAGCGTGGTTTTCGAGTTCAACAGCCGCATCTGGCTGCAGGAGCGCGGCAAGGTCGCGCGAAGGCTGACGGACCGAAACTCCGAAGAAGCCTTTCCGGCAATTTCTCCAGATGGACAGTACGTTGCCTTCACCGGGGCCGAGGGCCAGGCTTCAGAGATTTTCCTGACCTCGCTCCCAACGGGAAATACGGTCCGATTGACCTTTGACGGCGGTAACGATGCAAAGGTCCAGGGCTGGCTTGGCAAGACCCGGTTGATGTACTCGACGACGATCAAATCGAGAAAGCGCGGCGCGCTACTGTTCGTCATCGACACAACGACTCACAGAGCCAAATCGGTTCCTCTGGTGGAAGCTTCGGAAGGATGTGTCTTCAAGGGCAGCTTTGTTTTCGTCAAGAACGAGAAGCTGATCGACAACAACAGGCTCTATCGCGGCGGTTATGCGCAGACGCTCTTCAAGACCCCGGCCGATGTCCTTGATGAAGATGTTTCAGCCGTTGCAAGGCCAGGCATTCAGGCGGTCCATCTGACGGCCTCCTACAAGGGTATAAGCCGCCAACCGCTTTGCGGGCAGGATCGAATCTACTTCCTTTCGGACCGCAGCGGTCGCTTCAACCTCTGGTCAATGGATGCAGATGGCAAGAACCTGACGCAGCATACGTTCGAGGACACCTACGATATCGGCTCGATCGGGCTGTCGGGTGAAGGGACAGTCCTGTTCCAGCGGCTGGGCGATATCTTTTCCTTCGACCCATCCAACGGCAAAACTGCAAAGGTCGAGGTACGCCTTCCTGCAGACGCGGTGCACAACACCGAAACGATTACGTTCAAGACCACTGACGCGACGGAACTGCAGGTATCCAACGATGCGAAACGCGCGATCATGGTTCTGCGGGGCGACCTGTGGTCCGTCGACGTGGATACGAAAAAGGCGACGTGCCTAGAGTGCAATGCTGCTGCAAGGATCAAGTCGGTGCACCTCGACGCGGGAGGCAATCTGTTCGCGCTGTCCGACCTGGGCGGCGAGTACAAGATCTATCGCTTTGACCTTGGTAGCGGCGACCTGCTGGAAGTCAGATCCGATATCCCCGAACCGATCGAAGACATTTCGGTTTCTCCGAATGGTGCCGTCATCGTCGCAACCACGATCTCCGGTAAGCTCTTTCTGGTCGAACCGCAGGGAGGCCGCACGACCCTGCTGGACGTGGTCTCCAAGACAACGCCCCGCTGGTTGAGCTGGGCGCCGGACAGCAGGCATCTGGGGCTGATAACCTATACCGCGCAGGATATCGGCCGTGTGTCGATGGTCGATGTTACCTGCAACACCATAAGCCATGTGACCAGCGGACGTTACGAATCCTACTTTCCGGTCTTTTCGGAGGATGGCAGCAAACTCTACTTCATCTCGGAGACAAACTTCCGATCCACGGTTACCGACCCCTGGGCGCCCAGGAACTATTGGCCCGACTATCAAAACCGGGGCCTGATCTATTCGATAGACCTGCGGCGAACGCATTCGCCGACCAAAGCAGATGCAGCATCCACCCCAGCGCCGAATTGTGCAGCCAAGGAAACCGCCGGCGTGGCGACACTGCGCGATTATCAGCTGGCTACCGAAGAAATGCCTATCGTCGCCGCCAACTATGCGATGTTGTTTGCGGTCGGGGACCGTCCATATGCCGTTGCGAAGAAGGCTGTTCGTGACGAACGGGGCAAGCTGGTCGATTTTCCGCAGCTGTCCCAAGGGCGTCGCCAGACACCACGCAACCTTTTCGACGAGGATATCTTCAAGATCGAATGGTCTGCGGACAAACATTCTCTGATTGCCATCGGCCGCAGCGGTCTTTTCGTCGCGACAGTTCCCGCCGATGGCGGGATGCCCCAGAAGACGGACCTCAGCAACATCGAGAACCTAGCGGTGCGCGTCGACAGGTCGGTCGAACGGGTCCAGATGTTCAACGAGATGTGGCGGCTCTATCGGGATTACTTCTGGGATCCCAAGATGAACGGCAGCGACTGGGAAGGCGCCCGGCGCAAATATATCGGCCTCCTGCCCAGAACATCCAATCGCTCTGAATTCAATGAAGTGGCGTCGGCCATGGTGGCGGAGTTGGGTACGGGTCACACCTCAATGCGCTCACCAAGCGAGAACCCAGGACAGCAACCGGGAGTGGGGCGTCTCGGTGGATCCTTCATCGATGACGGCGAAGGTGTTCGGGTGACGGAGGTTTATGACGGTGACTTAGACCTCAAGGAAGACAGGTCGCCACTCAGCCTGACGAATCCGGCGATAGGTCCTGGAGATCGGATTACGCATGTCATAGGCATAGCGGTCGATGATCAGAGCTCAATCGACAAGCTTCTCGATGGACGAGAAGGGCAGAGCTTGCCCGTCACCGTCAGGAAGGCAGACGGTCGCGTGGTTCAGATCACCGTCAAGACGATCAGCGCGAATGAGGAGGCATTCCTGCGCTATCGCCATTGGACAGCTTCAAACCAGGAAACCGTGGACCGGTTGAGCGGCGGAAAGGTCGGCTACTTCCACCTCTACTCATCCTATGAAGGGGATATGGCGACGATCGTCCAGCAGTACCCCTCCATCCAGGATCGCAAGGGGATCATCATCGATCTTCGGGGCAACAACGGCGGTAACATCGATGCCTGGATCCTGAATTTCCTGCAAAGGAAGACGTGGATGTATCTGAACGGGCGCTCGGACCCCGTTCTTTTCAAGAACCCAAGGGATTCCTTCGACGGACGGTTTGCCGTCCTGATCGACGGTGATACTTATTCCAACGGCGAGTTGATTGCCGAAGGCGCTCGCCGCCTCGGCCTGGCTGTTCTGATCGGCACACGGACTTCGGGGGCAGGGATATGGGTCAACAGCAGCAGGACCCTGGTTGACGGCGGTCCGGTGCGCATTCCGGAATCCGGCTCATACGTCAAGGAAAACGGTGTTGCCCGTTGGCTGATCGAGGGAGAGGGAGTGAAGCCTGACATCCAGGTCGAGAACGACCCCTATCTGTTTTATCACGGGGAGGACAAGCAACTCGAAGCAGCCGTGGAGTACTTGATGCGATGAGTTGAAGGACTTTGCGTCAATTTCCGGGAACGGAGACTCGGGTCCAGATCAGGTTCAGCACGAATGAGATCGCAGCCTTGTTCAACTAAAATACGGTCATGTCATCTTACCTCACTAAGGTGACTTAGCCGGTTCAGCTATGGCATGCAGGGTGATGTCGCCTGTGCTCCGCTTTCAGCTTTGTAGAGAAGCTTCGAATTTCATTCGAGTCACTCTAGCTATCTGAAAAAGTACTGGACTATTCAGCAAAATGTGCCTCAGGAATGCATCTTGGGGGGATTACTATGAAACATCTGCCGATATTGTTGGCGGCCGCACTCTCCGCTGGCGGCTGCACGACGAATACCGCAATCACAAACCAGGACCTGACAGGCGAAAGCACACTCAGCCTGTGCCGGATGCTAACGGCAAACTATGACGACGCGCACAAAGCCAAGATCGTGAAGTTGCTTGTTCGTCGCGCTGCTTCTGCCGAGAAGTGCATGAAGCTCATTGCGTCGGACAACTCCGTTGCAAGTGGGGTTGCTGTGGCGGGGCTCGGCACCGCCGCGGCAGCTGTGGCTGCCAACAACGGCGGCTACGGGGGCGGAGGGTACTACCCGCCTTCGTACGGCGTGGCTTGGGACCAATTCTACGGAGCGAACTACACATTGATTTGGCGCTGTCGAGATCGAGCGACAGGACGCTTCGTTTATGACGGCTATTGCGGAGGACAATCTATGGTTGACTCCACTTGGCCAGGCTGGAGCATGTAGGCGCATGCCGAGAAGACTAGCGTTTCATTCATCACATCAAATCGATCGCGGTCAGGATACACCAATGCACATGATCCGAACTCTCGTGCTTGCTCCTGTTTCCGTTGGATGCTTTCGCTTGGGATGGGGTGGATGCCAACACCGGGAACTCGGTCGAGATAGAGAAGGGCAACCTTGTTCGGACAGGCCAGGACATCGAGATTTATGACTACGGTGCCGGCGAGTATCGCGATGTCACGGTCGAAGACATCAATCGCTACGGTTCCACGGTGGAGATTGAAGCTCAGAGGCAGGGTCGTCTAGAGTTTCAGCTCCGATAGAGATATGTAACCTTACTGGGCTTCAGATCAATTGAAACGGCAAGAAGCAAGAGTCAGGTACCGACCTATCACCCAGACGACTGAATCTCTGGCACCATCTACGTCTTGATTGTTAACATAACACGTGCATGATCCCGTTCGGGAAGAGTGGGCAGTGGGCATCGTCATTTCAGAGTCGAATTCTATTCTGACGATTGCTATCGAACCGCAGTTCGAAGGCTTCGTGCCGTCTGCTGTTGTCAAATTCCAAATACAGTTTCCTGCATCTGAAATCCAAACGGACAACTGGATTGTCACGATTTCCGGTTGTGACCGTTTCAAGTTCTCCGAGATACGGCGTGCGTTTCTGCATACGCTTTACAGGGAGAAGATTTACGCGGAGACGCTGCCTCTAAGAGCAAACTTGATTGCTGCGGTCACCTCGCGATGAACGTCTGGCCTCTCAAGTTCCGTGAACTCGCGAACAATCGAATTCTTTTTGCTGACGACGCCGGCGGCTTCTTCATGTCGGACGACTGCTTCCTCGATCGTTACGTCGGCGACACGTTGAATGATGGAGATCGATCCTTTCTTTGGGAGGGTGGCCATACCTTCGAAAACGAACTTGATCTTTCCTGGACATCGTTTGCTTATCGTTGGTCGCAGCGACAGTCGAAGCCGCAGCAGCTGAAATACGTCATTCTGGTGCCGACACTCCGCTGCAATCTCGCGTGCGACTACTGCCAAGTGTCCCGGGCTCCAGAAAAGGCCCGCGGGTTTGATTGGGCCGACGAGACCTTAGCCGCCGTTCTTGCTTTCCTAGGATCAATCGAAAGCCCAGAGATCAAAGTTGAGTTCCAAGGCGGCGAACCACTCCTTCGCGTTGATCTGCTCGAGATCGTGCGCGAATTTTGCCGCGGCAAGTTTGCCCGCGCCCAGTTCGTTGTCTGCACCAATCTCCAGAACCTTGATGAGTGGGCTTGGGCGTTCCTCGACGCCGATGACACTTTCATCAGCACTTCGCTCGATGGAGACGCGACAACTCACGAGCGCCAGCGGACGCATGACGAGGCCCGCACGCGAACTTTCTTCTCAAATCTCGAAGCTGCGGTGGCGCGCTATCCTGAGGGGAAGATTTCGGCGTTACCGACGATTGACGTCTCTTCGCCGCCGGATCTCGGGGAACTTCTCGACAGCTACGAACGGTATGGGATCAAGTCCGTCTACCTACGGCCGATAAACCATCAGGGATTCGCCCGGAAGCTAGATCAGGGCGCGGACGCATTGGGCCGCTGGAACAAACTCCACTCGCAATTCATCGACCGCCTGATCGACCGCAATCATCGCACCGGGCGCTTCATGGAAGAGTACTATTTCAGTCAGTGCCTGAAGCGGGTTCTTCGCTCTGGTGCTGATGACCACGTCGATATCCGAAATCCCGGGTTCTTCGCTTCGGATTACATTGTGATCGATCACGACGGGAAATTCTATCCGACGGACGAAGCCCGCATGCTGTCAAGGATTGGCCGCATTGATCTCAGCATCGGGGATGTGGCCACAGGCATCGACAGATCGAAGGTTGAGGTGCTGAACTCCGGTGCTTTCAACCATTTCGACCCGGATTGCATTCACTGTGCATACCAGCCGTTCTGCGGTTCAGACGTTATCGATGACATCTCCCGCTACGGCCGCATCGACATGCCGCGCCATGACACCTGGTTCTGTGGTCGGCACCTCTCGATTTTCGACAAGGTTTTCGAGGTGATCTATCGCCAGGACGACGCGGCTCGCGCCTCGGTCGCTGCTTGGCTGGGTATAGGCACCTGGGACCAAAGCATGGTCGCGGTGCATTCATGATACCGCTCCGCATCAAAGCCGAAGCACAAGCCGTGCAGCCATTTGTCGTCCGGCTACGGTCATTCGAGGGTATGGCCAGCGTTGACGCTCGGGCTGGCATGAGTGCTTTCGATGCCAGCCTGGAGACCGCAGGGGCTGACGTTGCCGAATATGCAGGCGAGGGCGGTTCAGTTCGGATCCTCGGGATCGATCCATCGGATATTGATGGCGATGTGCTGCTCGTCAATCCCCAAAGAGGAACCGCAGATCGCCTGATCCGCAGCACGTCACCGCACAATACGTTCCTGGTGACGGAGCGTTGCGACCAGCTCTGCGTGATGTGCTCGCAGCCCCCTAAGAAGCAGCATGTCGATCTCTTCGGCTATTTTGAACAAGCTGCAATGTTGGCTCCAGAAGGCGCGACCATTGGGATTTCGGGTGGCGAGCCAACCCTCTTCAAGGCCGAGCTTTTCGGATTCCTCCAAAGGGTTATGCGGGCCAGGGACGACCTGCGGTTTCACATACTGACCAATGCGCAGCATTTCGAAGAAGGCGATCGCCTAAAGTTGCTGGAATTGGATCGCGAAAGGATCGTCTGGGGAGTGCCCCTCTACTCGGCCGACCCTATTGTTCACGACGAAATCGTCGGCAAGGCTGGTGCATTTGGCAAACTTCGTTCTGGCTTGGCATTTCTAGGGCGAGTAGGGGCTCAGATCGAATTGCGTACGGTTCTTATGCAGCCGAATGCCTCGGATCTGCCTAAGCTCGTCAAATATCTGACTGCGTCGGTGCCGTTCATCCAGACTTGGGCGATTATGCAGCTCGAGAACATCGGCTACGCACGGCAAAACTGGAGCCGACTGTTCTACGACAGCTCAACTGGCTTTAGAGCAGTCGGACAGGCCATCGATACCGCCCGAAGCCGCGGCATCGATGTTTGGCTTTTCAATTTCCCTCTTTGCACGGTCCCGGGACCGTATCGGCATCTGGCTCCGTCGACGATCTCCGATTGGAAGCGAGCTTACATGGATGACTGCAAGGACTGCAGTCTCAGGGGCGACTGCGGCGGGTTCTTCGAATGGCACCCGCAAGATCATGGGTATGCGCGCTTGGGTGGGGTCAGATGAAAAAGCGCTTGTTTGCGATACCGTCACTATTAGCCGCGGGCTTCATGCCCTCAGAAGGGCAGGCCCTGCCTTCGAAGCCGATGTTGACAGACGGCGGTAAGTCGCTGTCCTTGTTCGATATCTTCAAGATGGACCATGTGTACACGCTGGCGGGGCACCGCAGCCACAGCTCGCACAGGAGCCATAGCTCGCACAGCAGCCATCGATCATCGACTGGTAGCTATTCGTATCGGCCACCAGTTTACAACAGCCCATCGCCCTCATACGTAGCGCCATCGAACCCACTCTATTCGGCGCCGTCCACTACTCCAACTTATCAGCCGCCCGTTGCCACGGCACCGGCGCCGCTTAGGACGCTGCCTGGCAACGCGAACAAGTTCAAAGAGATCGTCCTTGAGGTGCAGTTCGCGATGCTGGCGTTTGGCTATTACAACGGCGAACTGAATGGTGTGATGGGGCCTGAAATGAGGGCCGGACTGCAGCGAATGCAGGGGGATTACGGTCTGAAGGTTACGGGGACAATTACCCCAGAGACGTTGACAGCGTTGAGGATCGAAGCACGGTAGGGGCGCAATAGGCACATCGTGGCGCGCCGTCCAACAAAGGTGCCACGATGTTGGGAAACTATTGTGTTACAGTGGATCCTGGGGATTTGGGTTTATGGGCAGACTTGTTGTTGCTGCTGTATTCGCCGCGGCTGTTTCGATGTGGGCAACTTTGTCGCACGCTTCCGATCCCACTTTCGAAAAGTGCACATGTGATCTCGAACGAGACATCAACCTCACCAATGGTGCCTCAGTCAGAAATGCAACAGCCTGCTGGTCCACGGAGGATCCCGAAAGGCAATGGTGCGACATAATAGTTCAAGCAATTGAAGGCGACGATCGGCATCAGACGATTCTCAAGGAACTTACACAGCTAAAGAGCAACTCAGATGGAATGACGCTTTTTTTGCTGGAGCAGGCAGAATACTTCCTCAGAGGCAAAAATGCTCCGTGGCGTGTCCAGAGCGCCGGATTTGCACTGCGTTCTGTGATGATTGCCCATCGTGAGCAGATCGCTGCGTGTATCGGAGGGTTCATAGGATATCGCGAAAAGAAGGAATTCGCCACGGTCAACGATGAAACCTTCTCCTGCCGTATTGGTGAGAAGACGGGTTGGTTGCGAATGGCATTCCAAGTTCACGGCATTGGTTTTAACTTCATGGCAGCGCCCAATGAATAAATGGTGGCCTGCCGTTTTGGCAGTCGTGACTTTTGCCTTTCTCGCCATAGCAAATGGTTCCTTGGGCGAGATTGGAGGTGTGATCAACAATTGGACGTTGAGCCAAATATCACCGCCCAAAGAATTGCTGATCGAATTCAATGATGTTCTGGGCTGTTCGTCAGGCAAGTTGGCTGACATCGCAAAACGGCAAATGAACAATGTTGAGCTGACAAATGGCGCGGATTCCTTGGTTATTTGCGATAACCAACCGCTTAGGGCTATTCGATCAGAGTTACCAAGGTCACTAGCAAACAGGGTGCCTGGTTGCCTTGAGTGGCGAGGTTGGCAGACTGGAGGACTAGGTCTCGTTCGCAAGAGTAGTTCGGTGTGTTCATTGCCTGGCGGCAAACGTTATATCTGTGATGGGCCAAATGCGCGGCACGCCCTTGGCAAAAACGCTGTTGGGGACTCTCTTGATCCGATTCAGCTGTGTCCAGATCGCTTATTGGAGCAATTCGGCTTTGCCACACAAAGCGTGCGGGATCGTTAGTCCCCATCATCCGAGAAGCCACAATGTAGGCAACGGGCGTCACTAACATGAAGCACCTCTGCCCGCGAACATTGAAGCCTTGGGGGCTAGTACGGACAAACGTATCGCGCAAAAGAAAATGGAACATGCGTGCACCATATTTGCACACGAAGGACTTTAATTGATTGAAAAGATTTAAGAATCTTTCCCATCCATCATGGGCGCGATGGAAAACACACGCTCTTCGTAGAGCGAGTTCTTTTCCTTCGTTACAATGGCCTGCAGCGTCACGCTGATATCTGGTCCTTCGGTCCTGTCGGAATGGGCGCGCTATGTAGCAGACAAACGCCTTGCATGTAACCACCGCGTCGCGCTTCAATCGCGCAGGATCATACGGTCGCCACGCATGTCGAAACCCGAGAGCGAACTGATGAAATTCATGCCGAGCAGGCTCTGGCCGAGCGCTCCAGGGGCGGCGACGAGGACTGGCATGTCGCGCCGCACAATGCTGCCGAGCGCCAGTTCGTTGGTGCGGACCGCAGCGGCGTTGGCGTTGCCGTTAGCTGTCGAGACACGCACCGTGTAGTTCAGGCCGTCCGGATCGATGCCTGCAGCGCGCGCATCTTCGGCCGTGAGCACCGTTGTCGTCGCGCCGGTATCGACGACAGCGTTGACCGGCTTGTTGTTGACGAGGATGCGCGCCTGGAAATGGCCATTGTTGCCCTTGTCGAGCGTTACCGTCGCGCGGCCATCTTCCACGCCGAGCGCCAGCGGGCTGCCGGGAATGAGACCGGCCGTGACGCGGCTGGCCACATCCTGCAATTCGTAGCGGTATTGGTAGCCTGCGATCAGCGCCAGGACGATCACTGCCCAGGTGCCCAGATTGCGGGCCATGCTGCCGAGCGGCTGGCCGGAACGCAGAAGGCCGGCGGCGATCACTGCCCCGACGATGCCCAGCCAGACCAGGTTGCCGAAGCTGTAGTTCTCGACGCCAAACGTGCTGCCGGCGGAATCGTTGTAGGCAAGCAGGGCAATCGCTGCAGCGATGATCGCCAGGATAAGGACAAGCGAGCGGTTCATCGGGGCTAAAGTACCTCGCCGCGTTCGCGCGCCATGCGCGTCCGGCGCGTTTCGCGGCGCGGTTTGCGCTCCACGGTCGCGAGCCGCGCCGGCAACTCCGTCATGACGGCACTGCGGGTTTCAGGAGTCATGTTCAGCCAGGCTGAGATTTCGTCGCGCGTGCGTCCGCAACCGAAGCAATAGCCGGTCTTCATGTCGATCGAGCAGACCAGGATGCAGGGCGATTCGATGGCCGTCATGGGAATATCCTAGGGGCTCGCTCCCACATGGTGCAACGAATGTGGCAATGCAAGGCCTTGGCGTTGCGCCACTTCAGGTCGTCATCTGGCGAGCCTTTCATCCGTCGGGCGAATTTCGAGATCAAGACAGCGCCGTTTTCGTGACCACGCGGTTGTGTGGAGCGGGCAGGGCGGCTATTGCCGGCTTCGAACAGGAACCTGCCATGACCAGCGCGCTGCCTTTCGACGATTTCCGCAACCTGATCGCCAACCTGCCGCCACTGGATGGCACTGCCGACGACCGGGTGCGAGCGCTGTTTGCCAAGGCAGACAAGCCAAGGAGTTCTCTCGGGCGCATCGAAGACATCGCGGCATGGCTCGCGGCCGCGAGCGGCAAGGCGCCGCCTGCCATCAATCGTCCGCTGGTCGCCGTCTTTGCCGGCAATCACGGCGTGACCAGGCAAGGCATTTCGCCACGGGCCGTCGCCGCAACCGCGAATGCCGTTGAACTTTGCGCGGCGGGTGGTGCGGCAGTGAACCAGGCCTGCATCGCTTATGATCTCGGCCTCAAGGTCTTTGATCTCGCTCTGCACATTTCGACGGGTGACATCACGGAGGAAGCGGCCCTGGACGAACGCGGCTGCGCCGCCACCATGGCCTTCGGCATGGAAGCGACGGCAGGCGGGACCGATCTTCTGTGTCTAGGCGATATCGGTGTCGGCAATTCGACGGTTGCCGCTGCACTTCTGGCGGCCGTTCTGGGTGGAAAGGGGGCGGACTGGGTCGGCGCGGGTTCCGGAGCCGACGAAGCCATGCGCATGCGCAAGGCGGCAGCGGTGGATGCCGCGCTCGCCTTCCATGGTGCCAATCTCAAGGACCCGTTGGAAGCGCTGCGGCGCGTCGGCGGACGCGAGTTCGCAGCCATTGCGGGAGCGATCCTGGCTGCGCGCATGCAGAATGTTCCCGTCATCCTCGACGGATTTGCGGCGACGGCCGCCGCGGCGGTGCTTCATGGGGCCAATCCGGCAGCGCTCGACCATTGCCTGCTTGCCGGTCTCTCCGCAGAGCCGGGACATGCCAAAGCTGCCGCATCCCTGGGGCTCAAGCCATTGTTTGAGCTCGGCATCAGTCATGGTGAAGGGTTTGGCAGCGCACTGGCGGCGGGCATCGCCAGGGCCGCCGCCTTGACCAGTTCCGGCATGGCAGCCGCTGTTCGTTGATCCAGATCAGCGGCGCCGGCTTCCGGCGGCGATCTTGGTCGGCAATGCCGGCAGTTGCTCCATCACCCTTGTCGGCGGGAAGATGGCGATAGCCTCGGTGCCTTCGCGCAGTTTCGAATAGAGTTCGAACTCTCCGCCATGCATCGCCATCAACCCCTGCACGATCGGCAGGCCAAGCCCTGTACCCTGTTCCGCGCTCTTGATGGCGATCGAGCCTTGTCCAAAGGCCGACAGCACGACAGGGATTTCGTCCGCCGGAATGCCAGGGCCGTTGTCCTTGATCGAGATGTATTGGCCGCCGCCCGCGGTCCAGCCGACGCGTACGCGCACCTCGCCACCGGTCGGAGTGAATTTCACCGCGTTGGACAGGAGATTGAGGGCGATCTGGCGCACAGCCCGTTCGTCGGCGAACAGGCGTGGCAACTGGTGCTCGAACTCTTCGACGATGCGAATGTCCTTGTTGCGTGCCCGCAATTCCATCATGTGGCAACAATCCTCGACGATCGCCAGCAGTGTCACCGGCTCTTCGTTGAGCTGGTAACGTCCTGCTTCGATACGCGAGAGATCGAGGATTTCGTTGATCAGGTCGAGCAGGTGACGGCCGGAATCGTGAACGTCTGAAGCGTAGGCCTTATATGTATCGTTCCCCATGGGACCGAGCACTTCATTGGCCATCACTTCCGAAAAACCCAGGATGGCGTTGAGCGGCGTGCGCAACTCGTGGCTCATCGAGGCAAGAAACCGCGATTTGGCGAGATTGGCTTCCTCGGCCCGGCGTCGTGCTTCGTCGGACATCGCCTTGGCGGTTTCGAGTTCGGCAATGAGCGAATCCTTCTCGGTTCGGAAGGACAGCAGCATCACCGACGAACGATTGAGGTGATGCGCCACATAGGCGAAGAAAGGGAGCGCCGCGACGAGCAGCGCGACCATGATCGGTTCCGCCGGCATCCAACCCTGGGAGCCGACATAGGCGTAGGTCGCGACCGGAATGGCGAAGGTGGCCAGCAACGCACCGCGCAGGGACGAAGCCATGATCGCCGTGGCTGCCATCGCCATCAGAAGGATGACTGCCTTGATGACCGGGAATTGGTCGATCGTGCAGGCACCGCAGCCAAGCGATGCGAAATAGGCCCAGCCAAGACCGCTGAGACCATGCGCCGCCAGAAAGGTGTTGCGGATCGGATCCGGTTTGACTGCGGCGGCTTCGGTACGGTCGACGCGACGCGCTATGACGGCAAGTCCCGCATAGCATCCCATGGTAAAAAGCGCCCAGACAAGCGTGTCCGTATTCATTCCGGCGGCAAGACCGGCAACGGCGATGGTCAGCACCAGCAACGGCACGGCCGCGGCGCTGTTCACGATCGCGCGGGCGTGCAGCTTCAGCAGTTCACGGTCGAAATCAGGATTGCCGGCCTGCTGCGAAAGACGGTCGCGCGTACGCTTCACAGCACGCGCGACATCGCTGTTGCGATGCGGCTTGCTGCGGTCCACAATGTTCTTGTCCGCCGTGTTCGAGCTTAGCAGTGGCATGAAACTTCAATTATTGCGGGCAGCGGCTCCAATCCGGACGCTAAGGCGGAATGATTAAGAACTTGTTTGCCATATGAGCCGTTCATGGTCGCAAAGGCCCGGACGGCGGCCTTATCCGCCGCGTCCGCGCAGCTCGTGGCGCAGGTTCTTGGACTATGCGCTGGCCATTCTTTTCCTGGGATTGGTGGCCCTGATCGTGGCCCGGTTCGATCGCGTATCGACACGTCAGGAAAATGGCACGGCGATCGTCAATGACGGCGATACGATCACATTGGGCAAGGAGCGCATTCGCCTGCGCGGTATCGACGCCCCGGAATACTCTCAACTGTGCCGCAAGGACGGATTGGACTATCCCTGTGGGAAATTATCGAGACAGGCCTTGGTGAAATTGATCGGCGGCCGCGCGGTATCCTGCAGCGGATGGCAGCGCGATCGTTATGACCGGCTTCTTGGCGACTGCAAGGTGGGGAATGTCGACCTCAATGCCGAGCAGGTCAGGGCCGGCTGGGCGGTTGCCTTTGGCGACTTTGACGTGGAGGAAGCTGCGGCGCGCGTTGCGCGCGCCGGCATCTGGGCGGGCAGTTTCGACGAGCCGAGGGACTGGCGCCGCTCCCATGACGGTGCGGCGGAACCGAGGCATGGAACGTTGGCGAGTGTCGGCGATACCTTGCGAGAACTGTTTCGCCTCCGCTGATTGCGGTTTTATGGTGGGCATAGATCAAATCGGGAGCATGTCATGAAGCTTTACGACGGCGGCCGGGCACCCAACCCGCGCCGGGTTCGCATTTTCCTGGCGGAAAAAGGGCTGAGTGTCCCGCTGGAGCCGGTCGACATGGGCGCTCTTGGCCATAGGGAAGAAGCGGTCACCAGCCGCAATCCGCTGCAACGTCTGCCTGTTCTGGAACTCGACGACGGTACGGTGCTCACCGAGACTGTCGCAATCTGTCGCTATTTCGAGGAATTGCATCCCGAGCCGGTTCTGTTCGGAACAGGAGCGCTCGGCCGCGCCCAGGTCGAGATGTGGCAACGGCGTATGGAGTTCAACCTGTTTACGCCGGTGGCGCAGGCCTTCCGCCATATCCACCCTGCCATGAAGGAATGGGAAGTGCCGCAGGTGCCGGAATGGGGGGAGGCGAACAAGCCGAAGGCTGTGGAGTTCCTGCGGCTGCTCGACAAGGAGCTGGCTGGGCGCGAGTTCATCGCGGGCGGCAGCTATTCGGTGGCTGACATTACCGGTCTTGTCGCGGTCGATTTCATGAAACCTGCTCGAATCCCGGTGCCGGAAGACTGCAAGCATGTGCTGCGCTGGTACAGGACCGTTTCCGGGCGGCCAAGCGCCGGCGCCTGAGCTGCATGAACGTAGGATTGGAGCAGCTTGTCGCGCAGGTGCGGGCCTGTCGCATCTGTGTCGAGATGCCGAGCGGCAGGCCGTTGCCGCATGAACCGCGGCCCGTGCTGCGGCCATCGTCGACAGCGCGCATTCTCCTGGCCAGCCAGGCGCCCGGCACGAAGGTGCATCTCTCCGGCCTGCCGTTCACCGACGCTTCCGGCGATCGGCTGCGGGATTGGCTGGGCGTGTCGTCGGACGAGTTTTATGACACCGAAAAATTCGCCATCGTGCCGATGGGCTTCTGTTTCCCCGGCCAGGATGCCAAGGGCGCGGATCTGCCGCCGCGCAAGGAATGTGCGCCTGCCTGGCGCGGACAGCTCATGGCGGCGATGCCGCAGATCGAACTCGTCCTGACCATCGGCATATACGCTCAGAGCTGGCACATGGGCGCGATGCGGCGTGGTTCGTTGACCGAGACCGTGTATGACTGGCGCGCCATCTGGAATGCAGCGGTCGGCCCGAAAGTGCTGCCCTTGCCGCACCCATCCTGGCGCAACACCGGCTGGTTGAAGAAGAATCCCTGGTTCGAAATGGAGTTGCTGCCTTTCCTGAAATCGGAAATCCGCTCTCGCATTGGCTGAATTCGGCGCAAATTATCACTCGTTTCGCGGCGATCAGGCAGAATTCCTTTCTTGTCTGTGACAGAATTTCGAAGGAATATGGGGAAATATTTTCCTCGGGAGCCCAAGATGGATCGCCTTGATAGAAAAATCCTCCGCCTTTTGCAGGAGGACGCGACCCTTGCGGTCGCTGATGTAGCCAAGAAAGTCGGCCTGTCGACCACCCCTTGCTGGCGTCGCATCCAGAAGCTGGAGGAGGAGGGCGTCATCAAGCGTCGTGTCGCGTTGCTCGACCCGGAGAAGATCAACGCACGCGTGACGGTGTTTGTCTCGATCCGCACCAACTCACACAGCCATGAATGGCTGCGTCGCTTCTCGGAGGTCATCCAGGAGTTCCCGGAGGTGGTCGAGTTCTACCGCATGAGCGGCGACGTCGACTATCTGCTGCGTGTCGTGGTGCCCGATATCGCCGCCTATGATGCCTTCTACAAACGCCTGATCGCCAAGATTGAAATCCGCGATGTCTCGTCGGTCTTTGCGATGGAGCAGATCAAGTTCACCACCGAAATGCCGCTGGACTACATGACGCTCGATCGCGAGGCGGGCCAGAGCGCGGCCTGATCGTTCGTTCGGGCCGCCATCAGCCGCGCTTGGCCAGTCTTTGCAGTATCTTCGGATTGGTCAACTCACGCACGGCATCCTTGCCGATCCAGCGTTCGGTCTTGTCGGAGGAGGCAGCCAGTTTTTCCGCCAGGGCAAGCGCTGGGAGATGCAACGACATCGAGCGCTTGCCGATCTGCCGCAGCGCCCAGTTGACCGCCTTCTTGACGAAGTTGCGGCTGTCCCCCGAATACCTTTCAATCAACGGAAGCAGGTTCTCGAATGTGGCGTCCGGCTCCTTCTTGCGATGAACGGATGCCCAGGCGATCATGGAAAAAGCCGCGCGACGGACGAATTCGCGCTCGTCTTCTGCGAATTCGTCGATGAGCAGCCGCCAATGTTCGGTATCGACGAATAGATCGGTGACACCGTCGACAATGTCCCATGAATCGAAGGTGGACGCCCAGGTCCTTGCATCATCTGCAGAAAAGCGCTTCGGATCAACTGTAGCCGATGCGATGAACTGCGCCTCGACGATGCCACTTTCCCAGAGTTCGAAAGCGCGTTCGTGATTGCGCTTGATCGTCCTGGCGATGTCGCGCTGCGGACCATGTGGAATGCCAAGCGCGCGCTCGACCTTGATGCCGAACCGCTGCATGCCCTCGCGGTTCGTCTCCGAGGCGAGGGTGTGCAGATAGGCAAGGATTTCCGTGGCGGTTGAGGTGGGAGAAAGTGGGTTCGTCATGCTCTTCAGCGCAGCCCGCGCGGCTCGAAGGTGAGCGTGATTTCCCGCCAGTTTTCGTATGGAGCCAATTTCGCCAGACCAGGAAAGGGTGAACATTTCCGGATGGCCGATATCGCGTGCCGAACAACCGCCGCGCGTCTTCCGTCCTGTTGTGTTGCGATGATCCTGGGAGGGTTTGCGACCTCGCCCTTGTCATCGAGTTCGATACGCACGTCAGCCTCGTGGCCGGCCAGCAGCGGAGTTCCTGCTATCCGTCCCCGACGGTCTAGCTGAAATGTTATGAACACAGCGCCGATTCCCGCCGTGCCGGCCGGAGGATTCCAGCAGCGCGCAACTTGATCGCGCAAATAGTCGGCGACGACCTTGTTTGGCTCGGCGTTGGCCGGACAAGCCGCCAGGAAGAGCGCCGTCAGAAGCAACGGCGCCCGACCCATCATGCTACTTCTCCAGGCGCGCGAGCAGCGAGGAGGTATCCCAGCGGCTGCCGCCCATGGCCTGCACGTCCTTGTAGAACTGGTCGACCAGAGCCGTGACCGGAAGCCGTGCGCCGTTGCGGTCCGCCTCCGCCAGGCAGATGCCGAGGTCCTTGCGCATCCAGTCTACCGCGAAGCCGAAATCATATTTGCCGGCGTTCATCGTCTTGTGGCGGTTTTCCATCTGCCACGAACCTGCCGCCCCCTTGGAGATGACATCCACCACTTTTTCCACGTCCAGCCCCGATTTCTTGCTGAAATGAATGGCTTCGGCGAGGCCCTGGACAAGGCCGGCGATGCAGATCTGATTGATCATCTTGGTGAGCTGGCCGGCGCCGACCGGTCCCATCAGACCGACCATGCGTGCGAAAGCCGAAATGACGGGTTTGGCCCTTTCGAAGGCATCGTCGGCACCGCCAACCATGACGGTGAGCACGCCATTTTCGGCTCCGGCCTGTCCGCCGGAGACTGGCGCGTCGAGGAAGAAGAAACCACGCTTTTCGGCCTCGGCTGCGAGTTCGCGAGCAACTTCGGCGGAGGCCGTGGTGTTGTCGATGAAGATCGAACCCTTCTTCATGCCGTGGAAGGCGCCGTCCGCGCCGATGGTGACGGAGCGCAGATCGTCGTCGTTACCGACGCAGGAAAAGACGAAATCCTTGCCTTCCGCTGCCTGCTTCGGCGTCAGCGCCATGGCGCCACCATGCTCGGCTACCCATTTCTCGGCCTTGGCGGCGGAACGATTGTAGACGGTCACGTCGTGGCCGCCCTTGTTCTTGAGATGCCCGGCCATCGGATAACCCATCACGCCGAGGCCAAGATATGCCACCACTGCCATGCCAGAAGTCCCTTTTGATCGCTGTGCTGAAGTCTTAGCCGATCACAGCGGATTTGGGCAATTTCCAGTTTGGTCCACAGCGCGTCGCATTTCGATCAGCGACGCAGGTGGCGGGTGATGCGCTGCTCGATCCATTCGATGGCGTGGCGCAGCACCTCGACCATGATGAGGTAGAAGATTGCCGCCCAGATATAGGCCTGGAAGTCGAACGTGCGAGAATAGGTGAGGCGCGTGATGCCCATCAGGTCGTAGACCGTGATGATGGCAACGATGGCCGAGCCCTTGATCATCAGGATCACTTCGTTGCCGTAGGGGCGAAGCGCGACAATCAATGCCTGCGGCAGGATGATCTGGCGCAATGTCTGCAGTTTGTGCAGACCGAGCGATGCTGCTCCCTCCCATTGTCCTCTTGGGACGCTTTCGATGGCACCGCGCAGGATTTCGGCCTGATAGGCGGCTGTGTTGAGTGCGAAGGCGAAGACCGCACAGTTGAAGGCTTCGCGGAAGAAACCCCACAGACCAACCATCTCGAGTTGCGGCCGGAACGAGCCGAGGCCGTAATAGATCAGGAAGGTCTGGGCAAGCAGCGGCGTACCGCGGAAGAAATAGACATAGGCGTAGGCGATGGCGGAGAGGATGGTGTTCTTCGACATGCGCATATACGCGATCGGGATCGACAGCACTGCGCCGACCGCACACGAAATCGCCACCAGCTTCAAGGTGACAAGAATGCCCGACCAGTACCCCGGGGCATACTTCTGAATAAGTTCAGGGTTCCAGGATGTGGCAAGGAACCACACCAGTCCGAGACCCAGAAGCGCCCAGAGTGCAAGCAGCGCATGGCCAGTTATGCGTGCCTTTGTCCAACCACGAGGCGGCTCTGGCGGCCTCTCGACTGTGGCGATGTCAGCAGCACTCATCGCGAGGCCTCCCGTCGTCCGACTGCGCGTTCGATGGCGTTGATGCCGAAGGAGGAGATGATGGCGAGCACCAGATAGATCAGCGCTGCATAACCGAAGAACAGGAATGCGTGTTTGGTGACGCGCGCGGCGACACCAGTCTCGCGCAGAATATCGTTGAGGCCGACGGCAGAAACGAGTGCGGTGTCCTTGAGCAGGATCAGCCATAGATTGGCGAGGCCGGGCAGGGCGATACGGACCAATTGCGGCAGGACAACAAGCCTCATGGTTTGGTTCTTCGTGAGGCCGACTGCGTAGCCGCCTTCATACTGGCCATGCGGAATGGCACGAAACGCCGACAGGAAGACCTCGCTGGCATAGGATGAAAAGACGACGCCGAGCGCGATCATGCCGGATACGAAGGCATTGACCTCGACGGTCGCGGTCGGATTGAAAAGCTGCACGAGTTTCTGCAGGGCGATCTGCGCCCCGAAAAACACGAGAAACAGCGTCAACAGTTCCGGCAGGCCGCGGAAGATGGTGGTGTAGAGATTGCCGGCGAGCCTGAGTGAAGGCTCCTTCGACTGCTTGGCCAATGCGATCAGAAACCCGATCGCAAGTCCGACAGGCAAGGTTGCAATCGCAAGTGCGATCGTGACCAAAACGCCATTGAAGATATTATCCGACCAGCCGTCCGGTCCCCAACTCAGAAGCGTCCAAACGCTTTCCATACGCCCGCCTGTTCCCCTTTTTGAACCCGCCGTGTCGTCCCCTCATGACATGGCTGGCCAGGACAAGAAAGGCGGGTGTCCCCGCCTTTCTGCTTCAACAATCAATCGATCAGGAATCGGCGCCGTAGACGTCGAACTTGAAGTATTTCTCGTTGATTTCCTTATATTTGCCGTTGGCGCGGATGGCCTTGATGGCGGCGTTGAGCTTGTCCTTGAGTTCGGTGTCGCCCTTGCGGATGGCAATACCGGCACCTTCACCGAAGATTTCGACCGGCTGCGGTTCAGGCTGGCCAAGCAGCTTGCAGCAGGCGCCGTCCTGGGTTTCGAGCCACTGGCTGAGCACGACGATATCGTCCTCAACCGCATCGAGACGGCCGTTGGCGAGGTCGAGCTGGTATTCCTGAGCGGTCGGATACGGCTTTACGGTCGAGTCCGTGAAGGTCTTCGACGCGTAGTTGAAGTGGGTGGTCGAAGACTGCGTGCCGATGGTCTTGCCAGCGAGGTCTTCCTTCTTCACACCCTTCAGCGTGCTGTCCTTCGGCACGGCGATGGCCGACGGCGTGTTGTAATACTTGTTGGTGAAGTCGACCTTCTGCTTGCGCTCTTCGGTGATCGACATGGACGCCACGATGGCGTCGAACTTGCCGGCCTGCAGGGCAGGGATGATGCCGTCCCAGTCCTGAGCCACGAATTCGCACTTGACCTTCATTTCGTCGCAGAGCGCTTGGGCGATATCGATATCAAAACCGACGAGCTTGCCGTCGGCGGTCAGGTTGTTGAAGGGCGGGTAGGCGCCTTCGGTGCCGATCTTGACGACCTTCTCCTGGGCCTGGGCGGCGCCCAATGCCAGCATGATCGCTGACGTGGCGAGCGCGATACGCATTGCAATACGCATGATGATCCTCTCTGTTGGTCCCGGCCGCTGTCCAGGCGGCTCGTTCGGGCGGAGCTGTTGACCGCCCGCTAGTCCAAATACTGGAACTTTTTACCAAGTGAAAGCAACTGCAAAACCGCCGATAATGTCTTTCAGCATCGGCAAAAATACGTGGGTTTTGCACATATCGTTGGGGAAGCATCTGCCTCTCGGCAGGTCAGGTCAGCCGTTGAGGCCGACTCGCCGCTCGATGAAGTCGGCTATCGAAGCGATATCATCGAGGTCGAAGACAGGCAGCGTCTCATTCACCTGGGGATGGTCCGCCGCGACGGCAACGATGCTTGGGTCGGACGGCGCGAGCGGCGTGCGATCCTTCGCACCGGTGCGCCGGGCTTCGATCTTGAAATGATTCTCGCGCTTGTAGCCTTCGACTATGACGATATCAGCCGGCCCCAGTCTTTCGAGAATATCGGCAAGTTTTGGCTCTTCTTCGCCGCGCAATTCGTGCATCAGCGCCCAGCGACGGCCTGAGACGATGGCGACTTCGCTGGCGCCTGCCTGGCGGTGACGGAAGGAGTCGGCACCTTCCTTGTCGATGTCGAAGTCGTGATGGGCATGCTTCACAGTCGAGACACGCCGGCCTCGTCGCACAAGTTCGGCGACCAGTTTCTCCGTTAGCGTCGTCTTGCCGGAATTCTTCCAGCCGGTGATGCCGAAGACGCGATTGCTCATGCGGGAATCTCTTTGAGGATTCGCTCTGCTTCGACAAGGTCGGCGGGCGTGTTGATGTTGAAGAACGGGTCGAATGTGCCCGAGCGCAGCGGTTGCAAGGGAAAGTCCACCTCGAGGAAGCTATGGCGCTCGATGAAAGACAGGACGCGACGGTTGCCTTCCTCGACGAGGAAATGACGCAGCGGTTCGCGCAGCCTGGCTGGCCAGAGCGCGAAAGTGGGATGCAAGCGGCCTGAAGAACGTGCCACGGCGATGACTTCATCACGTCCATCGATCGCCGCCGTTAGCCGGGCAACCAGGTCCAGGGGAAAAAACGGCGTGTCAGCGGCCACGGTTGTGATCATGGCAGCCTTCGTTTTGGTGCCAGCCCACTCCAGTCCGGTAAGGATGCCGGCGAGGGGGCCCGGAAAGCCTGTGACCGCGTCGGCCAGTATCGAATGCTGAAAGGCCGAAAAGCGGGTGGGATCGCCGTTGGCGTTAAGCGCAAGAGAGCCGACTTGCGGCGCGAAGCGGGCCGTCACCCGATCAAGAATGGATTGGTCACCCAGCGACAGCAGACCCTTGTCGCCACCGCCCATACGGCTCGACAGTCCCCCGGCCAGAATGACCCCGGCAACTTCGACACTCATGGCACTTCGCCTCCCTGCGGTGCTTTCGTTATATGCCGTCCGGCTCCATTGTGGGTCCAGTGCTTTCGACGGCATTGCGCGGCCTTCCGACGACACGCTCGCGGTAGAAGGTATAGATGCCGGAGGCAACGACGACGGCTGAACCCAGCAGCATCGCGGAATCGGGAATGTCGCTGAAGACGATTAACCCAAGCAGCATCGACCACAGAAGTGCGGTGTAGCGGTAGGGCGCAACGAAGGAAACGTCGCCGGTGCGCATCGACAGAATGACGAACTGGTAGCCGATCAGGACGAGCACGGCGGCGACGGCAAGCAAGGTCAGGTCGGGGCCGGACATCGTCGTCCATCCGCCCATCGGGACGAGCAGCAAGGCACCGAGGATTGTGATGATCATCGCCGTGGTGGTCGAGACCAGCAAGGTCGGGATTTCCGTAGGAATCTTCTTGGTGACGAGATCCCTGACCATGCAGCAAACGACACTTGCCAGGGCCAGCAGCGAATAGGGGCTAAAACCCTCGAAGCCCGGTCGAACGACGATCATCACGCCGAAAAATCCCATCACGATGGCGAGCCAGCGGCGCCAGCCGACCCCCTCACCAAAGAACAGCGCTGCACCCATGGTGACCGCCAGTGGCAATGCCTGCATGACGGCAGAGACATTGGCGAGTGGCAGATGCGCAAGCGCAAGCAGGAAACTGAGCGTGCCACCCGATTCAGCGAGCGCTCTCACCGCCACCAGCGGGTGAAAGGCGAGGCGTGGCGCCGCGAGTGCGCCTTGTCGCCAGGCAAGCAAGGCGATCAAGGTCGAGGCGAAGAGGCCACGTACCAGCATCACTTGTGCCATGTTCATCGAGGCGGAGGAATGTTTGGTGATGGCGTCGTTGAAGGCAAAACCGATCATCGCCACGATCATGTAGACGGCGCCGCGAAGATTGGGCGAAAGGGGCAAGGTTGATCCTGTCGGCCAAAGCAATTCCATGAAAGTGCGTCCGGAATTGCGTCAAGACAAAGAGTTAGAGCGTTTCAGCGTGAAAAAAGGGAAACGCTCCAGGTTCGAAACCCTCTATCACCGGTGAGGTCATCGGCAATGATAAAGCGATGGGCCAGGGATTGGCGTCAGGATCGCGTCCTAACCGCCGGTAACGCTCATGTGGCGCGACACGGACGGACGATTGGTGCGGCGGTCGATGACGAAGTCGTGCCCTTTGGGCTTGCGACCGATTGCTTCATCGATGACGTTCGAAACCAGCTCATTGCCTTCGGACGCACGCAGCGGCGTACGCAGATCGGCGGCATCCTCCTGGCCCAGGCACATATAGAGCGTGCCGGTACAGGTAAGGCGCACACGATTGCAGCTTTCGCAGAAATTATGCGTCATCGGCGTAATGAAGCCGAGCCTGCCACCAGTTTCTGCGACTTCGACATAACGGGCAGGGCCGCCGGTCTTGTAGGGTATGTCCTTCAGCGTGAAGCTGCGCTCCAGTTCGGCGCGCATCAGCGACAGCGGCAGATATTGGTCGGTACGGTCGCCGTCTATTTCCCCCATTGGCATGGTCTCGATCAGCGTCAGGTCCATGCCGCGGCCATTGGCCCAGCGCAACATGTCGGGGATTTCCCGGTCGTTGAAACCCTTCAGGGCCACCGCATTGAGCTTCACCTTGATGCCGGCGGCTTGAGCCGCGTCAATGCCGGCCATCACCTTGCCGAGATGGCCCCAGCGCGTAATGGCGTGAAACTTGTCAGCGTCGAGTGTATCCAGCGAAACATTGATGCGGCGCACGCCGCAATCTGCCAGTTCGGCGGCGAAGCGCGCCAACTGCGAACCGTTGGTCGTCAGCGTCAGCTCTTCCAGGGCGCCGCTTTCGAGGTGACGCGACAGCTCGCGCACCAGATGCATGATGTTCTTGCGAACCAGCGGTTCGCCACCGGTCAATCGCAGCTTGCGAACGCCTTTTTCGATAAAGACGGTGCAGAGCCGATCAAGTTCCTCCAGCGTCAGAAGGTCTTTCTTCGGCAGGAAAGCCATGTCCTCGGCCATGCAATAAACGCAGCGGAAATCACAGCGGTCGGTAACAGACACGCGCAAATAGCTGATCGTGCGACCAAAAGGATCGATCATAGGGCTGGCAAATTGCATTCAGTCGCCTTCAGTCCGCCGTCACTGCAATCAGAAAGGGTTTGATGAATGTCGGGCCTTGATAGCAATCTTTCAAGCCCGGCAAAGGGTGCCATTTGGTATCATTCCCCATCCGTCAGACGCAACCACAGTAATGTCGCGCCTGGGATATCCCGTGGTAGCTCAGCCCAGATTGAGCGGTTCGGGCGGCGACTGGTTGCGCATTGCCGTCATTGTAGCGCCGACCGAGGCGGCAACGATCATGGCGATCGCGCACCATTGCAACATTGGCAGGGCTTCCCCGAGCAGGAACAGGCCCACCATGGCTCCAGCCGCCGGCTCGCCGCTGGTCAGCGTGCCGTAGGTCTGTGCCGGCAGATGCCGCAGGGCAAACATTTCCAGCGTGTACGGAAACGCGCTGGAAAGGACGGCCACCACAGTTCCGATCAGAAGCACATCGGGTTGGAAGAGAGCCGTACCCGCATGCGCAAAGCCGATTGGCGCGACCGCAAATGCGGCCACGGCCATTCCAAGCGACGTAGCGAGTGTGCCGTGCTCCTGTCCGGCTCGCTTGCCGGCAACGATGTAGAGCGCCCAGCATCCACCAGCGCCCAGTGCCAGCAGGGCGCCGGTCGGATCGACATTGGTGACGCTGTCGCCCATCGGCAGCAGCAGGACCAGCCCTCCGGCGGCAAGCGTCACCCACAGCAGGTCAATCTTCCTGCGCGATGACAGTATCGCCACACTCAGCGGGCCGGTGAATTCCAGCGCGATGGCAATGCCCAGGGGAAGCGTCTGGATCGACATGTAGAACAACAGGTTCATGCCACCCATCGCCAGGCCGTAGAAAACGACTGATCGCCATGACGCGGCCGAAAGCCGGACGCGCCAAGGCCGCAGGACTGCGAACAGGATCAGTGCTCCGATCGACAAACGCAGCGCTGTCGTTCCCTCGGCGCCGACGACGGGAAAGAGTTGTTTGGCGAGCGATGCTCCCGAGGTGAAGGAAAGCATGGCCACAATCAGCGCACCTACAGGCACCAGGAGCGTTGTTGGAGTTTCAGCCTGTCTGATTGCTGTTGTCATCGCGGTCCCCGCAGGTTTTTCCGGACCGGAAACTAGCTTTGCCGCTCGCCAAAGGTGATCGATTTTTGCTATTTCGTGATAAAAATTATCGTTGCGAGATTGTCGATGACACAAAACATCGTGCTTGATCAGGCCGACAGACGGATTCTCGAGCAGCTCCAGATCGACGCGCGGATTCCGGTCCCGGTACTGGCCGAGCGTGTCGGTCTCTCCGCGCCTGCTTGCTACCGGCGTATTCGGCACCTGCGTGAGAATGGCACAATCCAGCGTGAAGTTGCGGTCGTCGCACCCCGCACACTGGGATGGCCGCTTTCGATGATCGTTCTGGTGACACTCGAGCGGGAGGGTTCGCGCACCATCCATGAACTGCTGCGCAAGCTTGAGGCCGAGCCGCAGGTGATCGAAGGCTGGCAGATCACCGGGGAGTACGACTTTGTGGTGAAGATCGTGGCACGCGACATGGAAAGCTACGACAATCTGGCGCACCGCCTGTTTGCCAGTGACGAGCGGGTACGGACTTTCGTAACGCTCGTGGTGATCCGCAGCACGAAAAAGTCGGGCTTCATTCCTATCGGCAAGGAAGTTTCCTGATTTCGACCATTGGGTCAATGGTCGCCAGAGCTGCGGTCTTCCCAACATCGACGAACAGGCGTAGTCGGAAGCCATCCACGAGGGACGCCCATGACTGCTCCGAAGGAACTTCGGGTCTCCAAGGACCGGAAACTGCTGACGGTGACATTTCCCGACCACCGGCCATTCGAACTGTCGGCGGAATTGTTGCGCGTGCTTTCCCCCTCGGCGGAAGTGCAGGGCCATGCGCCCGAGCAACGCGTGACGGTGCCCGGCAAGCGCGAGGTCGCAATCCTCAAGATCGAACCGGTGGGTAACTACGCGGTTCGCATAACGTTTGACGACTTCCACGACACAGGTATTTTCACCTGGACCTACCTGCATACGCTCGGCCACGAAAAAGAAAGCCGGTGGCAAAGCTATCTCGATGAACTGACGACGAAGGGATTGAGCAGGGATCGTTAGCCGGATCTGTCGTCAAATTGTCATGCGGTCGCGATAGCCGCAGGCTTCACGGAGCAAGGACCGATGTCGATCATAGAGACCGTAGAGCAGTTGGAGGCACTCTATGGGCTTCCTGGCGAAGCCTCGCTGGTCAAGGAACTCGATCACGTCATTCCCGAATACGCTGCCTTCATCGAAGCTTCACCCTTCGTCGCTCTCGCCACATCGGGGCCCGAAGGATTGGATTGTTCGCCACGCGGCGATCTGGCTGGTTTCGTGCGCCTTCATGATCCGAAGACGCTGATGATGCCCGATCGCCGCGGCAACAACCGCGCCGATTCGCTACGAAACATCATTCGGGATCCCCGCGTCGGACTGCTCTTCCTCGTGCCGGGCTCGGGAACGACCTTGCGCGTGAACGGCACGGCTTCCATCACCACCGATGCCGAACTGTGCGCTTCCTTCACCATCGAAGGAAAGCCGGCGCGCTCGGTCACGATCGTCGCAGTCGAGACGGTCTATTTCCAGTGCGCCCGAGCCATCCATCGCTCCGATCTGTGGAACGCGAACAAGCATGTCGATCCCAAGAGCCTGCCGACGCCCGGGCAGATGCTGGAGATCACGAGCCGCAAGAGCATCGACGGTAGCGCCTACGACAAGGATTGGCCCGAACGGGCGAAGAAGTCGATGTGGTGAAGGCCGAAATCCCGGCCATAGCGACGGCGGACGCTATTCGATCTTCATGGCTTCAGTGATGCGGAGCATCATCGCGCCCATGCGATCGCATTCGGCCGGCGTCGACTGTGCCATCACGCGCTCGATCAACGTCGTATAGACGCGCAATGCCTCCATCAGCAGGCCTTCACCGCTTTCGGTGAGGGTCAGGCGCATCACCCGCTTGTCCTTGGCGTCGTTCTCGCGCGTCACCAAACCCCGGGCTTCGAGTTGCGGCAACAGCATCGTGATGTTGGATCGCCCCACCAGCAGCCTGCGGGCAAGATCATGCTGCGACATGCCGGGATGCCGATAGAGGTTCATCAGCATGTCCAACTGCGCGATTTTCAGGTCGAGAGGCTGCAGCGCCTTGCTAAGCGCCGCCACCACGGCCTTTTCGGCGCGCACGAGCGCGATCCAGTTTCGGAATCGCGGATTGTCCCAAGGCAAGTCTTGTTTTTTGTTCATTCTTGAACTAACATGTTCATGGTTGAACTATTCTGTTGGATCGCCACTATGGCATCATTTGGTTTGAAGGTCATCCGCGGCCTGTTTGGCTTCGGCGAGCGCATCGCCCCCGGTTTGGCAGGCCGCGCCGCGTTCGAAGTGTTCTGTCGCACGCCCAATGTCAACAAGGCGAGTGATGGCGAGCGCCGTGCCATCGACCGCGCTGCCGATTTCATGGCCGGAGCGCGTCATCATCGGTTGAAGACAAAGGCAGGATGCGTGGTCGTGCACGAATTCCGCCCGGACCAGGGCAGGGGATCGCGCGGCACGATTCTCGCCATCCATGGCTGGCGTTCGCGCACGGAATATATGCGCTCGCTGATCCAGGGATTTCTCGAAGATGGCTACAGGGTGGTGTCTCTCGATCTGCCCGGTCATGGTGCTTCTTCCGGACGCCGGCTCAATATGGTCAATGCGGTCGAGGCAGCACGGCTTGCTGGCGATTGGTTTGGTCCTTTCGTTGCCACGGTCGGCCACTCCTTCGGCGGCGCCGTTGCAACCAACGCCGCAGTCGGGTCGGTCAAAGGTTATCTGCCGGTCAATACGGAAAAGCTGGTTCTGATCGCGGCTCCAAGTTCGATACCCGATCTCTTCGCCGAGTTCAGCCGTCTGCTCAATGTCGGTCCGCGCTCGCAGACTGCTATGGCGGGGCGGGTGGAGCAGCTTGCCGGACGCCCGCTGAAGGAATTCCAGGGTGGCCGCCAACTCGCCGATGTGCCGGTTCCGACCCTGGTCATCCATGCACCTGACGACAAGGAGGTGTCAGCGCGACATGCCGATCTCTACGCGAGTGCCGGCGACCACGTTCGCCTGCATTGGGCAAATGGCCTTGGCCACCGCCGCATCCTGGCAGATCCTGGTGTTGTCGAGAAAGCGGTTGCCTTCGCCGCGGAGCGCACCCGGCCAGAACTGGTGCATTAAGCAAGAGGAAGCTGCGTTCGTCTACTTCTTGCCTTCGGGGGCTTCTATCGGCAGCCCTGCATCCTTCCAGGCCGTGAAGCCGCCGAGGATATGTTTGACCGGGGTCAGGCCCATATCCTGCGCGGTCTTGGTGGCAAGCGCCGAGCGCCAACCGCCGGCGCAGAAGAAGACGAAGCTCTTTCCCGAAGCAAAATAGGCCTTGTGATACGGGCTGTCCGGATCGATCCAGAATTCCAACATGCCGCGAGGGCAGTGCCTGGCGCCAGGTATGCGTCCGCTTTGCTCGACTTCGCGGGGATCACGCAGGTCGACAAAGATCGTGCCATCGTCCTCCAGCAACGCCGCTGCCTCATCGGGCGAAACCGCCTCGATCTCGGCATTGGCCTCGTCCAGCATCTGGCGAAACCCTCTTTTCACGCTGCCCTCCGCAAGACCTCGACCCCGATGGCGTCCTTGCCGGATTTCCATCACACCATGACGGCTTTGTCACGAGCCATACGGCGCATTGGCATTGGCCTTGTCCACCAGGGGTTGGAAGGCTGCCATGGCTCCATCGGCAACAGCGGCCAGTGCCTCCCGCGAGGCGCCGTCGCGCGCGATGATCGACATGCCATGCTGCGTTGTGCTGTAGAACAGGGCGGCCGCATCGCAGTCGAAACCGGCGGGCAGGTCGGCATCTTCCACGCTACGCTGGAATCGGCGGCGAAGGGCGTCGATATTTTCCGCGCGTCGACGGCGCAACTCGCTGCAGATCGCGCCCGAGCTCGAATCCTGATGCAACGCGGCCAGTGCGATGAGGCAGCCCTGCGGGGAATCCGTCCTAGAATACGCTTCAACCGTGGCATTCAGAAAATCCCGCATCGCTGCATATGCCGTCGGGGCGATCTCGACAGCGTCCCAGATCTCCTTGCCGACAACCTCGCCATAGTGGGCAATGGCTTCGAGGAACAAGCCTTCCTTGCTGCCAAAGGCCGCGTAGAGGCTGGGGCAGCCGATCCCCATTGCCGCTGTGAGATCATTCAGCGAGGAGCCTTCATAGCCCTTTTTCCAGAATACCTGCATAGCCCGCTCCAGGGCCTCGGTACGGTCAAAGCCGCGTGGACGTCCACGATCCGCCATGGGATTTCCATTTCTGTATCGATCAATACATAAATGACTTGACGGCCTTGCGCAACCTTGTCAGATATTTCTGTATCGATCGATACAGAAAGGAAAATCGATGACTTCCACCAAATTGCAGGGCAAGACGGCTCTGGTAACCGGCGGCAGCCGAGGCATTGGCGCGGCCATCGCCCGTCGTCTTGCCGCTGAGGGCGCGGACGTTGCGATCACCTATGTGAACGGTTCCGAAAAGGCCGAGTCGGTCGTGGCTGAAATCAAGGCCAGCGGTCGCAGGGCTGTTGCAATTCAGGCCGACAATCGCGATGCCGATGCCGTCGAGCGGTCCGTGAAAGAGGCAGCCGAAGTGCTGGGGCGACTGGACATCCTGGTCAACAGTGCCGGCATCTGGCGTGCGGAGCCGGTGGACAGCCTCTCGCTTGCTGACTTCGACGAGTCGATCGAGGTCAATCTTCGGGCGCCGTTCGTCGCATCGAAGGCAGCGGCCGCTCTGATGGGCGAGGGTGGTTCGATCATTTCGATCTCCAGCAACCTTGCCGATCGCATCACCGATCCGGGGCTCGCTGCCTATTCCGCGAGCAAAGCAGGACTGGTCGGCCTGACCAAGGCCTTGGCACGTGACCTGGGCGCGCGCGGCATCACCGCCAACATCGTCAATCCGGGTTCGACCAACACGGACATGAATCCGGCCGACGGGCCGCATGCCGAGCATCAACGCCAGAAGATGGCGACACCGCGTTTCGGTGATGCATCGGAAATCGCCAGCCTCGTCGCCTGGCTTGCTGGGCCGGAGAGCCGATTCGTCACCGGCTCCGCCTTCACCATCGACGGCGGCGCCAATACCTGACGCCTCCGGTTTTCGTCGATTTTCGTTGGTTTGGCGGTGCGGAACCGTTTCCGTGCCGCCACACTGCTTTTGTGGAAGTGATCGGCCGATGCCGTCTTGTTTAACGAAGACTTAAACAAATGCGCGTGAAACGCTATTATCCTGTCACGGAACCGCCATGCGGATGATCAGCATGCTCACGGCGGCGTTTGGAGCCCGATGACGGGTCGGAGAGGGTGATCCATGAAGTCGTTCGCGAAGAGATCCTTGTTGCTGCCGTTTGCGGCCCTGGCCGTGACGCTGCTGGGATCTCCTCACGCCAATGCCGATGGCTTGTTTGACATGCTCTTCGGCGGTGACGTGCGCCGCGGACCGCCCTCGATGCGGGACGGCGAATATGGCGATCCTTACAGGCGCCCTGCTCAGCGGCGGGGTGAATTTCCGCCGCCACCCAACGCACGTAAGGCCGCCGCCATCGCCAAGATCACGGGTCCGACCTACAACACCTATAAAGCCGACCCGCTGGTGAAGGTCGACTTCTCGTCTTTGTCAGCAGCTCCACAGAACGCTGCATTTGAGCCGGCACAGGCCGGTGATGCCTTCCATGAGGCGCTCGGCGGGCTGGCCGACTACGACTTGCGTGCCGAGGCAGCGAATGCCAAGGCGCTCGCCGCCTATTATGCCGCCAATCCCGATTTCATCTGGGTGACCAATACCGAACCGAATGAGCGGGCCAGGCAAGCGATGCGTGTACTGGGCGATGCCGCAACCTATGGGCTGGCGCCGCAGGACTACCTGGTCGATGTACCGACCTCCGCCTCGACTGATCCGACGACGCGCGCGAAGGAGATGATCCGCTTCGAAATGGCACTGTCGGCACGTGTGCTGCGTTACATCGACGACGCCCAGGATGGGCGCATCGATCCGAACCGCATCTCCGGCTACTACGATTTCCCGGCAAAGCCTCTGGATCGGGAGGGCGCGCTCAAGACGCTTGCGCGCACGCAGGAGGTTGGCACCTATCTGGAATCGCGCCATCCGCAGAATGCCGAATATCAGGCGCTGCGCGTGGAGCTCGAAGCACTCAAGGCGAGCGAGGAAAACGAGATCGTCGTCGATTCCAAACTGAAATTGAAACCTGGCGAAACAAGCGCGGAGTTGCCCAAGCTGCTGTCGCTGATCGCGCGGGATCTCGACGATGAGATGGGTGGCGATTACGGCGAAGTGCTGGCACGGCTTGTCACCAGCGAGGCTTATGTTCCGGAACTGGTGCCGGTGATCAAGGCGGCACAGAAGAAGGCTGGCCAGAAGGATGACGGCGTCATTGGTCCGCGCACCGTTGCGGCTCTTGCAGGCACGTCCAAGGCGGATCGTGTCGCCAAGGTGCAGTATGCGCTTGAGGAACTGCGTTGGCATCCGTCCGAACTCGGAGACCCGCGGGTCTTCATCAACCAGCCAGCCTTCAGTGCCAGCTACATCGAAGGCGGCCAGGAGAAGCTGAAAACGCGGACCGTCATCGGCAAGGTCGCCAACCAGACCAGTTTTTTCTATGATGAGATCGAACAGGTCGACTACAATCCCTATTGGGGGGTGCCGCAATCGATCCTGGTCAATGAAATGCTGCCGCGGCTGCGGCGCGATCCCGGCTATCTCGATCGCGCGGGATATGAGGTCTCGGATTCGCGCGGCAAGCGTATCCCGTCATCCTCGGTCGACTGGGGTGCATACGGCTCAAAGATCCCTTTCAATGTCCGTCAGCAGCCGAGCGAGGCCAATTCGCTGGGTGAGTTGAAGATTCTGTTCCCCAACAAGCACGCCATCTACATGCATGACACGCCGCAGAAGGCATTTTTCCAGCGCGACAATCGGGCACTGAGCCATGGCTGCGTGCGCCTGCAGGACCCTCGCGGCATGGCCGCTGCCGTGCTTGGCACCTCGGTCGATTATGTCGCCGGCAAGCTGGCCAAGGGACATTCATCCGAAAAGGTGAGCCGCAAGATTCCTGTCTATGTCGCCTACTTCACCGCCTGGCCGGACATGTCTGGAAAGGTCGAGTTTTTTGACGATGTCTACGGCCGCGACGATCGCTTGCGGCAGGCCCTGGAAGCGGTAGCTGCGGTACGCGGGCCGGTTAGCTAAAAGAGTGAATCGAACATGCGATCCGATTTCCACAGTTGACGACTGCTCCTGTTTCCCACTTTGCTATTTAGCTGGCCGAGATTCCTGGGAAACCGCGCGGAAGGACGCTGGCGTTCGTTTTTCGCGCCATATCAGAATATCGCGATAACAACTGCCGCGAGCAGAAGAAGAATAGCAATGATGCCGGGGATATCCTGTCGTCGCTGACTGGGTTGGGTCAGTCCAGGTTTCCAAACGGTCAGTCGCAGATTCCGGTGAAGCTTTCCTGTCAGCTCCTGTAGAAATCAATTCGTTCTCTGATGGCGACGGACGAGAACAAGCGCTCGGCTGTCTGTCGGGCGTTGTGGCCGACGCTAGCCCGCAAAGCAGGATTTGCTTTTAGTGTGGCCAGGATCTCAATGGCTTCCTGGGGTGTGTCAAACAGAAAGCCGTTCTCGCCCTGCTTGATGTGATCAGCATAGCCACCATGCCTGTGACAGACCACCGGTAGAGCGCACGCCATCGCCTCCAGGACCACGCGGCCGAAAGTCTCTACATGTGTGCCGGTGCGGTAGTAGAACACATCCAGCGTTGGCAGGAACTCCTCTGCTGGAAACTGCCCTTCGCGTAAAAGTTCGACCTGTGGCCGCACTGCCAACCTGTCTTTGAGAACTGTTCCGCCCTGGATCCGCACTGCAGCGTCGTCCGCAAGCAAAGCCTCATAGACCTGTGTGTCGTCTGGATGGTGTTTGGCGGCAGAATCGCGGCTAAGTCTGCCAACCGTGAAAGCGCGATCTGGTCTTCGCGGGGCCGGCGAAAACCTGTCGATATCAATTGGCGACGGATGTACGACGCCGTCGAGTTGCAAGATCCGCTTTTGAAATTCTGAAATCAGCACCATCTCGGCCTTTGGCCAACCGAGCATGCGTGGCATCCGTGTCGTCAGCGCCGGGATCTTGGGGTGAAAGGTGTTGAATACATAAATCAATCGGCGCGGCCGCGGTATCAGGTAGGGCCAGAGTTTGCCCCGCCAGTGCGCGCCGAGAAACACGTATGTTCCACCGTCCGGCACGTCCCACGTAAGCGGTGAGGGATGCCGAATGGGGTATTGCAGCACCAATTCATTCGATGCTCTCGAGGAGGTTGCCCAAAGACGAACCTTCGTATCGGCACTCAGGTGCCGATATAGTTCTAAAGTCTCCAGGTCGCTGCCCCCATAGGGGCTCATGAAGCCATTGAATAGGTGAATCATACGAGACGCGATAAGCAGCCGGGCTGACTGGATAGGAGGCATCAATGCAAGTTAAGTCGCAGCGAAGCCTACTGCGCTCAATCGCATCACCAGTTTCGATATACGTCATAGATAGAGATGCGAGCGAAAAAAGCAGCTCGATATCAGGTAAGCGGAATGGTGGGCGATGTAGGGATTGAACCTACGACCCCACCCGTGTGAAGGGTGTGCTCTCCCGCTGAGCTAATCGCCCGCTCCGTGCCCGAAGGCCAAGCGCGCCGCGATATAAGGTGGGTGGTAGCTGGAAGTCAACAGTCCGTTCCACGCTTCCATGGTCGGAAAGTGCGGATACGGCAAAAGATTTTTCAGCGTGCCGCCACGATCAGTTTTTCGACAAGGGCAGGGGTCAGTTCGTCGAAGTGTGAGATGACCACGGATGGCTCGAATTCACTGACATGGCGATCAGTGTAGCCAAAATCCACCGCCACCACAGGAATGCCTGCGGCCTTGGCTGTATCGATGTCGGTCTGCGAATCGCCGACCATGACAGCGCGTTCCGGATCACCGCCGGCCAGGGCGATCGTTTCGAGAAGGTGGCGTGGGTCCGGTTTGCGGAAAGCGAAGGTATCTTGGCCGGCGATCGCCGCGAAGTGCTTGTTCAAGCCGAGCGCTTGGATCAGGGCCTTTGAGTTTGCTTCATATTTGTTGGTGCAGACAGCGAGCACATAACCCGCTTCCTCCAGCCGGCCTATTGCGTCCACAACGCCCGGGTAGGGCAGCGACTTACCGGGTATGTTCTGCGTGTAGTGGGTCATGAACAAGCCAAGCAGGCGGTCAAGCTCCTCGACCGTCAACGCCTTGCGTTGCGCCGCATAGGCGCGTTCGATCATGACGCGCCCACCCTGGCCGACAAAGCGCTTGAAACCGATATAGTCGACACTTTCCAACGCGCCGTCGACCAGGCTGTGGTTCAAGCTGTCGAGCAGATCTGGCGCGGTGTCGACAAGCGTTCCGTCAAGGTCGAAAACGATAATGGGGCGCGTCATGATCCAGTCCGTGATTGCAGCGAAGCAAGGCGATAGCTGTTCGCTCGCTCCGATACAAGCAGCGCGACGGCTATGGCTCAGTGTGCTGAGGCGATGTGGGCTGCGACCATGTGGCCGTCACCGACATCCGTCAGCATCAGTTTCTCCGGCGGGTCCCCCACGCGGCGAACCGGGCTTGCGATCTCGCTGTCCAGTCTGGCGAACCGCGTTCGCCGACGGGCTGGATCCGGTACCGGAACCGCCTCGATCAGCCGCCTCGTGTAAGGATGGCGCGGATTTGAAAAAATCTGGTCGCGCGTCCCCATCTCTACGATCTGGCCGAGATACATCACGGCCACCTTGTCGGAGATGTTTTCGACCACCGCCATATCGTGTGAGATGAAGAGATAGGCGACGCCGAACTCGCTCTGCAATTCCTTGAGCAGCCTCAGCACGCGCGCCTGCACCGAGACGTCGAGCGCGGAAACACTTTCGTCGGCGATGATAAGCTTGGGCCTCAGCGCCAATGCGCGCGCGATGCAGATGCGCTGGCGCTGGCCACCTGAGAATTCATGCGGGTACCGCTCCATCTGGTCGGCGGTGAGGCCTACGCGCTCGAACAATGCCGCGACGCGGTCGATCCGTTCCTTCGGAGTGCCGATGCCGTGGATGAGCAAGGGCTCCGCGACCAGGTCGCCGACACGCATGCGCGGATCGAGTGACGCGTACGGGTCCTGGAAGATCATCTGGATGTCGCGCCGTACCGCCTTGCGTTCGTCGCGCCCAAGGCCAGCAAGGTTGCGCCCGCCAACGGCGATGTCGCCGCTGTAAGGAAGCAGGCCAGCCAGTGCTTTCGCGGTGGTGGACTTGCCGCAGCCCGATTCACCGACCAACGATAGCGTTTCGTTCGACGCTATCGAAAAATTGACGCCTTCGACGGCGTGAACGCGGCGCGTGACACGCCCGAAGAAACCGCCGTGCAGATCGAATCGCACATGAAGGTCGCGGACCTCGGCGACGGCGACCGGCTTGGTCTGTTCTTCGATTCTAGCCGGTGTTGCCGCGCGCCCGGAACCCATCTTGGGTACCGCGGCAAGCAGTTCGCGCGTGTAGTCGACCTGCGGACGCTCGAAGATATCGACGATGGTTCCCTGTTCGACCATGCGGCCGTTGCGCATGATAATCACCCGATCCGCCATTTCGGCAACGACGCCCATGTCATGGGTGATCAGGATGACGGCAGTGCCTTGCTCGCGCTGCAGGTCACGCAGCAACTCCAGCACTTCGCCCTGCACGGTGACGTCGAGAGCCGTGGTCGGTTCGTCGGCGATCAGCACGTCTGGCTTCAAGGCCAGCGCCATGGCGATCATGACACGCTGGCGCATGCCGCCGGAAAGCTCATGCGGAAACTGTTTCAGGCGGCTCTCGGCTTCCGGAATACGGACGGCCTTCAACGCTTCGATGGCGCGCGCGCGTGCTGCGCTGCCGCTCAGGCTGGTGTGGGCTTCGATAGCCTCGATAAGCTGACGTCCGATCGAAAGCACCGGATTCAGCGATGTCATCGGCTCCTGGAAGATCATCGCGACACGATTGCCGCGAATGGTCTGCATGCGTTTTTCGCTCAAAACCGTGAGATCGAGTTCGTCGAGATGGATCGAGCCGGCCGAAATGCGCGCTTGCGGCTGCGGCAGCAGGCCCATCACCGCCAGCGAAGTCATCGACTTGCCCGAGCCGGACTCACCAGCAATACACAGCGTTTCGCCGCGAGAGAGCGTGAAGGAGAGGTCGGATACCACCGCTCGCTCCCCTTCGTCCCCGCGCACGGAAACCGTGAGGCCGGAGACGGCAAGCACCGGCTTGCTGCCCATATCAGGCGCGGCGATCGCCGCGCCTGAGTTTGCGTCGCCTGCTGCGGTCATTCGAACACGCAACGCGGGAAGTAGAACGACACCACCCAGTTCGGCATGTCGACGATCTCGCTGATGCGGAGATCGCCGCAGACTGAAACCAGCATGTAAGCATCGACCGGATCCATCTGATAGCGGGCAGCGAGCAGGTCGACCATCTGGGCAACGGCTTCCCTGGCGCCCGTCATCAGGTCGGGTCCGATGCCGGTCGTCACCTCGTACCCCTTGGCGTCGAGATGGCGTGTCACGGGACCGGGTGTGGTGAAGCGAGGCGTCTTCAGCCGGGCATTCTTGACCAGGTCGAGCGTGAGCACGACATCCATCGGGCTCTCGATCGCGGTACCGCAGACTTCGCCGTCGCCCTGGGCTGCGTGGGTGTCTCCTACCGAGAACAAGGCACCGGCCACTTCTACGGGGAGGTAAAGCGTGGTGCCGGCGGCAAGGTCGCGGATGTCGAGATTGCCGCCGACGCGGCGCGGTGGCACCACCGAATGCAGTCCTTTTTCCGCCGGCGTATTGCCTATGGTGCCGGCGAAGGGCTTGAGTGGTACACGGCCATGCTTGCCGAACAGCGCCGGTTCCAGCGAACTGGCATCATACTTCCAGATGGCCAGCGCCGGTTCCTTGAAGTCGTCGGCGAGCAGGCCGAAGCCCGGAATATTGGCCGTCCAGCCGAAGCCGGACGGTTTGAACTGTTCGACGGTGATCTTCAATGCGTCGCCGGGCTCAGCGCCCTCGACATAGATCGGCCCGGTGACCGGATTGATCTTGCCGAAGTCGAGCCTGGCGATGTCCGCGACCGTGCTGTCGGGCTGCAACTGGCCGCCGGACGAATCCAGGCAGTTGAACTCGATGGTCGAGCCGGGTTTCACCCGCTCGGCCGGGACGAAGGAGTTGTCCCAGCCGAAATGATGATGACGCCCGTGGATCGTGTAGTTGCAGTTATTGCACATCGTTCACATACACATAGTCGTAGTTGATCGGGATATGGACCGGGTCGACATAGAGCTTGTCGTCGCCTGCCATGCGCGGCGAACGCATGGTGAAACGCTGCTCGTTGAACACGGGAGCCCACGGCGCGTCTTCCATGACCTTGGCGTAGATCTCGCCCCACAGCTTGTAGCGTTCGTCCGCCTTGGCCGGATCGACGATGGAATCCGCCTTCGCGGCTTTGGTGTCGAGATCCTTGTTGCAGTACCAGGCCCAGTTCCAGCCACCCTGGACCGCGCCACCGCAACCGAGGATAGGGCCGTAGAAATTGGAAGGATCCGGGAAGTCGGCGATCCACGCCATGCCGCCCGACCAGATCATCGGCGCGCCGGCCTTGTCGCCGCCGGCTGCGATCACATTGGCCTGTGCCAGCGACTGGATCGAGGCCTTGATGCCTATTGCCGCCAGATCCTGCTGGATAGCCTGTGCGATGCGCGGGTTGGGGTCGGTGTTCATGACGAACAGCTGCGTCTCGAAACCGTCGGGATGACCAGCCTCGCCGAGCAGCGCTTTCGCTTTATCGACATCGTATTTATAGCCGGCAAAATTCTTGTCGTAACCGGGCATCGATGGCGGCAATGGCTGGTTGGCCGGTACGGCGCGGTTGTTGATGATCTTGACGATGCGTTCCTTGTTGATGGCCATGTTGACGGCCTGGCGGACCTTCACATTGTCGAACGGCGCCATGGTGGTGTTCATGGTGACGTAGCCGGTCTGGAGTTGACCACCCTCGACAACACGCGCCTTTTGCGCTGGATCGGCCATCACTTCTTGGAATTTGGCCGGCGGGATGCCGTCACCCGGCACATCGACTTCGCCCTTCTGCAGGCGCAGCAGTGCAACGATCGGCTCCTGGCCGATCTCGAAGGTGATCTTGTCGAGATAGGGCAGGCCCTTGTGCCAGTAGTCGCCATTACGCTCGAACACCAGACGCTGACCGAGCGTCCACTCGGCGAGCTTGTATGCGCCGGTGCCGACCGGATGCTTGCCGAAGTCAGCGCCATATTTCTCGACCTCTTCCTTCGGCACGACGTGGCTGAAATTGATCGCCATTACGTGCAGGAAGGTGGCGTCGGGCCGCGACAGCTCGATCTTGACGGTTGCAGGATCGACAACCGTGACACCGGCAAGGCTTTGCGCCTTGCCTCCAGCGACGTCCTCGTACCCTTTGATGGAAGCGAAGAATCCGGCGCCGGGGCTCTGGGTCTTCGGATTGGTCACGCGATCAAGCGAATATTTGACGTCGTCGGCCGTCATTTCGCGGCCATTGTGGAATTTCACGCCCTTGCGCAGCTTGAATGTGAACGTCGTGCCGTCAGGAGAGATCTCATAGCTTTCGGCGAGCTCCGGGCGCAGGTTGGTCGTGCCGGGTTCATAATCCATCAGTCCGTCGAACAGGCTCTTGATCATCGACCAGTTCTGCCAGTCGTAGCCGATTGCGGGGTCGAGGGTCGCGACATCGTCCTTGTAGGTGATGGTGATGGAGCCGCCCTGCTTGGCATTCGGATCGAGCTTCTCTTCAGCAGATGCGGGCGCCAGCCCAAGCATCAGCGCCAGCGCCGAGGCTGCTACGGTTGAGGCAAGATACTTCTTCATGTTCTGTTCCCTTCTCTTGTTTTGGTTGAATGGTCAGCGCAGCTTGATGCGCGGATCGATGAACGGAGCGACGATATCGGCGAGCAGGTTGCCGAGCACGATGGCGCAGGCCGATACCAGCGTCACACCCATGATGATTGGAATGTCGACACGCTGGATCGCCTGCCAGGCGAGCTGTCCGATGCCCGGCCAGCCGAACACGCTTTCCACCACCACGATGCCGCTCATGAACAGGCCGATATCGATGCCGATCATGGCAACGACGGGCAGGATGGCGTTGGGAAGGGCATGGCGAAACAGGATGGCACCACGCGCCAGCCCCTTCGCGCGGGCGGTGCGGATATAATCCTGACGCAGCACGTCGATCATCGACGAGCGCATCATGCGCGAATACCAGCCGGCGCCGAGGATGCCGAGCGTCAGCGATGGCAGAACCGCATGCCGCCACGTGCCGTAGCCGCCGATGGGGAACCAGCCGAGCTGGACGGCGAAGACATAGAGCAGCAGCAGCCCGACAACGAATTGCGGCGCCGAGACACCGATGAAGGAGCCGACCATGAGGGTCTGGTCCGTGGCACTGCCGCGTTTTGTGGCTGCGATCAGTCCCATGGTCAGGCCGATCGCCAGTTCGCACAGGATCGCACCCACCATCAGGACGAGGCTTGCCGGCAGGCGCGAAACGATCAGTTCGCTGACTTCGGATCGCTGGATGTAGGAGCGGCCGAGGTCACCTGAAAGCAGATTGGTGAGATAGCGCCAGTACTGCACGACAAAGGGTTGATCGAGACCGAGTTGCTGGCGAATGCTCTCGACTGTCTGCGGCGTCGCGCTGCGGCCGGCGATCTGGCGCACCGGATCGGCTGGCAGCAGATAGAGCAGGGCGAAGGTGATGATCGAGACACCGAGCAGGATCAGCGCTGCCTGGATCAGGCGGCGGGTAAGATAGGCGATCATGCCCGTCCCCTTTGCGTCGGGTCGAGAATGTCACGCAGCGCATCGCCGACCAGGTTGAAGGCAAGCGCGAGAGCCAGGATGGCGGCACCAGGAAAGAAGACCAGCCAGGGAGCTGCCTGGAAATAGGTTTGGTTTTCGAAGATGATGTTGCCCCAGGAGGCTGTCGGAGGCTGCACGCCGATACCAAGATAGGACAGGGTGGCTTCCAGCAGCACCGTGGTCGAGATGCCGAGCGTTCCCCACACGATGATGGTGGGGAGAAGATGCGGCAGGATATGGCGGAACAGGATGCGCGGCGTGCCGGCGCCGATGGTGCGCTCGGCATCGATGAACTCGCGCTCGGCCAGCGAACTGGTCTCCGTGAACACGACGCGGGCAGTCTGTACCCAGTTCACCAGCGCGATGACCATGGCGACGATCCATAGACTTGGCTGGAAGACGGCCGCCAGGCAGATGGCGAGCAGGAGTGCAGGGAAAGCCATCATAAGATCGGTAAACCGCATCAATGCACCGCCGATCCAGCCGCGGAAATAGCCGGCGGTGACGCCGACCAAAGTTCCGATGAGCAGGGCGGTTCCGTTGGCGACGACGCCAATGACGAGTGACGTGCGCGCGCCATAGAGGATCCGGGTCAGAAGATCGCGTCCAAGCAGATCCGTGCCGAGCCAGAACGCGGCATTGGGTGGCAGCGGCGCGCCTTCGAGCGTCAGCCCGTCGAACAATTGTTCGTTGGGATCATAGGCCGTCAGCCACGGCGCAAAAATCGCGCCGACAACCGTGATGGCGATGATGACAAGCCCGATGACGGCGAGGGGACGTGTCAGAAGGCGGCCGAACACACCGGGCCGGCGTTTTGCCGGCAGGCGCGGTGCGATAGGCGCGTCAGGCGCTATGGGATTGGTCAATGCCGCCCTCCTTTTCGCTCATGGCGACAACCCGGCGGGCAGCTTCCTCGAGATTCACCTGCCAGCTCATGGCCAGCGAGCGCAATTGCGCATAGGCGCGCTCGTCATCGATACCTTGGCCGGTCAGGGCGGTCACCGCACGCACGATGGTCTGGCGTTCGGCGACGCGCGCCTGCAGCGTTGCAATCTCGTCGGCCAGTTGCCGACGCGCGGCGAAGCTCTGGCGGGCGATCAACAGCGCGGAATAGACGCCGGAATTGCCGACCGGTTTCAGCAGCTGGGCATCGGCATTGTGGGACAGCGCCCACTCGATACGACCGGGTGCTTCCGAGCCGATCAATGCGATGATCGGCATCGGCGCCTCGCCCGGTGTCCAGGGAAATTGTTCGTTGAAACCGAGATCCACGTCGAAGAAGACGAAGTCTGCCCCAAGTGCCTCCGGCGGCAGCTCCGGCCAGCAGTCGGTCGCCGAAAGGCCGATCGCGGAAAGCTGGCGCATGATGGCGGTGAGGTTGGCATGCTGGCGGTGCAGCACAAAGGCCTTCGCGCCGCCGAGGATCGGGATGCGGGCGGCGCGCTTCATGACACCACCTTCAGCTTGCGACGGCCGAACACCTTGGTCCGATCATAGCGCGAAAGATAAGGGTCTGGCTCGATCGCTTTGGTAACGCTTACTTTTTCAAAACCGTCACCCGCGATGCGGCCGATCTCGACGGGCAGTGTCGCGTGCTGAGTTTGCGGATCGATGCTGATCGCCCCGAACGGCGTGTTGAAGCTGCTGCTTGCGAAGGCAGCAGACAGTTCGCTCGGGCTGGCGTCGCTGCCGGCAGCGAGAATGGAAGCCAGAACTTTTACGGAAGCGAAGGCCGAAGCCTGGAAGGATGAGGGACGCGGCTCACCGCTCTCGGGTTGGCCAACCAGCCATATCTCCTTGAGGGAAGCGTCGTGGAAATACGGTCCGGCGGAAAGGTGGCCATTGCCGGCGGCGCCGATGGCCGGCAGTTCACATTCGGTCAGATTGCAGGAGATGATCGGGCATTGCTGTGGCGTAAAGTGATCGTCCTGCCGGGCCAGTTCCGCATAGGCCTGGAAGAAAGCGTAGGAAGAGGGGCCGATCAGGTTGTTGAGGATGAAGTTCGGGCGGGTCGCGCGGATCTCTTCGATCAGCCGTGAGACATCGGTCTCTCCAAGCGGCAGATAGCGTTCGCCGAGCACACGGCCTCCGGCGTCGGCAATCAGGTCGCGGGCGACGCGATTGGTTTCCCAGCCCCAGATGTAGTTGGAGCCGGTCAGGAAGCCATTGGCGCCGTAAATGGGAATGACGTGCCCAAGCAGCGGCACCAGATGCTGGTTGGGACATGCATGCATGTAGACCACATGCTCGTTGGCCTCGAACCCCTCATACGGGCAGGCATACCAGAGCATGCCGCCGGCTTTCTCGAGTGCCGGAATGATTTCCTTGCGACTCCAGGACGTGACGCCGCCGATGATGTGGCGGGCTCTTGAGTTGCGCAGGATGTCCTCGGCCAGCGTCGCATAGCGGTCGGCATTGCCTTGCGGATCGCGCTCGATCGGAATGAATTCGATCGGCGAAAAGGGATCGGCATTGATTGCTGCGATGGCCTGCATGGCACCGCGATGACAAGACTCCGAGACGAGGCGGTAATTCCCGGAACGGGAATACAGGATGCCGATCTCGACGCGGCGTTTCACCAGCAATGTCCCCCAAAACGAAAATGCCCCGCAGCCATCGCCGTCAGGCGAGGCATACGAGGCACGCTTGCCGTCCGGCTAACAAGGCCGGTATTTTGTCCTTAAACTATCCGGTGCTGCTCCGCAGTCAAGAGCAGGAGCCTGGTTTTCTGCCGCATCGGAAACGAATCGATAGCGGGGCGCTAGTCGATCCGTTCGCCGTTTTTGACGCGGTATGTTGGTTTGTACATCGTGACAAGCTCTTCTGCGGCTGTCGGATGCACAGCCATGGTGCGGTCGAAATCATCCTTGGTCAGGCCTGCCTTGATCGGAATGCCCAGAAGCTGGGCCATTTCTCCCGCATCGGGTCCGAGGATGTGCGCGCCAAGCACCTTGCGGCTTGCCGCATCCACCACCAGCTTCATCAGCATCTTCTCGTCGCGTCCCGAAAGGGTGTGGCGCATCGGCCGGAAGGAAGCGCGATAGATTTCAAGTTCCGCGAAACGCTTGGCGGCATCATCTTCCGAAAGGCCGACAGTGCCGATTTCCGGCTGCGAGAACACGGTAGTGGCAATGGTGTCGTGATCGGGCGAAGTCGGCTTGTTCTTGAACGCGGTCTCCACGAAACACATTGCCTCATGGATGGCCACCGGCGTCAGCTGGACGCGGTTGGTTACATCGCCCACGGCCCAGATGTTGTCGACATTGGTGCGGGAATACTGGTCAACGATGACGGCGCCTGCCGGCGACAGTTCCACGCCGGCGGACGCCAGGCCGAGACTTTCGGTGTTGGGCTGGCGCCCGATGGCAAGCATCATCTGATCGACGGTAAGTATGTCACCTCCTGTCACCCGGACGTCGAGCCGGCCATCCGGGCGACGCTTCACTTCTTCCGAAACCGTGCGGCAGAGGATGCGGATACCTTTCTTTTCCATGGTTTCGTGCAGAGCATGGCGCAGGTCCATATCGAAGCGGCTGAGGATTTCGGTGCCGCGATAGATCAGCGTCGTTTCCACGCCGAGGCCATGGAAGATGTTGGCGAATTCGACGGCGATGTAGCCACCGCCTTCGATGGCGATCGCCTTCGGCAGTTCAGCCAGGTGAAAAGCCTCGTTGGAGGTGATGCAATGTTCATGGCCCGGCAGCGCGGGGTGCGCAGCCGGGCGGCCGCCGGTGGCGATCAGGATCTGGTCGGCGGTGACCGTCCGATTTTCCGCCTCCAGGCGGATGGTGTGGCGATCGACGAGCGTGGCGCGGGTCTGAAAAGTCTCCCCGCCGGCGCCTTGCACGCCCTTTGCGTAAAGTCCCTCGAGTCGGGCGATCTCACGGTCCTTGTTGGCGATCAATGTCGGCCAGTCGAAACTTGCCTGCGGCACGGTCCAGCCATAGCCAGCGGCGTCCTCGAAATGCTCCGGAAACTGTGAGGCGTAGACGAAAAGCTTCTTCGGTACGCAGCCGCGGATCACGCAGGTGCCACCGAACCGATACTCCTCGGCGACGCCGACCCTCTTGCCGAGTGCTGCGGATACGCGTGCCGCGCGCACGCCGCCCGAGCCGCCGCCGATAACGAAAAGGTCGTAGTCGTAAGCGCTCATCGTGAAATCCTGTTCCTTTGTACAACGCAGGTGAGAGGTAGGCGTGTAATCGTCAAAAGAAAAGCCCGGCAATTGCCGGGCTTCTTGATCCAGTCGCGCTGAGATGCAGCGATCAGTTGGCGCTTCCGTCCGCAGGTGCCGCACCCTCGGCTGGAGCCGCTCCATCGGCAGGGGCTGCGCCTTCTGCCGGAGCGGCGCCGTCGGTCGGAGCAGGAGCCTTGGCGCCGGCGGCGGACTGCAGTGCTTCGCCGACCTGCTGGGCGAGGTCCCGAGCGACGCCGTTCTGCCAGATCTCGGCGGCCTTCACGAGTTCACGGGTCACGATCGGGCCGCTGTCGAGCAGTTTCTTGCCGGTCTCGGACTGGTAGAAGGTGGCGATGTTGGTGAGGTCCTGTTCGGAGAACACCTTGGCGTAGGCGGTCGCTGCTTCCTTCTCAAGGTCGGAGCGGCGCGAAGCCAGCGCAAGCGCCTTGGCATTGATCGTCTGGCTGATCAGCTCCTGCAGGTCGGGATTCTTCTGGATCAGCTGGGCTTCGAGTGCCGCGGCCGCCTGCGGGAGGATGTTGTCGAATGCGTCGGTCGCATGGATTGCCGAGACTGCCGCGCGGGCTGCCTTGAGGTGCGATTCGGAGATTTCCTGAGCGAAGGAAGGCGCGGCAAAGGCAACGACAGCAGCAGTCGCCAGCATCACGGAAAGACGACGGACGCGGTTATTCAACATCATGATCGGAAAACTCCCTTGTTTATCGGGGTGCGTGGACAGTTTCGATGCCATTGGCACCTGCAACCACCGCCGCGGACGCCAGCCCGATGAAAAGACCGTGCTCGACCACACCGGGAATGGCATGGAGGGCATTCGATAGCGCTCTTGTATTCGGAATGCGGCCAAAAGATGCATCGAGGATGAAATGACCGCCGTCTGTAACAAAAGGCTGGCCCGCCGTCATCCTCAATGTGATCGGCCCGGAAAGGCCGAGTTCGCGTGCCGCAGAGGCAACGGCGATCTCGGTCGCGCGCAGGCCGAACCGGTTGACCTCGATGGGCAATGGGAAACGGCCGAGCATATCTACGAGTTTCGAGCGGTCGGCGATCACGATCATGCGTTGCGAAGCCGCAGCCACGATCTTTTCGCGCAGCAGCGCACCTCCGCCACCTTTGACCAGTGTAAGCTCCGGATCGATTTCGTCGGCGCCATCGATGGTGAGGTCGAGTTCAGGGGTCTCCTCGAGAGTCGTCAGCGGCACGCCAAGCTCGGCACACAGTGCAGCCGTGCGCTCCGAGGTCGGCACGCCGACGACGGAGAGACCGGTGGCGACCTTTTCAGCGAGTAGCCGAACGAATTCCTCTGCCGTAGAACCGGTGCCGATGCCGAGCCTCATGCCATCCGTGACATGGGCGAGGGCTGCCCGCGCGGATTCGATCTTTAGTTGCCTGGCATCCATGGTTGGAATTCGCTTCCCCGCGCCTTCGTTGCGGGGCTCCTAGCATTTTTGTCCGCACGGTCAAAGGGTATGCGGATGAGCTGGCCAGCTTCTATGTCATTTGTGGCGGCGGACTGCCGGCGGTGAAGGCCACACCGTTGAGCAACCAGGACAGAAATGGCGGCCACAAGGTGGTTGCGAAGCGTGAGCGGAAAAAGCCGAGATGACCGATCGGGCCGCCAGCGTCCTCCGGCGAAATCCAGCGCCTTTCGATTGGCGCATGGTCATAGTGTTTCATCAGCGATACGACGGCGCGTTCGGTTCCCCATGGATCGTCACTCATGCGCAGAGACAGGATCGGTGTGCGCACCTCTGCGAAACGTGTTGTTTCCCTCAGTCCGGGATCGTCGAAGAAATAGTCCGGCATCGAGCACCAGCGTGCCCAGTCACGGAAAACCGTCGCAGGGATCGGTTCGCCAAGGCGCATCCATTTCGGCATGTTGCTAAAGAGATAGGAGAGCGGCACGCCAAGCAGGAACATGCGCGGTCCGGCCCATTTGTCGTCGAGGCCGCGGTGATAGCCTGACATGACCGCGATCATGCCGTAGCGGGTGAAGCGGTTCGAAATGCCGCTCAAACCCAGCGCCTGGCCGCCATAGGACTGCCCGACACCGACCATGGGATGTCCTGGCGCAACGGCATCGAGCGCCTTGGCCGCTGCCGGCATGTCACGCAGTCCCCAATCCGCCATGCCGATGCGTTTCGACCAACCTTTGGAGGGCATTGAATCGCCTGTGCCGCGATAGTCATAAATGAGCACGCCACGCGCGCCGGCCTTCACGGCTGCAGTCGCAAAGGCCGCATAGAAACCGCGTGGCACTGCGGTTGCCGAAGAGATCAGCACGAGCGGTTGCTGTCCGTCGCCTTCGAACAATGTGCCGGTGAGAGGAAAGCCATCATCCGCGTCAAAGCGGATATCGCGGCGATGTACTTCCTGAGCGGTTGCCTCTTTATCCCTTTGAAGGGAGGCGGGCCGGATAGACTGCGCCTGGGGAGATGTCATAGATCCTGCCTCCCATGATCGAAAGCAGAGTCTACCATTGACGTGAACGTCAAAGTCAAGGCGATGATCGGCTTTGGCTGCCACTGCGCGTCACGATGGTCGGTGCGAACTTTCAGATCGCGCCGATGTCCATTCATCGAGCCGGTATCGGCCTGGGTCACCCTCCAGGCCAATGAAGGCTGTGGAACAGCTACTTTTGCCTGAGCCGCATGCGTGTGATGCGCGCCCAGCCATCCTCCAGCCGCGGTGCCTTGGCGACCGGCCGCGCAGGCGGGTTGGCCAGGATGGTGGTGATCTCGCGCGGCAATGTCGGCACCAGCGGCTTCTTGGTGGCGATGCCATCGGCGATGCTGAGAACGCTGTTGTAGAATTCCTCGCCGCTCGCCGAGCGTGGCGGAATCGCTTCGTGCATCACGCTGATGACGATGACGTCGGGACAATTGTCCTTGATCACCTGATGGAATGCTACCTTGCCCTGAGGATCGAGCGCTGCGGTCGCTTCATCCAGGAACAGCAGGCCCGGCTGCTGCAGAAGAATCCTGGAAACGATCAGTTTCTGCTTCTGGCCACCGGAAAGAACCTGGTCCCAGCTGTGATTGTCGCGTGTCGTCTCGGACAGATATTCGATGAATTCACCGAGGCCGGCGCGGTGCAGGGCAGCAGCGGCCTTGGTGTCGGAATGATCGTCGGGTGAATCCGGCAGGCAAACCAGCTCCTTCAGTGATACCGGCGGCAGTTTCACTTCCTGCGCTGCGTAGAAGGTTTTCACCCCTTCCGGGAAAACGACGGTGCCGCGCCCGTAAGGCCACAATCCATTGATCGCCTTGATCAGCGAAGTCTTGCCGCTGCCGGATTCGCCCTTGAGGAAAGTCCATTCACCGCGCCGGAAGCGAAGCCGTTCCGTCGTCACGAACGGTTCGGCGTCGGCTCCCTTCTGCATCAGTTCGAGATGCTGGATGGTAAGGCCGAACACCGGGTTCTGATGCGTGTATTGGAAGTCCGAATGACCTGACTGACGATAGAAATCGGCGGGCTGCTGGACACTTTCGATGGCGTCCGCCAGTTCTATGACACGGCGGCTGTTGGCTCTGAGCGCTGCGATCGCCGGCATGACATGGATGAACCACGAGCACTGGCTGATCAGCGAATTGACCAGCTCTGCGCCGGTAATGTAGCCCTTGAGGTCGATCTTGTTGTGGATGAACGGGATCAGGCCAGGCCCGTAGGCGACAATGCGGGCGCCGATGAAGTTGTAGACCAGCTCAAAGGATGAATAGCCGGCATTGACGCGGTTCAGGCGGCCCCATGTCTTGTCGATATCTTCATAGAGGCGGCCGTGCATGGCCTTCTGGACTTCCTCGCCGCGCGCGGCTGCGACATGGAATGAGCGGCGCAATAACGTCGTCAATTCACCACGATAGCTGCCCTCGGCCTGTTGCATCCTGACCGATAGCCGCTCAAGCATGCCGCCGAGCTTCATGGCGATCCAGGTGTTGACCGGGACGTAGGTTGCGACTGCCGCCAGCGCCAGCATGGCGCTGCCATAGTCGCCGAGGAATTCCAGTCCCGCGACTTCGGTGGAGTCTGCGATCAGCTTCTGTCCGACAAAGAACAGGGAGGTGGCCACCGCCAGCACGCCCATGGCAAGCCCGATGGCGCCGCCGGTCATGTCCTTGATCGATTCCTGCACGCGCTGGTCGATGTTGTCGGGCGCTGGCCCGTCGCCCCCATTCTGGGCATGGAAATGCGTGTGGTTTGGATCGAGCAGTGCGTCATTGAAGCGGCCGTTCAACCAGCCGCGCCATTTGCGATGTAACGTTGCCGAAACCAATGTGCGGGTGCCGGTGATGCCGACATCCTTGATGATGACGAGCAAAACCAGCCAGCCGGCATTGCTCAGCAGCGAGGTGAGGGGCGTTGTGTTGGCAGCATCGTGGAAGAAGGCAATGGAGTTGACCAATTCGCCGGAAGCTATCGCGAACCAAACGCCTGTCTTGCTGGAAAGTGCCGTCAGCAGAGCGATGATGGCAGCCAGTGCCCATGCTTCTCGCCACCGGTCCGAGAACCAGTATGCCCGCATAAGGCCCCAGAAACCGCGCATCGAAGAAACCGGCGTCCGGGTTGGCGGTGTTGCCGTATCGTGGCGCCGCCGTTTCAGCATTGAATGGCTCGGTCTATCGACCCGAATCACTTCCCGCCCAAACCTCTCTAGTTTTGTTACACAGAGTAACACCAATTGATCATTTTCCGTTAACATTCTCACTAAATGGTTAGCAGCGGTCTGTGATTGGCTTCACCCACGTGGCTGATCCGCCACAGTGACGCTAGGGTAAGGTCTTGTCCGGAAAGCTGGTTTGGTGCCTTCCGCGCAAACGGCGTAAGCTTCCAGGGGCAAGCATAAGTCGTTCGCGTCCCTGCCAAATCCGGGCTAGAATAGGAAACCGGCTTCCTGTATGGAGCCGCATCTCCTTGTTGGGGAGCGAAGGGCTTGGGCGATGGTGCCGAAGCGTGGAAAGCGCGTTGGGTGCGACAAGATGACAAAGTGGTCCCCGAATTCCTGGAGAGCGAAGCCGATTCAGCAGGTTCCCGCCTATCCGGACCTCTCCGCGCTGAAGGAGACCGAGGCGCGTCTTGCCAGCTTCCCGCCGCTGGTTTTCGCTGGTGAGGCCCGCAAGCTGAAGAAGCAACTGGCGGCTGTGGCCAATGGCGAGGCTTTCCTGCTTCAGGGCGGTGACTGCGCCGAGAGCTTTGCGGAACATGGCGCGGACAACATCCGCGACTTCTTCCGCGTGTTCCTGCAGATGGCGGTTGTGCTTACCTTTGCAGGATCGCAACCGGTGGTGAAGATCGGCCGTGTCGCCGGTCAGTTCGCCAAGCCGCGTTCGTCCGACAATGAAACCAAGGGCGAGACCACTCTGCCGAGTTACCGCGGCGACATCATCAACGGCATCGAATTCGACGAAAAGTCGCGCATACCCGATCCAGCCCGCCAGGAGATGGCCTATCGCCAATCGGCCGCGACGCTCAACCTTCTGCGCGCCTTCGCCCAGGGCGGCTACGCCAGTTTGGAAAACGTGCACCGCTGGATGCTCGGTTTCGTCGCCGACAGCCCACAGGCCGAGAAATACGAGGCGCTCGCCAACCGCATCACCGAAACCATGGATTTCATGCGGGCGGTCGGTATTACCTCGGAAACCAATTTCGCGCTGCGCGAGACGGATTTCTATACCAGCCATGAAGCGCTGCTGCTCGGCTACGAAGAGGCGCTGACCCGTGTCGACTCGACCTCAGGCGACTGGTACGCCACGTCGGGTCACATGATCTGGATCGGCGATCGTACCCGCCAGCCGGATCACGCGCACATCGAATATTGCCGCGGCATCAAGAATCCGCTCGGCCTGAAGTGCGGTCCGTCGCTTACGCCGGATGGTCTGCTGGAACTGATCGACCTGCTGAATCCCGACAACGAGCCTGGCCGGCTTACGCTCATTGCGCGCTTCGGCGCTGATAAGGCCGCGGACCATCTGCCGAAGCTGGTGCGGGCGGTGAAGAACGCCGGCCGCAGCGTGGTGTGGTCGTGCGACCCGATGCACGGCAATACCGTGACCGCCGCCGGCTACAAGACCCGCCCGTTTGAACGCATTCTCAAGGAAGTGCAGACTTTCTTCGACGTGCACCAGGCGGAAGGCACGCATGCAGGCGGCATCCATATCGAGATGACGGGCAAGAACGTCACCGAATGCACCGGTGGCGCTCGTGCCATCACGGCGGAGGACCTGCAGGACCGCTATCACACCCATTGCGATCCGCGCCTCAATGCCGACCAGTCGATCGAACTGGCTTTCCTGGTGTCGGAATTGCTCAAGAAGAGCCATGTGCGCCAGCCGCATACGCAGGCGGCCGAGTAGAGCATTGGATGACAGGAAAAAAGGCGCCGGAACCGGCGCCTTTTTTGTTTCAAGCATTCAATCTGCCAATGTTTGGTTTTTGACGCCCAGGCGCGGTTTCATCGGACCGGAACGGGTGTTGCCATCCTCGCCGACCGGGGTTCCACCTGTGCCTGGAAACAGGATCTCGAGGGCCGCGGGCTCTCGCAGCCGCAGATAGGTTTGCTCGTCGGCTCGCCACAGGCCGATATCGCGCAGTTGCGCGTCGTTCATCCGGTTGAACGAACCCGCGCTGTCAAAGCGGCGCACACCGACGACACCGCGGCGTGAGACGCCCAGCCCAGCGATAAGTCTTCTCAGCAGCGCTTTCATCTTGGCCTCTGGATTCGGCAAAATCGTGCGAAAGCAAAGATGGTGGGTATCGACTGGCCTGACAAAGCGAAATATCGCAATCTGCCATAAAGAATGCTTATGTATGCGCATGAAGCTGCCGCCTATTGCCGCCATTCGGGCCTTCGAGGCCGCCGCCAGGTATCAGAGCTTCACGCGCGCCGCCGAAGAACTCGGCATGACACAGGCAGCCGTCAGCTATCAGATAAAGCTGTTGGAGGCCCGCATTGGCGTTCCGCTTTTTGTGCGCGAGCCAAGACAGGTGACTTTGACGGCGGCAGGTCGAAAGCTGTCACCAAAGGTTACCGAGGCGCTGGACCTGCTTGGCTCCGCCTTTGTCGAAGTCGCAAGGAAGCCCGATCTCCATCTGATCATATCGACGCTGCCGACTGTTGCCTCGACCTGGCTTGTTCCGCGTCTGCCGTCTTTTCAGGCCGCCAATCCCGAAGTTCGGATCAAGCTGCATACGTCGAACGACAGCATCGATTTTGTCAGAGAGGACATCGATGTGATGATCCGGGGCAGTGACAGCGTGCTGCCAGAGCACGAGGTCTTCTCGCTGTTTCCGATGGAGTATGCGCCCGTCTGCACGGCCGAATATCGCGAACGGCATGCCATCGCGCAACCCGCGGATCTTCTGAAGATCCGCAGGTTTGGAGCGCTTAGCTGGTGGGCACGCTGGCTCGCCGGCGCCGGCGTCGAGAATGCTGGCGACGACAGCCGCATGGATCTGGTGATCGGCGTTCAGAGCATCGACGTCGGATTGACCTTGCAGGGGCAGGGGGTGGCGATGGTGATGCCGATTTTCTTCGCTGACGAATTGAACAGCGGCCGGCTCATACGGCCTTTCCAGCATATCGGGCGCGACGATCGCAGCTACAGCCTGGTCTACCCAAAGTCGCGCCGGCAGTCGCGGAAGATCAGGCTTTTCCGCGAATGGGTCATCGCCGAAGCGGAGGCGACACGATCAGCCTTTGCCGCGATCCCAGTTTAATTCGGCAAGTCGCGGGTCGCCGGCAAACGCCGTGCGTCCGAAACCGATGCGGCGCGGCGGAAATTCACACAGGGCCTGCACGCCGGAGGCACTGAGGCGCACACGCCAAGTCTGCCACTCCATCGGTTGCGGGTTGCTGAAGATCGTACACGTCAGCAAAGCGAGGTTCCTGCCGTCCGGATCTCGTGCGGACTGGTAACGGATGGCTTTAAGACCTGCTTCGCGCGCGTTGTCCGCAAGAGTCTGACAGGCGACATAGTCGGTTGGATGTGTCCATGCGCCCTTATTGCTGTCCAGTGGCGGTCTGGTGAGGTCCAGTACCTTGTCGGTGCGGTACGCGGCTGAAAAGGCGGTGTACTCGGCGGCGTCCTGTGGCCATGGCGTATCGGGGGATTCCGCAAAGAACAGCAGCCGGTAGAACGACATTTCCGCGACTGCGGTGGCGATGGTTTCCGCCGCGTAGTAGACGCCGAGCGTCCGACCGGCACGGCGGAATCGCGAGCCGTAAGGATAGACGGAGCCATAGCGGAACGGGGTGGCGAGCAGATAGTGCAGATGCCGGCATTCATGCGGAATATGCGGCTTGGTGTCTTCTATCAGCTCTTCCAGGAGTGTCTGTTCATCCAGCGTATCGACGAGCTTCAGCGTGGAGACGTGATGCTGCGCCTCCACCATGCGCCAGCACTGTCCCCCGAGGCCGATTGCCTCAGACGAGAGCGCGGCGGGCGTCCAGATAGCCGATGACATCGACGAGTCCGGTAACAGTCAGGATTTTCTCCAGCGGCTTGCCGTCAAGCGCCGTGTTGGCGTTGCGCAGCCATGCGCGCGCCACGGTCTCGTCACCGCCGGTGATGGCGTCGAGCGAGCGAAACAGGCGTATGAACAAGACTGCCAGTTCGAATGGTTTGGAACCTCTGTCGAGCAGGAACTCGCTCCTGCGCATGCGCGAAACCGTGGCCTCGGACACGCCGATGATCATGGACAAGGCTCGCGCCGTCACGTCCAGCCGTTCCGCGGCCCGCAGCGTTGCCTTGGTGATGACAGCGCTTTCTTCCGCGCTAGGGGCTGGTGCGATCCTCGTCGACATGGCTCATCCTTTCTGCTGCAAATATAGGGCAGAAAAGTTCATTGTGAAAGGTTTTAAAGAAAATTAGAACAAAACAAGAACTTAGGGCGGCGAAGCTTGATGTGTTGCTTCAGCCTTGTTCCGGCCTTCGTTGGGGATCTAGTCTTTCTTGTAGATCAGCCAGTTCTTGCTGGCGCGTCCGCCCATGACCGAATGGCGTGTGACGCGATTGCGGCCCTCGACCTTGGAGCGGTAGAGGGCCCGGTCGGCCTTGGAATAGAGATCTTCCGGTCCGATAGCCTCGGAAGCCATGCAGATGCCCATCGATATCGTCACCGTACCGTAGCTGGCGCCACTCTGGCTGCTGACGAAGGGAGTTTGCTCGATCAGGATGCGGATACGTTCGGCGATGTCGAAAGTGGCTTCCTCGCTGGCGCCTTCGATGATGAGGGCGAATTCCTCGCCACCTGTGCGGGCAACGAAGATGCCGCTGGAGACGCTGGTCTGGAAGACGTCGGCGATGTCCTTGAGGATCTTGTCGCCCACCGGGTGGCCGTAGCGGTCGTTGATTTCCTTGAAACGGTCGATGTCCGCCAGGATCAGGGCGTTGAACAGGATGCCCTTGTTGCTGTTGTAGATACGCGCGATCTCGGCATCGAAAGCACGGCGGTTCCAAACCTGAGTCAGGGGATCGGTGTCGGCGAGGCGCTTGTATTCCTCGAGCTTGGACTTGACGCTTTCAAGCTCGGCCGTCTTGTCGCCCAACGTGCTTGCTACCTGCTTGCCATGATCGATGGTCGAGGCGGTTGCCGTCGAAACCGCGCCAACGATCTTTTCCAGGAGTTCCTTGGAAATCACGCTGCGGTTGGCAAGTCCATCGGAAGTTTCGTCGAGTATCTTGCCGTATTTCTCGATATGGCTGCGCTCGTTGCGCAGCAGCGAGGCAATATCTTCCAGCTCGCGTGCCAGAACATCACGCACGTGGTCGACGATGCCGTGCTTGTGGTTTTGAGCGAAGAACCTGCGCCCGATCCGGTCCAGATCATCCTGGCTTGGCCGCTTGCTGAGGTCGAGCACGGCAAGGCTGAGCTCCGGATTTGTCCCGGCCAGCGCTTCATAGAAAATCTCGTAATTGCGAGGCATCGCAATGACGCCGAGTTGCCGCATCGTGGCCACGACTGTGGTCGCAATATCGGAACTCCGCTCGGGCGTGACGGCTGCCGGCTGCATTTGGACCCAATTCCCCCATCGGAACCGACGCGAGACAGAGGTCTCTAAGCTGCCGGTTGCAGAACTCATTTCGAAGTCGAATCCACACGAAAGACGTTCCGCCAACGACTTTCGCTTGCAAGACCTTAGATGTGCTAGCGCTAAAGTTTTCTTAACCTGCCGATTTTCCGGCGCATTTTTCTACTTGAGGCTGTGCTTGTTATGCAAGAGCAGGCAAAGATATTTTTGTCGGCTTTCATTCGAGGCGTAGAAGAACTGGATTCGGCAATCTTGGTTGCGGATGACTGGAGGATATCGGATAAGCACGCCAATCCATCGAAAAGGCGCAATAGACAGGCCGATCGTCGGAAAGGGACAGACTTCATGAAGCGGCTGATCGACGCCTTCCATAATTCCGTTCGTGCGTTCCGCCGCCTCGCGCAAAGCGAAGCGGCTTTCCAGCAGGAGTTGATGCTGCTTGTACTGGCCATTCCGCTTGGCTGGTTCGTGGCGACAAGCTGGAGCGGCTATGCGCTGCTGATCGGTGCGGTTCTGGTCCTTATCATGGTGGAAGTCCTGAACACCGGCATCGAGGCAACCTGCGATGCCATCAGCCGCGAGTTCAATATCGATATCCAGCTCGCAAAGGATTGCGGCTCGCTGGCAGTGCTGATTTCCATTGTTCTTGCTGCCGGTATCTGGCTGTTCGCCATTGTCGAGCGCCTTTACGGCGCGCCGATCTGATTTGGCTAGCCAGCCCGGCGCTCGCGGGCTTTTTCACGGCGCAGCAGATGTCGGGCAATGGCGATTGCGGCCGTCATGACGATAACGCCGATCGCGAATGCAACCAGCAGGCGTTCGTGATGGAGCAGGGCGCGGCCGACGATTTGTTCCGCACCGAGACCGAAGAGATAGCCGAAGCCGCAGAATAACGTCGCCCAGACTGCTGCGGAGATCGCGTTCAGAACCAGGAACCGCGCTGTCGCGATTCCGGAAAGACCGGCAACCACACCGCCCAGGATGCGCATGCCGTAGATATAGCGGTTGGACAGCACGTAGATGTTCGGGTGGTCGGTAACGAGCTGCCGGGCGCGGTCGAAGCCGGGCTTGCGGCTGATACGCCGCACAAGTCCGGTTTGGGCAAAGCTTCTCCCTAGCACAAAGAAGGCGGTGTCCCCGGCAAACGCGCCGGCAAACACGGTCAGCAGGGTCTGCCAGAGCGCGAAGACATGCTGATGAGCAAAGAAGCCACCGAGTATGGCAATGGTTTCACCTTCTGCCAGGCAGCCGAGGAAAACGGCCATCAATCCATAGTGTTCGACGAACTGATGGAGGGTTTCCGTCATTTGCGTGAACGCGTCGGGCGGACGGGCACCGACAGCTTTTGTTCGAGTTGCAGCATCTGATCGGCAAGGTGCTTGATGTCCTCGCGCATCGCCATGATCTGGCTGTGCCGCAACTCGTCCAGCTTTTCGTGCAGCGCCATGATTTCGATTTCGGCCTTGAGATTGACCTCATAATCGTGCGCTGCGGCGATGCGGTCGCGTTCAGCCTGCCGGTTCTGCGACATCATGATGACCGGTGCCTGGATTGCAGCCAGCATCGACAGCACCAGATTGAGGAAGATGTAGGGGTAGGGATCGAACGCTCCGCTGACCAGAACGACACTGTTGAGCAGTGCCCAGGCAATCAGGAACACCATGAAAGAGATGATGAAGGCCCACGAGCCGCCGATCCTGGCCACCGCATCGGCAATGTGTGCGCCGGTCGTGGCGCGCTGTTGATCGGCCTCCCCGGAATAGAAGGACACCGTTTTGCGGTCGATAGCGCTCTGCAGCACGCGACGTTCGCTGTCGGTCAGTGCATCGGCGTTGCGCGACAGCCAGCGGCTGGCCAGTTCCGCCATGGTCCTGCGTTGCATCTGCTCCTCCTTGCCGACGCTTGCACGTGCCGGCGATCTATAGAAGATGGTGCGAACATTTCATCGCGGCCCAAGCCGCAATCCGGGAAGGGCGACATGCTCGATTTTCAGCAGATTCGCGCCCGCGCCGCAAAGCGCAAGGGTGGCGATGCGGTTCTCGTATCGCTGCTGGGGGCAACACCCGACAATGCCGCGCTTGCGAAGGTACCCGACGATCGTGTGCTCTCGACGATGGCTGAGCGCGTTTTTGCTGCCGGTTTCGTCTGGAGCGTTATCGAACAGAAATGGCCGGGTTTCGAGGAAGCCTTTCTCGGCTTCGAGCCGAAACGATTGCTCTTCCAGCCCGATGATTTCTGGCACGATCTGGCGTCCGACAAGCGCATTGTGCGCAATCCGCAGAAAATCCGCTCCGTGCGGGACAACGCTGTCTTCGTCGAGCGAGTTTCCAAGGAACACGGTTCCTTCGGCAAGTTCCTGGCCGCATGGCCGGCGGCTGACCAGGTCGGGCTGACCGGCTATTTGTCCAAGCACGGCAGCCGGCTCGGCGGCAACACCGGCCAATACCTGTTGCGCTGGCTGGAGTGGGACAGCTTCATTATATCGAGAGACATGTCGGCTGCGCTGCGCGATGCCGGACTCGACATCGCCGAAAACCCCACCTCCAAGCGCGACCTCGATAAGATCCAGGCGCAGATCAACGTCTGGGTGGCTGAAACCGGCTTGCCGCGCAAACACATCTCGCGCGTCTTGTCGATGTCGATCGGCGAGAACCACGCGCCGGAGGCCATACGCGAATATACCGGGGAATGAGCATTATGCTCATATTGAGCATTGGCATAAGCGGTCACCGGCCTTGTCCGTTGCAGGCGCAAGGTTGCCACGCTAAACCCTAGCCATGACCAAGACCGCTCCCGATACGCTTCGCATCGCCGTTGCCCAGTTGAACCCTACCGTCGGTGACATAGCCGGCAATCTCGCCAAGGCGCGCGAGGCGAGGGCGGATGCAGCCCGTCAGGGTGCAGACCTTGTCCTGTTCACGGAACTCTTCATTTCCGGCTATCCGCCGGAGGACTTGGTGCTGAAGCCGGCCTTTCTGCAAGCCTGTCTCAAGGCGATTGAAGGGTTGGCGCGCGATACCGCAGATGGTGGACCTGGCATCATCATCGGATTTCCGCGGCAAGGCGAAAAAGGCAAGCACAATTCGGTGGCCGTACTCGACGGCGGCAAGATCCTTTCCACGCGCGACAAGGTTGACCTGCCAAACTATGGCGAGTTCGACGAGAAGCGTGTCTTCTCGGAGGGATCGATTTCCGGTCCGACGAATTTCCGCGGAGTTAGGATCGGTATCCCGATCTGCGAAGAGATATGGAATGATCTCGGCGTCTGCGAAACGCTGGCCGAGAGCGGAGCGGAGCTGCTCCTGGTGCCGAACGGTTCGCCTTATTACCGTGGCAAGCTCGACGTGCGCCATCAGGTGGCGCTGCGCCAGATCATTGAGAGCGGTCTTCCGCTTCTGTTCGCCAACCAGATTGGCGGGCAGGATGAACTCGTCTTCGACGGCGCGAGTTTTGCCTTCAATGCGGACAAGACGCTCGCTTTCCAGATGAGCCAGTTCGAAGAGACGCTTGCCGTTACCGAATGGAAGCGCACCGCCGACGGTTGGGTGTGTGCCGAAGGGCCGATGTCGAAAATCCCGGAAAAGGAGGAGGCCGACTATCGCGCCTGCATGCTGGGGCTGCGCGACTACGTTAACAAGAACGGCTTCAAGAATGTGGTTCTGGGCCTTTCCGGCGGCATCGATTCCGCGATCTGCGCTGCCCTTGCCGTCGATGCCCTGGGCGAGGAGAGGCTGCGCGCGGTGATGATGCCATACCGCTACACCTCCAAGGATTCCCTGAAGGACGCCGAGGACTGCGCGCGTGCGCTCGGCTGTCGCTATGACATCGTGCCGATTTTCGAGCCGGTCGAGGGATTTTCTCATGCGTTGACGCAACTCTTCGAAGGCACCAAGGAAGGCATCACCGAAGAGAATTTGCAGAGCCGTGCCCGCGGCACGATACTGATGGCGATCTCCAACAAGTTCGGCTCGATGGTCGTCACCACCGGCAACAAGTCTGAGATGTCGGTCGGCTATGCCACGCTCTACGGCGACATGAATGGTGGCTTCAATCCGATCAAGGACCTCTACAAGATGCAGGTCTACGCGCTTTCGCGCTGGCGTAACACGCATGTGCCGCCGGGTGCGTTAGGCCCTTCAGGGGAGGTCATTCCGAAGAACATCATCGACAAGGCGCCGTCTGCCGAATTGCGCCCGAACCAGACCGACCAGGATTCGCTGCCGCCCTATCCGGTTCTCGACGACATCCTGGAATGCCTTGTCGAGAATGAGATGGGGGTCGACGATATCGTAAAGCGCGGTCATGATCGCGCCACCGTCGAGCGCATCGAGCATCTTCTTTACATTGCCGAATACAAGCGCCGGCAGGCTGCTCCAGGCGTGAAGATCACCAAGAAGAATTTTGGCCGCGATCGCCGCTATCCGATCACCAATCGTTTTCGCGATCGGGCCTGAGCGTGCCGGAGGTCGAGATTTCCTTCGATCCCGGGCGCATCGATTTCTCGGCGACATCAAGGGTCATCAAGGAGAGTTACTGGGGTGCGCAACGCAGTGACGCCATCCACCGCCGGGCTTTCGACAACTCGCTCTGTGTCGCTGCCTTCATGGATGGCGAACAGGTGGGATTTGCCCGCGTGATCACCGACTATGCCTGTTTTGCCTATCTGTGCGACGTCATTGTGTGGCCGGATCGCCGCGGTGCCGGCATTGGCAGGAAGTTGATCCGCGCGTTGCTCGATCATCCGGATCTTGCAACCGTGGGAGGCTGGAGCCTGCGAACCGCCGATGCGCATTCGCTCTATGCCGGCTTCGGTTTCCAGGTTTCCACCGATGGCAAGACGATGCATTTCAGGCGCGGCTGATTGCCGCCGCCCGTGATCCGAGTGTTGCAGCATAGCCTCACCGGTTGTGCCAAGGCAGTTTTGTGACAGCCGCGGGGTTGGCGTGGCAAAATGCCTCTCCTATAAGTCCCCATCCGCGATTCCCTGATCGGGAGGATACGAATGATGGCATTTGAAAAATCCATACGAGGTAACGAGGCTTAGGTCTTCGAGGCTGTTCCTGAGGGAACACGCCGTCGCAGAATAGGCTTTGGAATTCCTCGAGCGCCGCCCCGCAAGGGGTTGGTCGAATCCATTTTCGCATCCGCATATACGACGGCGCTGAGCCCTCAACGCGGTGTTTTCTTTACACTTTTTTGGGATCAGGCACGATTGTGCCTGCAAACGTCATGACTCGTTTCAAGATCGATTTGCGCGCTGGCGCATTCGGCAGCGTTCTCGGCTTCACTCTGGTTCACTGGCGGCGCCAGCCGTTCAGGGTGCTGTTCATCATGCTGATGATTTTGCTTTCGACGATGGCCGACGTGCTGACACCACTCTATTCCGGCCGTCTGGTCGATGCCGTGGCCTCGGGTGCCGCATCAAATGAAGAGGCTTGGAATGCCGCGGTCACTGCATTCGCTGCATTGATCGGACTGGCATTGTCCTCGGTCATTTTCCGCAATTTTGGTTTCTACGGCATCGTGGAACTGACGCTGAAGATGATGTCGGACATCTGCGCCGACGCTTTCCATCGTGTCCAGCGCTTCTCGACCGACTGGCATGCCAATTCTTTTGCCGGCTCAACAGTGCGTAAAGTTACCCGTGGCATGTGGGCACTCGACCTGTTGAACGACACGATCCTTGTCGCGTTGTTCCCGTCCGTCGTCATGCTCGTGGGCTCGACGGTGCTACTTGGCTGGTATTGGCCGATGATGGGCCTGGTCGTCGCGATCGGCTCGCTCGTTTTCATCGCTGTCACGGCAATCCTGTCGCTCGCCTATGTCGCGCCCGCAGCAAGGCTCGCCAACGCGTGGGACACGCGACTTGGCGGCGCGCTTGCAGATGCGGTCAGCTGCAATGCGGTGGTGAAAGGCTTTGGCGCGGAGGCACGCGAGGAGCAGCGACTGGCCGAGGTTGTCACCAAGTGGCATCATCGCACGGGACGCACCTGGAACCGGGGCACGGTCAACGGCACCACGCAGGGCGTGATGCTGCTGGTCCTGCGGGCGGCGGTGATTGGTGTCGTTCTGCTGCTCTGGCTGCGCGGACAGGCGACCGCTGGCGATGTCGCCTTTGTGCTGACATCCTTCTTCGTGCTGCAGGGATATCTGCGCGACATCGGCATGCATATTCGCAACCTTCAGCGCTCGATCAACGATATGGAGGAACTGGTCGACTTTCAGGCGCAGCCGCTCGGCATCGAGGATGTGCCGGGAGCCGAGCAGGCCCGTATCACCGACGGTGGCATCGTGTTCGACCACGTCACCTTCCACTACGGCAACCATCGTGAGCCGCTCTACCGCGACTTCTCGGTGGCGATCGAGCCCGGCGAGCGCGTTGGCCTCGTCGGCCATTCAGGGTCGGGCAAGACGACCTTCGTCAAGCTGATCCAGAGGCTCTACGACATCAGCGGTGGCCGCATCCTGATCGACGGCGAGGATATCTCGCAGGTCACGCAATCGTCGCTGCGCCAGCAGATCGCCATCGTGCAGCAGGAACCGATCCTGTTCCACCGCTCGCTTGCCGAAAACATCGCCTATGCCAGGCCCGATGCCACCCAGTCGGAGATCGAGGAAGCGGCGCGCCTTGCCAGTGCGCACGACTTCATCACCCGGCTCCCCAAGGGCTACGGCACGCTGGTCGGCGAGCGCGGCGTGAAGCTCTCGGGTGGTGAGCGCCAGCGTGTGGCGATCGCCCGCGCTTTTCTGGCGAATGCACCGATCCTGATCCTCGACGAGGCGACGTCAAGTCTCGACTCGGAATCGGAGGTGCTGATCCAGCAGGCAATGGAAAGGCTGATGGTCGGGCGCACCACGCTGGTCATCGCACACCGGCTGTCCACGGTGAGGGCGCTAGACCGGTTGTTGGTCTTCGATCGGGGCAAGATCGTCGAAGAAGGCTCGCATGACGAGCTTATCCGCCTGAGCGGCGGCATCTACCGCCGGCTGTTCGAGCGGCAGGCGCTGGAATTGACCAAAGGGCTGGTCTGATCCGGCAATCCTCTGAAAACAAAGCGGGCCGCTTCGAAGGAGGCGGCCCGCAGCTTTTTTCGCTTGATCGGAATTCACCATATTTCCGACCGATCGAGGTTTTAAGGCGCGCCTTGCCAAGGTCCAACTCATCCGCTACGCCCCGTTCATGACAGTTACCGTCCGTTTTGCTCCGTCTCCCACCGGCCGCATCCATATCGGCAACGCGCGTACCGCGCTTTTCAACTGGCTGTTTGCGCAAAAGCACAAGGGCCGCTTCGTTCAGCGTTTCGATGACACCGACACGGTGCGCTCGAAACAGGAATATGCCGACTCCATCCTCTATGATCTGCATTGGCTGGGCATCTTCCCGGATGCTACCGACTATCAGTCGCGGCGCGTGCACATCTACGATGCCGCCGTCGAGCGCCTGAAACAGGCCGGGGTGCTCTATCCCTGCTTTGAGACGCCCGAGGAACTGGATCTGCGGCGCAAGATCCGGCGCACACGCGGCTTGCCGCCCGTCTATGGACGGGAGGCACTGACCCTGACCGCCAAGCAGCTCGCCGACCTCGAGGCTGACGGACGTCGTCCGCACTGGCGTTTCCTGTTGCCAAACTTCAAGAGCGATCCCCAGGAACCGGAACGCACCGATATTCATTGGAACGACCTCGTTCGCGGCGAGGAGACCGTCGATCTGGCCTCCGTGTCGGATCCGGTTCTGGTTCGTGAGGATGGCACCTATCTCTACACGCTGCCGTCTGTGGTCGACGACATCGAGATGGGCATCAGCCATGTCATCCGTGGTGATGACCATGTCACCAACACCGGCGTTCAGATTGCCTTGTTCAAGGCGCTGGGAGGGGAGGTGCCGGTCTTTGGCCACCACAATCTCCTGACCACGACAACCGGTGAGGGGCTTTCGAAGCGCACTGGTTCGCTCTCGATCGAAGGGCTGCGTTCGGACGGTATCGAGCCGATGGCGGTCGCTTCCCTCGCCGTCTTGATCGGCACCTCGGAAAATGTCCAGCCAATGCAGAATATGAGCGAACTGGCAGCGCATTTCGACCCCGCCGCGACCTCGAAATCCGCCGCCAAGTTCGACCCGGAAGAGCTGGTTGTGCTGAACCGTGGCCTGATGCACACGCTGTCCTTTGCAGACGCGCGTGACCGCCTGGCGGTACTTGGCATATCCGGCGACGACGCAGAGCAGTTCTGGGGCATCGTCCGCGGCAATCTCGACCGGTTGAGCGACGCGGTCTCCTGGTGGCGTATCGTTCAGGAGGGGCCGCTCGATAGACCTGAATTCGAGCCCGAGGAACTGCAGTTCGTGCGCGAAGCGTTCGATCTCCTGCCGGAAGAGCCCTGGACGGCAACGGTCTGGAAGGACTGGACCGCTCGGGTCAAGGATGCGAGCGGCCGCAAGGGCAAGGCGTTGTTCCTGCCGCTCAGGCTGGCGCTTACCGGACTTGTTTCGGGGCCGGAGCTTGCAGATCTATTGCCGCTTCTGGGTCGGGAAGGAACGTTGGCCCGACGACCCTGATCTTGCGCTGTTCCGGCGGCAATGCAGAGACGGGAGAGACCTCTGGTTTCTTCACCATCTGGCGCATGATCTCTATGTCGAATCCACCTGCCGCATTGGCTTGCGTCTCGGGATCGTCGGCGAGATCTGGCTTGTCCGTCGGCGTCGGCAGGAAGCCGGAACCAGCATCGGTTCCGGGCTGTGCAAGCGGCGGGTTGCCGCCGATGATCTTGAAATTCTGCGCTGCGTTGCAGCCGCAACCTTGCGGCAGTGGCTGGTCGGGACTCTTGTAGAGAAAAGCTGACGGAAGTTCGGAATAGGGGCGCCCGGTTCTCGATGACGTCATCGCTGCGGGATCGCCCGTCATGCCGCGCGAATAAAAAACCTGCATTTCCGTGCCGGGGCAGCCGGCGTTGCAACGGTTCTGGTCGCGCTGGAAGTCACTGACGGCGGCAGCATTCGACATCGGGAAGAAGTAGCCGTCGCAGGTGCGCACGCACATCGTGCGGAATTCGCCGGATGGCGACGGGACGAAAGCTGCACCGAGCGCTGCTTCCTTCGCTCCGGATTCCACCTCGCCATCTGGCTCGTCTGCCTGAACTTGCTTTTGCTGCGTCGGTTTGTCGTCGCAGTCATTGGTTTCCAGCGCCGCCAGCAGGCGGCTTCGATCGCGACGCGGCGAGGCATTTCCCATTTGCGCCCGCTTGCGCTGAAGTTTGTCGAGGTTGGCGTTCATCCGGTCGATGGCCGTGTTGAGTGCCGCACACTGACTGACGCTGCCGCCGAACAATGAAAAACCACACCCGGCGTCGCGCGCCTGAGTGCGTGCCTTGGCCAGTTCGTTGTTCTGGCGGGCGATGGCGCCGTCATAGCGACGCTGCTGGCCCGCACCACCGCCTTTTTGCAGGGAAGCGAGCTCTGCTCTCAGCTGACGGCAGATGCGAGAGGCGGCCTCGGCACGGGGCAGGGAACAAAAGACCAGCGCGATGACGCAAACCAGCGTCCATGCAAGCGCCTGCCTTCGATTCACCCCGGTCATCATTGCCCGCCTGTGTCGGGCAATGAAAATAAGGCGGGCCGGTTAAGCTTCTCTTGAGTTCGTCAACCACGCGGCGCATGAAGCGCCGCCTGTGCCTTATGCGAGGCCTCGACAACGGCCAGCGCGGTCATGTTGACGACGCCGCGTGAGGTCACCGAAGGAGTGAGGATATGCGCCGGCATGTCAGTGCCGAGCAGGATCGGGCCGACATGCAGGGCATCCAGCATGGTTCGAAGTGCCGTCAATGTGATGTTGGCGGCATCGAGGCTGGGAAACACCAGCAGATTGGCTTCGCCCTTCAGGCGCGAATGTGGATACACGCGCTGACGCAGGTGCTCTGACAATGCCGAATCCGCATGCATTTCACCGTCGCATTCCAGTTCCGGCGCGATACGCGCCAGGATATCGGCAGCCTTGCGCATCTTCAGGGCGCTTGGCGCATCGCGAGAACCGAAATCCGAAAGCGAGAGCAGGGCAGCCTTCGGCTCGATGCCGAAGCGGCGAATTTCCTCGGCAGCCAGGATGGTCATCTCGGCGATCTCTTCGGCGCTTGGATCGATCGAGACATAGGTATCGGTGAGGAACAAAACGCCGCGCTGCGAGATCAGCATCGAAAGCGTCGAAAGGTCATGATCGGTGATGCCTGGACGCGGCCCGATGATCAGTGTGACGTTGCGCAGATGACGCGCGAAACGGCCTTCGAGACCGCAGATCATGGCATCCGCGTCACCGCGTTTCACCGCAAGAGCCGCAATCACCGTATTGTCGGTGCGCACCATGGTCCGCGCCGCCTCCGGCGTGATGCCGCGACGGCCGCCCAGCTCGATCAGCAGGTCGACATAGTGGCGGTAGCGCGGGTCTTCCTCGGGATTGATCAGGCCGAAGTCGACGCCGGGCTTGATGCGCAGGCCATAGCGTTTGAGACGAACCTCGATCACATGCGGACGGCCGATCAGGATCGGCTCGGCGATACCTTCCTCGAGCACCACCTGGGCTGCCCGCAGCACCCGCTCGTCCTCGCCATCGGCATAGATGACACGCTTGGCGCTGGAGCTTCGGGCGGTTGAGAACACCGGCTTCATGACGAGGCCGGAACGGAAGACGAAGCGGTTCAGCTTGTCGAGATAAGCGGCCATATCCGCGATCGGACGTGTTGCCACGCCGGTATCGCAGGCTGCCTTTGCCACCGCCGGCGCGATGCGCAGGATGAGACGCGGATCGAACGGTGACGGGATCAGGAAATCCGGCCCAAAGATCGGCGTTTCGCCGGAATAGGCGCGCGCTGCGACGTCCGAGGGCTCTTCGCGTGCAAGTGCTGCGATCGCGCGCACGGCAGCCATCTTCATTTCTTCGTTGATGGCGCTGGCACCGCAATCCAGCGCGCCACGGAAGATATAGGGGAAACAGATGACGTTGTTGACCTGGTTCGGGAAATCCGAACGTCCGGTACAGATCATGGCATCGGGGCGGGCAGCCCGCGCGACTTCCGGCATGATTTCAGGCGTTGGATTGGCCAGCGCCAGGATCAGTGGTTTCTCGGCCATCCCTTGCAGCAATTCGGGCTTGAGCACGCCGGCGGCGGACAGGCCGAGGAAAACATCGGCACCAGGGATGACATCGGCCAGCGTACGGGCTTCGGTGTCCTTGACGTAAGGGTCCTTCCAGCGATCCATCTCCTCGACACGGCCCTTGTAGGCAACGCCAAAACGGTCGGTGACCCAGATGTTCTCGATGCTGGCACCGAGCGAAACAAGCAGGTTGAGGCAGGCAAGTGCCGCGGCGCCAGCTCCCGACGTCACGATCTTGACGTCTGCTATTTTCTTGCCGGCCAGCTCTAGCCCGTTGAGGACGGCAGCGGCGACGATAATGGCGGTGCCATGCTGATCGTCATGGAAAACCGGAATGCCCATGCGGGCCTTCAATTGCTCCTCGACCTCGAAGCATTCGGGCGCCTTGATGTCCTCCAGATTGATGCCGCCAAACGTCGGCTCCAGTGCCGCGACCGTCTCGACCATGCGGCTGATTTCAGGTGCCTCGATCTCGATGTCGAAAACGTCGATGCCCGCGAATTTCTTGAACAGGACTGCCTTGCCTTCCATGACCGGTTTGGAAGCCAGCGGGCCGATGTTGCCAAGGCCGAGCACGGCCGAGCCGTTCGAGATCACGGCGACAAGATTGGCGCGCGCCGTGTAGTCGGCGGCAGTCGCCGGATCATCTTTGATGGCGAGGCAAGGCGCGGCAACCCCCGGAGAATAGGCGAGCGCGAGGTCGCGCTGGTTGCCAAGCGGCTTGGTTGCCTGGATCTCCAGCTTTCCGGGGATAGGGTACTTGTGGAAGAAGAGCGCGGCCTCATCCAGATCCGAACGTGCCGTCTTGCTCTTGTCGCCTGCCATGCTTTCCCGCCTCCTGTTGCGTCACCCCTTTTAGCATGGGTCGCCATTTTTTCGAGGCGCGATGTAACGCACCTCCGTGTTTTTCACATCGGCGGGAAATCATTGCAGATCAATGCGTTGCTGGCGGAACCTGCGGGCAGGTTCACAAATTTTCCTGGCTAGAAGGCGCTGACGTAAAGCCCGCCATCGACCGGAATGTTCTGCCCCGTCAGATATCCCGCATGGACCGAGCACAGGAAAGCGCAGATCTGGCCGAACTCGTCCGGCGTTCCCAGCCGCTTGGCGGGAATGTCGGCGGCAAGACGTGCCTTGCGTTCCGTGGCGGCGTCCGCCGTCTCGATCGAGCCCGGTTCATGCGGCCCGCGCAGACGGTCGGTGTCCAGCTTGCCGGGCAGCATGCTGTTGATGGTGACGTTGCGGTCGATAACCGTGCGGGCGACGCCAGCGAGAAAGGACGTCAGCCCCGCCCGCGCGCCAGAGGACAGATCGAGACCGGGAATCGGTACATAGACCGAGAGCGAAGTGATGTTGACGATGCGTCCGAAGCCGCGCGCCGCCATGCCATCAATGACAGCTTTCACCAGTTCGATCGGCGTGACCATGTTGTTGGTGACGCCTTCCAGGATCTTTTCGCGGTCCAGCTCGCGAAAGTCGCGATAGGGTGGTCCGCCATTGTTGTTGATGAGTATATCTGGATCCGGGCAGGCAGCGATCAAGGCCTTCTGTACCTCGGGTTTCGACACGTCACCGACCACCTCGACAACACGCACACCGAACCGTTCGCGGATTTCCGCCGCGGTTTTCGCCAGGAGCACGGGATCGCGGCCATTGACCACGAGATCGCACCCTGCTTCGGCCAGCGCTATCGCGCACCCGCGTCCCAGTCCCTTGCTCGATGCGCAAACGATCGCCTTCTTGCCGCGAATGCCGAGATCCATGTCCCAAAACCTCCGATTGGATACGCAAGGCTAGCGAAAAGGCTGGCCCAATCGCAACCGTCATACGGTTGTTGCATGAATCGATGCATAGGCAGCGCGAAAGGTGAGATCGCGATGTCCAGCGCCAAACCACGCATGTTCCGCTCCATCTTCATCTCGGATGTGCATCTGGGATCGAAGGCGGCCAAGGCAGAATTCCTGATCGATTTCCTGCGTCATCACGATGCCGATACGATCTTCCTTGTCGGCGACATCGTGGACGGGTGGCGGTTGCGTCGCAGCTGGCATTGGCCCCAGGCACACAACGACGTGGTCCAGAAACTGCTGCGCAAGGCTCGCAAGGGTAGTTCGATCACCTACATCGCCGGCAATCACGACGAGTTCGCCCGCCAGTTCCAGGGAGTGCACTTTGGCGGCATCGTTGTGGCTGACCGTGCCATTCATGAAACGGCCGATGGCCGCCGCATGCTGGTCATCCATGGCGATCAGTTCGACACCGTCGTGCACAATGCGCGCTGGCTCGCCTATTTCGGTGATTACGCCTACGACGCGGCGATGTTGATCAACCGCGGTGTCAGCCGCTTCCGCAAAGTCTTCGGCATGCCGTACTGGTCATTCTCGTCCTGGGCCAAGGTCAAGGTGAAGAAAGCCGTCAATTTCATTGGTTCCTTCCAGAATGTGCTTACCGAGGAAGCACGACGGTCGGAGGTCGATGGTGTGATCTGTGGGCATATCCACCACGCCGCAATCGAAACCGTCGACAGCGTCCAGTACATCAACACCGGTGATTGGGTGGAAAGCTGCACGGCTGTGGTCGAGCATTTCGATGGTCGTTTCGAAATCCTGCATTGGGCGCATGTCATGCCCGAAGCGCCGTCGGCGGAACCGGTACTGGTGCCGGTGACCTTTGATGTCTTGCCGGCCAAGGTCAGGGCGGCGGAAGCGGCCTGACGACTGCTGATCCCACAAGCCTCCGATACCCACAATATTTGACATAAATCGATTAGGCCAACCGGTTTCTGGCAGCTGGCAGGCGTGATAGAGCAGGGCGGCTGACCGGCCATTTTGCCGGCAGCAGTTGCCGATTGCCTTTTTGATGTCCCTGCCACCGCTTTCGCCTGAACAGCAGATCAAGCCGCGCAACTATGAACTGCGCATGGCGCTCGTTTTCTTCACCGTTCTCGTGCCGAGCGGCATCTACCTGCCTTATTTCCCGCTCTGGCTGGAAGCACACGGCTTCAGCCCGGAAAAGATTGCAGTCATTCTGTCTGCGCCGATGTTCCTGCGCGTGGCGACGACCCCGCTGTTCACCTCCCTTGCTGACAAGGCCAATGACCGTGTCAACGTCTATCTGGCACTCGCCGTCGCGTCGGTGGTGGTTTCCGCAGGCTACTTCCTGCCGCCGAGCTACGCGATCGTGCTGGCGGTTTCACTGGTTCTGGCCGTGGTCTGGACGCCGCACTCGCCGATTGCCGATTCGCTGGCGCTGTCGGGCGTACGCCGCTTTGGCGCCAACTATCCGCGTATGCGGATTTGGGGATCGATTTCCTATCTCTGTGCCAATCTGGTTGGCGGTTTCATCCTGACCTCGACAGGGGCAGGTGCGGTACCGATCATGTTGTTCGTGTCGTTCCTGGCGATCGTCGCGATCGGCTTGATGGCTCCCCGCATGGGAAGGCCGCGGCGTGCCTCGCCCCTTTCCGCGACTGATCTGCAGCAAGCGGTACCCAGCCTGCGAAATCCATACTTCCTTTATTTTGCCACCGGTGCCGGCGTCCTGGTCGGCAGCCATGGCTTTCTCTACGGGTTCTCGTCCATCTATTGGAAATCATTGGGAATAAGCGATTCCGTCGTGGGCTTTCTGTGGGCCTTTGGCGTGGTTTGCGAAGTCGGCATGTTCATGGCCTTCAACCGACTGTTCAGCCACGTTCCGGTCGTTCGCGTCATGATGCTGGCCGCGTGCGGTGCCATCGTCCGGTGGATCGCTTTTCCGCTGATCTGGCCACTCGGCCTCGGCGTGGCCGGCTTCTTCGGCTTGCAGGCGCTGCACGCCATCTCGACAGCGCTGGTATTGATCGGCCTGCAAAAGATGATCGGCGAAACAGTGGCCGAGGAACGTACCGGCGCAGCGCAGGGCATCGCCTTTTTTGCCAATGGCTTTGCCATGGCGGCAGTCACGCTGGTCTCTGGCCCGCTCTACCAGAGCTTCGGGGTCGAAGGGTTCTATGCCATGGTGCCAGTGGCGTTGCTGGGCCTTGCGCTCATTTTGCTGGCTGCCCGTTCAGCCCCACAGCGCGGCATCAGGCGGTGAAACCAGCGATCCCTGGTAGACAAGGCCGGGTTCGCGATCACGGGCCAGCAACAGCGGGCCGTCGAGATCGACATAGTCGGCGCCTTGCGCCAGCAGTACTGCCGGCGCCATGGCGAGCGAGGTACCAACCATGCAGCCGACCATGACACCGAAACCTGCTTTGCGGGCACGGTCGCGCAGTTCGATCGCCTCGGTCAGGCCGCCGGCTTTGTCCAGTTTGATGTTCACGGCGTCGTAGAGGCCGACCAGCGCATCGATATCCTGTGTTGCATGCACGCTCTCATCGGCGCAGATCGGGACGGGGCGGGAAATGTACCTCAGCTTTCCGTCGCGACCGGCGGGCAGGGGTTGTTCGATCAACGCGACACCGAGGGCCGCCGCGGCAGCGATATTCTCCACGACATTGTCGTCGGTCCAACCTTCATTGGCATCCAGGATCAACCTGCTCCTCGGGGCCGCCTCTCGAACCGCGCGGATGCGCGCGGTGTCGTTCTCACCCCCGAGCTTGACCTTGAGCAGCGGCCGAGCCGCATTGGCATGAGCCTGCGCAGCCATCGCCTCGGGCTCCGCCAGCGACAGGGTATAGGCGGTCTCCAGTGCCGCGGGGGCAATCCGAAGCATCCGGGCAACAGAGGTGCCAGCCATCTTGGCCTCGAGATCCCACAACGCGCAGTCGATGGCATTGCGGGCTGCGCCGGCTTGCATCGCGGCCTGCAACTGCAGGCGATCCAGGCCGTTTTCAAGTGCGGGGCGCATGGTCTCGATTGCTCCCAGAACGCCCTCGATTGTCTCGCCGTAACGCCGATAGGGTACGCATTCGCCGCGTCCGATGTGATTACCGTCGCGGATGGTACAGGTGATGACCTCAGCCTCGGTCTTGGAGCCGCGCGCAATGGTGAAGACCCCGGCGATGGGAAAACGTTCGGCATCGACCGAAATGACACGCACCATATTTTTCTGCTCCGGTAATACTGGCGTAATGCTGCCGGCAAATCGACAGGCCTGTCCCGTCGAGATAAACAGGATGGCATGTTGACGATCCGCAAACGCGACGCAAGCGACAACGCCGCCACAGCGAGCCTTGAGCCGCGCGTTGTCGTCAGCGAGAGCGATGGGACGCTTGGCTGCACCTTTCACGGCAATTGGACGACACGCCGTGTCGCGCAAGTCGATGCTGAGATGCGGCAACTTGAAAAGAGAAACGATTTCAAATCTTTATCTCTTGATTTCTCAAGCGTCGCGCGCATGGATACAGCCGGCGCCTGGCTGATCGCGCGGCTGATCAATGCTTATCAGACGCGTGGCGCGCAGATCGAGCAAGTCGGGCAGAATGAGACGGTCAAGACGCTGATCGACGCCGTCTTTGAAGCTGTAAGCAGGGCCGAACTCGGCAAGGCGATTCCCCAACCGAACATCGTCGTTCGTGCGTTGGAGTTGATCGGGCGTCGTGTCTGCGAGGCTGGAGACGACTTCTTGGCCGGAATGAACATTTTGGGCGCCACGATCCGGGGCGCCCAGATGAAGCTTGGGCGCGGTCATGCGGTCAATCCGGCCGCGATCTTCAACCAGCTGGATCGCATGGGTGTCGGTGCGGTGCCGGTCGTGCTTCTGATGTCGGGCATCGTTGGCGCCATCGTGGCGCAGCAGGGCGCGTATCAATTGCGCTACTTCGGTGCCGACATCTTCGTCGTCGATCTGGTTGGCGTTCTGGTACTGCGCGAGCTTGGCGTGCTGATGACGGCAATCATGATTGCGGGCCGATCGGGCAGCGCGATCACGGCCGAGATCGGTTCCATGAAGATGCGCGAAGAAGTCGACGCGTTGAAGGTCATCGGCCTCAATCCGATCGGCGTTCTGGTGTTTCCGCGTCTTGTTGCGTTGGTAATCGGCCTGCCATGCCTCACCGTACTGGCCAATTTTGCGGCACTTGGCGGCGGCATCTTCGCGGCTTGGGCCTATTCCGACATTCCCCCGGCAGCCTTTATCGATCGGCTCAAGGTCGCCATCGATCTCAGTACAATCTTCGCAGGTCTGATCAAGGCGCCGTTCATGGCCATCATCATCGGCACCATCGCATCGGTGGAAGGATTGAAGGTCGGTGGAAGCGCAGAATCGCTTGGCCTGCACGTCACCCAGTCGGTGGTGAAATCCATCTTCGTCGTCATCATCCTGGATGGACTCTTCGCCCTGTTCTATGCGTCGATCAATTTCTGACATGGCAATCATCGAACAGCACGCCGAACATACCGACGAGGAGCAGGACGACATCGTGCTGTCGGCGAGCGGCATCAAAGTTGCCTTTGGCGAGACGGTCATCCTGGACGACCTGTCGCTGGATATCCGACGCGGCGAGATCCTTGGTTTCGTCGGAGCCTCGGGTGCGGGCAAATCCGTGCTGCTGCGCACCGTGCTTGGCCTTGTGAAGAAGCAGGCCGGCACGATCAGGCTGTTCGGGGTTGATGTCGATAACGCCAGCGACACGGAGCGGCTGCGCATCGATATGCGACTTGGTGTGCTGTTCCAGCAGGGCGCCCTGTTTTCGGCGCTCACGGTGATGGAAAACGTCCAGGTGCCGATGCGCGAATATCTGGATCTGCCGCGAAAGCTGATGGACGAACTGGCCATGCTCAAGATCGAGCTGGTCGGCCTGCCGCCGGATGCTGCGCGCAAATACCCTTCGGAACTGTCCGGCGGCATGATCAAGCGTGCAGCCCTTGCACGTGCCCTGGCTTTGGATCCGGAAATCGTATTCCTCGACGAGCCGACTTCCGGTCTCGACCCGATCAGCGCAGCCGAGTTCGACGAGTTGGTGGTCAAGCTGCGCGATACGATGGACCTGACCGTCTACATGGTGACGCATGATCTTGATTCGTTGTTCACGGCTTGTGACCGCATCGCGGTGCTCGGCAAGAAGCGCGTGCTGGTGCAGGGCACTGTCGCGGACATGTTGAAGAGCGAAGAACCCTGGGTGAAGTCCTATTTCCGCGGAAAAAGGGCTCGGCAGCTTGATCTTGCAACGCGCGCGCAGCCATAAGTGAAGCAATGGAAACCAGAGCCAACTATGTCATTGTCGGCATTTTCACGCTGGTGGCGATCCTGGCGGCCTTCGGCTTCGTCTACTGGACCGCGAACATCGGCGACCGTGGCGAGACGACGACGCTGAGCGTGCGCATTCCAGGTTCGGCTTCGGGCCTGACTCGTGGCAGCTTTGTCTTGTTCAATGGTGTCAAAGTCGGTGATGTCCGCCGCGTCTACATCGACGTCGACGATCCAACCATTGCGGTGGCGGAGACCGTGATCGACCGCATGACACCGATCACCCGTTCGACACAGGCCGACATCGGCCTTGCCGGCCTGACCGGTCAGGCGAATATCGAGTTGACCGGCGCGAATCCGAAGGAGCCGAAGCTTCTCGATGAAGCGGAAAAAGAGGGGCGCGTGGCGGTGATCATCGCCAAGCCTTCCGCCGTGACCAATCTTTTGCAGACCGCGCAGGACATCGCCAGCCGCGCCGACAAGGTCCTGTCCGAGTTCGAGGGCTTCGCGAAGGATGTGCGTGGACCGTTGACGCAGACGGCGCAGAACGCCGCCAAATTCTCGGATGCTTTGGCCAAGAATTCAGATGGCATCGACAAGTTCCTGTCCAGCGTCAGCGCGCTTTCAACGGAATTGCAGGGCGTTTCGGGCAAGCTGGATGGTGCGCTGAAGGCTGCGGAAGGCCTGCTGAACGCCGTCGATCGCGACAAGGTCAGGAATATCGTCGCAAATGTCGACGAATTCACCCGCAATCTGAGCAAGACCAGCGACGAGTTCGATTCGACCATCGCCGAGGTCAAGCAGGCGGTTGGATCGATCAACGATTTCGCCGCGAAAACGCAGGTGACGCTCGACAAGGTGAATGGCGTTCTCGACAGCGTCGACCCGGCCGATGTGCGCACCGCGCTCGCCAACATCAAGGATGCCAGCGTCAATGCCGGCAAGGCATCGGCAGACATCGCCAAGGTGACGGAAAAGGTCTCCGCGCGCTCCGACGACATTCAGCAGACCATCAAGGATGCGCAGCAACTGGCACAACGCCTGAACAACGCTTCCGTGCGCATCGACGGCATCCTCGCCAAAGTAGATGGCATGCTTGGCTCGGGCGATACAAAGGGCCTTGTGGCCCAGGCAAGCGAGACGCTGAAGTCGTTCAAGCAGGTGGCCGACACGCTGAACAAGCATGTTGGCGTCATCTCCGACAACCTGCAACGCTTCTCCGGCCAGGGCCTGCAGAACGTGGAGGCGCTGGTTGGAGACACCAGACGCTCGGTCAATCGCATCGAAGAGGCGGTTTCCGACTTCCAGCGCAATCCGCAGCGTATCCTGTCGGGTGGCGATGGCGAAGTGCGCCAGTATGATGGAAGGGTACGGCGTTGACGGCGCTGTACCGCTACGTTGATAAATACTGTCCGGAAGGGGACCGGGCGGACGTGTTCAGTGGGGACGTCGCGTGAAGTCGATCCGAGTGCATGCGGGCGCGTTGCTGCTCGCGACTATCCTTGTGGGATGCGCGGCGCTGCCAGGTGGCGGCCCCGCGCCTCTGGATACCTTTGATCTGTCGACGCCGAGCGTGCAGACCGGAGGGCAAAGCAAACGCCAGATCCTTGTCACCCAACCGGTGGCACTCAAGGCGCTGGACAGCCAGAACATCGTCATCAAGACCGGCCAGCGCTCGATTCAGTATCTCAAAGGCGCGCAATGGGCCGACAGGCTGCCGGTCATCGTGCAGGCAAGACTGGCTGAGGCATTCCAGCGCACGGGCCGGTTTGCGGGTGTCGGCCGGCCGGGCGAAGGACTGGCGATCGACTATCAGGTCATTACCGAAATCCGGGCCTTCGAAGTGCGCGCCGAGAAAGGCGAGCAGGCACATGTCGAACTCTATGTCCGCATCCTCAACGACCGCAACGGGGAAGTGCGTGCTTCACGCAGTTTCCAGGCCAGCGCGCCGGTCACTGGCGGCGGCGGTAACTCGGCCTATGTGGCCGCGCTCGACCGTGCTTTCGGCCAGGCGGTTGGCGAGATCGTGCGCTGGTCGGACTCGACGATCTAGGCTGCGAACACTCGAGGTCTCCAGTCATCACCGCTGTTTCGCGGCAATTTGGCACCTGCTTTCAGGCCTCGCTGCATTGTAGTTTCGCCGAATGGGCGGGCATCAGCAATCAGGGTGAACCATGAAACTCCTATCGACCGCCACGGTCATCTCGGCATTGCTCTTGTCCGATGGTGCAGCCTTTGCTGCACCGAAATCAGTATTGAACGGCGTGTTGATGCAGCCGGCAGGTATCGAAGACACTTTCATTGGCAGCAAACAGGCGCCCGCCACCCTCATCGTCTATTCTTCGCCGACCTGCGGCCACTGTGTCGACTTCGAGAAAAAAGTACTGCCCGACCTTGAACGGAAATATGTTCACACCGGCAAGCTTCGGATCTCGATACGCCCCTTTGCTCGCAACGCGGTGGACGCTGCAATTTTCCTGATAGCCGAGCAGGCGGGTCAGGAGCGCCATCGCGAGACGCTTGCAGCGTTCACCGATCGCTACGAAGAGATTATTGCTGCGACGGAGCGCAAAGGCGTGATGAGTGAAATCGCCGCTTCCCAGGGCATCGATCAGCCGCATTTCGAGCAAGCCCTCAAGAACGAAGCCTATCTTCGCAAGCTCGAAGGTCTTCGAGATCAGGCGATGCAGCAGTTGGAGATAAAGGGGACGCCGACGTTTTTCTTGAACGGCGAGCGTCTGGTCTACGACGGGACAGTCGCTTCATTCGACAAGGTGCTGACGTCCAGATAGCGTTCTTTGATTGGTAGAAACAAAAAAGGCGGGAGTTGAACTCTCGCCTTTTTCTATCGTGCCGAACCTCGGAGTGTTTCCATTTTTCACCGAAACACTCCGACTGGGATTGCTCTAGCGCAGTCGCCCGCTGGCATGGGCCAGCATGGTGTAGACCTTGCCGGTGTCGGAGGTGAGGTAGGTCTGCGAGATCATGTTGTCACGATCATTGCGCGAAACGTCCTTCAGCAGTTTCTCGAAGTCGTCGCAGTAGCGATCGACAGCGGCGCGGAACTCGGCCTCTGACTGATATTTGCGGCGGATGTCGTCGAAGGTCTGCTGGCCTTTCAGCGTATAGAGGCGGCGGGTGAATACGTCACGCTCGCCGCGCCGGTAGCGGTTCCACAGTTCGATCGAAGCATCGTGGTCGATGGCGCGGGCAATGTCGACCGAGAGGGAGTTCAGCGACTCCACGACGTGCAGCGGAGAACGCTGCACTGGCGTGGCACGTGGCTGTAGCGGAGCCGGCCGTGCGCCATCGTCTTCCGAAGCGCCGGTCAGCAGGTCACGCACCCAGCCACCCTGCGGCGTGCGGGCGCCGGCATCATTGCGTGGCCTGAGTGCTGTCTCGGCAGCGTCGAGCGAGCCGCGCAGGCCTGTCGGCGCGGTCGGTGCTTCAGGCGCGCGACGCTGTGGTTCCACGGGACGCCGCGCTTGCGGTTCAGTCGGACGCGGAGCCGGAGCCGGAGTCGGAGCAGGGCGCAGGTTGCGCGGCTCCGCGACGTCGACCGTGCGACCCGACTTGGCGACGATGTCCGACAACTCCTTGAGCGCATTGATCTGCTCGGAAACCGCACGGCGGATTGCCGTGGTCGATTCCTTTGCTTCTTCAGGCATCTCAATGACCCCCTTGCGCAGTTCGGCGCGGGTCAGGTCCAGCTCGCTCTTGATCGAACCGGCCGTGCGGCGCATCTCCTCGGTGGCATCGGAGAACCGCTTGGTGGCGGACTCGACCACTTCCGAAATAGCCACGCGGATCTTGTCGGCCGATTCCAGCGTCCTGCCTTCGGCGCTTTGCAGCGTCTGGCCGACCAGGGTCTCGAAGGAGCGCATGACCTTCTCAAGGTCCTCCGACTTCTTAACCAGGCCGACAGCGAGATCGTCGAGCGACGATTGGCGGGCCAGGGTGTGCTCCAGGTTGCTCTGCGCGGAACCGAGCAGGTCCGAGGCGCTGGCGAGCAGGCGGCTGTGTTCGTCGAAGCGGGTGGCGATGGAAGCCACTTCGCGCAGCGTCGCCGAGGACAGCTCGGTCAGCCTGGTCGTGTTGGAATCGACCAGACGAGCCGAGCTGGCGAAGGTCTGAGATGCCTTCTCGGTGGTTGCTGCGAAGCTCTGCGTCGAGCCGGCGAGACGGGTTTCGACTTCACCCAGGTTTTCCGAGGCCTTGGCGATCAGCGTGTTGAGCTGGTCGGCCGAGTTGGTCATGCGGCCGATCAGATCGGCAACATTGTCCGCAAGCGACGAACGGGCGCCATCGACCGCGGCAAGCGTTTCGGCCGTACGGTTGGCCAGCGCATCCGCAAGCACCGCGTTTTCGCGGCGCAACGTCTCCGTGGCACGCTCTGTCGCTTGCTCCATGCTCTTCTGCAGCTCGATGCCACCTTCCGAGAATTTGTCGACCAGCGGACGGGCCGTCTCGTCGAGGATCTTGGAAAGCTCCGCGGAACGAGCCGCCAGCATGGAGTTGAGCTCGCGTGTGTTGGCGCCGATGGTCTTGGCTGCTTCATTCGTGCTTTGGCCGATATGCTGGCCGACCGCGGCGAAGGTTTCGGCGATGACATTGGCGCGCGAAGCCAGCTGGCCTTCGGCCTGCGTGATCTGCTGCTCGAGCTTCTGACCCATCGCATCTGCCGATGCCGCAAAGCGGCTCTCGACACTTGCGATCTGGCCTTCGACGCGTGTCGCTGCGGCGGCGGCGCTGGATGCCAGGCGCTGGTCGGCGCTGGTCAAGGCACGTTCGATCTCGACGGCATGGCCGGCCAGTTCTTCACCGGTCATGCGGGCGCGGTCTGCAACGCGGCGCTCGGTATCCTCGAACGCCCCGACGATCTGGTCGGCATGGCTGCCGATTGCCGAAGCGCTGTCGGAGATACGCGACACCATACGGCTGTCGGCGTCGTCGAAGACGCGGCTGATCTCTGCGGCACGAGCTGTCAGAGCGTCCGAGCCCTCGGCGATGCGCGCGGCCAGCTGTTGTTCGACCGTTTCGAAGACGCGGCCGAGGTCGGTTGCACGAGCCGCGAGCGCGTCCGCGGATTCGCTGATGCGAACACCCATGCGCTGGTCGGCATCTTCGAAGTTGCGCAGGATATCGCCTGCACGAGAGGCCAGGGTCTGTGCCGTCTCAACGGCACGAGCGACCAGTTTCTGGTCCGCGCTCTCGAAGGTCTGGGCGATGTCTTCGGCACGAGCGAGCAGGGCGGCCGAGGTCTGCTCAGCACGCTCGGCGATCTTGCGGTCCGCATCGGTAAAGGCAATGCCGGCCTGTTCGTGCAGCGTGTTGGTGACCTCCAGGACCTTTTCACGCAGCTGGCCCGCAACATAGAGCGCGCTCTTTTCCAGCGCTCCGCGGATGTTGTCGACACCGGCGTTGAGCGCGCGTTCCATGGTGCCGGAGCGCTCCTCGATAACGCCGGTCTGGCGCGCGAAGGCCTGCTCGACCTTGTCGATATCGGCTGCAATGGCATCCGATATGCTCGAGGAGGAGGTCGCGATCTGATCAATATGTCCGGCGAGCGCGCGGTCGATGTCGCGGCGGGCATCGACCAGCTTGGCGAGATCTTCCTCCAGTGCCCGGGTGAGCGCCGAGCGGTCGGCCGACAGGCGATCATTGTGGCCCGAAATCAGGCCCTGGACATGTTCCAGGCTGCCTTCGAGAGCCTGCGCAAAGTCGGCGCGATTGTCGGCCAGCCGCTGGGCGTGGCCACCAAGTGCTCCGTCGATTGCGGCGAGGTCGGACTCCAGTGCGCGAGTCAAGAGATCGCGGCCCTCGGCCAGCTTGCCGACATGGTCGGCGATCACGGCGTCGATGCCGCCGCGGCTTTCATTGAGCTTGGCAAGGTCGGCGTCCAGGGCACGGCGCAAGATATCGCGGCCTTCGGCGAGCTTCTCGACCTGGCCGGCTACAAGGCCGTCGATGGACGAGCGGCTCTCAGCCAACTTGGCAAGGTCGTCTTCCAGCGCCGAGGTGAGCATCGAACGATCGGCGGCAAGCCGCTGGCTATGGCCGGCGACGATGTCGTTGACGCGCCGCAGCTCGTCGTCGAGCGCCTGCTGGAAATCGGTGCGCGCATCGACCAGCTTCTGCGACTGACCAGACATCACGCCGCCGATTGACGACAGGTCTGCTTCCAGCGCGCGCTTCAGCACATCGCGGCCTTCGGCGAGCTTCTCGACCTGTGCAGCGACAAGCCCGTCAATGGCGGCGCGGCTTTCGGCAAGCTTGGCAAGATCGTCTTCCAGGGACCTGGCAAGCAGCGCCCTGTCGGCCGCCAGTCTGTCGCCATGGCCGGAAACCAGAGCGTTGACGCGGGCGAGATCGGCATCCAGCGCGTCGGAGAACTGGGCGCGGTTGTCGACCAGCTTCTGCGATTGATCGGCAACCGTTGCACTGATGGTGTTGAGGTCTGCTTCCAGCGCACGCTTCAGAATATCGCGGCCCTCGGCAAGCTTTTCGACCTGACCGGCAACCAGGCCGTCGATGGATTCGCGGCTTTCGGCCAGCTTGGCCAGATCCTCTTCAAGTGCGCGGGTAAGCATGTTGCGACCTTCGGCCAGTCTGCCGACATGGCCGGCGATGGCTTCGTCGATACCGCTGCGGCTGTCGCCGATCTTGGCGAGATCTGCTTCCAGCGCGCGCTTGAGGATGTCGCGGCCTTCGGCGAGCTTCTCGACCTGGCCGGCGACCAGCCCGTCGATCGACGAGCGGCTGTCGGCGAGCTTGGCGAGATCCTCTTCCAGCGCCTGGGACAGGAGGGAGCGGTCTGCCGCGAGCCTGCCGCTGTGGCCGGCGACAAGGTTGCTGACGCTCGAGAGATTGTCTTCCAGTGCCTTGGAGAGCAGGGAGCGGTCCGCGGCAAGACGTTCGCTGTGACCGGCGACAAGATGATTGACGCTGGCCAGATCGGCATCGAGAGCCTGCGCGAACTGCGCGCGGCTGTCCGCCAGTTTCTGCGACTGGTCGCCGATCGCTGCCGTGATGGTGTTCAGATCGGCTTCCAGCGCGCGCTTGAGGATATCACGGCCTTCGGCGAGCTTCTCGACCTGGCCGGCGACCAGCCCGTCGATGGACGAACGGCTGTCGGCGAGTTTGGCGAGATCATCCTCCAGGGCTCTTGCAAGCAGGGAACGATCCGCGGCGAGGCGCTCGCTGTGCCCGGCAATAAGATGGTTGACGTTGCCGAGATCGGTTTCCAGCGCGGAAGAGAAGAGGGCGCGGTTGTCGGCCAGCTTCTGCGACTGATCGCCGATGGCTGCCGTGATGGCGCTGAGATCGGCCTCCAGGGCACGCTTGAGAATGTCTCGGCCTTCGGCGAGCTTCTCGACCTGGCCGGTGACCAGCCCATCGATCGACGAGCGGCTGTCGGCCAGCTTGGCGAGATCGTCTTCCAGTGCCCGGGCGAGCTGCGAGCGGTCGGATGCAAGCTGTTCGGCATGCCCGCGAACGAGTTCGCTGACGCTGGCCAGGTCCTGCTCCAGCAGGCGGGCGAATTGCGCACGATCGTCCGTCAGCCTCTGCGATTGGTCGGAAATGACCGAGCTGATCGTGCCGAGATCGGCTTCGAGCGCACGCTTGAGGATGTCGCGGCCTTCAGCCAGCTTCTCGACCTGACCGGCAACCAATCCGTCGATGGAAGCGCGGCTTTCGGCGAGCTTGGCCAGATCCGATTCCAGGGTCTGCGAGAGCAGGCTGCGTTCATTGGCGAGCTGGCCGGAGTGGTCGGTGACCAGCCGGCGGATGCTGGACAGGTCTGCATCGAGGGCGCGACCGAGCTGGTCGCGATCGTCGGCCAACTGCACCGAATGGCTCTCCATCAGCGCCTTGATGCTGTCGACGTCGGCTTCCAGCGCACGAGCAAGCACAGCTCGGCCTTCGGCGATCTTGGCAACCTGGCCAGCGACCAGATTGTCGATATCCGTGCGGCTTTCGGTCAGCTTGTTGAGATCTGCATCAAGAGCGCGGGCGAGGATGGAGCGACCTTCGGCCAGCTTGCCGACATGGCCGGATACCATTTCGTCGATGATGGTGCGGGCATGCACGAGCTTGTCGGCATCTTCATTCAGAGCGTGGGTCAGGCGCGAGCGGCCTTCCTCCAGGCGCTCCAGATGGCTGCCGAGCGAGGCGTCGATGGCCGCGCGGGACTCATTGACCTTGCGCAGATCCTCTTCGAGCGCCCGGCTGATGAGATTGCGGCCCTCGGACAGCATATGCACCTGCGAGGTGACGGCCTCGTCGATGGCGGCACGGCCCTCGGAGAACTTCTCCAGATCCGCCTGCATGGCGGCGGCCATGCGCTCGCGGCTCTCTTCCAGCTTGCGGCTGTGGTTCTCGACCGCTTCCTCGATGCCCACGCGAGCGTCCGCGAGACGGGCGATGTCGGCGTCGAATGTACGCGACACAGCGTGGCGTGCCGCCTCCATGCGGCCGGCGAAGTCGCTTGCACGAGCTTCAAGCATCGTCGACGTCGAGGTGACGATGTCGGCCATGTCGGCGCCGATCTGTGCCTTGCCCTGGTCGATGATGGCCGACAGCGTGTCCTTGCCTTCGGTGAAGGCGGTCGCGATGTCGCGGGCACGATCGACCAGCGTTTCGTTGATCTGGCGGGCACGGGCTTCCAGTGCGGCGTTGAGCTTCTGCGTGCCGGTGTCGAGCGCCTCGGCGCGCGTCTGGAATTCGCTGATCAGCGCCTGGCCACGTTCGGCGAGCGTGCGTTCGATGCCGGAGAGGCTGGACTCGAATTCGGAGCTGAGGGTGCGCGCGGCACCACCGAGCAACGACACCATACCCTGCGTGCGATCGTCGAGCAGTTCCGTCAGCGAACGCGTCAGGCCGTCGGTGCTGTCTGTAAGCTTGGCGATGCGCGTGTCCAACAGACTGGCGAATGCCTCGCCGGAAGTGGAGAGGCGGTCCGTGATCGTGTCGAGGCGGCTTTCGACCGAATCGAAAATCGACATCGAGCTTTCGTTGATGCGGTCGATCAGCTGATCGCCTGACGAGGTGATGGTCATCGACAGCTTGCTAGAGGCGCCGAGGATGTTCTCGCGGATGATATCGCTGGCCGAGTTGATCTCGTCACGCAGAGTTTCATGCGCACCGGAAATGGACGCGCGCACGCGCTCTGCGTGGCCGATGACAGCTTCCCGTTCGCTGCCCAATCCGTCGACCAGGTTTCGGATACGGCTCTCGTTTTCGGTGTAGGAGCGTTCGAGCTGGCTGACTTCGCTGTGAACCAGGGTCTCCAGTTCGACGGCGCGCGCGAGTGTGCGCTCGATGCCTTCGCCCATGGCCGCGACTTCGCGGCGCACGGCCTGGCCGATCATCATAACGCGATCCTGCGCGATGTTTTCCGGTTCGGTAAGGCGGAAGGCGACTTCCGTCATCGACTGCGCGGCCAATCGCATGTCCTGTGCGCGGCACACCATAGCGGCGAAAGCCCAGAACAGGATGATCGGAACTATGGCCGCAACGGCGATACCGATCAATTCGGGTCGCTGCAGCACCTGCGCGATGGAGCGGATATTCCAGATATCGGGACCGAAGAGGAGATTGGCCAAGGCTGCCGCACCGACGATCCAGGCGATCGATACGAACGCCACCACCCAATAGATGGTATTGGAAGCACGGCGATTGAGGTTATGCAGCAGGGAGCGATAGTCCTTCTGGCGATCGTCGTTGGCGGGCGAGAATCCGGCCGGCTGCGCTGCGCCGTTGCGCGGCTCAATGGGCCGCAGCTCAGCAGGTTTGGCCTCAGCCACGGAGGCTTTGACAGGCTGAGGGGCTGGTGCTGATGCTGGTGCGGCCTTTTCGGCACGACCGGCGCGCGCAAGCTCGTCTGCTGCCTGTGAGATCTGCGCTTCCAGATCCTCCATGGACGCGGCGATGTCCAGGTCTCCCGACTCTCCGGAGAGGTCGAAGTCGAGAGCCTGTTCGAGCTCCTTGGCGACCTCGGAATCAAGATTCTTCGTCGTGGTGGTTTTCTTCGCCATGCCTTCGCTACCCTGTACTAGCTGCTGCGAGAGCGGTCGTTATTGTCTTTTGTCGTCCCGCGCCGAGGCCTGATTTTGGACCCTCGTATCGTAATGACACAGGGGGGTAAAGAAAACATGCATTCGCGGACATACGTAAAACTTTAAATATAAGGTTAACGAGAGCGTGAGCCGAAACGGCGTTGCCAAACATTTTTCACAACTCCCTGTTAACCTGCCATCCATCGGAATTCGTTAGTTTGTAAGGCCTCGGGCGGCCGCGGCAATGGAGTTTGGTGGTATGCGTAGCGTGAACGTGGCGTTCTCGATGCCAGGTGGAGAAGCGTCGGGCCGTGCCCGCAACAGGCCTGTGGATATGGAACATCTGTCCCGGCAAACCATGGGCGATCGGGATCTGGAACGTGAGGTGCTTGCATTGTTCGTGCAGCAGGCGCTGTCGGCGGACGAGAAGCTGCCGGGCGCCGACAAAAGCCAGCGTCTCCTTTTGGCACACGCTTTGAAGGGCTCGGCTCGCGGCGTTGGTGCTTTGGCAATAGCCGATTGGGCCGTCGCATTCGAGCGTCAGCCGGACGATGATCGCCTCGTTAAAAAGCTGGGACCGTTGGTCGAGGACGTCCGCGATTTCATCGCCGCGATCAGCCGTTAGGACGGTTGACGGCTGGACGGACGATCGCCGTCGACTGGCCGAAGTCCGATTTTTCAAAAAGCGTCACTTTGGGGCGGTTTCGCGCGGCAGTTGACTTGCGCCGCCGAGTGATTATCTCGGCTGTGACTTCTCAGGTGACCAAATGACAAAACTGACCTACATCACCCATGACGGGACGCATTTTGACGTCGATGCCGAAAATGGCTCGACCGTTATGGAGAATGCGATCCGCAACGCGGTTCCCGGCATTGAAGCCGAATGCGGCGGAGCCTGTGCCTGCGCGACCTGCCACGTCTATGTCGATGAAGCCTGGACGGGTGTGGTCGGCGAGCCGGAGACGATGGAAGAGGACATGCTCGACTTCGCCTATGAGGTTCAGCCGAATTCGCGCTTGTCCTGCCAGATCAAGGTTCGGGACGAACTGGATGGCCTGGTGGTGCGCATCCCGGAGCGCCAAGGCTGATTTCCAAGCTTAGAACAGAGCTGCAAGCTTCTGTTTCTAAAAAGCTTACTCCGCAATCATCGGCGTTTCGGTATCATCGCGCCCACGCAGTGGCTTCTCCGGCATTGCAGCGAGTGCGGCAAGCGTGGCGACAAGCAGCGCTGTGCTGATGAGGAATATCGCCGCAAACGGAACCGCGGATGACAACTGCGCCTGAGCGGCCTGAGTGCCTTCGCCCATCAACGGCAGACCATAAGCGGCGCCGACCGCGCCCAGTAGCGCAACACCGAGAGCACCGCCCAGCGAGCGCATGAAGGTGAGCACACCGGTCGCTACGCCGAGATGGCTGCGTTCGACGGCATTTTGGACCGAAATGGTTGCCACCGGGAAAGTCGTGCCCGCGCCGTAACCAACGCAAGTGGTCAACACTATCACCCAGATGAGTGAACTGCTGCCGGCAACGAAGGCGAGCACGGCCAGGGCAACGATGCCGAAGCAGACGCCGGCCAGTGCCAGCCGCTTGTAGTGGGTAAAGCGCGGGGTCAAGCGACCCGCCGTGGTCGCGCCGGCAACCGTGCCGAGCAAGATACCAAGCATCGCCATGCCGGATTCCGATGCAGTCAGGCCGAGATGAGCCTGCAGGTAAACCGGAAGGTACACGGAAAGCCCGACATTGGCGGCCTGCAGAAGGAAGAGCGAGAGTGTGCCGGCGAGCACGATCGAATTACCGAGCACGTTCAGCGAGATCAACGGTTCGGCCGCTTTGACCAGCCGAAGTGCGAAGATGGCCCAAACGAAGGCAGAGGCAGCGAACAGGCCGAGAATCTGGTCAGAATCCCACGGATAGGTGCCACCGCCCCAGTTCAGTGCCAGAAGCAGCAGCGAGGTGGCAACGACAAGCAGTGCAGCACCGAGCCAATCGATGCTGTGGCGATGGGCGGCCACGGGGAGTTTTCTCAGCGGTTTGTTGATGATGGCCATTGCCAGCAGGCCGAGCGGCAGGTTGATCCAGAAGATCAGTGACCAGTGCAGGTGTTCGGCAAAGGTGCCTCCCAGCAGGGGCCCCGCAATGCTGGCGACGGCCCAGGTGCCGGAGATCCAGGCGGCATAGCGGGCGCGCTCTTTTGGCGGCACCAGATCGCCGATCACCGTCTGGGCCATCGCAAACAACCCGCCGCCGCCCAGCCCCTGGATGGCGCGGCCGATGATGAGAACCAGCATGTTGGGGGCGAGCGCCGCCACCAGCGAACCCGCCAGGAAGATGAGGATCGCGGCATAAAGCGTTGGCCGACGGCCGTGCACGTCGGAAATCTTGCCGTAAAGCGGGGCCATGGCGGTCGCGGTGAGCAGATAACCGGTGACGATCCAGGGAAGGTACTGCGCATGGCCCAGCGCCTCCGCTATGGTCGGCATGGCGGGGGCTACGATAGTCTGGTCGAGCGCGGCGAGCAGCATCGACAGAAGTACGCCGCCAATGATGGCATTCTTCTCGCTTTCCGACAGCGCGCCGTCTGCTGCCGCCACTTTTGAAACAGTCTGGTCCATGGTCATTCACCTGTCTGCCGTGGCGAACCCGGCAGCGTCCGAGTATGGGCGGCGGCTTTGATCGCCTGTGCTTGTCGAGAGTTGTATGGCCGGACATATGTCGCGCCGGCTGTGTGCATTTCGACAGACGGCTGAAATTTCTTGTTTCCGGGCGAGCCGAATGCGCCCTGTGAACAGTCTCGTTCCCTATATAGCGCGCCAGTCTCAAGGACCAACGGGTTGCTTCCGTTGATCCTGTTTCGCAAAATCCGATAAAATCCCGGGAGTTCAGCCAGGCAAACGACCGGCCTCGATCTGCTGGATACGGTAGCGCATAAGCCGGATGATACGGCTTTCGAAATTGACCATTTCGACACGGTCGAATTCAACCTGTGCCTGATCGTGCTGGCTGAGGATCTTTGCCGTCACCTCGCGGGCTTTGGCGGCGGCGATCTTGCAATTGGCCTCTTTGCCAATGTCTTTCAGCGAGCTTTCGAGGCGTTTGCCGTAGTCCTTGGCGATTTCGACATGGCGGTCTTCGTGTCGCTTGATGTCGGCTGCAAGCGTATTCCAGAACAGTCGCACATCCGGGCCCACCTTGCCGTTCGGTTTCCATCTGGGCAGGATGACATGGGTCTTTACCGTCACGACGGCCGAGACAATACGGCACGAATCCGGCGCGTCGGCGTAACCGATGCGGCTGGTGAAGGCCATGCGGGTAGCGCCGGGATGGCGCATGCCGGTGGATTTCACCGACGGACCACGTTTCGACAGTTCTGCCTGGATCTGTTCCAGGGAGCGTCCGCCGATCGAGAAATAACTGTAGGTCTTGACGAGATTTGCCGCATCGGCCGTAGAAACGGCGAAAAGGACGAGCAACGCGGTCAGCAGGGTACGATTCATTTTATTGCCTCTTGCCCCACCTTGCGTTACGGCCGTTGCCGGCGCAACGAAATACGTATCGCCAGCGCAGCTTGGCGGGCAAAGATGAACAGACGATGGCAATTGGCGCATGGACGCCATCTCGACCTCGGCGAAAGGTCCGTCGTCATGGGTATCCTCAACGTGACCCCGGATTCATTCTCGGATGGCGGCCGGTTCGACGCCAGGGACCTGGCGATCGAGCAGGCTGGCCGCATGATCCGGGAAGGAGCTGCCATCATCGATGTTGGCGGTGAATCGACCCGGCCGGGGGCTGCGGATGTTACGGCGCAGCAGGAACAGCAACGCGTGCTGCCGGTGATAGAGCAACTGGCAAGGCACGGCGACGCTTTGATCTCCATTGATACCTACCGCGCCGAAACGGCGCGCCTGGCAATTGAAGCTGGCGCTCATATTATCAATGATGTCTGTGGGTTACAGAAGGATCCTGAGATCGCTAATGAGGTTTCGAGGGCCAGAGCTGGCGTCGTCGTCATGCATACCGGCCGGGGGCGCGAGAAATTGACGGATGTCATTGCCGACCAGCGCCTCTTCCTTGGGAAATCGCTTGAGATCGCACGGGAAGCGGACATCGGCGATGACCAGATCGTGCTCGACCCCGGCTTCGGCTTCAATAAGGAAACGGCCGACGAAAACCTCGATCTGATGGTGCGTTTCGAAGAGTTGGCTGATCTCGGTTTTCCGCTCATCGTCGGCACGTCCCGCAAGCGTTTTGTCGGCACCGTCACAGGCAGGGACGCCGCGGATCGGGCGGCCGGCACCGCGGCCACCAGCGTCATCCTGAGGCTCAAAGGCGCCGATCTGTTTCGCGTTCACGATGTCGCAATCAACGTGGATGCTCTGGCCATGACGGATGCTATGCTGGCTCGCAGCAACACCTCGCAGGAACCTCGATAATGTACGTCATCCGGATGAAGAACTGCGCCTTCTTTGCCAGGCACGGGGTGCACGACGAGGAAGAGCGGCTGGGCCAGCGTTTCTATGTCGATGCGGTGCTGACTGTCGATCCAGCCAGGGAACTGGACGAGGATGCCATCGACAGCACGGTCGACTACGGTGTTGCATTCACCGTCATCGAAAAGATCATCACCGGCGAACGGCGTTTTCTCATAGAGGCCCTGGCGCTTGATGTTGCCAAGGCGCTGACCCGGCGTTTCCCGCAGATCAAGACGGCTGAGATTACCGTCCGCAAGCCCAATGCGCCGGTGCCCGGCGTGCTCGATTACGTCGAGGTCACCGTTGTCTGGCCGCAATAACACCGTTTTTCTAAGTCTCGGCGGCAATCTCGGCGATCCGGCTCAGTCCATTGCCGCAGCCTTGCGCATGTTGAACGACGATGCCGCGACGCGTGTCGTTGCGGTCTCCTCGCTCTATCGCACGCCGCCCTGGGGCAAGACCGACCAGCCCGATTTCCTGAACATTGCCGCGGAACTGACCACCGAGCTGACGCCGCATGTGCTCCTGGAACTGTGCCTGGAAACCGAACGCAGGCTGAAACGGGTCCGCGAGGAACGCTGGGGGCCGCGACTGATCGATATCGACATCCTCGTCTTCGGCAACCGTGCCATCCACGAAACCGAACTGGCAGTCCCGCATCCGCGCATGCTGGAGCGTGCCTTCGTCATGGTGCCGCTGGCGGAAATCGCGCCGCAACTCATCCTGGCTGGCAAGACCGTTTCCGAGCGGCTTGCGGCAATGGACATTACCGGCATCGAGCGGTTGCCATCCGGCCGTGAATGGTGGTCGGCCTGATCCGGCCGACCCGCGAACCATGTTGCTTTAGCCCGAGAAGCCGCCGCCATCGAGAAACGCTTTTTCCTGCACGGTGGTCTCGCGGCCGAGCGGCCGATTGCGGTGCGGAAAGCGGCCGAAACGCGCGATGATCTCAAGGTGCTCGATTGCATAGCTGAGGTAGTCCGGCGCATTCGCCTCCGTCAGCTCGACGCTGCGCTGCTGGTCTTCAAGGTTTTCGGAATGCTCGAAGGGCAGGTAGAAGAACACCCGGATTGCGACGTCGACTGCCAGGTCGTGCCCGGCAGCTACCGCTTTGGCCGCAAAATGACGAGCCAGCGGATCGGTTGCGAACATATGCGCGGTGCCGCGGAAGCAGTTGCGCGGGAACTGGTCGAGCAGGATCATCAGCGCCAGTGCGCCCTCGGCATGGTCGACCCAGCCATCCAGTTCCCGTCGCGCGGCTGCGTGATGCAGATCCAGGAAACGAGTCCTGAACGCGGTGTCGAAGGCCGCATCCTTCGTGAACCACGCATCCGTTCCGGCGTTGCGCCAGAAGGCCGTCACATCGAGTGCGCGTTCATCTACCATGTTTGTTATTATCCCTTTTTATCAGAGAGTTGATCGCGGCATCCAAAATTCGAGATGAAGCCGGTCAGGTCGCGTTTTTCAGCACTTCGGCTGTTTCCTCGCTAAGCGCCTGCGCCGGGCGACGCGGTTGGGTCACTGGTGCGGGAGCCGGCGTTGCGAGATTTCCTTTCAGGAAGTTGCGCCCATCGCGGATATCGCCGGTAAGCTGCAGGTCGAAGCGTGCGGCATCGCGCTGGCGGACGTCTTCGATGATTTCCGCGACTTCGTCCGGGTCTTCGCCCAGCGCCTCCAGTGTTGAACCGCCGAATACGAGTGCCGATTCGAAGGTTTCGCGCAGCTGATAGTCGACACCCGCCTTGACCAGTTGCAGCGAAGTGCCGCGGTCGTAGGCTCGGGCAAACACCGTCACCAGCGGGAATTCGGCCTTGACCAGTTCAGCAACGCGCACGGCGGTTTCCGGCTTGTCGACGCAGATGAGCACTGCCCGGGCGCGTCCGGCACCCGCGGCGTGCAGGATATCCAGCCTGGTGCCGTCGCCGTAATAGACCTTGAAGCCGAAATTGGCGGCGGCCTGGATCATCTCGACATCGTTGTCGATGATCGAAACGTCGACGCCGCGCAGGATCAGCGGCTGGCTGGCGATCTGGCCGAAACGCCCGAAGCCGATGATCAGCACTGATCCCGACAGGCCTTCCGCGACATCGACGCCGTCGAGCGAAGGTTCGTCACGTTGTGGATACAGATAGCGGAGGGCGATGATCACCAGCGGGGTCAGCACCATCGAGATGATGATGATGGCGGTAAGGATGGCGTTTGCCCGACCATCGATGATGCCGGCTTGCGTGGCCGAGGAATAAAGCACGAAGGCGAATTCGCCGCCTTGCGCCATGACCGCGGCACGTTCGATCGCTTCGCGGTTCGATGCCTTCAGAAGGCGGGCTACCCCATAGATGCCGAGCGCCTTGGCCACCATGTAGGCAACGACATAGATCGCGACCAGTTGCCAGTTCTCTGCCACGACGGCGAGGTTGAGCGACATGCCGACAGCAAGGAAGAACAGTCCGAGCAGGACGCCGCGAAACGGCTCGATATCGGCCTCGAGCTGATGGCGGAAGGTCGATTCCGACAACAGAACGCCGGCCAGGAAGGCGCCCATCGCCATCGAAAGGCCACTCATCTGCATGGCGAGCGCCGATCCCAATACGACCAGCAGGGCTGCGGCCGTCATCACCTCGCGCGCCCGTGCATCCGCCAGGACCCGAAACAACGGGTTGAGCAGATAACGGCCGGCAACCACCAGGCCTACGATAGCCGCAATGCCGATACCGATCTCGGTGAAACGCTGCTGCAAGGTGGTGTCGGCGCCACCGGGGGCCAGGAACGCTACCAGGGCCAGGAGCGGCACGATGGCCAGATCCTCGAGCAGCAGGATCGAGACCATCCGCTGACCTTTCGGGGTGGCGATTTCGCCCTGTTCTTCAAGCAATTGCATGACGATGGCCGTCGATGTCAGCACAAAGCCGGCGCCAGCGACAAAAGCCTGGGCGACAGGAAAGCCGCCGGCGAGCCCGCATGCCGTCAGCAACAGCGCGCACAGACCGACCTGCAGCGCGCCAAGTCCGAAGATGTCGCGACGCAGACCCCACAGCCGGGACGGCTGCATTTCGAGGCCTATGATGAACAGGAACATCACCACGCCAAGCTCTGCCACATGCAGGATTGCGGCGGGGTCGGAAAAGATGCCCAGGCCGAACGGGCCGATCGCCAACCCGGCGGCGAGATAGCCGAGGATCGAGCCGAGGCCGGCACGTTTGAATATCGGCACGGCGATGACGCCGGCGCCGAGCAGGGCGACCACATTCACCAGTTCGCTGTTTGAAGCCTCGACCGCCATCGCTGTTCCCGTTCTCGCCGCATCGGTGGAGGGAAGGAGCCCCCTGATCAGGATAGGAGGTTCGTCGCGCGGCGAACAGCCCCGAATCACCGTGTTTCAGCCCTCGCTGATAAGAGCCCAGAAGCCGGTAAATCCAATATTTCCAATAGCTGTACGTTGGTGAGTTGCAGTAGGCCGCAATGGCGCGCTATGGACGGCGAGGCTGGGGCCACAAACGCGGGCGGACGGGATCGCCGCCACTACGGAGAGAGGACTACCATGAAGAAGATTGTGCTGACTGTTGTCGGCGTGGCGGCGCTCGGTCTTTCGGCCTGCTCGAAGGCGCCTGAATGCACCGCAGAGGTGATCGGCAAGAAGACCCAGGAACTGACGACCGCGGTTCAGGAAGCCGTCACCAAGAACCCGGCCAAGGCTACCGAATGGACCGCCAAGATCCAGGAAATCGCCACAAAGTATTCGGGCTCGAACAACCAGGCCGACGCCTGCAAGGCTTATGACGAGATCATCGCTGAAGTGAAGAAGGGCTGATTGCCTGCTTCCACGCAAGGCGAAGGCCTTGCGCATGTTGAAACGGCGGCCTGTGGCCGCCGTTTGTTTTTATGGAATGGATCGCTCGTCAGTTCCTGGCAATGGCGCCCACCGCCACGTCATCGACACGCTTCAGGTTCATGCCGATCACAGGGACCATCTGCTCGTCGACCTTCACGGATACGGTGACGATCATCGAATTTTCGTTGGGGATACGGGCCTGCATGACGCCGCGCAGCTGATTTCGGTTGATGGCGAAGACGACCTTGCGGTTGTCTACGACATTGCCGGAGATGATATCGAGTCCCGCGCCGGAGGAACCGCCCATGAAGGAACCCTTATAGCCGTCGCGCCCTTTGCGCTCGACGGTTGCCCCCATCTTTTGCGAGAAGACGCCGACGCGACAATCTCCGTCCAGCGTCATGCCGACCTTGCTGCCTTCTGGCGTCGACCCTTTGAAATTGCAGTTGAACTTGGTTCCCTTGTACTTGCCGGCGACGATTTCGCCTGGCCCGATCCACTGTCCCTCGACCGATTGGAAAAACTGCTTGTCGCGATCGGCGCCGAATGCCGAGCTACCCACCGCGACCGAGGCGGCGAGCGCAAGAGGCATGACGGCGGACAGGAACACGCTTTTCATGGATGACACCCGGCAACGAGGACGCTGTGTTGGAACGAGGCCAACCATGAAGAAGATTGGTTAATGCTTCGTCACCTGGAGGGCGATTGGGAGGCGGTAAACCCAGCTCTGCCCGATCTTATCGACCCTGCAAGGAAGATCCGCAGCGCGACAGCGACAAAGTTGGATCGGACGCTCAACAGCGAAGCTTGCTGGACGCGCCAGGCGCAATCGAATGTGCCAACGGCTTCGCAAACGCACGACTGCCTCGCCTGACGGCAACGCCCCAGCGGGCTGGTCTGGCAATCGCCTTTGTGTGATCATTTGACAGGGAGCAGGTCTTAGGAGGAGCAGATTCATGCGCCGATCGCTGTATCGGACCATCGCGCATGCGTGCGGAATTTGATGGAAACGCCGCAGTTGCCAGCGTTGCGATCCTACCATTCCTGGATCGCCAACGAGACGCTGGAAGATTATTCGCTCCGGTACGCGGCTCGGTCGTTTCGCCGGTGGTCGCCATTTGTCATTGCCAACACTGCTTTGGGCGGGATTTCGTTTCTGGCCCTTGAAGCTATCGGGGGCGCTATTACGCTCAGCTACGGCTTCGCCAACGCCTTTCCCGCGATCCTGGTGACCTGCCTGTTTGTTTTCGCAACAAGCTTGCCGATCGCCTACTACTCCAGCCGTTACAACATCGACATGGACCTGCTGACGCGCGGCGCCGGCTTTGGTTACATCGGATCCACGATCACCTCGTTGATCTACGCAACTTTCACCTTCATCTTTTTTGCCCTCGAAGGCGTGATCATGGCGCAGGCGCTCAATCTGTTCGCCGATGTGCCACTCGTGCTGGGATATGTCATTTCTTCCGTCGTCATCATCCCGATCACCTTCATGGGCGTGACGCTGATCAGCAAGCTACAGCTCCTGTCGCAGCCGATCTGGATCGCCATGCATTTGGCTCCGTTCGCCTACATCCTGTTCGTCCATCCCGACACGCTCGACCAATGGGCGGCTTTCGTCGGCAGCGATATGGCAGGCGAGGGGTTCAATTTTCTGGCATTCGGCTCCGCCGTCGGTGTCCTGTCCGCGCTGTCCATCCAGATCGGCGAACAGGTCGACTATCTGCGCTTTCTGCCTGACAAGACACCCGGGAATCGTTTCCGTTGGTGGGCGGCCGTGATTGCCGCCGGCCCGGGCTGGATCGTCGTCGGCGGGTTCAAGATCCTGTGCGGCAGTTTGCTGGCAGTGCTCGCAATCCAGGCCGGCTTATCGCGGTCAACGGCGCTCGAACCCATCCACATGTATATCAAGGCATACGAGTATGTGAGCTCCGACCCACGTGTCGTGCTCGCACTTGCGGCGGCATTCGTGCTGATTTCCCAGGTCAAGATCAACGTCACCAACGCCTATGCCGGCTCGTTGGCCTGGTCCAATTTCTTCTCGCGCGTCACCCACTATCACCCCGGCCGGGTCGTGTGGCTGGTATTCAACATCCTGATCTCGCTGCTGTTGATGCTGCTAGGCATCTTCCAGACGCTCGAGCTTGTGCTGGCGGTCTACTCGATCATCGCCGCGGCTTGGATCGGCTCGATTTTCGCCGATCTCGCCATCCTAAAGCCGCTAGGGGTCAGCCCTGCTTTCCCCGAATTCAAGCGCGCCTATCTCTACAATTTCAATCCCGTCGGCTGCGGCTCTATGGCCATGGCGTCTTTCGTCGCCTTTCTGTGCTTCTCCGGCATTTTCGGCGTCATGGCACAAGCCTATGCCGCTCCCATCGCTTTTGTCACCGCGCTTGGCGGTGCGGTGGCGATCGGCGTCGCGACCAGGGGGCGATACTATCTGGCGCGCCAGCCTGTCGAGTTGCCCGCAACGACATCGGACAGCAATTTGTGCGCCATCTGTGGTGTCACCTATGAACGCTCCGATATGGTCCACTGCACTTTCTATGCGCAGCCGATCTGCTCGTTGTGCTGCAGTCTGGATTCGCATTGCCACGATGTGTGCAAGTCACCGGGCGGCGCCCTGGAGACCTCGCACACTCGGTATCTTGCCCGAGCACTGCCGCATATGCGCGACAAGATCGCCCCCCGCATGGGGCAGCGCCTCCTCAAGGTGGCGGGGGTGCTGTTTACCCTGGCGGTGGTCGCCGGCGGCGTGTTTCTTCTCACCTACCGATTGATCGAGCCGGGATCGGAACAACCCCATCTGGCAAGCGGCCAGCTGCTTTTGCGTGTCTTCCTCGCTCTGCTGCCCCTGCTGGGCATCGGCGCCTGGTGGATCGTACTGTCGCAGGAGAGCCGCGAACTTGCCGAAAGAGACCTCGTTGCGTCGCTGGAGAAACTGCGCCAGACCCAGAGGGACCTGGCAAGCAACGAACGCCTTGCCGCCATCGGCCAGATCACGGCAACCGTCAGCCACGAGCTGCGCAATCCGCTGGGTACCCTGGTGACATCAGCCGACGTCCTGCTTCGTTCGCTGAAGAATGCTGACGAGCCGGTGCTCTCCGAACTGCAACGGTTGCAGCGAAATGCCTGGCGCTGCGTGAGGATCATCGAGGACCTGCTCGACTTCTCGCGCAAGCACGTGCTGACGGTGACGCCAATCCTGATCGACCGGTGGGTGGCTCAACATGTCGCCGAACAGGATGCCACGCGGCCGATACAGCTCCAGCTCGCTGCCGGATGCAGGATATCGGCTGATGGTGAGCGGCTGCGGCAGGCTTTCTCCAATGTTCTGGCCAATGCCCTCCAGGCCTGCGAAGGGCACGCGGCGGATGACGCAGCGATTGTCGTCTCCACTCGCTGCGAGGGCAAGAACGCCATCATCTGCGTTGCCGATAACGGGACAGGCATGTCGCGCGAAACGGTGGCACGGGTGTTCGAACCGCTGTTCAGCACAAAGGCGTTTGGCGTCGGACTGGGGATGCCGCTGGTCAAGCGCATCGTGGAGCAGCATGGCGGCTCGGTCCTGATCGACAGCGAACAAGGCACAGGCACGCGCGTATCGATCGTGTTGCCGCGGACGAGCGCTGGTTCGTCATGACGGACCAGACCGACCTGCAGACCGATTTCATCGGCGACGATATCGTCCCGCAGGGCGCCGAGACGGTTGAGAAGAAGCGGATCCTAATTGTCGACGATGATGAGGACTTTGCCGCGAGTCTCGCCGGATTGCTTGAGCTTGAAGGCTACCAGGCGATCATCGCGCATGATGCGTTGTCGGCCCAAGGCGCATTGGCAGTGCACCAGCCGGCGATTGCCCTGGTCGACGTACGCTTGGGTGTAGGCAGCGGTGTCGAACTGGTCCGGGCGTTTCGCCGGCAAAGCCCCGATCTCATCTGCCTGATGGTGACCGCCTATGCCTCGGTCGAGACGGCTGTCGAGGCGTTACAGGCCGGCGCCTATGACTATCTGTGCAAGCCGTTCCACAGCGCCGACCTGTTGGCGACGCTGGAGCGCTGCTTCGAGCGCACCCGCCTGATGGAGGAAAAGCGCCTGGTCGCCGAGAGGCTCGGGCAGATGCAGCGCATCCAGACGATGGGACAACTGGCCGGTGGCATCGCGCACGACTTCAACAACATCTTGGCTGTCCTGCTCGGCAATCTGCGCTGGCTGCAGGAGCATGTGCGAACCAAGCCGGAGCAGGTACAGATGCTCGATGATGCCCTGGCGGCGGTGAAGGCGGGTACCGACCTGACGACGCGCCTGCTTAATTTCGGCCGCCAGGAAGGGGGCGATGCGGTTCGCGTCGACCTGCATGCGGTGTTGCCGGACCTGATGCGCGTCTTGCGTCGTACGCTGGGCGACGACATCAGCCTCTCGCTCGAGCTCGCGGATGATCTGCATGAGATCGAGGTTCACCCGGCGCAGATGGAAACCAGCCTGCTCAACCTCGCGCTCAACGCGCGCGACGCGATGCCTGATGGAGGCAGGCTCCGGTTCGAGGCTTGCAATTTTGTCGTTCGGCCGGATGATGCCCGGGTCGCGTCGGGCCTGTTGCCTGGTCAGTATGTCGTTATCTCTGTCATCGACACCGGCCATGGAATGCCGGTAGCAATACGCCGCCGCGCATTGGAACCGCTCTTCAGCACCAAACCTGCGGGCAAGGGCAACGGCCTGGGCCTGACGATGGTCGATGGATTCGTACGGCAGTCCGGCGGACGCCTTGGCATCTCCAGCAAGCCGGACGAAGGTACCCGGATCAATCTCTATCTGCCGCGTGCCTCAGTCCCGACCTTGAGTGGCGAACATGTAGCCGACGCCGCGAATGGTCTTGATGAATTGCGTGTCACGCGCGTTGTCCCGTAACTTGCGACGTATCTTGCCAATCAGCACGTCGATGCTGCGGTCATAGGGCGTCCAGCTGCGATTGGCGACGATGTCGAGGATCTGCTCGCGTGACAGGACGCGGCCGCGCCGTTCCACGAGCGCTGACAGGATCTGGAACTCCTGACTGGTCAGTCGCACGTTTTCGCCATTTGGTGACGACAGCTTGTAGCGTGTGGGGTCGAGCCGCCAGCCGTCGAAACAGACGGACGCGGAGCGGTCCGCCTCAGAAGCTTCAGGCACGTTGATGCGTTTGGCAAAGCGCCTCATCACCGTGCGGACGCGCGCCAGGAGCTCGCGCGGCTCGAAAGGCTTGGTGATGTAGTCGTCGGCTCCCAGTTCGAGACAGACGACCTTGTCGATTGTGGTGTTCTTGCCCGACAGCATGATCAGCGGCAGGTCGTATTGCGAGCGCATGCTGCGCGCCAGGGTCACGCCGTCTTCGCCGACAGGAAAGCCGAGATCGAGGATGACAAGATCGAACGCCTCGTCGGCCAGCGCGCGCCGCATTGAACGCCCGTCATGGGTGCTGACAATGGCATAGCCTTCGCTCGTGAGGAATCTTTCCAGAAAGCTGCACAGCCGACGATCGTCATCGACAACGAGAATGCGTGATCTTTGTTCGGCGACTGACATGACCGCTACGATAATCGCAATTCCTGCGTACGGTCGAGGAGGGAAGACATTCATTTGTCGTGGTCGGCGTCGCATGAAGCGAGGTGAGGGCGGGTCGATGTTTTTCGCGCATGGGAAGGTCTATCCAATGCGCTGAAAATTATAACTAAAATCGTCAGTAGGTCGCGTGCTGCGAGCGCGGGCCGCTAGCCGCCTGGTTACAAAAAATTACAAAGCGGGCGGCATTCCGATGCATGGCGATTACATGCCGCACCTAGCTTGGCGTCGCACGGCGATACCGGGCGCCATCGTGCAGCCCGGTGCAAGGACGAGGACGGCACGCAAGCCACCCGCCTGCACGCTGGCGTTGAGGAGGAACAGCCGCATGCCACAGACAGTATTCTCAGTCGACCTGAACAAAGCCCCCGAAGATCATGCCATCAAGACTCACAACCGGTGGCATCCGGACATTCCAATGGTGGAGCAGCTCAAGCCCGGGCGCACCTATCGTGTGGAATGCCACGACTGGACGGGAGGCCAGATCGGCAACAACGACAGCGCCAATGATGTCCGCGACGTCGACCTGACGCGCGTTCACTACCTCAGCGGCCCGTTCGGCGTCGACGGCGCGGAGCCCGGAGACCTGTTGGTGGTCGATATCCTTGACCTTGGCGCCAAACCTGACTCCGAGTGGGGTTTCAACGGCTTGTTTGCCAAGGAAAACGGCGGCGGCTTCCTGACCGAGCATTACCCCGAAGCCAGCAAATCCTGCTGGGATTTCCATGGCATCTACACGACGTCGCGCCATATTCCAGGCGTGCGTTATCCCGGCATCATCCACCCTGGCCTGATCGGCTGCCTGCCTGACCACAAGCTGCTCGCGGAAGCCAACAGGCGTGAAGCCGAACTGGTGGCGACCGATCCTGCGCGTGTGCCGCCGCTGGCAGCGCTGCCATATGCCGACACGGCACTGATGGGACAGTTGAAGGGCGATGCGGCGAGAAAGGCCGCGGCCGAGGCGTGGCGCACGGTTCCGCCGCGCGAGCACGGTGGAAACTGTGACATCAAGAACCTGTCGCGCGGTTCGAAGGTTTACTTTCCCGTCTATGTGAAGGGCGGCGGCCTCTCGATGGGCGATATCCATTTCTCTCAGGGCGACGGCGAAATCACCTTTTGCGGTGCCATCGAAATGGCCGGCTGGGTCGATATCAGCGTCGACGTCATCAAGGGCGGCATGGCCAAATATGGCGTCACCAACCCGATCTTCAAGCCAAGCCCGATCGACCCGCATTTCGACGACTACCTCATCTTCGAGGGCATCTCGGTCGATGAACACACGGGTGAGCAATTCTATCTGGACGCCCACGTCGCCTATCGTCGGGCCTGCCTCAACGCCATCGAATACCTCAAGAAGTTCGGCTACTCCGGCGAACAGGCCTACATGATCCTCGGCACCGCCCCTGTCGAAGGACGCATTGCCGGCATCGTCGATATCCCCAACGTTTGCGCCACCTTGGCCATTCCGACGGCGATCTTCGACTTCGACATCAATCCCAACGCACATGGACCGAAGAAGCAGGACTTCAAGGCCGACGTTGCCAAGACGAGCTGACAGGCTGCGCAACAATGAAGCGACGGTCAGACACGGTCTGGCCGGCGCTCTTTTGGGGAGGGAATTCATGCTGCTCGGATTTGCTTTGCTTTATGTCGGTGCGGTCCTGTTCCTGAACGGGCTGTGGCTGCTCGGAAAAATCGAGGACCTGGAAATCATCGTCATCAACGTGGTTTCCGGTGTCGTGACGTTCTGTGTGTCGCTCGCCTGGGCGTTCGGACCCGGCGCAGATGCTGCGTCTATAAAGGGTGCGGCGCTGACGATCCTGTTTTCGGCAACCTACTTCTGGGTGGCCTACAACAGGGTGATAAAGGTGGATGGGCGAGGGCTCGGCTGGTTCAGCCTGTTCGTCGCGATCACCACCGTTCCGGTGGCGGCACGAGGGTTTTCAGACGGCCAAACGTCGATCGACTTCTGGATGGCATCCAACTGGGTCATCTGGGGTGTGGTGTGGTTCCTTTATTTCCTGCTTCTGGCGCTGCAGCGGCCGGTGCTGCGGGTTACCGCGATTGCCACTCTGCTAGCGGGCGTCATCACCGGCTGGCTACCGGGCTTCCTGCTGCTGGACGGCAAGCTGTGACGCTGTTGTCTGGTCTGGCAACAGATCAGCCTGGCAACCTGGATGGGCGGGACACCCTTCGCCTGACAAAATCGTCTTGATGTTTCGGAGGCTGGCGATGCCGCTCTACAATTATGTTTGTGACGACTGCGGGCCATTTGATGAATGGGTTCCGATGCAAGACGCGCTGAGGGCGTGCGCGTGCCCGCAATGCAAGGAACAAAGCAACAGGGATGTGGCAGCACCCCGCCTGAGCATGATGAACGACAAACTGCGCCGGGCATTGGCACGTTCAGAGCGAAGCGGCACCGAACCGAAAGTGGTCAAGAAGGCGCATCTCAGCGGCTGTGGTTGCGCACTGTGCAAGATTGGCAACAAGCCGACATCGATGCGCAAGAAATGGATGATCGGCCACTGATGCCAACCGGCGCTAACTGTCCGCGCTCTGTAGGTATCGTCCGGTAGAATCAGGAAGTCGCGCCGGTGCCGCGATCCTTTCCGTCAGCGAACGAGGTCAATGCAGCAAGGAAGTCCCCCATACCGGGTCGCTTCACGGCCGTGAACGGCAAAGGGCGGGCGGTTTCCATGGCGGCGATGCCGATTCGTGCCGTCATCATGCCATTGACCACACCTTCCCCCAGCTTTGCCGACAGCCGCGCCGCGAGGCCATGACCCACGATCTGCTGGACAAAGCTGTCGCCGACGGCGATCGAGCCTGTGACGGCGAGATGGGCAAGCACGCTTCTGGCAAGCCGGAAGAAGCCCAACGTGCCGGGACGTCCGCCATAAAGTTCTGAAAGGCGCCGGATCAATCGCCCGGCTTCGAATACGACATAAGCGACGTCGACCAGGGCGCGTGGGCTGACGGCGGTAACCAGCGACACCCGTTTGGCCGCATCCAGGATCATTGTTTTGGCCTGGGCGTCGAGAGGACCGAGGATTTCGGTTTCGGCCAATCTCACGAGATCGCCGCCGTCGATGATCTCACCGCGCAATTCCGCCAGCGCACGGCGACCGGCGGCCGTCTGTGGCCGGGCTACGACAAAAGCAGACAGTTCGTCCACGACCGCGCGCGCGGCGTTGGGATCGTCCCGGGCAATGGCATCCAGCGCTTTGCCCTGCAGCTTCTCCACCTTGGCAAGCCGCGCAATCGCCAGGAATTCGCGAGCCAGGATGACAAGCAGTGCAAGCAGCGCGATTGCTGCCACGCCGGCGGCCAGCCAGCCGAGCCAATCGGCGCGCGTGAAGAGGTCGCGGATCAGCCGGTCCGTCCACAAACCTATCGCCAGCGAGACCAGGACGCCGACGGCGCCAAAGAAGATGTTGGCGAGGAACGAGCGTTTGCGTGGCGCGGGTGCTGCGGGTGGTTCGGCTGCAAGCAGGTTCGGTTCGTCGAACACATCGACTTCGTCAGGCACGACGATGGCCGCCTCGGCCTTCATCGCGCGCGGCTTGCGTGGTGTTTCCGTCGGCTTTTCGACAACCGCAGCCTTCGGTTGGGATGCGGTGTCCGGTCCGATGCGGAACGCCGCCGGCTTGCGGGACGTGGTCATGCGAGACGGTCTCCGATCAGGAACTGCAGGGCCCGGTCGAGCCGGATATGCGGCAGCGACAATGTCACGCCCTCGGCGGTGCGTTCGAGTTTCGGCGGCCGGAATCGCACGAAGCGTATGGCCGGATTGTCAGCACGATCCTGCGCGTTTTCTTCGAAAACAGCATCAGCGCTTTTCGGCAAATCACCGGGAAATATGGCTGTTTCGGTGTTGCCGTCGAAAGTCTCGCCCCCGATCCGCTCCCCTTCAAGCGGCGTGCCTATGATGACCGGCAAGGTTTCGGTGCCCTGCTTGACCGTACCTTCGCGGGTGGCACGCACCGCCGCCATGGCGACGACGTCGACGGCCGTACCGGTGAAGCTCGCTTTGGCGATGGCTCTATCGGCGAGCCGCCGCACGATCGCCTGCAGCCGGTCGTGGCTTTCATGGTGCAAATGGTCGGCCTTGGTCGCCGCGATCAGGATGCGGTCGATGCGCCGTGCGAACCAGTCGGTCAGGAAGTTGCCGCGCCCGGGCCGGAAGCAGGCAAGGATTTCCGTGACGGCACGTTCGAGATCGGCCATTGCCGCAGGCCCGGCGTTCAGGGCCTGCATGGCATCGATGAGCACGATCTGACGGTCGAGGCGGGCGATGTGTTCGCGAAAAAACGGCTTTACCACATGTGTCTTGTAGGCTTCGTAGCGACGCTCCATCATGGCATGGAGCGAACCGGGCCTTGCCCGTTTCCCTGTCATGCCGGGCAGCGGCGCGAACGTCAGCGCTGGCGAGCCATCGAGATCGCCTGGCATCAGGAAACGGCCCGGCGGCAAGGTGGAAAGCGCGCGTTCATCGCGTTTGCACGCCTTCAGGTAGGCAGAAAAACTCTCGGCCAGCCGGCGCGCGGTCAGCTCATCGGCATCCGCGTCGGCAGCCGCGGTCGTTGAAAGTGCGCGCCACTCGCGGGCGAGGTCGGCGCGTACCGGCAAGGCAGCCAGTTCGAAAGCCTCGCTGGAGAAATCGGCGAAGGATTTGCCGAGCAGCGGCAGGTCGAGCAGCCACTCGCCGGGATAGTCGACGATATCGACCGATAATCTCCCTGCCGAAAACATACGGTTCCAGCCAGAAGCCGATTCAAACTCGATGGTTAGCCGCAGCTCCGAAATAGCACGGGTGGAATCCGGCCATATGCGCTGGTCGACCAGAGCCGCGATGTGGTCCTCATACTGGAAGCGCGGTACGGCATCGTCTGGCTGTTCTTCCAGGAAAGCGCGCGCAATCCGCCCTGACTTCTGCGCTTCGAACAGCGGTAAGCGACCGCCATGTATGAGGTTATGGACGAGAGATGAGATGAACACCGTCTTGCCGGCACGCGAGAGACCGGTGACGCCCAGCCTGATCGAAGGTCGAAACAATCCGGCGGCACGGCCGGTCACGGTGTCCAGCGCGATGCGAGCCTCATCGGAAATTGTGGTCAGCGATGAAGCCAATCGGGTCTCTAGTGCTCCGCTCATCCAATCGCCCGCCGTGCGGGTATCTCGATATAGGCTGCCGGAGGTGGCTTTTGAATGGTTATTGCGTGTCAGGCGGTTATGGGCGTGAGGAAATCTTCCAGAAAGCCCTTGCCGGGTGCGGCGCCCGTCAGGCTTCCGTCGAAGCGTACAACTGCGAGCCCGGATGTTGGAAACCCGTGCTCCAGCGTCTCTCGCGCGCCTTCCTCACCGTCGCCGGATATGGCCATCGCAAGATCTTCCATCATCGGATTGTGGCCAATGACCAGAAGGGAACCGTAACCACCGTGGTCCCTGATGATTTCCAGATAACCTGCGGCATCCTCGCTGTAGAGCTTGTCGAAATAGAGTACGCGACCGGTGTCGGTATGAGCGGCTATTCCGCCGAGGGTCTCGCGGGCCCGCAGCGCCCCCGAACACAGTGTCAGGTCCGGAACATAGCCATGGGTCCGCATGGCGGTTCCAATCATCTCGGCATCGGTGACGCCGGAGGGGTCGAGTGCGCGGTCGAAGTCGCGCGTGCCCGGCAGAGCCCATCCAGCCTTCGCATGCCTGAGAAGATAGAGTTTCGCCACGCAGATCCCTCTTTCCGATCGGCGCCGCCCGCCGATCCGTCAGCTAAGAATTAGCCAGCCGGGAGCTTCGACGCAACGGCTGGGCAGTTGGCAGATATGCCGAGAACCTTGCAACTCGGGGCTGACCGGGAAAAGCGGCAGCGTAGGGCGGGGCTGTATTAACAAATGCGTGACGGCACGACGGATTGCGCTTGTTAAGCAATTGCGCCGCGAATATATAGGCGCCAAATTTGGGGCAGTCGGGTGAGTCGAATGAGCGAAATTGTAGCTTCCGATTACATACCCTCCGAAGACGAGCCGTTCATGAATGAACGGCAAAAATCATACTTTCGGCAGAAGTTGATTACCTGGAAGAATGATATTCTGCGCGAGGCGCGTGAAACTCTCGAAATCCTTCAGCAAGAAAACGCCAATCATCCAGATCTCGCAGACCGAGCGTCGTCGGAAACCGACCGCGCAATCGAGCTGAGAGCCCGTGATCGTCAGCGCAAGCTGATCTCGAAGATCGATTCTGCCTTGCAGCGCATCGATGAGGGCACTTATGGCTATTGCGAGGAAACCGGGGAACCGATCTCGCTGAAGCGCCTCGATGCGCGCCCGATCGCCACATTGTCGATCGAAGCGCAGGAACGTCACGAGCGCCGGGAAAAAGTCTACCGCGACGACTGACAATCGTCGGTGCTAGCTTGTCTTCGGAGATGGCCGGCTCTGCCGGCCATTTTCTTTGGTGTGTCCGTTGCCGATCAACGCTTGTGGCTGGACAATTCGCCGAGAAGCTTCGCCATTTCGTCGTCCAGCGTGGGCTGCGCCTTTGCATTGGTTTTGGCCGGGGGCATGTCGTCCTGCTCCAGTGAAACCTCAAGCTCATGCATCAACGCGTCATCGAGCGGATCTTCCAGCGGCTCCGGCGGTGCACGAAATGGCGGTTCGGCCCGGACGGGTTCCTGGCGCGCCACGGCTTGCAATGCGGGCTGTTGAACCCTTGGCGGCGAAGACAGTGGCAGGGTCGGCTCGAGATGCGGCGTCGGAGCACTGGGCGCAACCTGCTGGCGCGGCGGTTCCGGCCGTCGTGCCGGTGCAGCAGGTGAAGATGAAGGCGAAGGCGAAGGTTGTTGTTGGCGTTGTTGTTCGACGGTTGGACGCGCAGGTGATTGTTGCAGCTGCCCGTCTCCGGTGAGAACCGGGCGGCGCGAAGGCACCATTCGGATGTCGCGCTCGACAACCACGTCCGTTGGACCACCGATAAGGATCAAATGCTCGATGTCGTCGCGGCGCACGAGGACCAGGCGGCGATGGCTGTCGACCGCGGTTGCGTCCATGACCGCCAGACGTGTCTTGCGGTTCTTGCCGCCGGCGACATAAGTGCCGAAGGTCAGGCCGCGGATCAACCTTACTATAACCAGCAGGATGACAAGCAGGACCAGGGCCGCGAAGGTCCACACGATGGCAGGCGCATAATTCGGCCCTGCCATGCTTTCCAGCCAACTCAGCATAGACATCCCCAACAATGATCCGGCCCCAGCGTCGGCGACACTAAAGGCGGTGTCAGGATGTCGCAAGGCGCGTCTGGCGCTTTGTGAACAGGGCATATCGGAACGGCTTGCGGCAAAGCCCCGCGACAGCGTTGTTTTTGGCGCACATTTGCCAGCAGGGTCTTTTCCGGGCAGGGAGAATATGATTCAACCGGGCGAGTCGGGGCGCCGGTGGCTGGAATTGGTGAGCAGGGGGCACATGGCCAAGGAAACGGGCGGCGAGTTTTATCCGATGCCGATCGTCGACCAGGGTACAAGGCCGGGCGCGGTGACGCGGCTTATCGTCTTCATGGTGGTGCTGGCTGCGGCTGCCGTGGTTTTCGGTATTTTCCGCGAGCGTTTCGGCGATCCGTTTCTGCTTGGCATGCTGGGCGTGCTGGCGATGATCGGCGTCGGCTTCCTGTTTGCAACTGCAATCGGTTTCGTGCAGATCGCGCCGCGCTCGACCAGCGACGAACTGTCCAAGGCCTTTGTCGATTCGATGTCGCAGGGCCTTTTGGTGACGGATGCCAAGGATCGTGTGGTCTACGCCAACCGCGCTTATGCCGACATGACTGGCGCGACATCCGCCGCTGACGTCAAGACAGTGGAAGGGCTGCTGTCGGACGTTCCTGAAGCAACCAGCACGATTTATCGCCTTTCCGCCGGCCTGCGCGATGGTCAGGCCGGAGACGGCGAATTCCGGCTGACGCAATCGGTTCGCCCGGGCGCCGAACCTGGCGGGCGTTGGTATCGCACGCGGGCGCGCACCTTTACCGTGCCTGGCCTTCGGCAGCCGCTGTCGGCATGGCAACTTGCCGATATTTCGGTCGAGCGCGCCGAGCAGGAGCGTTTCTTCCTGGATCTGCAGCAGGCGATCGACCATCTCGACCATGCACCGGCGGGTTTCTTCGCTGCCGATCAGGATGGTCGCGTCACATACATCAATGCGACCCTGGCCGAGTGGCTGGGCATCGATCTGGCATCCTTCACGCCAGGTGCGGTTGCGCTCCCCGATATTGTCGCCGGTGACGGCATGGCGCTTATCCGCTCGGTGCGGGCGGATCCCGGTACAACGCGCAATGCGGTGATCGACCTTGATCTCACCACCATGGCCGGCAAGGCGTTGCCGGTGCGCTTCATGCATCGCGTTTCGGCGAGTCGCGAAGGGCTGAACGGTCCGAGCCGTACCATCGTGCTCAACCGGACCCAGGGTGAGGATGCCTCCGCAGACCTGCGCGCTTCCGAAATCCGCTTCACCCGTTTCTTCAATTCGACGCCGATGGCGATCGCCGGCGTCGATCATGACGGCCGCATCCTGCGCACCAACGCACCGTTCCTGTCGCTGTTCTCGCCTGCGGTCGACCGGGATGCGCTCGACCGCAAGGTGCGCCTCGACACAGTTATCCATGAGCGGGACAGGCCAGCTTTCGCGACGGCACTCGAAAAGGCGCATCAGCGCCAGGCCGATATCGCGCCGATCGACACGGTCCTGCCGGACAATGAGGAGCGTCATGTCCGCTTCTACGTCAACGCGGTCGCCGACGGCACCGATGGCGAGGGCGCCGAAGAGGCAGCGATCGTCTATGCGGTGGAAACCACCGAGCAGAAGGCGCTGGAAGGCCAGATGGCGCAGAGCCAGAAGATGCAGGCCGTGGGCCAGCTTGCTGGCGGCATAGCGCATGACTTCAACAATGTGCTTACCGCCATCATCATGGCGTCCGACCTGTTGCTGGCAAACCACCGTCCGTCGGATCCTTCCTTCCCGGATATCATGAACATCAAGCAGAATGCGAACCGGGCAGCATCGCTGGTGCGCCAGCTTCTCGCCTTCTCGCGCAAGCAGACGTTGCGTCCGGAAGTGCTCAACCTTACCGACGTGCTTGCCGACCTGCGCATGCTGCTCGCACGTCTCGTCGGCAACAACATCAAGCTCAAGGTCGACCACGGCCGTGACCTTTGGCCCGTCAAGGTCGATATCGGCCAGTTCGAGCAGGTGGTGGTCAATCTCGCCGTAAATGCCCGCGACGCCATGCCATCGGGTGGTGATCTCACCGTGCGCACGAAAAATGTCACGGCCGACGAATGCGCCGCGTTTTCCTATCGCGAGCTGCCAGCCGCCGACTACGTTGTCGTCGAAGTCGAGGACACCGGATCGGGCATCGCACCGGATGTGCTGAAGAAAATCTTCGAGCCGTTCTTCACCACCAAGGAGGTGGGGAAGGGCACCGGCCTCGGCTTGTCGATGGTCTATGGCATCATCAAGCAGACGGGCGGCTTCATCTTCTGCGATTCCGAAGTTGGCAAGGGCACGACTTTCCGCATCTTCCTGCCACGCCATGTCGCAGAGGCTGCGAAGCTGCCTATGGAAGGAAAGCCTGGCGATACCAGGGCGACGGGAACGGAGAACTCGGCGGCGGCTGAATCTGTCAAGAATGGCGATGCAGCCAGGTCCGGTGATGGCAAGGACCTGTCCGGCTCAGCCATCGTTCTTCTGGTCGAGGACGAGGATGCAGTGCGCATGGGGGGGGTGCGTGCGCTCAAATCGCGGGGCTACACCGTGCATGAGGCGACATCAGGCGTCGAGGCGCTGGAGGTGTTCGACGAGCTCGAAGGCAAGATCGACATCGTCGTCTCTGACGTCGTCATGCCCGAGATGGACGGCCCGACGCTGCTCGGCGAATTGCGAAAGCGCCAGCCGACCATCAAGTTCGTTTTCGTATCGGGCTATGCCGAAGACGCCTTTGCCAAGAACCTGCCAGCCGACGCCCAGTTCGGGTTCCTGCCGAAGCCGTTCTCGCTGAAACAGCTGGCTACCGTCGTGAAGGACGTTCTCGAGGGTAAATCCTGAGACGGATTCCTTAGACGGGTGTGTTCGCCGGGACCATCAGGCTGCCTGGCGTCGCAGCGTCTCGACGTCTTCGGCGCAGGGGCGGTGGCCGCGCAGATAGAGCGCGCAGGTTGTGCGCAGCATTGACGCGAAATTCGGGATTTCGCCATTGATCTCAATGGCTTCATCGTAGAGCTTCGAGATGAATTTCGGCGTCGTCAGACCCTGGCTGTCGGCGATTTCATCCAGCAACTCCCAGAAAGTGGCTTCGAGCTGGATGCTGGTCGAATGGCCGGCGATGCGGATCGACCGGTTGATCTGACGATATCCTTCCGGGTCCTGTCCGGCAAACACCCTGCACATTGAAAATCTCCCATCTTACTTTGGCTTTGGCCGGCACATCCGGCATCAGCCAGCTTTCAGTTTATCTTCCGCCGAAACGCCGGAGCCGGCAATCGGACTTTCGTCCGCGAGACAATAACAGAATCGGTAAAACCATAAGTGGGAGCATGGATTTGCGCGTGGTAACGGGCTGCCACCAAACTCTTTTCGCCGCGCCCATAATCCTCCTCATCAGAAAGATCAGGACGGAGTTCCCTTGGCCAAGGCAATCCACACGATGATCCGGGTTCTGGATGAGAACCGGTCGGTCGAATTCTACAGACAGGCCTTTGGCCTCGATATTGCCGAGCGCCTGGATTTCGAGACCTTCACGCTCGTCTATCTCAGCAATCCCGAGAGCGATTTCGAAGTTGAGCTGACGGTCAACAAGGGACGGGCGGAGCCTTACGCTCTGGGTGACGGCTATGGTCACCTGGCGGTGTCCGTGGCCGATCTCGATGCGGAACACGATCGATTTGGCGCGCTCGGCCTCAACCCGAAGAAGATCGTCGAGTTCAACCGCGACGGTGCGCTCCTGGCGCGTTTCTTCTTCGTCGAGGATCCCGACGGCTACAAGATCGAGGTTCTGCAGCGTCACGGTCGTTTCAAATAGGAGGAAATGCTGTCGCCCCTGGGAGGGGATGCGACGCCAGCCACAGCGCCGGGAGGCGCAACAGCAAGCAAGGGAGGAGAAGTTGGTCACAATTCACGAAGGCAGGCCTGGCCTGTCGCGCCGCGAGCTTCTGAAACGCGGCAGCATCGGCGCGTTGCTGGTCATTGCCGGCAACGCGGTCATCAGCCCCGAAAACGCCTGGGGTCTGGAAACCTCCGCGTTGAAACCGGAGACCATGGCAACGCTGATCCAGATGGCGCGCGACATCTACCCGCACGATCAGCTGGCCGACAAATTCTATGCGGTCGCGGTGAAAGGCCATGACGAACAGGCGGGCAAGGATGCCAAGCACAAGGAACTGATCGAGGTCGGTATCGCGGACCTCGACAAGCGTGCCGGCGAGGGAGGGTATCGCGGGCTCGGCTGGGAGGAGGAGCGGGTCTCTGTGCTCAAGGCCATCGAGACGACACCGTTCTTCCAGGCGGTGCGTGGGGGGCTGGTCGTCAGTCTCTACAACCAGAAAGAGGTCTGGCCGGTGTTCGGCTACGAGGGCGAGTCCTACTCCAAGGGTGGCTACATCAGTCGCGGCTTCGACGACATCGAGTGGCTCTGAAACACACCCGTCACCCAGCAAGGAATTCATGGGAGGAAACCATGGCAGCACCATTCGACCTGAAGAATGATGGCGTTGTCGTCATCATCGGCTCGGGCGCCGGCGGCGGCACGCTCGGCAACGAACTTGCCCAGAAGGGTATCGACGTCGTCATCCTCGAAGCAGGCGGGCGCTATGAATATGACGATTTCGTCAATGACGAGTGGGACAGCTTCGCCCAGCTCGCCTGGAAGGATATGCGCACCACTTCGGGCGACTGGCGTGTCGCAAAGGACTTTCCAAACCTGCCGGCCTGGATCGTCAAGGCGGTAGGTGGAACGACGACGCATTGGGCAGGTGCCTCGCTGCGCTTGCAGGATCACGAATTCAAGGCGCTCACCACCTACGGCAAGGTCGAGGGCGCCAACCTGCTCGACTGGCCTGTCACCCTTGCTGAACTCGAACCTTATTACGCCAAGGCAGAAGACAAGATGGGGGTGACGCGAACGAACGACATCCCAGGCCTTCCGGGTAACAACAACTTCAAGGTGTTGAAAGCCGGAGCCGACAAGCTCGGCTATAAGGAATGTCACACCGGTCGCATGGCAATCAATTCGCAGCCGCGCGACGACCGCAATTCCTGCCAGCAAACTGGATTTTGTTTCCAGGGTTGTAAGTGGGGTGCCAAATGGTCGACGCTCTACACTGAAATTCCCAAGGGCGAAGCGACGGGGCATCTTGAGGTGCGCCCCAATGCCATGGTTATCAAGATCAACCACGACGCGTCGGGCAAAGTGACCGGCGTCGTCTATGCCGACAAGGAAGGCAAATTGCAGGAACAGAAGGCGCGCATCGTCGCCGTTGCCGGCAATTCGATCGAAAGTCCCCGCCTGCTGCTCAATTCGGAGTCGTCAAAGTTCGCCCACGGGCTTGCCAATTCCTCGGGGCAGGTGGGACGGAACTACATGCGCCACACCACAGGCTCGGTCTATGCCATCTTCGACAAGCCGGTGCACATGTACCGCGGTACCACAATGGCCGGCATCGTGCGCGACGAGGCACGCAACGATCCTTCGCGCGGTTTCGTTGGCGGCTACGAACTGGAGACGCTGTCGCTCGGGCTGCCGTTCATGGCCGCATTCCTCGATCCCGGCGGCTGGGGGCGCTCCTTCACCACAGCGCTCGACCATTACGATCATATGGCCGGCCTGTGGATCGTCGGGGAGGACATGCCGCGCGCCGAAAACCGGGTGACGCTGCATGCTTCCGAGAAGGACACGCATGGCATGCCCGTGGCCAACGTGAATTTCGACGATCATCCCAACGACACCGCGATGCGCAACCATGCCTACAAGCAAGGCACGGCGCTCTATGACGCGGTCGGCGCGACGCGGGTCTTCCCGACGCCGCCTTATCCGTCCACGCACAATCTCGGCACCAACCGGATGAGCGAGAAGCCGGAGGACGGCGTCGTCAACAAGCATGGCCAGACGCATGACATCAAGAATCTGTTTGTCTCCGACGGCAGCCAATTCACCACCGGGGGTGCCGAGAACCCGACACTGACCATCGTCACCTTGGCGATCCGTCAAGCCGACTACATCGCCAAGGAGATGGCCGCCAGGACGATCTGAAAACTCGCAGGCCTGTTCGCGCGGAACGCCACGGTGTTCCGCGCTTTTCGTTCAAGGGTTGCGGATCGTGCAGGTCGCCGCGCTGAAGGCGCCGTCCGGCTGGCGCATGACGATGTCGAAAGAGGCGTCGGTGGTATCGTCGGCCGTCACCTGCGTCAGCGAGATGCCATTGCCGCCGCTGGTGAAACCGCCGACAGGGCCAAGCCAGCTGATCTCGCCATTGTTGTCCATCTCATAATTATAGCCTTGCATCAAAGGGCCGTAGGTCGGACCGCTATAGACGCGTCCCTTGATCTTGATATCGCCCAGGTTGACGAATGCGCCGAGCAGGTAGACCTCGCAGCGATAGCTGCCTTCGGGCAAGGTGCCGTCGGCAATGGCAGCGCGCGCGTTGCCGGTCGCAAGTCCCGCAGCCATGAAAGATAACAAAAGGGTCAGGCAACGCATCATCGATTGGTCCGAATGCGGTCGGCGCATGCTTTGCACCATTTTTTCGACAAGACCGCAACATCGCCGAACGTCGCCCCTTGCACAAACTTCACCGCTGAAATCATATATTCTGGATGACTAATATTGCTGCGCTTTGGTCCACCCATGTTACCCTTTGGTTGGCCTTGGTGAGTCGGCCATATTTTCCGCGTCAAACTTGATTTGGGGGCAGATCGAGGAAGATCTCGACGGCGTGGGCCAGTTCCGCGCTGGAGGATGAATACAGCGTTTCTTCCGTGATCTCGGCGTTACTGGGCACATCGGGCAAGGGACGGGCCGATGGAGACTTTTTTCGAAGACTACCAGAAGCGGCGGCTCGTCGAGCGCGTCGACATCCTGACGGCTATCAACATCCTGAAATCGCAGGGTTACGACGACGACGAGATCATCACCGAGATCACCCGCGTCTTCTACGTCGATCTCGATGAATACAACGATCTGGTAAGAGCAGCCTGAGTTTCAGGATACATCTTTCGGCTTACACCGGAAGATCTGAGAAAGCCTTCAGGACATTGTGCTACCGTAGCCTGTCCAGCGAGGGGGCCGGGGCATGAAACATCTCATCCTCGTTCATGGCAGGGATATCAAGCCGGCCGGTTCGGCGCTGGCAGCACTTGCCAAGCGCGCCATCGTCGCCGGATTGCGGCGGGCGGGCAAGGCCGATGTCGCAGACGACCTCCAAGGCGGCGCCATCAAATTCAGCAGCGCGTATTACGGCGATGTCACCAACCGCATCGAGGCGTCCTACGACCCCAAGACCGCCGCATTGCTGACCGCGCAGAACGATCCGCCATATGATTTCAAGCCGTGCTTTCCGGCGGCGGCATTGGATGACGCCTTCGATTTGACCGACGCGCTGCGGACTTTCAACAAGAAGAGCTATCGCCATGTCCTTGATATCGCCAAAGATTGGCGCTTTCTCGACGAGGCGATACACGCGGCTTCCATGTTCGGCGAGCTGTTTACCTTCGGCCTCGTCAACTCGCTGGTCGAAGTCTCGATCAAGTGGGACCTTGCCGTCTATCTCACATCGCAGCGTGTCGGCTCGGACATCCGCGCCCGGCTCCAGGATGTTCTGAAGCAGTCGTTGGCCGACGGCGATGACGTTTGCCTTGTCACACACAGCATGGGCTGCATGGTCGCCTACGACGTCTTCTGGAAGTACTCGTTCCGGTCCGAATATGAGGGCCGGCGCGATGCATCCGCAATCCCGGTCAGGCTCTGGCTCACATTAGGCTGTCCGCTCGGCGAAATCGGTATCCAGCGCAATCTGCTCGACGCCGTGGCGTTGGATGACGAAAAATATCCGCGCAACCAGTTCGTCGACTGGATCAATGTCCACGCAGAGGACGATTTCATCGCGCATGTGCAAAGTATGCGCACGGCCTTTGCAACCATGCGCACCAAACATTATTGCCGCTCGATCACCGACAGGAAGATCTACAACTGCTGGCATTATCGCGATGCGTCTAGCGGGCAACTCGTGTCCAACCCGCATGATTTCTATGGCTATCTGATGAACCAGGATACAGCCAGGATCGTGGCTGGCTGGGCGGAGTGAACCGATGGTTTCAAAGAAACCCCAAACCCCTCCGATCTCGCTTGCCGACCTACGCAAACGCTGCCGCAACGCATCGCTCAGCGAGCAGGAACTCACCGACTACTTCCTGCCGGACGAAGAACACAGCAAGCCTTTCGCTCCCGCTTTGAAACTTAACGAGGCGTTGGTCGAAGTCGGCCGCGCCAGGCCAGCCCCTGACGCAATCTCCAAACTCTACGCCGAGGCAACGCGAGCGCAGACCCCGCCTCCAAGGAAGCCGAGGGTACTGACGCAAACATTTCGCAGGGCGGCAAGGACCAGGCTTTTGGCCGAGGGTGACTCCTGGTTCAACCTGCCGGACTACATCTATCCAAAGACGGCAATCGACTTTCTAGGCAGCGATTATGATTTCGAAGTCAGCAACATCGCGCTCTGGGGCGATGAACTGGAAGCAATGGTCACAGCGAAGCAATATCGCCAGCCGTTACGCTCCGGTCTGTTCGGGCATTTTCTGTTCTCTGGCGGCGGCAATGACGTGTTGGGTTCCATCCCGACCTATGTGAAGCCTCGAAAGTCAGGCGATGCCGATCCGGCGCACGCGGCCGACTACATCAAGGCGACATTCTCGCAGAAGATCAGCCAGATGATGGGCTTCTATCGGTCGCTGGCCAATGATGCGCGCGACGCCACCGCAGGCCGTGTCGTGCTTTACGTGCACGGCTATGCCAATGCCATTCCGAAGAAGGGCGGACACTATCTCGGCGGTCCGTTGGAAACGCTCGGCTTTGATCCGATCGCTCATGCGCCGCTGTGCCGGGCAATCGTTGCCCAAATGGTCAAGCTGTTCAACGACGCCTTGCAGTCGTTCGCGCAGAGCACCGCGCATGTCGTCTACAGCGACCTCAGGCCGGCGATGACCGACCGCGACTGGTACCGCGATGAAATCCACCCGAATGAATCCGGTGCAAGAAAGATCGCCAGGATTTTTGCGGAATCCGTTCGTGCCAACACACCGAGCGTGTGATGGCACGTCCTAAAGCGGAATGTTGTCGTGCTTCTTCCAGGGATTCTGCAGGTCCTTGTTGCGCAACATCCTCAGCGCTCGTGCGACGCGGCGACGCGTCGAGTGCGGCATGATCACCTCGTCGACATAGCCGCGTTCCGCGGCCACGAAAGGTGACAGGAAGCGGTCCTCGTATTGTTTGGTGTGTGCCGCGATCTTCTCGGCGTCGCCGATATCCTTGCGATAGATGATTTCGACGGCGCCCTTGGCGCCCATCACGGCGATCTGCGCCGTCGGCCAGGCGTAGTTCATGTCGCCACGCAGGTGTTTCGAGGCCATCACGTCGTAGGCGCCGCCAAAGGCCTTGCGGGTGATCACCGTCACCTTTGGCACCGTTGCCTCGGCATAGGCGAACAACAGCTTGGCGCCGTGCTTGATCAGTCCGCCATACTCCTGCGCGGTGCCGGGCAGGAAACCGGGAACGTCGACAAAGGTGACGAGCGGAATGTTGAAGCAATCGCAGAAGCGTACGAAGCGTGCTGCCTTGCGGGAGGCGTCACTGTCCAGAACACCGGCCAGCACCATCGGCTGGTTGGCGACGAAGCCCACGGTGCGCCCTTCGACACGGCCGAGACCGGTCACGATGTTCTTGGCGAAGGAAGCCTGGATCTCGAAGAAGTCGCCTTCGTCGACGGTCTTCAGGATCAGTTCCTTGATGTCGTAGGGTTTGTTGGCGTTGTCCGGAATGAGGCGGTCGAGCGACATGTCATGCTCGGTTACCGATTGATAGCATTCGACTTCCGGTATCTCGGCGGTGTTGGAGGCTGGCAGAAGGTCGACCAGTCGTCGCATCTGCAACAGCGCCTCGACATCATTGTCATAGGCTCCGTCAGCGATCGAGGACTTCGTCGTGTGTACGGAAGCGCCGCCGAGCTGCTCGGCCGTGACAGTTTCGTTGGTCACGGTCTTGACGACGTCCGGACCGGTCACGAACATATAGGAGGTGTCCCGGACCATGAAGATGAAGTCAGTCATGGCGGGCGAATAGACGTCGCCGCCGGCGCAGGGACCCATGATCAGCGATATCTGCGGAATGACCCCGGAAGCCAGTACGTTGCGCTGGAAGATTTCAGCATAGCCGCCCAGCGCTGCCACGCCTTCCTGGATGCGCGCACCGCCGGCATCATAAAGCCCGATGATCGGCGCGCGGTTGCGCAGCGCCATGTCCTGCACCTTCATCACCTTCTCGGCATGCGCTTCCGAAAGCGAGCCGCCGAATACGGTGAAATCCTTGGCGAACAGATAGACCGGACGACCGTTGACCGTGCCCCAGCCGGTGACGACGCCGTCACCGGCGACTTTCGATTTCTCCATGCCGAAATCGGTGGAACGATGTTCGACATACATATCGAACTCCTCGAACGAACCTTCGTCGAGGAAGATCTCAATACGTTCGCGTGCAGTCAGCTTGCCCTTGGCGTGCTGGGCATCGATGCGTGCCTGACCGCCCCCCAAACGGGCGATGTCGCGCCGGCGCTCGAGTTCCTTCAGCACTTCCTTCATTGGGCGGCCTCCCTCAGATATTTAGTCCGCTTTTGGTATCGGCGTGGCGCGGGGAGCGCAAGCGGGGCTTTGATTTCACGATGCAAACCCGTATTTCGCATGCCTCGCGCAGTCATCGACGGCTGTAGTTTGTCTCCTGAACGCGGTTAGACGCCCATGCGCAATGCTGCATTGCAACATGAGGCTCTTGCATTTCTTCGCGAACTCCTCCATATGCCGCCTCATAGGCGCTCGGGCCGGGTCTTTCCGGCTTTCTCCCTGATTGAGACTGGTTGCGTCTGTTCCCCTTGCCTTGGGCAAGGCGGTGTAAGTCCCGCGGCAAGAGGCCGGCGGGCACGACAGCGCAGCCGAGCGGGCTTTTTGGCCCGCCCTCCTTGTCGTCCCATTCCTGTTTTTGACGGCGGGTTGCGCCCGGCCGCCATTGCTGTTTGCGGCAATCGCCGCACGAAAGAAGATTATTTTGACCAATGAAACCAATGCGGAGCTGAATGGCTTCGCCAAGCTCGGAATTTCCGGCCAACTGCTGAAGGCCACCAACACGGCAGGCTTCACCGAGCCGAAGCCGATTCAGGAGCAGGCCATCCCCGCACAGCTGGCTGGCCGGGACATCCTGGGCATCGCCCAGACCGGCTCCGGCAAGACGGCGGCCTTTGCTCTGCCGATCCTCTCGCGCATCATCGCGCTCGGCACCAAGCGCCGGCCGAAGACGGCACGCGCCCTGATCCTGGCACCGACCCGCGAACTGGCCGTCCAGATCGAAGAGACGATCAAGGTGCTCGCAAAAGGCGCGCACATCTCCACCGCGCTCGTGCTGGGTGGCGTTTCGCGCTTCAGCCAGGTCAAGAAGATCGGTCCCGGCGTGGATTTCCTGATCGCGACTCCCGGCCGCCTGATGGATCTGGTGCGCGAGAAGGATGTCATCCTGTCGGAGACCACCTGGCTGGTTCTCGACGAGGCCGACCGCATGCTCGATATGGGCTTCATCAACGACGTCAAGCGCATCGCCAAGGCCACGCATCCGGCAAGGCAGACCGCGCTGTTCTCGGCCACCATGCCGAGCGAGATCGAGCAGCTGACGCAGAGCCTGCTGCGCGATCCGGTGCGCGTGGAAGTGGCGCCGCAGGGCACCACGGCCGCCGAGATCGTGCAGAGTGTCGTGCTCGCCCGCACCAAGCAGAAGCGCAAGGTTCTGTCCGACATGCTGGCCGACGACGCCATGAGCTCGGTGATCGTGTTCGCCCGCACCAAGCATGGCGCGGATCGTGTCACCAAGGATCTCGAGCGCGACGGCTTCGAGGCTGCTGTCATCCACGGCAACAAGAGCCAGAATGCTCGCCAGAAGGCGCTGAATGGCTTCCGCGATGGCTCGGTGCGCATCCTGGTCGCCACCGACATCGCCGCGCGCGGCATCGATGTTCCCGGCATCAGCCATGTCGTGAACTTCGACCTGCCGGACGAGGCTGAAAGCTACGTTCACCGCATCGGCCGCACCGGCCGCAATGGCCGCGACGGCATCGCCATCACGCTGGTCGATCCGTCCGAGAACAGCAAGCTGCGTCAGGTCGAACGCATCATCCGCATGAAGTTGCCGGTACTGGCCGATCACCTCGGTCAGCCTGACCCGGCCCGTGAGCCGCGTCCGCAGGGTGAACGCAACTTTGCACCGGCAAATGACGGCGCGCGTGAAGAACGTCGCGACAGCAGGTCGCGTAATGACGGCTTCGGCAAGAAGCGCTTCGGCGGCAAGCCGCAGGGCGGGCGTCCGTTCTCCGGCAAGTCGGATGGCGAAAATGGCGCTCAAGGCGAGCGCAACCAGAGTGGTGACCGCCCCTTCAGAGCCAAGCCGAATGGCGAACGCCACTTCCACGGCAAGCCCAAGGGTGATCGGCCGTTTGGTGACAAGCCACACGGCGAGCGCAAGCCCGACGGCGGCAAGCCGTTCCGCGGTAAGCGCCGTTTCAACCGCAAGCCGGCTGCGCGGGCTGCCTGATCAAAAGAATGGGGCCGTCCAGCTTGGATCGGCCCCATTCTCTTATTGTCCTAGGCTTTGTCTGATCCATGACACTTTCCTTACGCCGCCTGGGTTTGCAAGACATGGCTCGTGTCGCTGTCGTTTTGCGGCAGGCGTTCGACGAGCGACTGCCGTGGCTGGCGGGAATTCACACCCCGCAAGAAGACCGGCGCTTCTTCGAAAATCAGGTCTATGCCAGCTGCGAGGTCTGGGGCGCCGTCGACGGTGAAATCATCGGCTTCATCGCTTTCCGGGAAGGGTGGGTTGATCAGCTCTATGTTCTGCCGGGCCATCAGAAGCGAGGCATTGGTGTGGCTCTGCTCGATGTGGCGAAGGCGGCCTGGCCGGTACTACAGCTCTGGACATTCCAGAAAAACATGGCTGCGCGCCGCTTCTATGAGAAGCATGGCTTTACGGCCATCCAGCAGACCGACGGTCGCGACAATGACGAGCGCGAGCCTGACATCCTCTATCGTTGGCTTCAACAGGCTGGCCTTGAGAGCTGACGCTCAACCCTGCGATGGCGCGAAACGCGCGACCAGCTCGTGGCTTTCGGCAGCATAGACGAAGCGCACCTGCGTGACCGGGCGTTCGGCATTCCAGGTTCGTCTTTCCACGACAAGGCACGGTGAACCAGCCGTGATATCGAGCGCCGAGGCAACACCTTCGTCGGCGGCCATGGCGCGGATGCGGTGTTCGGCTGCATTCCACGGAACATGTCCGACCAACCAGGGGTTCGGGCTGATTTCCAGGAACTCTTCCTCCTCCGCCTCCGGAACGGCACTCAGGTTGATGAGCCGCCTTTCCTGACAGAACGGCCGCTTGCCGGCAAAGTGCCGGCATTCCACCGCCAGAACCGGTCCCGCGGCATCAAGGCCCAGCAGTTCGCGATCTTCGGTGCTGGAACGGCGCTTGAGGCGCGACACACGCTCGAAGTGATAGGGCAGGCCGGTTGCCTCCACTTCGGTGCGGATGTCGTGGATCTCGAGGATCGCGGCCTGGGAATGCGGCTGGCGTACGAAGCTGCCCGAACGCCGGCGCCGCTCGATCAGGCCGGCCTTGGCGAGCTGTGACAGCGCCTTGTTCACCGTCATGCGCGAGCAGCCATATTCGGCCGTCAGTTCGTGTTCGAAAGGAATGCGATGACCCGGCGCCCAGACGCCGGACAGGATTTTTTCGCTGATGTCGGACAGGATGCGCTGATGAAGCGATGCCGGTTCCGTTGTCGTGTTCATCAGCCTGCTGTTCTCCGCTGTTCGAATCCCGGCAGCCCTTAGCCGGCCGACAACCGCATCATCACATTCCGGAAGCGTTCGGCAATGGCCTCACGTGCGAAATGGCGGCCATTCTCCACCAGCTTGCGACCATGGACCCACGCACAGTCGACGCGGGTGCCGCCGGCGAAGACCCAGGTATCGAGGATCGCGTCGCCGCATTTTCCGGCGAGCGAAGGATGGTTGGCATCAAGCGAAACGAAATCTGCTGGCATGCCGGTCGCAAGGCCTGCTGTCTCAAAGCCGAGAGCCGCGTTTCCCCCCATCAAGGACTGCGTGAACAGATTCTCGCCGTTGGACTGACCGGGGGCAGCCAACACGTTGCGGGCGCGGTGGAAAATGCGCTGGGAATATTCGAGCTGGCGCAATTCGTCAGCAACGCCGATCAGAACGTTGGAGTCTGAACCGACACCGTAACGGCCGCCATGGCTCGAAAACAACGGGGCGGAGAACGTGCCGTCCCCCAGATTGGCTTCGGTGATCGGACACAGGCCGGCAATCGCGCCGGACTTTGCCATGGCAATCGTCTCGTCATCCGTCATATGCGTGGCGTGGATCAGACACCAACGGCGGTCGACGGCCTGGTTCTCCAGCAGCCATTCCACGGGCCGTTTGCCGGACCATGCGACACAATCCTCGACTTCCTTCACTTGTTCGGCGATGTGGATGTGGACCGGCGCCTCTGGCTCAAGCTTGGCGACCACCGACAATTCTTCCGGAGTGGCCGCGCGCAGGCTGTGTGGAGCGACACCGACAACTGCCCGATCGAGCCCTGCTACTGCTTCTTTCGATTTCTCGAGAAGTCTGGAGAACCCGTTCAGATCATTGATGAAGCGGCGCTGACCTTCGTTCGGTACACCGCCGCCGAAGCCCGAGTGCGCATAAAACACCGGCAACAATGTCAGCCCGATACCGGTCGCCTTGGCCGCGGCCGCGATGCGCTCGGCCATTTCGGCGATGTTGGCGTAGGGCCTGCCGTCCCGATCGTGATGCAGATAGTGGAACTCGCCGACCCGGGAAAATCCGGCCTCCACCATCTCGACATAGAGTTGGGCGGCGACTGCTTCGACGTCTTCCGGCGTCATCGACAGGGCGAAGCGATACATCACTTCGCGCCAACTCCAGAATGAATCAGAGCCGGGGCCACGCGTTTCCGCAAGACCTGCCATGCCGCGCTGAAAGGCATGGCTGTGCAGGTTGGGCATGCCGGGAACAACGATGGCGTGCCGTTCGTCGCCGGCCCGGATGGCAGCGTCAGCTTCAATGGAGATCAGCACGCCATCGGCGATGATAAGGCGCACATTCTTGCGCCAGCCGTCGCTCAGAAGAGCCTGTTCCGCAAAAATCGCCGTCACGCCTTCGTCCTCCGCTTGCCGTAACCTGCGCGACATTAACACTTGCGTCGCGTCTTAATATGTATATACATAATTTCGACGGAGTGAAGCGGAAAAAGGCTATGGCTGAGGAGGAGAAAGGCCGGGCAGGGGCAAGCCGCATCTGGCGCAACGCGCGCCTGGCGACGCTGGCTGAAAATGCTGCCGGTCTTGGTGAAATCGAGCATGGCGCCATCGTGGCGAGCGGCGGCCGCATTGTCTATGCCGGCTCCGAAAAGGATATGCCGGCCGCGCCCGCAGGTGCCGAGGTCGTCGACTGTGAAGGTCGCTGGATCACGCCTGGCCTGATCGACTGTCACACGCATCTGATCCATGCCGGCAATCGTGCCAACGAGTTCGAGATGCGGCTGGCCGGCGCGACCTATGAAGAGGTCGCGCGTGCCGGCGGTGGCATCGTCTCGTCCGTGAAGGCGCTGCGGGCTGCGAGCGAGGATGAACTCGTTGCCCAGACGCTGCCGCGCCTCGATGCGCTGATGGCCGAAGGCGTCACCACGATCGAGGTGAAATCGGGCTATGGCCTCGATCTCGAGAATGAGAAAAAGTCCCTGAAGGCGGCGCGTCGTCTCGGTGCCGAACGCTCGGTCACGGTGCGCACGACCTTCCTCGGCGCGCATGCCTTGCCGCCGGAAGCCAACGGCGACAAGGACACCTATATCGACCTTGTGGCGAAGACGATGCTGCCGGCCATTGCCGCCGAAGGGCTGGCCGATGCGGTCGACGGCTTCTGTGAAGGCATTGCTTTCTCTCCCGAACAGATCGCGCGGGTGTTCGAGGCGGCGAAGGCGGCTGGTCTGCCGGTCAAGCTGCATGCAGACCAGCTTTCCAATCTCAACGGCGCTGCACTTGCTGCAAGCTATCGTGCGCTCTCGACCGATCACCTCGAATATACCGATGAGGCTGGCGCAGCAGCAATGGCCAAGGCCGGCACCGTCGCCGGTATCCTGCCCGGCGCCTATTATTTCATCCGCGAGACCCGAAAGCCGCCGATCGCGTTGTTTCGCCAGTACAGCGTGAAGATGGCGGTGGCGACCGACAACAATCCCGGCACCTCGCCGCTGACTTCGCTGCTGCTCACCATGAACATGGCGGCGACACTGTTCGCCATGACAGTGCAGGAATGCATCGCCGGCACGACGCGCGAAGCAGCGCGTGCGCTCGGGTTGCTTGGCGAGACCGGCACGCTGGAAGCCGGGAAATGGGCCGACCTCGCCATCTGGGACATCGAGCGGCCAGCAGAACTTGTTTATCGCATGGGCTTCAATCCGCTCCATGCCCGTATCTGGAGGGGACAATGACAGAACTCGTATTGAAGCCCGGCAATGCAACGCTGGCTGACTGGCGTGCCATCTATCGTGGCGCCACGCCGGCACTCGACCCTGCCTGCAAGGCGGCGATCGAGGCCAGCGCCAAGGCGGTCGAACGCATCGTCGCCAAGGGCGAGCCGGTCTACGGCATCAATACCGGTTTCGGCAAGCTCGCCAGCGTGCGCATTCCCGCCGCCGATCTCGAAACGCTGCAGCGCAACATCGTGTTGTCGCATGCCGCCGGCGTTGGCGAACCGATGCCGGTTGCTGTAGCGCGCCTGATGATGGCGCTAAAGATGGCGAGCCTGGCGCAGGGCGCCTCGGGCGTGCGTCAGCAGACCATCGACCTGCTGCAGAAGATGCTGGCAAACGACGTCATTCCGGTCGTGCCGGCACAAGGTTCCGTCGGCGCTTCCGGCGATCTTGCCCCGCTGTCTCACATGACTGCGGTGATGATCGGTGTCGGCGAATGCTTCACCCCGCATGGCCGCGTACCGGCCAGGGTCGCCTTTGCGTCGCATGGGCTGGAACCGGTGACACTTGGTGCCAAGGAAGGCCTGGCCTTGCTCAACGGCACGCAATTCTCGACAGCCTATGCCCTGGCCGGCCTGTTCGAAGCCGAGGTGCTCTACCAGTCGGCGCTTGTCGCCGGTGCCTTGTCGACCGACGCGGCCAAGGGCTCGGACGCGCCTTTCGACCCGCGCATTCATCTGCTGCGCAAGCATCGCGGCCAGATCGAAACGGCCGACGCCTTGCGCAGCCTGATGGCCGGCAGCGCGATCCGCGAATCCCATCGTGTCGGCGACGAACGTGTTCAGGACCCGTATTGCCTGCGCTGCCAGCCGCAGGTGATGGGCGCGGCGCTGGACGTGTTGCGCAAGGCCGCCGATACGCTGCAGACCGAAGCCAACGGTGTTACCGACAATCCGCTGATCTTCGCCGAGGATGACACCGCGCTTTCGGGCGGCAACTTCCACGCCGAGCCGGTGGCGTTCGCCGCCGACATGATCGCGCTCGCCGTCTGCGAGATCGGTTCGTTGTCGGAACGGCGCATCGCCATGCTGGTCGACCCGGCACTTTCGGGCATGCCGGCTTTCCTCACGCCGAAGCCCGGGCTCAATTCCGGCTTCATGATCCCGCAGGTGACGGCGGCCGCGCTTGTGTCGGAAAACAAGCAGAAGGCCTATCCGGCCTCGGTCGACTCCATTCCGACCTCGGCCAACCAGGAAGATCACGTCTCGATGGCGGCGCACGGCGCGCGCCGCCTCATCGGCATGATCGAGAATGCCACCGCTGTCATCGGCATCGAACTGCTCGCCGCGGCACAGGGCTGCGACTTCCATCAGCCGCTGGCGTCGAGCCAACCGCTCGAGGCGGTGCGCAAGGTACTGCGGGCGCAGGTGCCGCACCTTGACGACGACCGTCATTTCCATCCCGACATGGAAAAGGCGATCGCCCTGGTGCGTGACGGATCGCTTGCAAAGGCAGCAGAGGCGGTCAGGCTGCCGGCTGTCAGCGGAGCTGCCGGATGACCCAGCCTTCATGGCTCGAGGTCCAGCGCGGCGAGGCGCCGCTGCTGGTCAGCATCCCGCACACCGGTCTCGACCTGGCCGGGCTTGACGATCATTTCGTTTCGCCCTGGCTGGCCCGTCGAGATGCCGACTGGTGGATCGAAAAACTCTATGACTTCGCCATCGATCTCGGTGCGACTGTCGTGCGCACCGGCATCTCACGTTCCATCATCGACGTGAACCGCGATCCTTCGGGTGTTTCGTTGTATCCGGGGCAGGCCACCACCGAGCTTTGCCCGACGACGACTTTTGATGGCGAGCCGCTCTACACGACGGGGCGGGCGCCGAACGCTGAAGACGTGGCCGAACGTCGGAGGACCTACTTCGAACCTTACCACGCGGCACTGGAAACCGAGATCACCCGATTGCGCGGCCTGCACGGCAAGATCGTGCTCTATGATTGCCACTCGATCCGTTCGGTCATTCCCCGGCTGTTCGAGGGCAGGCTGCCGCTGTTCAACCTCGGCACCAATTCCGGCAACAGCACCGACCCCGTGCTGGAAAAGCAGGTCGCCGACATCATGGCCGCTACCGGGCGGCCATTCGTGGTCAATGGCCGCTTCAAGGGCGGCTGGATCACGCGTCATCACGGCAATCCGGAAGCAGGCGTCCATGCCCTGCAGATGGAACTCTCCTGCCGTGGTTACATGCTGGAGCCGGAGGGCAGGGTGGATCAGGCGAACTGGCCGAGCCGCTATGACCCGGATTTCGCTGCGCCGATGCGCAAGACATTGACCGAGATACTGACGACCGCACTCAACTGGGCGAAGGCCTGATTTTCGAGGGAGCATTCGCATGACCCAACACACCCGTATCGACAATTCCCGCACCATTCGTGCCGCAACCGGCACCGAGCTGACCGCCAAGAGCTGGCTGACCGAAGCACCGCTGCGCATGCTGATGAACAACCTCGACCCGATCGTCGCCGAAAAGCCCGGCGAGCTGGTTGTCTATGGCGGCATCGGTCGCGCGGCTCGCGACTGGCAAAGCTTCGACCGTATCGTCGGCGCGCTGCGCAACCTGGAAGCCGACGAGACGCTGCTGGTGCAGTCGGGCAAGCCGGTTGGCGTGTTCAGGACGCACAAGGACGCGCCGCGCGTCCTGCTCGCGAATTCCAACCTGGTGCCGCACTGGGCTACCTGGGACCACTTCAACGAGCTCGATAAGAAGGGCCTGATGATGTACGGCCAGATGACGGCCGGCTCCTGGATCTATATCGGCTCGCAGGGCATCGTTCAGGGTACCTACGAGACCTTCGTCGAGTTGGGTCGCCAGCATTACAATGGCGACCTGTCAGGCCGCTGGATCCTGACGGCGGGCCTGGGCGGCATGGGCGGCGCGCAGCCGCTGGCCGCAACCATGGCAGGCGCATCCTGCCTTGCCGTGGAATGCCAGGCTTCGCGCATCGAGATGCGCCTGAAGACCGGTTATGTCGACGTGCAGGCCAAGGATCTCGATGACGCTCTGGCCATTCTCGACAAGGCTGGCAAGGAAAAGAAGGCCATTTCGGTCGCCCTGCTTGGCAATGCTGCCGATGTCTTCCCCGAACTGGTACGTCGCGGCGTAAAGCCGGATGCCGTCACCGACCAGACCTCTGCTCACGATCCAGTCAATGGCTATCTGCCGCAGGGCTGGACGGTCGCAGAGTGGGAAGAGAAGCGTGAGCGCGATCCCAAGACCGTCGCCAGGGAAGCGAAGAAGTCCATGGCCGTTCACGTCAAGGCAATGCTCGACTTCCACAAGATGGGCATCCCGACCGTCGACTATGGCAACAACATCCGCCAGATGGCGCTGGAGGAGGGGGTCGAGAACGCTTTCGACTTCCCCGGCTTCGTGCCGGCCTATATCCGACCGCTGTTCTGCCGCGGCATCGGTCCGTTCCGCTGGGCCGCACTCTCGGGCGACCCGGAGGACATCTACAAGACCGACGCCAAGGTGAAGGAGCTGTTGCCCGACAACAAGCACCTGCACAACTGGCTCGACATGGCGCAGAAGCGCATCAAGTTCCAGGGGCTGCCGGCGCGCATCTGCTGGGTCGGCCTCGGCGACCGCCATCGTCTTGGTCTCGCCTTCAACGAAATGGTCGCCAGGGGCGAACTGAAGGCGCCTGTCGTCATCGGCCGCGACCATCTCGACTCCGGCTCCGTCGCTTCGCCGAACCGCGAAACGGAAGCGATGAAGGATGGCTCGGACGCGGTGTCCGACTGGCCGCTGCTCAACGCACTCCTCAACACGGCCTCGGGCGCGACCTGGGTGTCGCTACACCATGGTGGCGGCGTAGGCATGGGCTTCTCGCAGCATTCCGGCATGGTCATCGTTTGCGATGGCACCGAGGATGCGGCACACCGTCTTGAGCGGGTGTTGTGGAACGATCCGGCGACCGGCGTGATGCGCCATGCCGATGCCGGCTACGACATCGCCATCGAGTGTGCGAAGGAGCATCAGCTCAACCTGCCGGGCATTCTCGGCTAAACGTATGCGCATCCTCCGCGCCAGCGACTATCGATCCATGCCGTGGAAGAACGGCGGCGGGACGACGACCGAGATCGTCGTCTCGCCGGCCGGCGCCGGGCTTGATGATTTCGACTGGCGCATCTCCATGGCGCGCGTCGAAGCCGGTGGACCCTTTTCCGTTTTCGCCGGTATTGACCGCACGCTTTCGATCCTCGAAGGCGGAGGCATGACGCTCTCGATCGCTGGCCGCGAAGCCGTCGAGCTGACGCGTGCCAGCGCCCCTTTGCTCTTTCCCGCCGATGCGGCAACCGAAGCGACATTGCCGGCGGGACCCATTACCGACCTCAATGTGATGACCCGTCGTGGCCGTGTGCGCCACACGGTCCGTCGCCTGTCGCTCTCGGAGCCGCAGGACCTCGCCACGCAAACCGCTATCACACTCGTCTTCTGCGACGAAGGCGTCATTCAGATCGGCGAATCGCCGGCACTTGCGCTCGGTGCTCGTGACACATTGTGGCTCGACGGGGCGGGGCAGGCCTTGTCACTTCGTCCCCTGGCGCACGCCACAGTTTTCCTGATCTCCATCCAAAACGATTAAAAGCTGTTTCCAAGCGTTATCGAACCTGGCCCGAAATATCGGGTCGGGCGGTTGCGCCATCACGAAATTGCCGGAATCCTTGCCATTCGCTCCTTTCCGTTGTGAGCATGAGCGCGAGTACCACGGTTGTCGGCAAGGCAACGTCCGCTAATCTTGACGGGAAGACTGAACAAGCTCGTTCGACCCGCTTTGCTATGCAATCAATCACCTGTAAATCGATGTCAGACACCGGGGGCGCTGCGGTCGCGCCGCGACCGGTCCCCACCGCACGGATTGCTTGATGAATATTCAGACCAGCCCCGCCGAGATCCGGACCGCCACAGCGCGTTTCCCCGCCGCAGCGGAAGAGCCGATCCGGTCACAGTTTCTGCCCGAAGACAGGTTGCGGGCGCTGGGTGAAAGCCTCGCCAGAGGCGACGTCTCCGATCTTGCGGGTCTGCAACCTTTCGACTTCCAGAAGCGCATCCGCGAAAGCGCCAGGAAGATCCTCGAAGTCTACAAGCTGACCAATGCCGCCCAGGCAAGGGGCGAGACGGTTACGCCAGCCGCACAGTGGCTTCTCGACAACAATTATCTGGTCGAGGAGACGATCTATCAGATCAAGCGAGACCTGCCGCGCCGTTTCTACCGGCAACTGCCGACTTTGAAGCTGTCAGACAGCGTCAGCGTGCCGCGCGCCCTGGCGCTGGCGTGGGCTTATGTCGCCCATTCGGACAGTTCTGTCTCGGCGCAGATGTTCAAGGCGATCGTCGAGGGCTTCCAGTCGGTCGAACCGATGAAGATCGGCGAGATCTGGGTCTTGCCATCGCTGCTGCGCTTCGTGCTGATCGAGAACCTTCGCCGGCTCGCCGTTCGGGTCAATCGTTCGAGGGATCTGCGCCTCATCGCCAACGACGTTGCCGACCGCGTGCTGGCCGCCGGGGACAGTGCCGACCGGCAGGCGATCCTGGATAAGTATCAGGCCCAGGCCGCCGACACCTCATTCGCGACGCAGCTTCTCTACCGACTGCGCGACGGCTCGCAGAATGCGGGCAGGGCGCTCGAATGGCTGGAAGCCGAACTGGAGAAGTCCGGCACCGACGCCGAAAAGATCACCATCGCCGAGCACCAGACACTGTCGAGCGGCAACGTCACCACCGGCAACATCATCCGCGGCCTGCGCCTCATCAACGACGTCGACTGGACGATCTGGTTCGAGGGCGTCAGCCGCATCGATGCGCTGTTGCGCGAACGGACCAATTTCAGCGAGCTCGACTTCCCTTCGAGGGATCAGTACCGCACCGAGATCGAGGACCTCGCCAAGCGTTCGAAGCAGTCGGAATACCGCGTCGCCGAACAGGCAACCGACATGGCGGCAGCGGCCAAGGAAGCTGCAGGCGAAGCTGTGGATGCTGCCGACACCACCGATATCGGCTTCTTCCTCGTTGGCTCACGCCGGCCTGAACTCGAAAAGGCGATCGGCTATTCGCCGAGTGTGGCGCGCAGTTTCCTGCGCGCTTTCCGCAAGACCGGATGGCTGGGCATCGTGCTGCCTGTCTTCCTGCTGACGGCGCTTCTGCTCTGGTTGTCCGGCAGTGCGTTGGCAGCGCTGGGACTGCCGCTCTGGGGCATAACGCTGATGCTGGTGCTGTTCGCGGTGCCGGCGAGTGAAGGTGCGCTGGCGTTTTTCAATACCGTCTTCCTCCTGTTCCTGAAGCCGACACGTCTCGTCGGCTATGAGTACAAGGACGGCATTCCGGCTGAGGCACGAACGCTTGTCGTCGTGCCATCGCTGATCGGCTCACGCGACGATGTCGAGGAAAATGTCCGCAACATCGAAGTGCACCACCTCGCCAACATGTCGGGCGAACTTCATTTCGCGCTGCTTTCGGATTGGCCGGACAGCAAATCGGAGATCAGCACCAACGATACGGAAATCCTCGAATTTGCCCGCAGTCAGATCGCGGAACTCAACCTGCGTTATCCGACCGAAGGCGCGCCACGTTTCTATCTGCTGCACCGCCGCCGCCTCTACAACCCTGCGCAGGGTCGCTGGATGGGCTGGGAGCGCAAGCGCGGCAAGCTGCACGAACTGAACCTTTTGCTGCGTGGTGACAAGGACACCACCTTCCTGCCGCTGGAAACGCCACTGCCCGATAACGTCGTGCATGTCATGACGCTGGACGCCGATACCCGCACGACGCGCGATGCCGTTTCGAAACTGATCGGCAAGATGTGCCACCCGATGAACAAGCCGCATTTCGATGCGGAGAAGCGCAGGGTCACGGCCGGCTACGCGATCATGCAGCCGCGCATCACGCCTTCGCTCACCACCGGCGACGAAGCGTCGTTCTTCCAGCGCGTGTTCTCGGCCAATCGCGGTCTCGACCCCTATGTCTTCGCCGTTTCTGATCTCTATCAGGACGTGTTCGGCGACGGTTCCTTCACCGGCAAGGGGCTCTACCATATCGACGCCTTCGAGGCGGCGCTCAAGGGGCGTATCGAAGACAACACCGTGCTCAGCCATGATCTGCTCGAAGGCGCTTTGGCCCGCTCGGCACTCGTCACGGATGTCGAACTGGTCGAGGACTATCCGACCCGCTACTGGGTCGACGCCTCGCGCACCCATCGCTGGGCGCGTGGCGACTGGCAGTTGCTGAGTTTCATATTCGATCCGCGCTCGGGTGTTCCGGCGCTGTCCCGCTGGAAGATGATCGACAATCTGCGTCGCTCGCTGACCCCGATCTTCTGGGTGATGGCGGCGATCGCCGGCTGGACGTTGCTGCCTTTCACGCAGGCCGCCCAGTGGCAGGGACTGCTGATCCTGACGTTGTTCATGGCGCCCACCTTCGACATCGTCAACGCGATCATCCCGAAGAACAGCGACGCCACGCCGCGCGGTCATTTCTCTGCGCTCGTGCATGACATCGCCTTCGGCACCGCGATGGTGGCGCTGAAGATCGTGCTGATGGCGCATCAGGCCTGGATGATGGGCGATGCCATCATCCGTACGCTCTATCGTCTCTTCGTCAGTCGCAAGAACCTGCTCGAATGGCGCACCGCCTCGCAGGCGCATCAGGGCAGCGGCAACGACATCGGCTCTTATTATTCGATGATGTATGGCGCCGTGATCATTGGCGCCGTCGGCCTCGCCATTCCGGTTCTCGACGATTCAACCGGCGCGTTCGTCGCCTTTGCCTTCGCGCTGTTCTGGATCGGATCGCCGGCATTCGCCTGGCTGGTCAGCCGCTCGGCCGAAACGGAGGACAGGCTGCACCTGCTGCCGCAGGATGTGCACGCGTTGCGCATAGCCGCCCGCCGCACCTGGCATTACTTCGAGAACTTCGTAACAGCCGAGCAGAACCATCTGCCGCCGGACAACTTCCAGGAAAACCCGAAGCCGGTTATCGCCTCGCGCACCTCGCCCACCAACATCGGCGTCTACCTGCTGTCGGTTGTATCGGCGCGCGATTTCGGCTGGATCAGTCTTTCGGAAGCAATCGCGCGCATCGATGCCACCATGTCGACCATCGAGCGCATGGAGCGCAGCCGCGGCCACCTCTACAACTGGTACGAGACGACGACGCTCAATCCGTTGCGCCCGACCTACATTTCCGCGGTCGACAGCGGCAATCTGGCCGGCCATCTGGTGACGGTCGCCGCGACCTGCACCGAATGGGCGGAGGCACCGTCCGTCCACCTGCATGGCGACGTCGAAGGCGTGCTGGACACGGTCGCAATCCTGGACGAAAGCCTGGATGAATTGCCGGATGACCGCCGCCAGCTCAGGCCGTTGCGTCAACGTCTCGCCGATCGGCTGGACGGGATGCGCCGCGCCGTGCGCACGATCAAGGCACAGCCGGAGATGGCCCTGGCTCGTACCGTCAACCTGACGGTGCTCGCAGGAGAGATCCGCAAGCTCGCCGCAGCCATCCACGCCGAGGCCAAGTCGACGGCCAGCGACATCATCGTCGACTGGGCTGCGCGGCTGGAAGCCACCTGCGAGGCGCATGTGCAGGATGCCCAGGCCGACGAAAAGTCGGTCCAGGCCATGCGTGCCAAGCTGCTCGAACTGCACGAACGCACCCGCCGCTATGCGTTCGAAATGGAATTCGGCTTCCTGCTGCGGCAGGACCGTAAGCTGCTGTCGATCGGCTACCGTGTCGAGGAGCGCCAGCTTGACGAGGCCTGCTACGACCTGCTCGCTTCCGAATGCCGCCTGACCAGCCTGTTCGCCATCGCCAAGGGCGACCTGCCGACCGAGCACTGGTTCCGCCTGGGCCGCCCGATCGTCGAGATCGGCTTCCGGGGCGCGCTGATGTCCTGGTCCGGCTCGATGTTCGAATATCTGATGCCGCCATTGGTGATGAAGGAACCCCAGGGCTCGATTCTCAACCAGACCAGCCAGCTCATCATCAAGCGCCAGATCCAGTACGGCCGCTCGAAGGGGGTGCCGTGGGGCATCTCCGAAGCTGCATACAATGCCCGCGACCGCGAGATGAACTATCAGTACACCAACTTTGGTGTGCCAGGCCTCGGACTCAAGCGTGGTCTCGGCCAGAACACGGTCATCGCGCCTTACGCCACCATCCTGAGCGCGCAGTTCCTGCCGCGCGAGGCCGTTGCCAATCTGAAGCGCCTGAAGGAGATCGGCGCACTCGGCCGCCACGGTTACTACGATGCCGTTGACTTCACGCCGCAGCGTGTGCCGGAAGGCGCGACCTGCGCGGTCGTGCAGAACTACTTCGCGCACCATTCCGGTATGTCGATCGCAGCCATCGCCGATGCCGTCTTCGAAGGACGCCTGCGTGATCGCTTCCACAGCGACCCGGTGATCGAATCCGCCGAACTGCTGCTGCAGGAGAAGGCGCCGCGCGAGATTCCGGCTGATACGGTGCGTACGGACGCCGAGGAGCAGGCTGTCGCCGACGAGACCGAGGCGCAGACCCCCGACATGCGTGTGGTGCTCGATCCGGCCTGGGCGCTGCGCGCCACCAATTTGATGTCGAACGGGCGTTACTCCGTCATGGTGACGGCGACCGGTTCCGGTTACTCGCGCTGGGGCGACTTTGCTGTCACCCGCTGGCAGCCTGACCCGGTCGAGGACCGGCTCGGCTCCTATATCTTCCTGCGTGACGCCGACACCGGTGACTGGTGGTCGGCGACGGTTGAGCCGAAGCGTGTGCCGGGTGAAACCGCACAGGCACAGTTCTCCGACGACAAGGCGACCTTCATCAAGACCGTGCACTCACTGCGCTCCGAGGTTGAATGCATCGTCATTTCGGAAGGCAATGGCGAAGGCAGGCGGGTGACGCTCTACAACGACGGAGCCACCGACCGGCATATCGAGGTGACTTCGTTCGCTGAGCTGGTGCTAGGTCAGGAGGCGGCGGACTACGCCCATCCCGCCTTCTCTAAGATGTTCATCGAAACCGAGATCGCGCCGAACAACAACGCCATCTTCGCAACGCGGCGCAAGCGCGACGCCGGCGAGCCGGACATCGCTGCCGCTCATTTCGTGACCGACCCGTCCGGGCTTGCCCGTGATGGTGAGGCCGAGACCGATCGCCGTGCATTCATTGGCCGCGGTCGCACCATCGCTGATGCCGCTGCCTTCGATCCGGGTGCTCGACTGGAAGGACATGCCGGGTTCACGCTGGATCCCGTTGCCGCACTGCGGCGTCGGGTGCGGGTGCCGGCGAACAAGAAGATATCGCTCACTTTCTGGACCGTCACGGGGGCCAACCGTACGGAGCTGGACGAGGCAATTGCGCGGCTTGACCATGCCGAGAGCTTCGCCCGCCAGTCGATGCTGGCCTGGACCCGTTCGCAGGTGCAGACCCGCCATATGGGGTTGAGCCTGACGGATGCGTCCAACGTGCAGAAGCTCGCGCGTTATCTGATCTATCCGGATCCGTTCCTGCGTCTGCCTTCGGATGCGATTGCTCCGGGGCTCGGTCGTCAGTCCAGCCTGTGGCCGACCAGCATTTCAGGTGACTTCCCGATCTTTGCGGTGCGTATCGGCGACGTTGCCGACCTGGAGATCGTTGCCGAGGCGCTGCGTTTTCAGGAATACATGCGGGCACGCGGCATGACGGCGGATCTCGTCATCGTCAATGAGCAGGCATCGTCCTATGTGCAGGACCTGCAGCAGGCGATCGATGCGCTTTGCGAAAACAGCCGGCTGCGCGGCAACGAGTTCGGTTCGCGTCAGCACATCTTCGCGGTGCGCCGCGATCTGATGGACGAGACCACGTACAAGACGCTGCTCGCGGTCGCACGTGTGGTGCTGCACACCCGCAATGGCACGATCTTCGATCAGATCGAGCGCGCCGAGACCGCAGCGATCCAGGCACGCGATGCCTTGCATCCTGGTGGTGCCGTGGCGCTTCGTGAGACATCTGCGCCGGTGTTGCGGAAGCCAGTCAGGAAGGATGGCGCGACATCTGCAGATGGCAGTGGTCTCGACTATTGGAATGGCTATGGCGGCTTTGACAGTGATGGCCGTCACTACGTCGTTCGCCTGACGGGGGAACGCTCGACTCCGCAACCCTGGATCAATGTGGTCTCGAACGAGGCTTTCGGCTTCCATACCTCGGCGGAAGGCGCCGGGTTCACCTGGAGCCGCAACAGTCGTGACTATCAGTTGACGCCCTGGTCGAATGACCCGGTCACGAACCGTCCAGGTGAAGGCATCTACATCCACGATCTCGGCAGCGGTGAATCCTACTCACCGACGGCCGCGATGCTGCGCGACCCGGCCATGGTCTACGAAGCCTGGCATGGGCAGGGTTTCTCGACGTTCCGAACCAAGCGCGGCGCACTGTCGATGGATCTGACCCACGTCGTCGATCCCGCCGACCCGGTACGCATTTCGCGCCTGCGCATCCAGAATGCCGGATCGACACCCGTCAGGTTGCGCATCTACGCCTATGCTGAATGGGTGCTGGGCAGCCATCGTTCGAAAACGGCGGCCACAATCCTCTCGCAGCGCGACGAGGCCACCGGAGCCCTGCTTGCGCAGAACCCGTATGGGCTCGACTTCAGTGACCGTGTGGCTTTCCTGGCCAGCGATCGCGAGCCGCAGTCGTTCACGGCCGACAGGCAGGAGTTCCTCGGCCGCGACGGAAGCACGGCGATGCCGCAGTCCGCCGTCGCGGGCGTGGCCTTGTCCGGCCGCGTCGAGGCGGGCGACGATCCGTGCGCTGCTCTGTCGCGCGATGTCGACATTCCAGCAGGCGGCGACGTGACCTTGCTCTGGCTGATGGGGGATGCGGGTTCCGCCGAAGAAGCAAGCGCTTTGGTCAAGACGCATCGTGCCAGGGATTTCGACAAAAGGCTGGCCGAGAACGAACGCAGCTGGCGTGGTTTCCTCGATACGATCCAGGTCGAGACGCCGGACAAGGCGCTCAACGCCATGGTCAACCACTGGCTGCCGTACCAGGCATTGGCCTGCCGCATCCGTGCGCGCTCGGCCTTCTACCAGGCGAGCGGCGCCTTCGGTTTCCGCGACCAGCTGCAGGATACGCTGGCCCTGCTGGCCCATGACCCGTCGCTGGCACGCGAGCAGATCCTGAACGCAGCCCGGCGGCAGTTCCCGGAAGGCGACGTACAGCATTGGTGGCTGCCTCGTACCGGTGCCGGCGTGCGCACGATGATCTCAGACGATGTCGTCTGGCTGGCTCATGCCGTCTCACGTTACATCCTCGTCACCGGAGACAAGGCGATCCTGAAGGAAGCGCTGCCGTTCATCGAGGGCAAGCCGCTGGCCGAGGGCGAGCACGATTCCTTCTTCGAACCGCAGGTCTCGAAGACGAGTGTTCCACTCTATGAACACTGCGCGCGGGCATTGGATCTCGCCATCCAGAGAACCGGTGTCGACGGCCTGCCGCTGATCCTCGGCGGCGACTGGAATGACGGCATGAACCGCGTCGGTATCGGCGGCAAGGGCGAGAGCGTCTGGCTGGGCTGGTTCCTGCTGAGGACGCTCACGGACTTTGCTCCGGTGGCCAAATCGCAAAGCGATGCCAAACGTGCCAAGGCCTGGGAAGCGCATGCGGCCAGCCTGAAGCGGGCGCTGGAGAATGCGGCATGGGACGGTGAGTGGTACCGCCGCGGCAGTTTCGACGATGGTTCGCCGCTCGGCTCGCGCAGGTCCGACGAATGCAAGATCGACTCGATCGCGCAATCTTGGAGCGTGCTGTCGGGTGAGGGCGACCCCGCCCGCTCGCAGACAGCGATGGATCAGGCGGTCAAATATCTCGTCGACGACGAGCTCAAGATCGTGAAGTTGTTCACGCCACCTTTCTCCAGGACGGAGAAGGATCCCGGTTACATCAAGAGCTATCCACCAGGCGTGCGCGAAAATGGCGGCCAGTATACGCACGCCGCGACGTGGTTCGTCATCGCGCTGGCCGAGATGGGCCGGACCGACGAGGCCTACCGCTGCTTCTCGATGCTCAATCCGGTCAATCACGCACTGGATGATGCGGCAGCCGAACACTATCGCGTTGAACCCTACGTGGTTGCGGCCGACATCTATGCCGGTGAAGGCAAGGGCGGCCGTGGCGGCTGGACCTGGTATACCGGCTCGGCTGGATGGCTCTATCGTGCCGCTGTGGAAGGGATCCTCGGCATCGAGCGGCGTGGCAACCGCATCGAGATCACCCCGAAACTGCCGAAGGAATGGGAAGGTTATTCGGCGAAGCTCAAGATCGGCGGCACCGAACACGCCGTCCGTGTGGTACGCGCCAAGGGCACCAAGACCATCTCGCTGGAGGTTGATGGGGCCAAGGTGAAAGGTAACGCTTTCGACCTGAAGGATGGCGGTTCCAGCGAGATTATTGTCAAGATTCCAGCCTGATAGAGGCGGAAATGGTTCCGGAGGCCTTTGGAAAGGCCTCCGGTTGCTCAAAAATGCGGCAGCAATGGGTGTCTGCCGCAATTTTGCCGCAGGGTTGGGATTTCACCTTTTATCTCAAACCGTTACGCGATCACGGCAGATTTCTGCCCGTTGTCATGTTTTGTTCGTCGGAACGGAGCAGAAGGCATAGGCGGGCATTGTTTTGCCACCCATCTAGGGCTAGGTGTTCACCGCAATAATGCGGCGCACTATGGATCGTTACGCGGGAGTAATTGGGTTGTCCCTGCTGCAAATCTACTGGAGAGCGCTCGGCTACCTCACCGCCGACAAGAAGCGTCTCGTCCTGATCTGCATGGCGAACGTCATGCTCGCGATGGTCGCGGTTTACGAACCGATGCTGTTGGGTAAGGTCATCGGCGCGATCGCCGAACGCACCAACCCGTTCAGCGAACTGGTCATGTGGGCAGGCCTCGGCGCCTTCAACATCATCGCAGTCGTGCTGGTCGCTCGCGGTGCTGACCGCTTCGCTCACAAGCGTCGCTCGGAAGTGCTGTGTGAATCCTTCGAACGCGTCATCACCATGCCGCTCGCATGGCACCAGCAGCGCGGCACCTCCAACTCGCTGCAGACGCTGCTGCGCGCGGTCGAGTCACTTTTCACGCTGTGGCTGGAGTTCATGCGCCAGCATCTGTCGACCGTTGTCGCACTGGTGTTCCTGGTGCCGACGGCGATCAGCCTCGACGCGCGCATGTCCGCGGTTCTCCTCGTGCTTGGCGTGTTCTATTTCGCCATCGGCCGTCTGGTCATGCGCAAGACCAAGCAGGGTCAGGCCAACGTCGAGCGTCACTATCACACCGTATTCGCTCACGTGACGGATTCCGTCAGCAACGTCGCCGTGCTGCAGAGCTACAACCGCATCGGCCACGAGGCCGACACCCTGAAGCGTTACATCAAGGATCTGCTCAACGCGCAGAACCCGGTTCTCGACTGGTGGGCTCTGGCCAGCGCCATGAACCGGCTGTCGTCGACGGTCTCCATGATGGTCGTTCTGATGATCGGTTCCTACCTGGTCATGCACGGCGAACTGCGCATCAGCGACGTCGTTGCCTTTACCGGTTTCGCCACGCTGCTGATCGGCCGTCTCGACCTCGTCTCGAATTTCGTGACGCAGATCTCCGAAGCCCGTGCCAAGCTTGAAGAGTTCTACAAACTCGAAGAGGATTCCGCCGAAGCCGCCGAGCCGGAGGGTCTGCGCGATCTCGGCAAGGTCACCGGCCATATCCAGTTCGAGAATGTCAGCTTCAACTTCGCCAACTCCACGCAGGGCGTCGAAGATGTTTCCTTCGAGGTGAAGGCTGGCCAGACGGTTGCCATTGTCGGTCCGACGGGTGCGGGCAAGACCACGCTCATCAATCTCCTGCAGCGGGTCCACACGCCGAGTGAAGGACGCATTCTCGTCGACGGCATCGATACACGTACGGTGACCCGCAAGTCGCTGCGTCATTCGATCGCTACGGTCTTCCAGGATGCTGGCCTGCTCAATCGCTCGATCGAAGACAACATCCGTGTCGGTCGTGACAGCGCGACCAACGAAGAGGTGCACGCAGCTGCCAACGCCGCCGTGGCGCAGGACTTCATTCTCGCCAAGAGCGACGGCTACGACACCGTCGTCGGCGAACGTGGTGGCCAGTTGTCGGGTGGCGAGCGTCAGCGTATCGCCATTGCCCGCGCCGTGCTGAAGGATGCGCCGATCCTCGTCCTGGACGAAGCGACCAGTGCGCTCGACGTCGAGACCGAAGGCAGGGTCAAGGAAGCGCTCGATGATCTGCGGCGCGATCGCACCACTTTCGTCATTGCTCACCGCCTGACAACGGTGCGCGACGCCGACCTCGTCATCTTCATGGACAAGGGCAACGTCGTCGAGATGGGCGGCTTCCAGGAGCTGTCGATGCGCAACGGCCGCTTCGCTTCGCTGTTGCGCGCCGGTGGCCTGCTTGCCGACGAAGAGGGGCCGCGGCTCAGCATCGTGTCGGTGACCGGCGAGGCCGCCTGACCACAGGAAACTTGCCCTCGGACGCTGGCGAGTGAAATCTTGCACCGCGCATCCTTTCCAGGGTGCGCGGTGTTGTCCTTTCGACATGGCTTCAAAGCTTGATCGAAAGGTTTTAAGAACACCTCATGAGCGAAACGAGCACACGCCCCTCGAGTTGGGCAGACCTGGCCAACCCAACGCGCTTTGTGGCGTTGGCCGACAGGCTGGTGCCTTGGCTGACGGGCATCGCGACGGTCGTGCTCGCAGTCGGGCTTTACATGAGTTTCACCGCGCCGGAAGACTTCCAGCAAGGCATAACCGTCCGCATCATGTACATCCATGTGCCGTTCGCCTGGCTCTCCATGATGTGCTACTCGCTGATGGCCGTTTCGGCTATAGGAACGCTGGTCTGGCGCCATCCATTGGCCGATGTTTCTTTGAAGGCAGCAGCGCCCATTGGCGCGGTGTTTACCGCATTGGCGCTGATCACCGGCTCGATATGGGGCAAGCCGATGTGGGGCACATGGTGGGTCTGGGACGCCCGCCTGACCTCGGTCTTTGTGCTGTTCCTGATGTATCTCGGTATTATCGCGCTGACCCGGGCGCTGGATGACGCTGCGCGCGCGGCCTGGGCTGCCGCGATCATAACGCTCGTCGGCTTCATCAACATCCCGATCATCAAGTTTTCGGTGGAATGGTGGAATACGTTGCATCAGCCGGCCTCGGTGTTCCGGCTGGACGGACCGACGATCGATCCAAGCCTGCTTTGGCCGCTGTTGGTGATGGCAATCGGCTTCACGGTTCTGTTCTTTGCGTTGCACATGATTGCGATGCGCACGGAGATCCGTCGCCGCCGTGTGATTGCCATGCGCCGCATGGCGGCACGGCGCGCCGACGCCTGACGCACGCATCGACAGCAGGCGGGCGTTGCGCTATGCGAAATGCCCAGGCAGGTTCCGCAAAAGTGTCCCGCGGTTTTGCGACGAGAACCTGCCAAAGGATAACCGCTCTCACAGGACCGTCCTCATGAAACGTTCGACCGTCAACGCCATCATTCGCGAGGGCGATGCCTTCATCCGTTCCTTCAGGTACGTCATGCCGCCTTTCGCCTATTGGACGCCTGAGGACATGAAGGCGCGTCGCGGCACATCCGCTGGCGTGTTCGACTCCCGGCTCGGTTGGGACATCACCGACTACGGCCAGGGCAAGTTCGATGAGCTCGGGCTCTTCCTGTTCACGGTGCGCAACGGCCGCTTCGAGGACATGAAGAAGGGTGCCGGCATGCTGTATGCCGAAAAGATCATGATTACGCGCAAGGACCAGCTGTCGCCGATGCACAGGCATGTGATCAAGGCGGAAGACATCATCAACCGCGGCGGCGGCAAGCTGGTGCTGGAGCTGTTCATGCCCGATGCGGAAGGCGGTATCGATCCGAAGGCCGAAGTCTCGGTTCCGGTCGATGGAACCATTCGCAAGCTGCCGGCCGGCGGCCTGCTCAAGCTCGATCCAGGCGAGAGCGTCACGCTGCTGCCCGGCGTCTGGCACGCCTTCTGGGCAGAGGGCAAGGATGTGCTGATCGGCGAGGTCTCGACCGTCAACGACGATCTCACCGACAATATCTTCCGCGATCCGATCGGCCGCTTCTCAGATATCGAGGAAGATGAGGCGCCGCTGCACCTGCTTGTCTCCGACTACGAACGCTGGGTCGGCTGATCCCGTCTCTTGCTTGTCGTACGCGCTGGGAGAAATCCGGCGCGTATCCCCACTTTGAACCTTTGGTGGCGAGATCGTTCGTTTGAATCGAATGATTCGACACGAACAATGCGTTGGATTGATAGGATGGAGAATGGCATTCCAATTCCACCTGGAATTGGAGAATGTCGTGTCTGCCGTATCATTTGATCGCCCGATCGCCCCGCCCGTCGAGATGGGCAAGCCGGCGTCCGCCAGCAAAACCACGATCTGGCCTGGCGTGGTGCTGGCGGTGATCGTCGCGGCCTCGGCCTTTTCGATGCGCGAACTGCCGGGGCTCGGCATTTTCAGCCCGATGATCCTGGCCGTCATCGTCGGCATCGTCTTTGCAAATCTGGTCGGCCTGCCGGCCAACACGCGCGCCGGTATCGCGTTCTGCCAACGGACGCTGCTCCGGTTTGCCATCGTTCTGCTGGGCTTCCAGTTGACGGTCACGCAACTGGGCGCGATCGGACTCGGCGGTGTCGCGATCGTTGCATCGTCGCTGCTGGCAACCTTCTGCTTCACACTCGGTCTGGGCCGGCTGCTCGGTGTCGATCGCAAGCTTGCCGAGTTGATCGCGGCCGGAACCTCGATCTGCGGAGCTTCTGCCATCGTAGCAACCAATGCGGTGACTAACGCCAGTGACGAGGATGTTGCCTATGCCGTCGCTTCGGTCACGCTGTTTGGCACCATCGCGATGCTTGGCTATCCGCTGTTGGCCAGTACGGCAGGGCTCGATCAGCATGGTTTCGGCCTCTGGGCGGGTGCTTCCATCCACGAGATCGCCCAGGTGATCGGTGCCGGCTTCCAGGTTGGCCCGCAGGCAGGCGAAATCAGCACAATTGCCAAGCTGGCACGGGTCGCCTTGCTGGCGCCGATGGTGATAGCGCTCGGCGTCATGGCTGCACGGGGCAGGGTTACGGAAAAGACCACCAAGCCACCCATGCCATGGTTCGTGTTTGCCTTTGTCGCCGTTGTCGCGTTGAACAGTGCTGTTGAAGTGCCGGCCGAAGCCAAGTCGCTGATCGTTTTCGCCACGACCTTCATGTTGACGGTCGGCCTGGCGGCGATGGGCTTGCAGACTCATATCGGCAAGATACGCTCACGCGGTCTTCGCCCCTTGCTGCTTGCGCTTTCGGCATTTGCCTTTATCGCTTGCTTCAGCCTGCTGCTGGTCAAACTGGCAGGCTAGCGCATCGGCTTGAAAGTCGGGTTCGATTTTCGGCATGCACGATGTGCCGATTGAGAAGTTTAGAGCGCCTCCAGATGGATTTATGGCGCTCTAAGGAGTTCGCATGACGCTGGAGCAGTTGCGCATTTTTGTTGCCGTCGCAGAGCGCGAGCACGTGACCAATGCGGCGCGTGATCTCAATCTGACGCAATCGGCGACAAGCGCCGCCGTGGCTGCACTTGAGGCGCGCTATGCCACGAAGCTGTTCGATCGTGTCGGCCGCCGCATCGCGCTGACCGATGCCGGACGCCTTTTCCTGATCGAGGCAAAAGCGGTCCTGGCGCGCGCGACAGCGGCTGAACTGGTACTCGCAGATCTTGCCGGGTTGAAAGTCGGCTCCCTTGGTCTCGCCGCCAGCCAGACGGTCGGCAATTATTGGCTGCCGCCATTCATTCACGCTTTCCGCTCTCAGCATGCCGGCATCGCGGTTTCGCTCACAATGGGCAACACCGAGACGGTCGCGGCTCAGGTGCGCGATGGCGAGGCCAACCTCGGCTTTGTCGAGGGTGAAGTCGACGAGCCGACCTTGGCCGTCACCACGGTGGCTGATGACGAGATGGTGCTTCTTGCGCCGCCCGATCATCCCTGGAGCCGACTTGGCGAGGACGCCAGACCTTCGCTTGCCTCAACCAGCTGGATCCTGCGCGAAAGCGGTTCCGGCACGCGATCTACCCTTGCCGCCATGCTCCGGCAGCAGGGAATTGCGGAAACCGATATCGATATTGGCCTGGTGCTCCCGACCAACGAAGCCGTGCGGACGGCTGTCGCGGCCGGGGCAGGCGTCACGGTGATGTCTCGTCTTGTTGCGGCCAATGCACTTGCCGCCGGCAACTTGATCGCGATCGACTATCCGGTGCCGCGCCGCAAGTTTTTCATGTTGCACCACAAGGAGCGGTACGTCACGGCCGCCGAGACCGAGTTCATGCGGCTGATCGGCGAAGGCACACAGGACAGTAGCGGGCATCGCCTCCCGGTCAGGTCACCAGCCTGAGCATCTTCAGCACACGCTCGAACATGGCGCCATAAGGAGGATGCAGCAGCGCTCCGCCATTGAAGCGCGATTGCAGGAAGACGGGCTTCTCCTTGCTGAAGGTGCGGAACCCCCATTCGCCGTGATAGGCGCCGGTACCGCTGGCGCCGACGCCACCGAAGGGTTGGCGCTCCTGGGCGATATGCAGCAGGCAATCGTTGATGGTCACGCCGCCGGCGACGGTTTCGTGCAACACACGTTCGCGCGCCGTGGAATCGGTGCCGAACCAATAGAGCGCAAGCGGCCGGTCATGCCGGTTCACGTGAGCGATTGCGTCGTCCAGAGACGCATATTCGAGGATCGGCAACACAGGCCCGAAAATCTCCTCGCGCATCAGGCGACTGTCTTCCGGTGCTTTCTCGACCAGCGTCGGGGCGAACTTGCGGCCTTCGGCGGGAAGTGTCTCGTTTGCCGGATTAATCTCGGTCACGACCGCGCCGCCGGCAGCCGCTTCTTCGACCAGGCTCTTCAGCCGCTGGTAGTGACGGTCGGAGACGATCGAGCTGTAGTCGGCGTTGGTTTTCAAACTCGGATAGAGTTTCCGCACTGACTCGGCAAACCGCTTTGTCAAAGCAGAGGCCTGCCCCCGCGGCACCATCACATAGTCGGGGGCGATGCAGGTCTGGCCGGCATTGAGCAGCTTGCCGAAGACAATGCTGCGCACGGCCGCGTCCATGTCACAGGAAGGATCGAGGATCGCCGGCGACTTGCCGCCCAGCTCCAGCGTCACCGGTGTCAGGTTGGCAGCGGCGGCGAGCGCCACATGGCGGCCGACCGCCGTCGAACCGGTGAAGATAAGGTGATCAAACGGCAGGGAGACGAAAGCCTTTCCGGTCTCGGCATCGCCGGTGACGACGTCGACTTCCTCTGGCGCAAAATGCTCGGCCACCAGATCGGCGAGTAGGGTCGAAAAGCGCGGGGTCAGCTCGGAAGGTTTCATCAGCACCCGGTTGCCGGCTGCGAGCGCTGCCGTTGCCGGGGCAACAGCAAGTTGGAACGGATAGTTCCACGGCGAGACGACGCCGACCACGCCGAGAGGCTGCGGCACGAGGCGGTTCTTCCCCGGTAGAAACGGCAGGCTGGTGCCGACGCTGCGCGCACGCATCCAGGAACCGACATGCGAGAGCGCATGATTGATACCGGCGCGCACCACGAAGAGCTCAGCAAAGCGCGTCTCATGTGCTGAACGGCTACCGAAATCGGCATCGATGGCGTCGCAGATCGCCTGTTCGTGACTTTCGGTCAGCGCCTGCAGGCGTTTCAGGCGATCCTTGCGGACGGAAAGAGATGGAAACGGCTCCGCTGCGAAGGCGCGTCGCTGCATGTCGAAGCGCTCGCGCAGCAAATCGGGTTTGACATGCAACATGGTCAGCTCCACCCCTGCTTGATCGTTCTGCTGCAAAGCATTGAAAACGTATAAAGCTTGCTGCCGCACTGGAATACTCCGTACGCATACGGGAATGGAACGCCCGATTTGGTCGAGCGTCAACAGCTTTGTGACGGACCAGAAGCTGCCGGAACGGAAGGTTTGCGCTCGTTTATTGTGTGCCGAGGGGCGGGCCAAGGCTGCTGAAAGCTACCCTGGCCAACATCTCGGCACACTTGAAGACAGGAAAATCAGCCTGTCGCGAGAATGAAGTCGGCACACCGGTCGGCGATCATGATCGTCGGCGCGTTGGTGTTGCCGCTGACAAGGCGCGGCATGATCGAGGCATCGCAAATGCGCAAGCGTGGCACCCCGCGTACCCGAAGCTGCGTGTCGACCACAGCCGCATCGTCTGTGCCCATCCGGCAGGTTCCGACCGGGTGATAGACGGTCTTGGCTGTCTGCATGATGTGATCGACGATCTTCTCTTCCGCCAGGTCAGTCGCTCCGCCCGGCTTGAGTTCTTCGCGGATCACCGCCTGCAGGGCGGGCTGGCGCAATATGTTGCGCGCCACTTTCACGCCTTCGACAAGCAACTTCAGGTCATCGGGTTCCGAAAGGAAGCCGGTTGCGAACTGGATCGGATCGTTCGGATCGCGCGAGCGCAATTCCACCTTGCCGCGCGATTTGGGTCGCAGCACGCAAGGGTTCAGCTCCATGCCATGCTCGGCCACCGACCCGTGCACTGCATTCTCGATCATCACCGGCAGTACATGGAACTGGATATCCGGTCGTCCGTCACCATCGGTATCGAAGAAACCGCCGCTCTCAACGACATTCGACGTGAGCAGGCCGGTGCCGAACAACATATATTGCAACCCGTGGCGCAGCGCCTTCAGACCCTTGTCCTGGCCGAGCAGCGAGATCGGCTCGCGAGTCGCTGCATAGACCGGTGTCGCAACATGATCCTGCAGGTCCTTGCCGACGCCTGCCATGTCGCGGACAACCGGAATGCCCAGTTCCGTGAGGTGCGCCGCAGGGCCCAGCCCCGACAGCATCATGATCTTCGGCGTCGCCAGAGCGCCCGCAGCCAGGATCACTTCTTCCCTGGCAGTGGCTTGCACCACCCGCCCGTCGGCGGTCGTGTAGGAAAGTCCGCTCGCCGCGCCATTCTCCAGCGTCAGCGTGTTCACCTGTGCATCGGTGACGACAGTCAGTTTGGCATTGCCGGCGAGTGGTTTCAGGAACACCGTCGCCGCCGACTGGCGGACGCCATCGAGCGTGGTGAGCTGGTAAAATCCGACACCTTCCTGGCGTTCACCGTTGAAGTCGTCATTGTAGCGGTATCCGGCCTGCTGCGCGGCTTTCACATAGGCAAGCGAAAGCGGATGCCTGTGGCGGGCATCCGACACGGGCAAGGGGCCATCTGTACCGTGATAGCTACCGTCCAGCCGTTCGTTGCGCTCAAGTCGCCGGAAAACCGGCAGCACGTCGTCCCAGCCCCAGCCAGGGCAGCCTAGGTCGCGCCAAGTGTCGTAGTCTTCGTGCTGGCCTCGGATATAAAGCATCGCGTTGATGGAGGAGCCGCCACCCAGTGTGCGCCCCTGCGGGATCGGCAGCCGCCGTCCGCCGACATTCGGCTCTTGCTCCGACTCGTAGATGAAGCTGCGATTGGTGCCGATGACCTTGGCAAAGGTCGCTGGCATATGGATGAACTTGTCATTGTCACACGGCCCGGCCTCCAGCAGCAGGACGCGTTTGCCGGCTTTCACCAGCCGGTTGGCAATGGTGCAGCCGGCCGATCCCGCGCCGGCGACGATGTAGTCGAAGATCTCCGTCATCGGCTCAGGCATACCGCATGATGACGGTTTTCGTCTCGAGGTAGCTCTCCAGCGCAGCCTTGCCGTGCTCGCGGCCGATGCCGGATTGTTTGAACCCGCCAAACGGGGCGGCCGGATCCAGGGTGTTGTGCGAGTTCACCCACACCGTACCGGCCTTGAGCCCATGGACGGCTTTCATCGCCTTGCCGAGATCGCGTGTCCAGACCGAGGCGGAAAGGCCGTAGCGCGTATCGTTGGCAAGCCGGATCGCCTCGTCGAGATCAGCGACGGGCATCGCGGCGACCACCGGTCCGAAGACCTCTTCGCGCACGATTTCGGCGTCGAGCCTCACATTGTGCAGGATGGTCGGGGCAATATAGTGGCCCTTGGCCGGTACGGAGCGGTCGCCGCTGACACGCTCGCCGCCAGCCGCCAAGGCACGATCGAGATAGCCGAGCACGCTTTGCTTGTGCTTCGCAGAGACGACCGGGTTGATTTGCGCGCCTTCGTCGCGTCCGGCACCAAGTGTCATGCCGTCAGCGATTTCAGCCAGTCTTGCCAGCGTCCGGTCATAGATGGATTTTTCGATCAGGATGCGTGCAGCCGATGTGCAGACCTGGCCTTGGTTGAAGAACATGCCGAGACCAGCGAGCAGAGGCTCTATGCCGTCTTCCATGTCCGACAGCAGGATCATCGGCGACTTCGAACCCAATTCCAGCGTGAAGCGGGCGACACGATCCACGGCCGCGTGACCTACGCGCTTGCCGACCTCGGTCGAACCCGTGAAGGTGAGCTTGTCAACGCCCGGATGCCGGATCAGTGCTTCGCCGGTCACGGCGCCCGAACCGGTGACGACGTTGACCACGCCGGCCGGAAAGCCGACTGCCTCGATCAGTTCGGCAAGTCTCAGCAGACCGAGCGGAGTCTCCTGCGGCGGCTTGATGACAATGGTGCAACCCGCGGCGAGTGCCGGGGCGATCTTCCACACGCCGATCATCAGCGGGAAATTCCACGGCACGATGGCACCGACCACCCCGACTGGTTCCATGACAGTCATGGCATGGTGCTTCGCTCCGGGTGGCACCGGAATGGAGACGTTGATCGTCGCACCTTCGATCTTGGTCGCCCAGCCGGCATAGTAGCGCAGCCAGTTCGCCGAACCGCCAGCCGACAGCATCCTGGCGACGCCGAGCGACTTGCCGTTTTCGATGCTTTCGATCTCGGCAAGCAGATCCGCATCCGCCTCGACGGCGTCGGCGAGTTTCAGCATCAGCCGCTCACGTTCGACCGGCGCCATCGAGCCCCAAGGGCCCTCCAGCGCTGCGCGTGCGGCCCTCACGGCCTGGTCGACGATTTCAGCGCCGCTTTCAGGCACGCGCGCCACGATCTCACCCGTTGCCGAGTCATCAACCGGCAATGCTCCACCCTGGTCGATGTCGACAAATCTTCCGCCGATGAAAGGGCGATGCGTGCGGGCAAGGAATTCTGACGCCGCGGCGCTGATCGGGGGGGCAACTCTCTCGTTCATCAAATCCTCCTGCCGGCCACTTGGCCGTTGTTTGAGGGGTAGGAGGACGGCGTACGCGCTTCAAGGCAAAGGCGGATAAGTGCACGCTCAGTCAAAACAAAGTTCCCGTTCGGACAAGACGTTTCGCCCGACTGCATCGCACTATCGATGCACACGAACGGGCCGGATCCGGCGGTCCGCCAATATGGGGCGATGATGAGATTTTCTGGAAAGACCGCATTCATTACCGGCGGAGGCACAGGCATCGGTGCTGCCGTCGCCAGGCGCATGGCCAGGGAGGGTGCCAACATCGTTCTGATGGGCCGCCGCCGTGAACCGCTGGAGGCGGTGGCAAATGACACCAATGCGCTGATCGTGCAGGGTGATGCAGCCAACGCCGACGCTGTACGCGCTGCGTTGAAGGAAGTTCACGCCAGGTTCGGTCTTGTCGACATCCTGATCGCGAATGCAGGTGGCCACGGCGTCGGGCCGACGATCTCGATGAGCGACGAGACCTGGGCGCTGGCGACCCGGACCAATCTCGACACCACCTTCGTCTGTGCCCGCGAGATCCTGCCTGACCTGATCTCGCAGCGCGGCAACATCGTTGTCGTTGCATCGATCGCCGGCCTTTTCGCCGGCCCTGCCGCCGCGGGCTATGTGACGATGAAACATGCCTGTGTCGGGCTCGGCAAATCGCTGGCGCGCGACTACGGCCGCCGTGGTGTTCGCACGAACACCATCTGCCCGGGCTGGGTCGCCACCGCCATGGCCGACGAGCAGATGCAGGTCATCGTCGAAAAGCATGGTCTGGCAACCGTGGATGAGGCCTACAGGCTGGTCACCAAGGATGTGCCTCTCGGCCGTCCTGCCACACCGGAGGAGGTCTCCAACGTCATCTGCTTCGTCGCCTCCGAAGAGGCTGCGATGATGAATGGGTCGATCCTGACCGTCGATGGCGGTGCCACCGTGGTCGACCTGCCAACCCTGGCTTTTGTTGATTGAGCGTTCGAGGACCTTGCGATGAATGACGTGAACAGACCGGCCGACTGGAAGCATTTCGACGACTTCGCCGCCGGCATTGCCACCAACCGGCTGCCGACGACCAAGGCCCTGGCTGGCCAGACCTTCAAGATCACGCTGAATGGCGGACGGCAGATCGATCTGGCTTTCACATCGGCGGATACCGTCGCGTGGGGTGAGGGCAAGGATGCAGGCGTCGATTGGTACGAAGCGCTCGAAGTCGCGACCGATACCGTCTTCATCAACATGACGTTCGCCGCCCGTCCGACCGAGGACGAAGCCTTCATCGTCAACATCCGCAGCCGGCGCGTGCTTTCGGTGCGAGAACGGGTGAGGGACGCAGGTGAAGCACCGGGCGAGCCGCGTGTCGCACAGACGTGGCTGGCGGGCGTGCTCGGTGATCCTTCGGTCGCAGCGGAAGGTGTTGAACCCGCACCGTCGCGCGATCTCGTCGGTCTCACCGCGCACTATGAATACAGCCCCAACCACGTCTACGAGCACATCTACCTCTCCTCGCAGCGCTATGCCTGGCAAAACCTGGTTGGTGTGCAACGCGGCCATGGCGATGTCGACCTGGCCACGACCTGGAAATTTGCCGAGGGGCAATACGTTTTCGGGTTTCGCGAGTTCATCATCCCGGTGGCTTCGTTGTTCTTCTACAACTGGGCTGACATGCGCTCGACGGGCAAGTTCCTCGGCGTGATCTCGACCGGCGCCATCGAAAACAAGCCGGCCGGTGCCTTCATTACCAAGAAATCGACAACCGACTACGGAAAGGGACCGGCGCCGGTTTGAGCGCGGGCGAAGCCATGAGCAAAAACTACGAAGCGATCAAGGCGCATTACGTCGGCTCCGACAACAAGGACCTGGCGGCGATGATGGCGCCGATCACCGACCGCACGGCCTGGACCGAGATGGCAGGCTTTCCCTACGCCGGTACCTATGTCGGAACCGTCGCCATCATCGAAGGTGTGTTCAAGCGCATCGGCGACGAATGGGAAGGCTACACGTTCACGCTGGAAAGGCTGGTCGACGGCGGCTCGACCATCCTCGGCATAGGCACCTATTCAGGCACCTACAAACGCACCGGCAAGCCGATGAAGGCGCGTGTCGTTCACGTCTGGGACGTCGAGGACGGCAAGGTGCTGCGCTTCGAGCAGTTCACCGACACCAGGCTGGTAGCACAGGCGACCGGCTGACGATTTGGGGCATGCCCGACCGGTATCCGGCGGGAGTGGAATTGGGAGGAGAACATGGAAATGAGCCTGAAAGGAATGCTGGCGGCGCTCGCGCTGTCCACTGTGCTGACCACTGGTGCAACCGTCATTGCCAACGCCGCTGGCGACGAGATCGTCATCGGCGCGCCGGTCTCACTGACCGGTCCGTTCGCTGGCGACGGCAAGGAACAGGAATGGGCCTACAAGCAGGCAGTCGCCGATATCAACAAGGCTGGCGGCATCATGGTCAAGGAAGCCGGCAAGAAGCTTCCTGTCAGGCTGGTCATCGCCGACGATGAAAGCACGGAAGCCAAGGTCGCCTCGGCAATCGAGAACCTGGTCAAGGTCCAGAAGGTCGATATCCTGCTTTCGACCCACTCCGGCCCGCTCAATGTCGCCGGTGCAATCGTCGCCGAGAAGTACAAGAAATTCTACATGATCACGGCGGCTTTCCCGTTCGAGTGGCAACCGCTCAAATTGAAATATTCGGCGCTGTTCTTCTTCCACCCCGGCCCCGGTGCCGAGGTGCCGTTTGAGATCTGGCAGAAACTGCCTGAGAACGAGCGTCCAAAGCGGCCGGCCCTCGTGACAGAAGATTCGCCTGACGGCAAAGGCTTCGGCGGCGCTTTCGAGGCCGCAGCCAAGAAATATGGCTACACCTTCGCCTTCAACGATCCGTGGGCAACCGGCTCGACCGACTATTCGGCGATGATCACCAAGCTGAAGGCTGCCGATGCGGACGCCATGCTGGTGTTCGGCTCCCCGGCAGACACCGTCACGCTTATCCGCCAGATGAAGGAACTCGGCTTCAGCGTTCCGTATTTCCATGGCTGGAAAGGTACCTGGACCGGCGAATTCCATGACGCGCTGGGCAAGGATTCCGACTACGTCCTGACCGATGGTTTCTGGTCGGCCAGCTATCCCTACAACGGCGCCAAGGAACTGGGTGAGCGCTACGAGGCCGAATACAAGAAGGACTCCGTCACGGTCGGTGCCTTCTACGCCAACGCCCAGGTGCTGTTCCAGGCCATCGAGCGCGCCGGATCGACCGATGCCGCGGCAGTGCATGACGCCATCTTCAACCAGGAATTCAAGGACACCGTGGTTGGCCCGCTGAAGTTCGACGAGACCGGATTTGCCCTGATCCCGTCGGTTGCAACGCAGTGGTGGGAAGGCAAGCATCAGCTGCTGTTCCCGAACGGGACCTGGACCTACAAGCCGGCTCCCGCCTGGGACAAGCGCTAGACGTTGGGGGTGCCGTCGGGACGACGTTCGGCTTTGTGCCGACGCCGTCCCGTCGTGCACGCAGTTACCGACGCGCCGCAGTTGTGGGCATATAAAATCCACGCAGTCTTTTCCCTGAAGCCAGCGGGCAAAGGAACCGAACAAGCATGCAGTCAGACGAAACCGTGCTCAGCCTGGAGGCGGTGACCAAACGTTTCGGCGGCCTGGTGGTGTTGGATGGCATCGATATGGTTGTCGGCCGGGGCGAGCTGGTTGGCCTGATCGGCCCGAACGGCGCCGGCAAGTCCACGCTTTTCAACGTCATGACGGCGATCTACGCGCCGACGCGTGGCAAAGTCCGCTTCAAAGGCAAGGATATCACCGGCGCGGCTCCACACCTGATCTGCCGGCATGGCATCGCCCGCACGTTCCAGTTGGTGCGCACCTTCCTCACCATGACTGCCTTTGAGAACGTCATGGTCGGCGCCGTCTACGGTTCCGGCGGGCGGGTGCGGCACGCAAGGGAGGCGGCCGAAGCCGCGCTTGATCTGGTCGGCCTCGGCGCAAAGCGCAATGTGACGACGGCACACATGACGTTGTCCGATCGCAGGTTGCTGGAGATAGCGCGCGCGGTAGCGTCAGAACCGGCTCTGCTGCTGCTTGATGAGCCTATGGCTGGTCTCAATCCGACCGAAATCCGGCAAATGGTCGAGGTCATCCGACGCACGCGATCGGAGAAGGGGATTTCCATCCTGTGGGTGGAACACAAGGTGGATGCCATCATGAAGGTGTGCAGCCGCGTCGTCGTGCTCGACCACGGCGTCAAGATCGCCGACGGCACACCCGCCGAAATCGTCGCCAACCGCAAAGTCATCGAGGCCTATCTTGGCGAACCGGCTGCTTGAAGTAACAGATCTCGAAGTCGCCTATGGTGACGTGCGTGCGCTCTGGGGCGTGTCGATCCATGTCGACGCGGGTTCTGTGGTCGCCATTGTCGGCGCTAACGGTGCCGGCAAGACCACGCTGCTGAAAGCTGTTTCTGGACTTATCCCCGCCAAGCGCGGTGAGATCAAGCTCTCCGGCACATCCCTGCTTGGCCGTCTTCCGGAAGACATCACCCGCTTGGGCATCGCTCATGTGCCCGAGGGGCGTGGGCTGTTTCGCCAGATGACCGTGCTGGAGAACCTGGAACTGGGTGCCTTCCAGCCCAAGGCACGGGTGAACATGAAACGCGCGCTGGAAAAGGCTTATGAGCTGTTTCCACGCTTGAAGGAGAGGACCGGCCAGAAGGCTGGCTCGCTGTCGGGCGGCGAACAGCAGATGCTGGCGATCGCGCGCGCCACAATGTCCGAACCGTCGCTGCTCATCCTCGACGAACCTTCCATCGGCCTGTCGCCTCTGGTGGTGCAGCAGATGTTCCAACTGATCGAGGCGCTGCACAAGCAGGGCGTCACCATCCTGCTGGTCGAGCAAAACATCCACCAGGCGCTGAAGATCGCCGACTACGCTTTCGTGCTGAAGACCGGCGAACTTGCCATGCAAGGCACCGGCGCCGAGCTCATCGCCGATCCCGAAGTCCAGAAAGCCTATATGGGCGTATTGGAGTTGTGATGACATTGCCATCGCCGGAGATATTGCTGCAGCTTTCCATCAACGGTGCACTCGGCGGCGCCATGTATGGTGTCGCCGCCGTCGGACTGAGCCTCATTTTCGGCACCATGCGCCTGATCTTCCTGGCGCAGGGCGCCATGATCATCCTGGCCGCCTATGTGGTGCGCGCATTGTTCCAGCACCTCGGCATCGACCCGTTCTTGTCGCTGCTCATCATGGTGCCGGTCGGTCTGGTAGCCGGCTGGCTGATCTATCAGGGCCTGTTCCGCAAGGCCGCCGCTGAGGAGGATCGCAACATCTCGCTGCTGATTGCTGTCGGCGTCATGTTCCTGGTCCAGAACCTGATGACCGTCATATGGGGCGGCAACACCGCCGCCGTGGTCACCACTTATACGGCGAGCGGCATCGAACTGCTCGGCGTGCGCGCGTCCTTCACCCGCTCCATGGGCTTCCTGATCGCGCTCGCGGGTACCGCCCTGGTCGTGCTGTTCCTGCGCAAGACCCTGGTCGGCAAGGCGGTGCGTGCGGCATCGGAGGACATGACTGCGGCGACGTTGATGGGCATCAGCCCACACAAGGTCAACGCGATTGCTTTCGCTATCGGCATCGCGCTGGCGGGCGCCGCGGGTGTTGCCGTGGCAACCACCTTTCCTTTCAATCCATTCGCCGGCTTCATCTTCAGCCTCAAGGCGCTGGTGGCGCTGGCGCTTGGCGGCATCGGCAATGTCGCGGGCGCGCTGGCCGGTGGGATCATTCTTGGCCTCATAGAGGCTTACGTACAGTTTTTCATCTCCGGTGGCTGGACCAACGCCATCGCCTACGGCGTCTTCCTGGCTGTCTTGATGTTCAAGCCGGAAGGGCTGTTCAGCCGGCCCTACAAGAAGGCATGACCGCCATGACCAATGTTTCGTGGAAATGGGCGGCAGCGCTGCTCACCGTCATCCTCGCTCTGGTGCCATTCTGGCCGGGGGCGATAGACAGCTACCTGTTCTCCTTCCTGTTCTTCGTCTTCATCTATGCGGTGATGGCGCAGGGCTGGAACCTGGTTGCCGGCTTCGGCGGGCAGATCAGCCTTGGCTCGCACGCCTTCTTCGGGCTTGGCGCCTACACGACGGCCATCCTGTGGAGCGGCAACTATCTATGGGGCTCGCTATACGAGACGTTCCCTCGCATCTACTATTTCGATCCCGTGACCATGGTGCTGAGCGGACTGGTCGCCGCGCTGGCGGCTGCGCTGATAGGCCTGCCGCTTCTTTCCAAATTGCGCGGCGACTATTTCGCGCTAGGAACCCTGGGTTTTGGTGAGATCCTCAAGGTGATCTTCGTCAATGGCGGCGACTTTACCGGTGGTGCGTTCGGTCTTGTGACGCCCTCCGGCACCTTCGAGACGCTGATGCCGCACTACTATGTCGGGCTCGGGCTTACCGTTGGAACGGCCCTTGCGGTTGGTTGGCTGATGCGGTCGCGTTACGGCCTCGCACTCATCGCGGTACGCGACGACGAGATGGCGGCGTCGGCCAATGGCATCAACACGCTGAAGGTCAAGGTCGCCGCCTTCGCAGGCAGCGCCTTCATCGCCGGTATCGCGGGAAGCCTCTACAGTTATTACATTTTCCATGTGGGACCGGATTCTGTCTTCAACCTCGACTGGATGCTCCTGCCGCTGATGATGACCGTGGTGGGCGGGACGGGCACCGTACTCGGACCGATCATCGGTGCCTTCATCATGTATGCCGTCTTCGACATCGCCCGCATTTTCGTGCCGGATTATCACCCCATCATCTCGGGACTGACCATCATCCTGGCGATGCTGTTCCTGCCGAAAGGACTGGTGCGGAAGATTCTGCCGACGTCTTTAGCGCGGAACTGATGTCGCGAACGCAAGCTGCGAACGATCTTCGTTCAGCGCAGGCATGTCGTCTTGCCAAAAGCCGGCGCTGACAAGGTTGTGATTCCAAGTTCGCCGGGTCTCATGGTGCTGCCTTCCCCCAACCGGGAAGGCAAAAATCGTTAGTGCAGCCGGTCGAGAACAGTGTCGCGCAATTCGCGCGGCGAGACTTCGTACTTTGCCTTGAAAGCGCGCGAGAAGTGGGCGCTCGAATTGAAGCCGCTGGCAAAGGCGATTTCGGAGATCGAGACGCCGTTGCCCGCCATCAGCGCCTCGCGGCTGCGCTCCAGCCTGCGGTCCCACACAAAACGCTCCAGGGTTATGTCCTCGCCTTCGAAAGCGCGATGCAGGTAGCGGCGTGAGCAGCCCATGTGGCGGGCAATCTCATCAGCGGAAAGATCGCTGCGCGACAGGTTGGCGTCGATATAGGCGACGATGCGCTCGCGCAGCGCTCCCAAAGGTGAACGACGCTGGTCGGCGATCTGCGGTTTGGAGCAGATCAACCCGTTGACGAGCTGGATCAGGCTTTCGCCGACGCGTCGGCAATTGGCTTCATCCAGCCTTCGGCCATCGTCTATGGCCATGCGCATCAGTCCCGACACAATGTGCGTGAGGCTGTCGTCGTCGCCGGGCAAGGGAAGGGGCGCTGCCAGTCGCGCCAGCGTGTCGTCGCTGAAGGTGGAACGTGGTACCTGCAGGATGAGCTGGTCGACACCGGTCAGATTCTGCAGGGAATAACTGCGCACCGGATCGTAGATGATGGCCGAGCGCGGGTTGAGGTCGACGGCGACCGACTGTTGTTCGAAATGGCTGCGACCGGCTACCTGCACCAGGATCTTGATCGCATCGGGGTCAAAGCTGCGCCAATGAGCACGGTCGTTCACCACAACATGCGCCTTGGCCCTGATCTCGGAAAGCCGGCAGGGGCCTAGATTGACCGAAAGCAGCTTGGGGATCGATTCGACCGAGCCGCGCGCGAAACGCTGGGTGATCGGGCCGAACAGGATACGGGACGTCGACAGGAAAGCTTCGCCATCGGCAATGCTGACATGACGGGCGGCATGCTGCATGGTTTCCTCCTCGGTGGCATCTCCCGTCTTGGCGCGGGATGACATGACAACTGCCGCAAGTGGCGGGTGACACATTTTGAAACGGAACTTAACACGCTAATCATTCTGTTCGCAACGCTCATGCAAGCGGTGGCACATGATCTGGTCAAGCGAAATCGCCGCTTATCCTTCCACCCCTGTCATCAGTTGCCGAGAGCTGAAGCATGCAGGGGTCAACCAGGCGTTTCAGCGGCGCTGGTCGGAGCTCGACAACTGGGCTGCCGGTTCGACTGCTTCGCCGATCAGCCGCAATGTGATCAGCCGCGTCGTTTCCATCACCATCTCACCCTGGGCCGCAGCCACTGTATCGTTCGCACGCGAAACCGGCGACGCGATCGCGACCGTGCCAATCGGATAGCCATCGGAGCCAAGGATCGGCGCGGCCACCGAGTGCACCCCTTCCTCATAGCCTTGCGCGCTGCGCGAATAGCCGCGTTCGGCGGCCTGTTGCACGGCCTGCCAAACCTTGTCCGCGTTGGTCATGGTGTGCGGGGTGAAGGCGGCGAGCGGCGTTTCCAGATAAAGGCGACGCATGTCGTCACGGGCGAAGGCGAGCAGCGCGATGCCGGATGCTGTACCGTGCAATGGCAGGATCTGCCCGACATTGACGTTGACGCGGTTGGCCTTGGCCGAAAGCTCGACATGGACAGTGAGCAGGGCGCCGGCACTGTATTCCGAAAGATGGACGGTCTCGCCTGTCCGATGTGACAGCTCGCGCAGGATAGGCACGGCGACACGCGTCAGCGGCAATTGCGCGTCGCGGATGCGAGCGAGCCGGGTCAGGCCGGCTCCGAGGCGATAGCGGCGGCTTGCCGGCTCCTGTTCAATCAGCCGATGTTCTGCCAGCGCCACCAGCAGGCGTCGCGCTGTCGCCTTGTCCAGGTCAGCCTTTCTGGCCAGATCGGAAAGGCCGATTTCCGGCTCTTCCAGCGTGAACAGTTCCAGCAGTGACACAGCCTTGCGCACGGTACTCATGATCAGCTTCTAAAACGATAGTTAGCGCGTGAATTAACTTGACAGCAGGCAATTGAGCCTGCAGTTTGCATACAACAAATAAAACGCTGGTTCAAATAATGAACCGCTGCAAAATTGTAGTCATGCCTGTGGGGGCATGTACAGGGAGATTTCACAGCTTGACGCTTGCCGCACGATCAGACCGCAACACCGCGACCATCGCGGAATTGCTCGACCGGGAACAGGAGCGCTTCCGGCTTTCCCATCCGCGTTCGGCCGCAGCCTGGGAAGAAGGGCAGCGGCACTTCCTCTATGGCGGTCCATCGCACTGGATGCGGCGCTGGGCAGGCGGTTTTCCAGTCTACGCGGCGCAGGCCAAAGGCGCGCACATCCGTGATATCGATGGTCAGGATTACGTCGACTTCGCGCTCGGCGATACCGGCGGCATGTGCGGTCATGCGCCCGAGGCGGTGACGCGTGCCGCGCTTTACCAGTTGCAGAACGGCACCACGATGATGTTGCCGACAGAAGACAGCCTCTGGGTCGGAGCCGACCTGACCCGCCGCTTCGGCTTGCCTTACTGGACGCTGACCACGTCGGCCACCGATGCCAACCGCGGTGCCATCCGCATCGCCCGGATGATCACTGGCCGGCCAAAGGTGCTTGTCTTCTCTGGCTGCTACCACGGTGGCGTCGAGGAAGCGCATGTCGAAATCCGCGACGGCCGCGTCGGCCTGCGCAACATGATCCATCCCAACGGGGTAGACCATTCCACGGTATCGCGCGTGGTCGAGTTCAATGATGTCGAGGCGTTGGAGCAGGCCCTGTCGGCCGGCGACGTTGCCTGCGTTCTCACCGAACCGCTGATGACCAATTTCGGCATGATCCCGGTCGCCGACGGTTTTCATAAGGCATTGCGCGACATTACGCGGCGCACCGGTACGGTGCTGATCATCGACGAGACGCATACCATTTCGAGTGGCCCAGGCGGCTACACCAGCCAGCACGGTCTGGAACCGGATATTCTTGTCGCCGGCAAGGCGATCGCCGGTGGCATTCCGGCCGGTATCTTCGGCGTCTCGCAGGAGATCGCCGAGCGGCTTTGGGCGGTTGTGCCCAAGGTCAATCCACGTGTGCGTCAATCAGCGCATCTTGGTATCGGCGGCACGCTGGCCGGTAATGCGCTGACGGTAGCCACCATGCGCGCGGTGCTTGAGGAAGTGCTGACACCCGCGAATTTCGAGCTGATGACCGCCAACGCAACCCGGCTTGCCGAAGGCGCGCGCGATGTGATCCGGACCCGCGAACTGCCCTGGCATGTCACTCAGATCGGCGCGCGCGCAGAGATCATGTTCATGCCGAAGCCGCCACGCAACGGTGCCGACGTCATTGCCAGCCGGCGCGGCGATCTAGAGACGCTGCTGCATGCCTACTACATGAACGAAGGCATACTGGTGACGCCGTTCCACACCATGTTCCTGATGTGCCCGGCGACGACTGCCGAGCAGGTCGATCGCCACACGGAGGTGTTCGGGCGTTTCGTCGATCTTCTCGCCGACGCCGGGGTGTCCTGAACCATGAGCACGCCCGGCTTCGATCTGACCGGACGGGTCGCGCTGATTACAGGTGGTGGACGCGGCATCGGTGCTGCAATCGCAACGCGTTTTGCCGAGGCCGGGGCCTCCGTTGTCATCGCCAACCGCACCCTTGATGTTGCCGAAATGCTGGCGGCGGATCTGACCGCCCGAAGCCTGTCTGCTCGTGCCGTGCCGCTTCCCGGTCTCGGGCGCTCTGAGTTGCATGAGGTCGTCGGCAACGCCGCTTCGGGAGCGGGGCGGCTCGATATCGTCGTGCATAATGCGGGTGGCTGCCCCTGGGCTTCTATCGATGAACTCGACGAGGACAAGCTCGAACAGGCCCTGTCGTTGAACCTGAAGGCCTGTTTCTGGCTGGCGCAGGCGGCAGCACCCATCATGCGCAGGCAGAGGTTCGGCCGCATCCTGGTGACGTCATCGGTCTCGGCACGGGTCGCCATGGCCGGTGGGGCACATTATTCGGCCGCCAAGGCTGGCGTGAATGCCTTCATCCGGGGTACTGCCTTCGAATATGCACGCGACGGCATTACCGTGAATGGCGTCGAGCCCGGCTTCATCTCCAAGGATCGCGGTTCGATGAGCAAGCCTGAGGTGGCTGACAGGCTCAGCCGGTTCATCCCCGTCGGACGCTACGGCGAGGCCGACGATATTGCCTACGCCATGCTCTATCTGGCGTCCGCCGAGGCCAGATACACAACGGGCCAGACGATCGTCGTCGATGGTGGGTCGACGCTGCCCGAAACCGGTTACGCGGTCGAAAAGCACTGGGGGCTGTCGTGAGCGGGCGTTTGCAGGGGCGCAAGGCGCTGATCACGGGCGCCGCCACCGGCATGGGACGGGCGACGGCCGAACTCTTCGGCAGAGAGGGCGCTGAAATCATCCTGTTTGGCCTCGGAGGCGAGGTTCTCGACGATGCCGCCATGGCCAGCCGGGGCAAGGCCGTGCATGGCGACATCACAGACAACGCTGATGTGGCACGCGCCATCGATGCCTGCCGTGGGCAGGTCGACATCCTTGTCAACGCGGCTGGATTGCTGATCCCGGACGAGCCGGAAACCGTGTCCAACGAGGTCTGGGAGAAGACCTTTGGCGTCAACGTCACCGGCACGATGATGGTATGCCGCGCTGCACTGCCGTTGTTGAAGAAGAAGGGCGGTTCCGTCGTCAACATCGCCTCGGTCGGCGCCTTCAATGCCAGCGCCCAGAATTCCGCCTATTCGGCGAGCAAGGCGGCATTGGTCTCCTACACCCGCTCGCTTGCCTATGCGCATGGACCGGACGGCATCCGCGCCAACGCGCTGGCGCCAGGCTGGGTACGCACGCCGATGAGCGAAGAGGAGATGGAGGTTGCGGCGACCGCCAACGGCTCGACGCCGGAACGGGAATTCGCGGCGCTGACAAGCCGTATTGCCCTGCGACGGATCGCCGACCCTGCCGAGATTGCATCGTGCTGCCTGTTCCTGGCTTCCGACGAGGCATCCTTCGTGACGGGTGCGGTTCTGGTGGCCGACGGTGGAGGGCGGGCACCAACCCATAATCGGGCGGTGTGAGGAGAATACGGCCGCAGCGGCGGCCGGGTGAATGGGTGGAGGAAATGGAATGCCTGACAAAAGTGCCGATCTGGTTCTCGGCAACGGCCGCATCTACACGATGAACCGCAAGTTGCCCTGGGCATCGCATCTGGCGGTGAAGGGCGGGCGCATCGTGGCGGTTGGTGATACGGCAAGCGTCGCGCCATTTACCGGAAGCAGCACGCGCTACGTCGACCTGAAGGGCGCGATGCTGATGCCAGGCGTCGTCGACGTCCACGCCCATCTGATGATGGGCGGTCAGGCGGAGCTGTTCGAACTGCGTTACGCCTCAACCTCCAGCTTCGAAACCATTGTCGACAAGGTGCGCGAGAAGGCAGCTTCCACGAAGCCGGGCAGCTGGATCATCGGCGGCCAGTGGGGCAGCGATCTGCACGCCAAGCTGAACAGCCTGGACGCTCTCGCCCAACTGGATGCCGCCTCACAAGGCCATCCGGTGATGCTGCGCGACGACAGCTATCACAACCGCTGGGTCAACTCGGAAGCGATGCGACTGGCTGGCATCACCAAGAATACGCCCGACCCCGAGCAGGGCTCCATCGGTCGCGATCCGGCAACCGGTGCGCCGACCGGTCTGATGATCGAATCCGCCTCTGGTCTGGTTGAAAGCGTGATCGCCAATTCCGGCTACTACACCGAGGAAATGGACAGGGCGGCGATGGCGCAGTCCATCTCCACGCTGAATTCCTACGGCGTGACGGCGTTCCTCGATGCGGCCGCGATGCAGCCGATCCTGGCGGCCCTCAAGGGGCTGGACGACCGCGGGGAGCTGACGGCCTGGTCCGTCTCCGCCATGCCGGCGGTCGAGCCTTCCTTCATGTTCGGCATTGCCGGCGATGAGCTGATCGCGCTCAAGGAACAATATCGCAGCGCTCACGCCAAGCCGGATTTCGTCAAGGTCTTCCTGGATGGCGTTCCGGGTGCCAAGACCGCCGCGTTCCATGAACCCTATGTCGCCGATCCGATTCTCGGCTGCTGTTTCCGCGGCTCGACCATCGTCACGGTGCCGGATCTCATCCGCTGGGTCGGCAAATGCGAGAAGCTCGGGCTCGCGGTGAAGATCCACTGCGCCGGCGACGCGGCCGTCTCCCAGGCGCTCGATGCCATCGATGTCGTGCGCTCTTTCAACGGTCCGACCAGGCTGATCCACCATATCGCCCATGCCAGCTATATCGCACCTAGCGACATTCCGCGTTTTGCCGAACTCGGCGTCGCCGCCGACCTTTCGCCATTCCTGTGGTATCCGACCAGTTTCCTGGAAGGACACAAGCAGGCGATGGGCGTGGAGCGCGCCTTGCGCTTCTGGCCGAACAAGCAGTTGCTCGCCGCCGGCGCGCTGCTGGCAGGCGGCTCCGACTGGCCGGTCATGCCCAATCCCGATCCGTGGAACGGCATAGAAGGCCTGGTGACGCGCCAGAACCCCAGCGGTGAGTTCGCCGGCGAGGCGTTGTGGCCCGAAGAGGCGATCGACGTCGCCACCGCGCTGGAGATCTTCACCATCAATTCCGCACGCGCCATCGGGCTCGGCGAGACGATTGGTTCCATCGAGGTCGGCAAATCGGCCGACTTCATCGAACTCGACCGCAACGTGCTTGAAATCCCTGCCGACGAGATCGCCGACATCAAGGTCATGACGACCTGGTTCGAGGGAAGGGTGGTGTATGAGCGAACCTGACCCCGCCGGCAAACTTGTCCCGGTCACCATCCTCACCGGCTTCCTGGGTTCCGGCAAGACGACGCTGCTCAACCGGCTGCTCAAGGAGCCGTCGATGGCGGGTGCCGCCGTCATCGTCAACGAATTCGGCGAGATCGGGCTCGATCACCTGTTGATCGAAGCCAGCGAAGAGCAGTTCCAGCTGCTCGACAATGGCTGTGTATGCTGCACGGTGCGCGGTGATCTGGTCGAGACGCTGAAGACCTTGCATCGGCGCGCTGTCGACGGCGAGTTGCCGAAACTCAGCCGCGTCGTCATCGAGACGACCGGTTTGGCCGATCCCGTACCGATCCTGCATACGCTGATTGCGGAGCCGGATCTCGCCAGCCGCTACCGCATTGCCGGCGTCATCACCACTGTCGATGCCGTCAACGGTCCGGCGACGCTGGAACGTCACGCCGAAGCCGCCAAGCAGGTGGCGGTGGCGGATCGTCTGATCGTCACCAAGGCCGATCTTGTCGATGGCTGGAAAGTGGATGCTCTGCAGCACAGGCTGGCGGCACTCGCACCAGCCGCCGAACGCTGCCTCGTCGCGGACGCGGCGCTGGCAACGCTGCTCGACGCTGAAACACTGGACCGTGACGCGCGCGCGGACAGGATCGCGGCCTGGTTCGACAAGGCGGTCCAGTCGGTTCACGACCATGAGCACGAATGCGGTGCGCATTGCGATCATCACGACCACAATCACCACCACGGTCAGAGCCATCATCACGGCATCCAGTCCTACAGCTTCGTCATCGACGAGCCGGTGGAATGGACGACGTTTGCAACATGGCTGGACTACATAGCAGCCTTGAAGGGAGAAGATCTTCTTCGCCTCAAGGGGCTGGTCTGCGTGGCTGACGACATCGAGCGGCCATTGGTGCTCCACGGCGTGCAGCATGTGTTTCACCCGCCGGTCAGACTGGATTCATGGCCATCGCCTGATCGCCGCACGCGGCTCGTCTTCATCGTGCGCGACATCGCCCGCGAGACCATCGAACGAACGCTCGCGAAGTTCGCCGGGATTCGCCCGGCCCAAGCGTCCGAAAGGCACGCGGCATAGCAATCAATCAAGGCGTGCAGACACGCTTGAAACAAGGGGAGAGAGAAAATGCATTGGAAGTCAGCTTTGCTTTCTGGCGTCTTTGCCGCGATCGGCATCGGCGCCCTGACGGGAGGCGCCGCTGCTGTCGGCCCGACCTGCGCCAACGGTACCATCAAGGTCGGTGCGGTTTCGACCATCACTGGCCCGGCCGACTTCAGCGAAGTGCCGAAGGCGACACAGGCCGCGTTTGACGCCGTCAATGCCGCCGGCGGCATCAATGGCTGCAAGATCGAGTATACGATCGCCGACGACAAGGCCGATCCAGCGGTCGCCGCCCAGGCGGCCCGCGACCTGATCGACAACAAGGAAGCCGTCGCTCTTGTCGGTTCGGGCAGCCTGCTCGACTGCGCCGTCAACGCCGTCAACTACAACCGTAAGAAAATCTCTTCGGTTCAGGGGCTTGGCGTCGACGCCGCATGTTTCTCCTCACCCAGCGTGGCACCTGTCAATGTCGGTCCGTTCACCCTGTCGACCGCCATGGGCTATTACGCCACCAACGTGCTGAAGAGCCAGAAATTCTGCGCTTTCTTCATCATCATCGGCGGCACCCAGGAGGCCTACAAGAAAGGCATCGAGGATTGGGAGAAGATCAGCGGCCAGAAGGTGCATCTGCTTGACCTCACCCTGCCTTTCCAGGGCGATCTGACGCCTTATGTCATCAAGGCGCGCGACGCCGGCTGCGACACGGTGCTGACCAACCAGGTCGAGCCGCAGGTGGTGCAGCTCATCAAGACCGTCGACGCCCAGAAGATCAGCGGCATCAACTGGCTGTTCCTGGCTCCCGGCTATACCGTGCAGGTGGCCAAGGCACTCGCCGACACCAAGCAGCCGATCTATGTCGGCACCGAGTGGGAGCCGTTCACTGAGACGGGATCTGCCGCGAACGCGCAGTGGATGGCCGACATGAACAAGGCCGGCCGGCCGCTCACCGCCTTCTCGCAGGGTGGTTACCTGGCTGCCAAGATGTTCCTCAAGGTCATCGAGGGCATCGACGGTGAAGTGACGCGCGAAAGCGTGACCAAGGCGCTTCTGGAAATGAAGCCGATCTCGGATCCGCTCGCCGGCTCGCCTTACGTATTCGGTGAAGCAAAGACCCATTCGCCGATGCGCGCTACCAAGGTCATGAAGCTCGAAAACGGGGCTTGGAAGGTGGAAACACCGGAATGGGTCGTGCTTCCTGACGCAAAGTAGCCGCTGACTGAAGGACGGCAGACATGTTCTGCCGTCCTCTTTTTTCATTCGGGATCATCGATGAATTCGTTTCTCACACCCGCCATTGCGGGGCTGACGGCAGGCGGCACTTATGCGCTGCTCGGCGTCTGCGCCGTCTTCACCTACCGGCTTGTCGCCGTCGTCAATTTCACCGGCGCCGCCATCGGTTCGGCCGGCACCTTTGCGCTGATTGCCTTGACTGAGTCCGGCTATCCGACCTTTCCGTCCGTGATTGCCGGCATTCTGGTCGGTGCGGCCGTCGGCGTGCTGATCGGCTTCATCATGACGCGCTGGTTTGCCGAAGCGAACTCGTCGACCAAGGCTGCTGTGACGGCCGCCCTTCTGGTTGGCTTGATCGCGATCGGCCTCAGGCTGACCGGTGGCCAGCATCCACGTGTCATGCCGGACCTGTTTCCCGGCTCGGCCTTCCGCCTCGCCGGCGTCGAGGTGACGATCGCTTCGGCCCTCACCATCGGCCTTGCCGTACTTTTCACTGTGCTGTCCGATCTGTTTCTCAATCGGACCCGCATTGGTTTGCATCTGCGTGCGCTTTCGGACCGGCCGCTAGCCGCCGAACTGATCGGTGTGAAGGTGAGACTGTTGTCGCTGCTGGTGTGGGGTGCCACCGGTGCCTTCACCACTTTCACGCTGATGATCATCGCGCCACAGCGTTCGCCGAATTTCATGACGCTCAGCCTCTTGGTGGTGCCGGCTCTGGCGGCCGCACTCGTCGGGCTGTTCCGCAGCTTCTGGCTGACGCTCGCCGGCGGCATTCTGCTCGGCGTGCTGGAGGGCCTGGCGAGCTCAGTCGACTCGATCGCGCAATATCGCAGCGCCATTCCGTTCCTGGTCATCCTGGGTGTGCTTCTGTGGTCGCAAAGGGAGGCCCGCTGGGATGAAGCGCGCTAGTATCCGGGCCTCGCTCATAATCATCATCGCCGCCGTCGTTCTTGGCGGCGTCATCGCCGGCCTGCTGCCGTCCTATTGGGTGTTCCTGGCCACGTCGGTGCTGATCACCGGCGTGGCGCTGCAGAGCCTTGGGCTCGTGGCTGGCCGCACCGGCATGATTGCGCTCTGCCAGATGTCCTTTGCCGGCGTCGGCGCCTGGACGGTGGGCTATCTCAACCTCGCCGAGGCGCCGGGCGGCCTGGCGCTCTGGATCTTGCTCGGCGGCCTGGCCGCCGTGCCGCTGGGTGTGGCGATCGGACTGCCGGCACTCAGGCTGCGCGGCATCAATCTCGCCATCATCACACTGTCGTTTGCAGCTGCCTTCGACGTTATCCTGGCCACCATGACATTTCCAGGCCAGACCGCCTTCATCCAGGTGCCGAGGCCAGCGCTGTTCGACAGCGACGAAGGCTACTTCGTCTTCGCATTGATCTTCTATGTGGCGATCGCCGTGGCGCTGGAGTTCCTGACACGCTCAAGGCTTGGCGCCTCCTGGCTTGCTGTTCGCCATTCCGAACGTGCCGCGGCGGCACACGGTGTCAGCGTTGCCAAGGCCAAGCTCTCCGCCTTCGCCATCAGCGCCTTCATCGCCGGCATCTCCGGCGGCCTGCTCGCTGGTTATCTCGGCACGCTGGTCGCCGAGAACTTCTCGATGATGCAGTCGCTCAGTCTCTATGCTGTCGCAGTGATGACCGGTGCGCATTTCACCGAGGGCGCCATTATCGGCGGTCTCCTCGTGGTCATGTTCCCGGAAATCCTGCGCCGCTTCGACCTGCCGCAGGACATCGGCAACGTGCTGTTCGCGCTCGGTGCCACACAGGCATTGTCGACTGGCGAGACGATGAGCGAAACTTACCGTCGCTTGCTGCGCAAGCTGGCGCCAAAAAGGAAGGATGGCGGCAGCGCCCCTTCGGAAGGCGATTTGCCGACACGCACCGAACATACCAAGGGTGCTGCGCTCACCGTCGACAAGCTCACCGTGCGCTACGGCACAGTCTTGGCGCTGGATGGCGTCGATCTGACCATTCCCGCCGGTTCGGTGGCCGGCCTGATCGGGCCGAACGGTGCCGGAAAATCGACCTTCATCGACGCGGTTTCGGGTTTCCTTGGCTCTTATAAAGGCTCGATCAAGCTGGGAACGACGCCGCTGGAAGGGCAGGCTGCACATCTCAGGGCCCGGGCAGGGGTGCGCCGCACCTGGCAGACCAACCGCATCGCGCCCGAATTGACGGTGGGTGGCTATCTGCGCCTTGCCGCCGGCAATCTGAGCGAGGCCGAAGTTCGCGCCATGCTCGACTGGCTGGATTGCCCGAACCCGGAAACGCCCGTGGTTGCGGTCGATGCCGGTACGCGCCGTCTGCTCGATGTCGCCGGCGTGGTCGCGGCAAGACCTGCCGTCATCCTGCTCGACGAGCCGGCAGCCGGCCAGTCGCATGAGGAGACACTCAGGCTCGGCAAGCGCATCGCGGAGATTCCGGCACGTTTCGGATCTTCCGTATTGTTGGTCGAACACGACATGGATCTCGTGCGAGCTGCCTGCAGCCAGGTCACGGTGCTCGACTTTGGCCGAGTCATCGCATCTGGTCCGCCCGCCGTGGTTCTGGACCAGGGCCCCGTCAAACGAGCCTATCTCGGCATCGAGGAAAGCGTCGCGGCATGAGTGAACTTGTCATTTCCTCGCTGTCGATCAGTCGCTCCGAACTGCCTGTTGTCACGGGCATCGATGCGCGTGTCGAAAGCGGCTCGATCAGTGTCGTGCTGGGAGCCAACGGCGCCGGCAAGACGACGTTGCTCGAAGGGCTTTCCGGCATCATTCCGGTGGCGAGCGGAACCATCGCCATCGACGGCCACGAGATCCAGAAAGCCCGGCCGGGCCAGCGCTCGCGTCAAGGCCTGGCGCATGTCGAACAGGGCCGTACCATCTTCAGCCAGCTGACCACCGAAGAGAACATGAAGGTGGCGTTGCGCGACGGCAGTGATCTTTCCGAAGCCTATGGCCTGTTCCCCGAGTTGCTGCAGCGTCGCACGGTACGCGCCGGTCTGCTGTCGGGTGGCGAACAGCAGATGCTGGTCATCGCGCGGGCGCTCCTGACCCGACCGAAAGTGCTGATGATCGACGAAATGTCGGCGGGACTCGCCCCGGTCATCGTCTCGCGGCTGATGGCGGCAGTGCGTAAGCTGGCTGATGCTGGTCTTGCCGTGCTGCTCGTCGAGCAGTTCGCGGCTCTTGCCCTTGGCATCGGCAATCGCGCCTATGTCCTGCGCCGCGGCCGTGTCGTTTATGATGGTGACTGCAAGACGCTGCTGCGCTCACCAGACGAACTGCACAAGCTGTATCTGGGAGGGTAGCGCAACAAGGAAATCCGGCCCGGTTGACCGGGCCGGATTGCATATTGCGACTTTGTTGCTTACTGCGCCGGCGGCGAAGCCGTGCCGCCTCCGGCCGGAGCCGTCGTGCCGCTGTCGGATGCGCCCGGAGCGACGCCTTCGGCCAGCTTGTTCCTGTCGAAGGCCGGCGCGCTGTTGAGCTGATCCTTGCTGGCCTTCATGACCAGCCAGGTCTTGCCGTCACTGCGTGTCGCCATCTGCAACTGGTCGGGGCTGACCGCGACGTCCTTCTCGCCGACCCCAAGGAACCCGCCAACGCCGACCACTGCGGCTTCGATCTTGCCTTCAGGCGTGAAGATAAGATCATTGACCTTGCCGACGGTAGCGGCATCGGCCTTGTCGCTCTCATAAACGCTCTGGCTGATGAAGTTCGTCGCCAGGACCTGCCCGTCCTTCGGCTGGATCGAACCCACGGTGTTGGCGTCGGTGCCGGGAGGCGCCGTAAAGACATCCTTTGTCGAAACCGACATCTCGGTTTCAGTCGATCCACCGGCGTTTGGCGTTGCGGTTTGCGCGAGCGCGGAGCCACCAATCAGCAGTGCGCATGTCGCGCCCAAAAGTGCCGTTTTCATCATGCCTGATCTCCTTTTCTGCAACGGATGCACAAGGACCCAACGGCACGTCGAAGGGATCGTTCCGAAAAGTTGAGGGTTCGGGAAGGGATTATGTCAGGCCGTGGCGGACGAGATGACGCACGATCGGCGAGAACAGATTCTGGCCGACATAGTTTCCGATGTTGGTCTTCTCGAAGAGATCCTGCACAAGTGATGCATCCTCCACGATGGGGATGCCGGCTGACCGGGATTGGGCGATCATATCAAGTGCCGCGCGGCCCTGTCCCTTGGCCACGATTGTCGGGACCGGCGTTTCGCCCTTGATGTAGCGCAGCCCCACCGCCAGTTCGTTGCCCGCAAACACGATGACGGCGTTCTGGACACCCAGCCGCGCCGGCTGCTGCACCGCTTCCCGCCGCTGGCGTCGCTGTTCCTGGCGGATAAGCGGATCGCCTTCCATATCCTTGTGTTCGCGCTTGTACTCGGTCGTGGTCATGCGCATGTCGCGCAGGAACAGCCAGCGCTGCAGCGGGACGTCGAAGATACCGATCGCAAGGAAAGCGAGAGCGGCCGAAACGCCGACAGGGACCATCACGCCCCACAGCATCGGTGTCATGCAGGACATGCCGCATCCCGGTGCATCGAAAAGCGGTTGCAGCCACTGCACCAGGATCACCACGAACAGGGTGGACAGAAAGATCAGTTTGACCAGACCTTTCACGAACTCCACGACATTGCGCAGGGACATGATCTTCTGCAGGCCTTTGGCCGGGTTGATATGGTCGAATTGCGGTTTGATGGTCTCGAAGGAAAAGACCGGACCGAAGGTCGCCAGCATGCCAAAGACGAGGGTGACCGCGACGACGATCGCGACCATCGGCACGGTGATGTACATCAGCAGGAAGAATGCGTGACGGCCGCTGCGCTGCAAGATCTCGCCGAAGGGGACATTGTAGTCCGTGATGGTGTCGACCAGTTCGGAAAAATGCGCCGACGCGGTCGGCCAGACGAGATAGACATAGGCAAGCACCGCGCACAGGCCGAAGCCCGAAACAAAGTCGCGGCTTTGCGAAACCTGGCCCTTGCGTTTGGCATCGCGCAGCTTCTTGTCGGATGCCGGTAGTCTTTTTTCCTCGGCTTCTTCGGCCATCTCGCCCCACGGGCCTTCCGTCGCTAGCCGAGAACTGAACCGAGGGCCTGGGCCTTGGCCTGTGTGCTGCCCTTGGCACGGATGGACTGAGCTTGCGACAGCAGCTTGTTGATCTCCTGTGTCGGCAAGCCGACCGGAGGTGCTGCCCTGACCTGATCGCCCTGGCCCAGCAGCCCGTAGACGATGACGGCGTTACGTTTGTGGTGAAGCTGCGCGTTGGAGGCTCCGACCAGCTTTTGCGCCAGGGGCAACGCTACACCGGCATTGCCTTCGAGTCCCGCGGCCAGAGCCATGTTGGTTTCGATGTCGAGGTCGCCAGGTGCCATCTTGAGCGCCTGACCGAAGGTGACCTGCGCTTCCTGGGTGTGACCGGAAAGCGTCTGTGCCACACCGAGGCGATTGTAGGAACTGCTGGTGTTGACCAGCGGCGCCGCCTGAGCAAGCGCTCGCATTCCGGCGTTGTAGTCACCGGCATCCATCATCGCCGACCCCAGGCCAAGCATCGCTTCGCCATTGTTCGGCGCCTTGGCGAGCGCCGCCTGATAGGCTTTTGCGGCCTCGGCCGGCTCGCCGGCGCGCATGTAAGCATCGCCGGTCTTCACATAAGCGCTCGGCCGGGCATCAGGCAGCGCGGCGGCCTTTTGATAAAGGGCGATCGCTGTATCGCTGTCGCCGCGCTTCGCAATATCATCGGCGAGATTCACCAGTCGCTCCGACGGGGAGCTCGAAGCCGCGGCCTTCGGATTGACGGCACTGTGGCTTCCGGTCTGGCAGCCCGCCAGAGCCACGATGGCCAAGACCGGCAGGAGCACGATAGGTACACGCATTTCCATCTCTCCCCATTTACCTCGGTGGTCGGCTGATCAGCCACGTCGCCGGGTTGGTTTTCGTTGGTTAGTTGGTCGAAAGGTCGGAGGTCTCAGCTGGTGCCGCAGGTTGCTCGCCGTCGAGGTAGCGCCGCGCCGCGCGTGCAGTCGGGCCTGCGGCTGCTGGCCCCATGCGACGACCTTCGACAAGGTCCCGTTGGCTTTCCACCATGCGCTGCAGATTGTAGGCGTTGGCGCAGCCCGGCGGCAGGTGCTGGCCCACGCCGGAAATCTGCGTCAGGCTCGCCTTCGAAGCAGCAGGCGTATTGTCGTCATCGACCGGATCGTTCAGGCAGGAGTTGGGCGCGAGCACCGAACCGGATGCTGTCTTGTCCGAACCGCCGGGGCCGGTCGCCACATAGCTGTAGCCAGGCGAATAGTCCTGCTCAGGCCTGGTGGCAGCACCGACGCAGCCGCTCAGTAAAATGGCCGGGATGACGGCATAAAGGGCACGTGGCACTCTCATCGCGGTTCTCCTACTTGACGATTAGGCCGACGGACGCGCCGCTTTTTTTTCGCTTGGCGCGTTTCGCTGGCCGATCCTGTGGGGTGGCGAGGCTGTCACGCACCGGCTCGACCAGATAGGGCGTGATCAGGATGACCAGCTCGGTCTCTTCGCGCTGGAAACGTTGCGACTGGAATAGCGGGCCAAGCACGGGCACGTCGCCAAGCACCGGGAATTTCTCGACATTCCGAGATGTGCGCTGCTGGAAAAGCCCCGCGATGGCAAAGGTCTGGCCGCTGGCCACTTCAACGGTGGTGTCGGCTCGGCGAACCACGAAGCTCGGCAGCGAAAAACCGTTCGCGCCAATGGCAGTACCACTGTCGGACAACGAGCTGACTTCCGGCTGCACGTTGAGCGCGATGCGGTTGCGACCAATCAGCGTCGGCGTGAAACCCAGCGAAACGCCAAACGGCTTGTACTGGACGGTGACAACGTCATTGCCTTGCGGAATGGGAATGGGGATCTCGCCGCCGGCCAGGAATTTCGCCGTTTGGCCCGTGACAGCGGTCAGGTTCGGCTCGGCCAGTATCTTGACGATGCCGTTGCGCTGCAGCGCCTCGATCAGGATATCGAAGTTGACACCGGAGGCCTGGTCCATTCCCAGATGGAGATTTCCATTCCTGCCGATCGGCACGCCATTGTCCTGGAACATATTGAATTTGAAGCCGCCGCTCTCGTAACCGACATTCCAATCAACGCCATAGGACTGGAGTTCTGTCCGTGAGACTTCAGCAAAGCGCACGCGGATGTTGACCTGCTGCGAGCCCGTCACTGTCATGTTGTTGATCGGCGGCTGTTCAGGCGGAGCGACAGTGCGAGCGATGTTGTCCATGTCCGTCGCTTCTTCGACGCCGCGGGCCTCACCGGTCATGACGATGCGATTGCCGAAAATGGCAAGATTGGTGGCCGAGTTCGGACGCAGGGCTTTCTTTGCCTGATTGGCCGATGAAATATCCGCCGTTACGCGAAACTGCGCGGTTGCCTTGATGCGTTCGTCGGAGGTTATGGCGATCAGATTGGTCAGGCCGGGCTTCAGGCCGAAGACATAAACCACCCCCGGCGAGACGACCTGCAGGTCGGCGATCGTGGTGTCGGCAATCAGCACGGATTCGACCGGTTCGTTGAAACGAAGCAGACGTCCCTGGCCGACGGGGAGATCCACCATCGGTTGCGCGGGCAGGTCCGAGATTTCCTGCGCCCTCAACACTGTCAGGGACGACGCGAGGCTGATCAGGAAAACGACGAATGCAAGCACCACCCATGGCGCTTTTATCCAGGCTTCGAGCCGCCGGTCGGTTGTCGCGGCATAGTGGCTTGGCATGCAGTCCCTCTCTTCAGCATGGCCGGCATCCGTTGGTCCCCGATACCGTTGCTGCCCCGGTTCATCCGGCTCTGTTTTGTCCACCCAGCGCACCCGCCGAAGGCAGCGATGGGGTTCTCGATCGTCCTGAATTTCCTGAGATCGTTGCCAGTGGCTGGACGTTGAATTCGGGCGCGAGCTCCTGGAAGGAAAGAACCGACAGTTCGATGCCGTTTTGCACCAGAAGCGCGCGCATATGACGGCGCACATCGCTCGCCGTCACGACGACCGGCGAAACGCTTGCCGCGGCGCGTGAAAGATTGCGTTCGATTTCGGCGGCCACCGCCTGGACGCCGGAGTCTGCAGTGTTCAGGAAGCTTGCCGTCGATGAAGTCTGCACCGCTTCACGCAGGATATCCTCGGCGGAACGCTGCAGCACATAGGCGGAGATGATGTTGTTGCGGTCAGCAACGCGGAAGCTGATCTGGCGCCTCAGTGCTGTCCGGACATGCTCGGTGAGTGGAACGACGTCCTGTTCGCGTTGCCCGGCATCGACCAACGCCTCCAGAACAAGCCGAAGGTTGCGGATAGGCACATTTTCGGCCACCAGCCGCCTCAGCACGTCGGCGATCTTCTGCAAAGGCACGATCTCGGCGGTCTGTCGCACCAGGTCGGCATAGTCCGTCTCCATCTCGGAGAGCAGCTTGCGTGTTTCCTGGATGCCGACGAAATGGCCGCAATAGAGCTGGAGTGCATGCGCGGTCCATTTGGACGCGATATCAAGCGGCTCCGAATAGGGCAGCTGTGCCTCCTCCAGCGCCGGAACGTCGTCCCGATCGACCCATGAGAACTTACGTTGGCCGACAAGGGCCGCACCTTCCTCATAGGTGAGGCTGAGCAGTTCCAGATGGCTTGCCTCTGTCTCCACCAGCACCCGGTTGGCCGGGATCTCGGCTTCCAGGATCGGCACGCCTTCGAGGTCGATGCGGATGTTGCGGGGAGAAATCATGTCGCTGACATCAATCCCGACGGCCGGAATCTCGACACCGAGATCTTCGAAGATCTTTCGACCCATCGCCTCGGTCCGCTGGCGAAATTGCAACTCGGCCACTTCGGCGGCCAGTTCCTTGCCGAGCCTGACGATGATGCGTGCAGAGCCGAGCAACGGCCTGGAGTTACCCTCGAGCGCAGGTACGCCTTCGGTGTCTTGTGACGTTGCGGACAGGATCTCCTCCGGTTCCTCTTCGCGACGGGTATTGCGATGGATCATGAAAGCACCAGCGCCGAAGGCGATGCCGAGTGCGACGAAGACAAGACTGGGGAAACCCGGTACGAGCGCCAACCCCATCATGATCAGCGCGGCAAGGCCGAGCGCACGTGGATCGCGCAACAACTGGAAGCTGATCTGCCTGCCGAGATCTTCCGTCCCATCGGCACCGCCGACACGCGTCACCATCGTGCCCGCCGCGATGGCGACGAGCAGGGCAGGGATCTGCGCCACGAGACCATCGCCAACGGTAAGCAGGGAGTAGGTGGATGCGGCTTGTCCGATCGACATGCCGTGCTGCAACGTGCCGACGGTGAAGCCGCCGATGAGGTTCACCAGGATGATGACGATGCCTGCAATGACGTCGCCCTTGACGAATTTCATGGCGCCGTCCATCGCGCCGAAGAGTTGACTTTCCCGCTCCAGTTGCCGGCGCAGATGCCTGGCCTCAGCCTGGTCGATGTCGCCGTTCCGGAGTTCCGCGTCGATGCTCATCTGCTTGCCGGGCAGGGCGTCCAGTGTGAAGCGGGCAGCCACTTCGGCGACACGCTCGGCGCCGCGCGCGATGACGATGAACTGCGCCACGGTGATGATAAGGAAGACGACCAATCCTACCGCGATGCTGCCGCCGACGACGAAATTGCCGAAAGCCGTGATGATCTCGCCCGCGTCGGCCTGCAACAGGATCAGGCGGGTGGTCGTGATGGTGATTGCCAGCCGAAACAGCGTGGCGATCAGGATAACGGATGGCATCGACGAGAATTCGAGCGGATGTGAAACGTAGAAAGCGACCAGCAGGATCAGCACGCTGAGCGCGATGTTCGCGGTGATCAGTGTATCGACCAGGAAAGTCGGCAGCGGGATCAACATCATCACCACGGCCACCAGTATCAGCACGGCAATGACCAGGTCACCGCGCTGAGACGCTTTGCCGAGCAGGTGCAGCAACCGTTGCGAAAGGGTCATTGCACCTGCCTTTTCGCCAGAAAGCGTTGGAACGCCTCGCGCGCTTCCGGCTTGCGCCCCGCAACAAGCAAAGCGCGGCTTTTCAGGAGGTGAAGGGTGGGATGTTGCATTCCTTCCAGTGTCTCCAGCCTGGCGATCGTGGCGAGCGCCTTGTCTGCTTCTCCGTCCAGGATGAGCAGATGTGCCAATGTTCTCAGTACGCCGGGGTCTTCCGGGGAAAGCTGTGCTGCAATCAACAGATAGACGGCACCCCGCCTGGCCTGGCCGTGACATCCGTAGAGATGGCCAAGGACATGCAACAGATGCGCAGCCTCGCGTGGCCCGGTCAGGTTCCAGTCCCTCCTTGCAGACGCCCAAGCAATTCCCGGTGACGCTCGATCTCGTCGTGCATCAGCGTTCTGGCAAGCGCTCTCAGCGGCTCTCCACCTTCGAGATCGGGCACGACCTCCGTGATGAAATGGTGCAGAATGGGGACCGAACGCCTCAGGATCGCCGGTTCGGGGATTTCCGGCATGACAAACTCTGCGAGAATCTCGTCGAGCGATTTGCCGGTGGTGCTTGCTGACGGCCCGCCAAAGGTCTCCGTTTCCAGTTCATCGGTGCCAGAAGCGGAGTTCGCGCTTTTTGTTTTGGTCCGGTTGACGCCATTCAGGCGCCGGCGTTCAATCGGTTGAGGATGGGAAGCGTTCGCATGCCCGTCCCTGCCAATCGAATCCGGCCGTGCGTCGAAACGTGGCCCGTCGACACGGCGGTTCACTGGTACTTCAGCGCGACGGTGGCGCCGCCCTTTGTCAGCACGAGCGCGGTCTGTCCAATTTCCTTGATGGTCCAGCCGTCATTCGTGAAAGCGCCTTCATGATAGCGTGTGCCATCGCCAGCGATCACATAAGGGCGCTCGCCATACCAGATCGCCTGCAGGGTGAGGCGCGGTGGCTGCGCGGCATCGCCAACCGCGATATTCGACACCAGCGGCACCTGTCCGAATTTCTGGTCGAACCAAGTGCGGACCTCGGTCCAGGTGCCGGATTGCGCATTGGGTATCGTGCCGGAAACGACCAGACGTTCGTCCGATCGACCGACCGAAACGGTTCCCAGTCCCGATTGCCCGAGCCGCTCGGTCAATGCCGTTTGCGCGGCAGCCAGATGTTCGGCATCGGCACCAGGAATGCTTCCCGTTACCTCGCCGTCGGCGAGCGCGATCTTGACGGCTTTGTCGTCAGTCTTTGCAATGGACAGGCCATTGGCGGCAATGGAAATGGCGAAAACCGCTGCGATGAAAACGCCTCCTGCAAGCAAAGGGCGCTGCGACAGCGACCAGCGGCTTTTGGCAGGTTCAGGTCCCGTGAGTTGCAGTTGCGCCGCGCCTAATGAAATGCCGAGTGGCAGCCGACGCCGACAACCCTGGCCCTTGCGGACGGTTTGGCCACCGTCAAGCTCGAGGTCACCACCGATGGCTTCGATTTCAACCAGGCTGCCCTTGCGGTGAAGCCTGACGTGGAGTGATGCGATTCCAGGATCCCTGAGGACGATGTCCGAACCGCTGTCAGAACCGATCACATAGGAAGGTTCGGTCAACTCAAGGCTGGCACCGCTATGAAAGCCGCCGACCACTGCCAATGTCGTGGGCTTGTAGGGGATCAGGCCTGCGGCGCCGCTCGCAAGGGCACGCAACGCAAGCTTGCCCGAGCCACCTTCAAGCTTCTGGGTCGAGTGAGCGCTCATGCCTTTCAACCTCCCGCCGAAACGATTTCAAACGCCTCTTGGTCCAACGTTCTTGCACCGAGAAAAGGCTCGCCGCCGGCAACCTCCGGCGGCGCAGAATGATTGATAAACCCTGCGCCTCAGGCCTTTTCGGCCGACTGGCCAAGAGTCCTGGCGGTGCTCATCAACATATCGTGCTGAGATTTCGCGATCTCTTTGTTGATCTCCAGGCCGAACATCCGCTCCTGGTGTTTGATCATCTTGTCCAGGTTCTGCTCCGGACTTCCGCCGTTGACGGGAGGGGTAGTGGTCATGACTGTCTCCTTGAGGATCCATTCCACGCAATCGTGACAGCCCGGCGTAATGGACTCCCTTTAGATTGCTGTTCGAACTTAGTGCAGCCCTGCGGAAATGAAAAGTCCATTTGGAATAGCGAAAACACGAAAATTCCAACTGTTGCATTGTCATCGAGCAGCAGGTAAATTCGAACCGGGCAAATTGGGGTTAGGAAATGGAAAAAGGTCCTTTGTCGGAACTGCTCGTGGAGCGATTCGAAACGATGCCGCCGCAGTTGCAAGTCGCTGCGCGATTCGTGCTCGACCATCCCCAGGACGTCGCCTTGATGTCCATGCGTGAGCAGGCGAATCAGGCGGGCGTGTCGCACAGCACTATGATGCGGCTGGCGCGCTGGCTTGGCCTCGATGGCTATGAGGATATGCGCAGCCTGTACGCGCGAGCTTTGCGTGAACGCGGTGTGGGCGAGGTGGGGCGATCCGGCTCGTTGCCGCAACAGGATCCGGACTATCCCGCAGCCGGGATCGCGGCAGACACGCTCGCCGCTCAGATCGCCAGCCTCGGCGAATACGGCAGCGCCATGCAGTTTCTGGCGGCAGCCAAGCTGATCGCCGGGTCAAAGACCATTTTTGGTCTGGGATTCGGAAGCTCGCGTTCGGTCGTGGGCCATTTCGTGCAGACGGTTTCGCCTCTCGTTGATGAAGGCCGCAAGGCCGTGTTCGTGGCGGATTCGCAGGGCGCTGGTGCCGAAGCGCTGCTGGATGCAGGCGCAGGCGATGTCGTGCTTGCGATCGGCTTCGCACCCTACGAGCGCGCTACCATCGATTTCGCCCGTCAGTGCGCAAGCCAGGGTGCGGCGATACTGGCAATCACCGACAGCAGCGTTTCGCCGCTGGCGCGGATGGCTCGCGAGACGATCGTAGTGACATCGAACTCGAGTTCATTTTTCCCGAGCATGGTACCGGCATTTGCCGCGGTTGAGATCCTGGTCGCTCTGGCCACGCCGCTCACCAATGTCGATGCCGCCGAAAAACTCAAACAGTCGCAAGAGCAGCTCGCTGCCTTCGGCGTCTATTGGAAGGCCGCTCGCTAGCACCCTTTCGGGGTGCCTGTCGGACGACCTTCCGCCTGCCCCTTGGGGCGGAGCACATTGCGGAGGTCGTTCACGTGGTTCGTCCGATATTGCCGAAGCTGAACCCCACGCCCAAGGTCGACCCTAAAGCCAATGCTGCGCAAATCGCGCAACTGGAAGCCCAGGCTGCCCAGCTCAGGGAACAGATCCGGCTTGCCAACAAGATGGGTGAGCGCGAGTGGGCAGCGACGGCGCGTCAGGAGCTTACCCAGGTCACAGGCAAGCTTGACGCCCTCCAGCTGCCCCCTGCCACGCCTGTCAACGCGAGCGTTCCCGTCAACGCTGGGGCGCCAGCCAATGGCACGGGCGTTCAGCCGGCGCTTTACACTCAACCAACGACCCTGGCCTTTGCTCCGGTCAAGCTGAACACCGGCACACCTGAAAAGGATCCCGCTGCAGACGCGACGGCCCATGGCATCGTGGATGATGTGAGGAAGGGCAAAAGCATAGAAAAGATCGCCTCGGAACGAGGGATGACCAACGAACAGGTGCTCGCGGCGATCAGGGCGGGCAACAACCTGGAGGTCACCGTCACCGATCCGACGAGCAACAACGGCGATGTTCGGACGACGGTTATCAAGGATACCAGCGACCCGAAGAACCAGAAGACCGTCACGCTCTACTACGACTACCAGCATGACACCTACTATGCGGCCGTGCAGGACGGATCGGCTGCCCCCACCGAGACACCTCTTCGAGATGGTCTCGGGCGCAAGCAGACCAGCAGCCACGATTCCGAAACGGGAGCCATCACCACCCGCTACGAGGACGATCTTGGCTCCGGCACCATAACAGAGCGGACCTCGATGCCGAACGGAGCGTCGGTTGAAACGGTGACGCCGAAGGGCGGGCCGGCTCTTCCGGTCACCACCGTGACCGGACCGGACGGAAAGAAGACCGTGCTTGCGCCGACCCAGGATCCCGGAGGGGCAACGACGAAAGGCATTCAGGACGATCTTGCCGCGGGCAAGAGCATCGTCCAGATTGCCAGGGAGCGGGGCCTTACCAAAGAGCAGGTGATCGCCGAGCTGCAAGGGGCCGGTTACCAGGTCAAGGCCGGGGATCCGAAGAGTGACAATGGCGACGTGCAGTCGGTCGAACTGGTCGATCCGCATACCGGCGACAAGACGGCCTATTATTACGACTATCAGCACGATACGCGCACGGTAGTGACCACGAAGGGCGATACCGAAACCACGGCGTCCGAGGACGGCAACGGCAAGACGACGAACACCACCCGCAACACCAAGACAGGTGAGGCCACCACGTCCATCGTCGATCCGAAGTCCGGCACCGAGATCAAGATCGTCACCGACAAGGATGGCCGCGTCACCAAGACGACCACCGAAAAGATCAACGATGGAAAGCCGATAGATTACGAAGTTAAACCGGGAGACAACCTCACTCTCATCGCGCAGCAGCACGGTGTGACGCTTGATGAGCTGAGGAAGACCAACCCGGAGCTTTTCGACAACCCCCGCGATCCGAACCTCATTCATCCCGGCGAAAAGGTCAGGATCGAGAACGGAACCCGCACGACCGTGGAGATCACGGCCAACGGCTATACGCTGACCACCAAGCCTGATGGCAAGATAACGCTGCACAACAACACCACGGGCACGGATCTCGATATCAAGGCTGGTACGGCACAGGAGGCGCTGGCGACGCTGCTCTTGTCAATCAACCCGACGAGCAACGATCCGGAAACTGCCAAGTCGGATACGGTTCTCAAAACCACTCTGGAAGGCATCCTCGGTGGGGCAAGTCCCGAGCTGCTCCAAGACGTCACGAACAAACAGCAGGCGGTAAAGGACGCGATCACGACATATGGCGGGGGTAAACCCGCAACGCCACAGCTCGATGGTTCCACCACGACAGTTGGCCCATTCGGCGTACCACCGAAGGAGTCCACCAAATCCGGCGGCAAGTGGGTGCCGCTCATGGTGGACGGAAGCTGGCAATGGTTCGATCCGGAAGTGGCCAAGGCGATCGCCGCAGAGAATGCGGCCGTTGCGCGCCTCGGCGAGGCCCAGGCCAAGCCCGTGCAAAGCCAGGCGCAGCTCGACGTCTACGCCCTCGACCCGGCTTACAAGGGAGCGATGACCGTCGCCAAGTCGACACTCGACAAGGCATTGGCGCCTTACGGCCTGGAATGGAAAGCACCGACCCCGAAAGGCACGCTTGCCGAGGCGCAGGAGCGACTGACCCTCGCTAACGACGCGCTTGAAAAGGCCACGACGGCCAGAGTCGAGTACGCGCAAGGCGAGAAGGATCTTCTTGCGGCGATTGGCAAGCAGGCGACTCTGCCGGCCATCAGCGATCCGAGCAAGCCAGCGGCCGGCCAGTCGGGCGGGCCGAGCAACATGGAGATCAATCTAGACGCCAAAGCCAAGCACTCGGAAGTCTCCAATCTTTTCATACAGTCAAGCTTGCATACCGCCAATGGCAACAAGGCAACCGTCGACCAGATGGTCAGCGCGACCGAACTGGAGCTGAAACTGACAGATGCCAAACCGGGAAGCCCGGAGCACAAGGCGCTAACGGACCGGCTCGAAGGTTTGAAAACGTTGCAAAAGGCGGCAGGCAACCAGGTGGCGCTGGCTGAAGCCTATGCGCAGTACGGCGTTGCGCAAAAGGAAGCCATGGATCTGGCAGTCCGCGTCGAACCGATCAAACAGCAGATCATCGCGCAGGCCAAGCAGAGGAATCCGCATCATTTCGACGAGAAAGGATACACCAACGGTGAAGGTGACTACACCGGCAAGCTCCTGAAACAGGAATTCATCGAGGAAAATGGCCAGCTCTACATGGTCAACACCTACGAGAACGACAACTTCCTGGATGAACACAACAACGACACCAACGTTCTGAAGGTTCAGCTCACTTACGATCTCAACAATAAGGGCATCAGGGACGACTTCCGCAACAATTCCCTGAACAAGCAGTGGCAGGAGGTGATGTCGTCGACGCGGAGCACGCCGACCTCGGCACCGGTTTGCACACCGGGCGGCACGGGCTCGATATCGGCGCTGGAGGCGGCCAAATCCAAGATCATCGGCACGCAGGTCGGCCAGCTCGATGCCGGATTGAAAGATGCCAAGACCAAACTCATCAATGCGAATACGGCTCTCGACAAGGCGATCACCGACCACGGTGCCGGCACCATCGAAGCACCGGCGGGCACACTGAAGCCTGGTGAGCAACCGGTGAAGATCACGGTCAACGGACGTGACGTTTGGGTCGCGCCGGAAGTTGCCGCAGCCTACGGAAAGCAGGGGCCGAGTGCGATCGGTGACAGTGGCAAGGCTGTCCAGATCGAGATGAATGGCCAGAAGCTCTGGGTTCATCCTGAGGTCGCCGCCGCTGAAATCGATCGCGGCAGGGCCGAGGATGAAAAGAACCAGCTGCAGAAGTGGGAGACCGAGTCACGACCTGCGATGGTGGCGGCACGCGACTGGTATAGCTTCTCGGCCGGTCATCCCAAGCTTCTGGATGACAGTGGCATGGGGACACGTGAATCGGAACTCAAGAACGAATATTTCCAGGAGCATAGAGACAAGGCGCTGGCTGGATACCAGGTCCAGTTCGAGAATCTCTACGACAACGGCTTCACCGGCGAATACAAGCAGTACAAAGCTGGCGAACTCACCGATGCCGTTGCCAAGACGCTCGGCCTCGACCCTTCGAGCGAGGGTGTCGAAAACGTTACAGATGAAATTCGTGACCGAGCCGGCGACAACGCCCAGGTGAAGATCGTTCCGATCTTCTCGCTGGATGGCGGCATGGAGTCCATGACAGCGCTGTTTGCCATCAAGGATGGTGGCGGCAAGGAGGTTGGCTACGTCGATAGTTCCGGAAAATATTACGGCAGCTTCGACGAATTCCAGCACGAGAACCGCATCTTCAGCGACAAGGGCAAGCTGGTAATGGCAAAGGGCGGCGACATGTCGCTCGGGGCCGACGGAAAGTTCACGCTCGACGAGTTGGAGGTTGCCGACGGGCGCAAGGTTGACTTCTGGGACAAGGCCACTGACATCGGCCTTGGCATTGTGGCAGGCGCCGCGACCATCGTGTCCTTCATTCCTGGCGGGCAGTGGGCAATTCCGATCGCACTCGCTTCCGGCGCGGCCCTCGGCGGCAAGACCTTGTACAAGGAAGGCGAACACCTGCTGCAGGGTGGCGAGTTCGACAGCCAGTCTGCCTGGAACATCGCGACAGGCGTCGTTTCATTCCTGCCGGTCGGTGCAGGTTCATTAAGAACAATCGGCCTGGCAAAGTCGGGCGCATCCTTGTCCACGTTCCAGGCTTTCAAGGGTGGCTTTGGCATGACGCGCATGGCCGACGCCAGCTGGGGCATCGGCAAATTCAAGGTGAATATATCCCAGTCGTCCTACGCCGGCGAGGTAAGCAGCGTTATGCAGAGCGGCGGCAGGCTCAACAACGCCGCCTGGGGGCTCGATGCGGCCGGCCTTGCCACCGGCGTACCGATCCTGATGCGGTCCGCTGAGGACCTGGCACTGCACGGCGGTGAAATGTCGTTTGCAGAACTCGCCAATGCCATCATGGGCATAGGGACAGGTGCCGTTGGTACAGGCCTCGGTGGGCGCGGGCTGGTGCACAACATGCCGGGAGCGTCAGGTTCCCGTGGCGGCGACGGCCCTTCGTCCGGCGATGTACCACCAACCGATACTCCGCCTCCGCCGCCCGCGGGTGAGGCAGGCTCCGAGCCGCGGCCGCGCCACATCTATGAGGCTGGTTCCGATGGAGTTTACCGGCCGACAGGTAAATATGTCATGCCGAGCCCGGATGAAATTGTCATCCAGGGCGAGGTGATTGGCGAAGAGCCCAGCGGATCGGGGACCAACTTCGGCACTCGAAACAGTCCTGAAGGCACGCCGGGAGGTACCAATCCGACAGGACCGCGCGCTCTGCCGGCCGGCAATGGACCAGAGCAAACATCGCCGACAGGTGGCAAGGGTGATCCGTCGGGCGATGGACAATCTCCTGACGTGACGTCCACTCGCGCGGGTGGCAACCCTGTGAAGGTAAATGCCGGCAAGCCTGCCGACAGTGACCCGATCATCGTACCGGACAGGCCGGTTACGGCAGATGATCCCGTGCATCTGGTCTGGGACCCGACAACGCGCACCTTCAGCGGCATGCCGGAAAGGGACACCAGCGGTTACACCTACACCAGCGGCAAGGACGAGCGCACGCCATCGGCCTATCTCGATGGCCTGACCAATGAGCAGTTGCTGCAACGTTATGAGACGGAGAAGAGCTATTATTCGAGCCGCGAAATGGCGGAACGCTACGGGCCGGATGGTGTTCAGTTGGCACGTACGCCACTGCGCGAGAATCTCCCGGATCTTCGTGTCGGTATGACATTCCGGGTGCGCCTGAACACCGGGCAAGCCTTCGGCATCGGCTCCCCGACCATCGCGGCGGTCGGTTTTGGAGTTGGAACCAAGACGGATTTCGGCGCCATCGGGTGGTCGATCGTCGACAGTTTCAGTCAGCACAGCATCACGCCCTTCAAGGATGCGTTGAGCACGCAGGGCGTCGTTTCCTATCGCGCTCGTGAATACCGGAACATCACCGCGCTTCAGGCGGGGGTCTGGCCGGTTTCCGAGCAAACGGCTCTGCCGGTCCGCGCCAGCGATCTGTCGCGGAAGGCGAGCGAAGGCATCTTCAACGATACGGCCGGCTATGATGCCAGGCCGCTCAATGCCGCCATCGTCGGCAAGACACCGGACGGAGACGGCACGGTCATCGAGATGACCTATTCCCCTTCGCTCAAGGGAACAGAGGTTACGCTCGCCCCGGGCCAGCATGATTTCTTTGGCGTGCCTGCCGAAAACAAGGCAGGCCACGTCAGGCTGGAAGGCGCGCTGCCCTTCGATCGCGTCATGACGGAGACCAAGGCCGGCCTGCGGCTGCCTGTCGTCGCAAATCATGTCGACGCGGTCGACGCGCTTCCACGCGTGGGCGTGGAGATGCGCCCGGAGCTGCCTGTCAAGGACACGCTCAAGCCGGGCGATATCGTCTCCAGACAGACTTACGACCAGATCCAGTCCGGTCTCGGCTCGACTGTCCTGAAGGTCCAGTTCGTGGTCAAGGATCCCGTGCAAGCTGCGGATCTCGTCGTAGCCGTTGGGGAGGGGAACGGCATCCAGTCGATTCGCGACCTGGCCAAGGCCGGCCAGATAGACCCTGCCAACACCGTTTCATACGCTGACGAACCAACGATCAGCGGATTGCGGCTGTCGGCTGTTCCCGGCAAGACGCCAAGCGCCGACATTGTTCTTCTGACCGGTGAGAAGGTGCGCGTCCTCAATCCCGAGGCGCTGCTGGTCGATATCATCTTCAATGACCGCAATGGATTGCCGGGAGTGCTCGGCACGAACCCCGATCAGATCGCGACATCGCTGACCTACAAGGTGAAGTCGACGGTCAAGTCATGGCTGCCAGCCCGCTTCCAGCCCGATGGCGCGCCGCAGCCACGCTACATGCCGGGCGCCGGCAATATCTACAAGAACCTCTATGGGGCGGATGGCACGCCGGCGACGCGATACACCGCCTCGCTTTCGACCCCGCCATTGCCTGGGGGAGCATTCGCATACAGCGCTGAAGTCAGGTTCCAGTACAAGTCGAAAGCGCCCAGCGCTGCTCGTTCCATCGCGAAGAACGAAACCGCCCAGGTAACGTTCAAGACTGCCGATGGGCAAAGCGAAGAGTTGTCGGTTCCAGCCTGGATCGCACGCGCCGTCGAGCCCTCGCGCGACGGCGGCGCCACTGGCATCCCGAAGGGCGGAAAGAAGTCCCTTGAAGACTTCCTCGATAAGCTGGAGACGACGGCTCGGCCCGATCAACTGGCGGCAATAGCGCAGTTCCGCAACGAGTTCGGTGCGTCGATCGTCGATGGCGGCTTCATGCGCCAGAACGTTGCCGACGGACTCATGACACTGCTTTCCTCGCAGGTCGGTCGTCGCAACAGCGGACCGATGCAGATCAGGGACGAGAACGGCCACTTTATCACGGCAACCCGCTTCGGGCCGCTGCCGAAGAGTGCCGAGAGCGTCTATGTCCCACAGGCGGACGGCCCGCAGGCACGCGGCGACGAACCCGGCTTGATGCACAAGTCGCATATCTTCTTCCGTGACCCGGAAACTGGCGAGGCTTATGTCTTGCCCTGGACGCGCGGCGCTTCGGAGGACCATGTTCCCGGTAGCGCAGGAAAGCCCGACGACGGAGCTGGACCAGCCGGTGAGAGGGGAGCGGAGGCGGCACCTGCCAGGAGAGCGCTGGAGGCCGCGCCGCCGACCACGTTCTCATTGCAGCAGGTCCGCAACATGCGGCAGCCTGACAAATGGAAGGCCGGCGAAGTCTATACCCGCGAACTCAACGGTTCGCTGGGGGAAGTGCATTTCCCGGTTGCCGCCAATCCAAACGGACCGCACCCCGTTACCGGTGAAGGTGGCCGCTACGTAGACGCGCCTGTCTTCAAAAGCCAGGACGAGATCGAGGCGATCGAAGTCAAAACATATCATCGTTGGATCACCACCGACGGTGTGGCGCAGGCGCGCGAAGTACCCTTGACGCCAAAGTTGCAGGAGCAGGTCAATAAGGACGTGGCCCTGCGCAACGAGAACCCAGGCTATCAGCCGCGCTGGGTCTTTCTCGATGCGCCGCCGTCACCAGAACTCCAGGGGGCGCTGGATCAAGCCGGAATCGTCGGCAACATCTTCGGTCACAACAAGCCGGCGGCAGCAGAAGCGCCTCGAACCATCGAACTCAGGGACAAGGACGGGGAGGCTATTGTCGCTGCCATGCTGGGGACCGAACCCAGAGGCCCGGAACAGGTCTACATACCGCCGGTCGACGGGCCTCGTCTGGCTGCGGATGCTCCTGAAACCGCAACCAAGACGCATATCCTGGTTCGCGACCCCGACAGTGGCGCGCCTGTTGTCGTGCCCTGGATCCGCGGTGCGTCGGAAGATCCCATGCTGGGTGGCGTTCAGCCACCGGCGGCCCCAGGTCCAAGGCCTAGACAAGGCACAGGCACTGGACTGCCATGGGGAACGCCTTCTGCAAAACCGTTGAGCGGGACGGAAATCGCGGCAAATCGCCAGGAAGCGCTGACCCTGCTGGGCGAGGTGCTGCCCCAGAATATCGGCATGCAGGAAGTGACCAGGGCCGGTCTCGCCGACCAGATTTCTCGATCGCCAACGCTGATGTCTCTTTTGCGCGGCGCTCAGGCGGAAGGTGTGCGCATCGTCAATCCGGCTCGGAGCGATCTTCGGATCGTCGATGCACACTCCGGTGACGACGTGACTGCGATCGGATCGCAGTACAGGGACGATGTGCGCCTGATCTCTGTGGACGCAGAAACCTTCCGTGCACCCGATGCAGACGGCGACACGGTGCTCGCTGATTTCGTCGACATGCTCGCCCACGAATTGTCGCATGTAAGCGATGTTCCGATCGATCTGCGGCCCGAAAACTTTGCGAACGGACAGGCTTTCAGAGACGCGGCCGTTGACGCCTACATGCGTCCCGAGGGCAAGGCGATGTTCGCCCAGTATGCAGTCGCCGACGAGCTTGCTGTGAATGGCGGCAAGCCGGCTTCCTTCCTGAGCGATCAACAGAACCAGATTGCAGCTGATGCCTTTGCCAGCTACGTGGCGAATGAGATCAGCGTCGGACAAGCCGTCGACAGGATGGCCGCGCTGCACAGAGCAAAGTCCCCAAGCACGTCCGACGGCACCTACGAACAGTTCTATGGTCGCTATGCCGATACGACATACCAGCAGTATCAGGCGGCACATGGCCTGGAAGGGCTTGCCCCGGGAGCACGGGTACTTGCTGTTGGCTATGACGGCCCCGTGCTGCGCAACACCAGCGATCTCAACATAACGTCGCTGTCTCCACACGGCCGCGGCATTTCTGCACTCCGGAGCGGCAAGGCATTTGACCGCATTGTCGTAGGCACTGATGTGCTTCCGCAAGGAGGCAGTGCGGATCAGACAATGGTCCCGCTAAAAGTCCTGTCTGATCGGCTGAAACCCGGTGGCCAGGTTCATCTTATGGGTGTTGGGGACCAAAATGTACTGAACGAGGCCGTGGCGGGGGTTCCGGGTTTGACGGTGACCCGTGCCGCCGACGAGACCGGCTCCTATTTCCGTTTGATGAAAGACGGGACTGGACAGACAGGGCAGGTCCCGCTTCACGCTGGGCGGCCGCATGCCCCTGCGCCTGCCAACAAGGGGCAGCCGGCTTCGAGCAATGGACCGCTCACCCGAGATGGTGTGCGGGCGGTTCCACTCGACCAGGTCCGGAATCTCGACATGGGAGATTTCCAGCCAGCACAGATTCCCTGGCTGAAGCGTGAGCAGGTTGCCGAGTTCACCGAACAGCAGTTCCACGACCTGGATCAGGCCGGCTTGCTGCCGTATCTGACTAAAAGCCAGTTGCGGGGGATTCCGAAGTCGAAGACCGGTTTCCTGAACATCGCGGGTCTCGATGCGAAACAGATCCCATGGGTAACCAAAGGTCAGGTCGGCAACATGACCGGCCAGCAGTTCGTGGATTTAGGCAGCGCCGGGCTTACGCGTCACCTGATCGAGCCACAGGTACAGGCGATAAAGGGAGACAAGATCGAATTTGTGGACGTCTCGACCTTGGAAGGCCGGCAGATACCGTGGTTCAAGCCAGGCCAGGTGGCGAAATTCACGTCGCCGCAATTCGAGAGTCTGGGCAAAACCGGATTGTTCAAGAATCTCGGTGAGCGCCAGGTTCCGGCGATTCCCGAGACCATGATCAGCTCGCTGGACATGGCAAAGTTCGATCCGAAACAGGTGCCGTGGCTTACCGGCAGGCAGATTCCAGCACTGACCCGCGAACAGTGGGGCGATTTCACCATTCACCACACAGAAGCACTGACACAACCGCACATCGAGGCGGTGACGCCGAAGCAGTTCGAGGAAATGAGCCCCGGCCAGTTCCGCAAGTTCACGCTCGAGCAGTTCGAGTGGATGGGCGTCGACCAGACCAACGGGCTCTCGGTCCTGCAGTTGACCACATTCCGGGCGACTCACAGGAAGTCGATGACACCGGATCAGCGCGTTCTTGTCGACGGTGCCTTGGCCTACGCCCGAACCAGGGAATACCAGGCGGCGCTCGATACGTTCGGCGCCATGGCCGGCACGTCCTACACATTGTGGAGCACGCTGCCGCCAACTTGGAGCGCAACAGCGGGAGCCGTCTCGTTCGGGGTGCGCGGTCTTGTTTTCGGAGCGCAGGCCATATTCCCCAACGCGACCGCGGCCCACAAACCGTTCGGGCGGTTCCTCAACGCGCTGGGAGGAGCGACATTCATCGCCGCGGCGCCGGGCGCTGCGACGGGCGTGGTTCAAGGCAAGGACCTTATCGTCAACAGCACTTTCACGCTCGGCAACATGGTCTACGGCACCAAGTCGATGCTGCAGTCCTTCACCGGCCGCCCGGTGATCCGGAATCTGGCCGAATATCTGGCGGGTCCGGGGTATGTGCTGGGCTGTGCCGTCTATACGGTGAATTCCTGGCCGGCGCCGATCGCGACCGTAGCGGGAGCGATGTTCACCTTTGGCTGTGCCGAGTTCTGGGCGTCGGCGATCCGGACGGATCGCGTCAACAGTCGTTCCGTTCCGCGCACCGAGGCCGACATCGCAGCAGCGGAAAAGTCTGACAAGAAATGGGCCTCCTGGGACCGGTGGACCTTGGGCATCACCTTTGGCGTCGGCATGCTGCTCTTCTCGCTGGATGCTCTGCTGAGCGAGCCATGGAAGGCAGCCAAACCTGCACCGGTGCCCGATCCGAAAGACACGGACGACAAAACCGGAGTCGACGGTACGCAGCCGGATGATGACAAGGACAAGCCTGACCCGGGGAAGAAAGAACCGCCGCAAACCTTCCCGCAACTTGTCGTTCTTGCCGATGACGGCCTGAACCTGCGCGCGGAGCCTGGCAATGGCGCCACTGTCGTTACCGTGCTGCAGCCCGGCACTTTCGTCGAGCAAACGGCGAAGCCGTCGACCGATAGCTCAGGAAAGGCATGGCTTCCCGTCAAAGGTTACGGGCCTGATGGCAAGATGCATTCCGGCTGGGTTTCGGCTGATCTCGTGACGCCCCATAAAGATGGTGCCAGCAACGGCGACGGGCGTATCAATCCAAGGCTCGAGCAGAGCGGTTACCGCTGGGTCGAGGTGAAGAACGGCGAGAGCATCCGGCTCATTGCCACGACCAACTCGGCCGACGTCGCCGATACGGTGGTGCTCAACATGGATCACATCGTGAGCCCGGACCTGATCTTCGCCGGCGATCGAATCTATCTGCCGACCGTTGCAGTTGGTTGACTGTGATCGTCCGTCATTGGGTCCGCGCTCTGCTGGCGCGGACCGAATAGGAGTGTGCTGTGCATGCCGCCAGTTGCGCTGCCTGCTCGGCCAGCGGGTTGGACGGCTCCGACGAATAGGACGCGGTGAACTCCAGGTCGGACGGATGCCAGTCGCAGTCGGCGATGCGCAAGGTCCCGGCCATTGTATGCTCCACAACGACATCGCGCGGCAGTGAGGCGATGCCTATTCCCGTCATTGCCATCTTCAGCGCCGCAGCGATCGAATTGGCCGGGAATATGCGCGGCATTTCCTCAAGATCGCGGCTGAACTTGCGGTAGAGCTCGGTATAGGGACGCGTGGTGCGGGCATAGCTGATGACCGGAAAACGCGTCAGCTCCTGCAAGGTCAACTTCCGGCCCTTCGGCAATTCCAGGTCAGGAGCGCAGACCCAGACGAGCGGGAAGGGCGGCATGTCAATGTTCTCGATCGCATATTCCGAGACAGGTCCCATCAGGAAGGCCAGGTCGATGCGGTGGGTCATCAATTCGCTGCGCAAAGTTGCCGATGAATCGACGAGAATATCGGCGTCTACCAGCGGACAATGCGTCTGCAGTTGCTTGAGAAAGTCCGGCAGCCAGGTGTGGACGATGGTTTCAGAGACGCCGAGCCGCAATACGCCTGCGGTTTCCGACAGCGATTTGGCCGTGAGCTGCAACCGCTCCGCCACCTTGAGCACGCTCTGTGCAGACGGCAGCAGCTGTTGACCCTGCGCGGTCAGTCGCACGGTACTGGCCTGGCGCTCGAAAAGCTTTGCCCCGAGCGCTTCCTCAAGGCTGGCGATACGGGTGGACACGGCGGGCTGGGTGGTGTTCAGCCGCTCGGCGGCTTTGCGAAAAGAGCCGAAGGCCGCGACCAGAAGAAATGTCTCTAATTGTTTGATATTGAATGGGATCATTGTAATCTTTAAACGTTCTTTGCTGCTGAAAAGTGCTTTGTCGCGATCTTACTGCCTCACGATAACGTTCGCCCCGATTTGCACGCGCGCATAGAGATCGATGACATCTTCATTGGTCAGGCGAATGCACCCCGAGGAGTTGGCCTTGCCGACTGTCCAGGGTTGGTTCGTACCATGGATACGGTAGAGCGTGTTGCCGATGTAGAGCGCTCTTGCACCGAGAGGATTGTTCGGCCCGCCGGCGACGTGAACCGGTAGCGACTTCCCGTCCGCTGCGACGCGTCTGCGCATCTCCTGCGGTGGGCGCCAGTCCGGCCATTCCTTCTTGTCAGAGATCTTGTCGCGGCCCGCCCATTCAAAGCCCTCCTTGCCCACCCCGATGGCATAACGCAGGGCCTTTCCATTGCCGAGCACATAAAAAAGCCGCCGCTCGCCTGTGCTGACAATGATCGTTCCGGTCGGCTGCGCATCGCGGAAGCTCACGACCTGCCTGGGAATAGGCGACCAGGACGGAGGCGGCCCCTCGTTCTCGACAGGTTGATCGGTATCACTCGCTGCGGAAGGTGGGATCACTGCGTTGGTAGCTTCGTCATATGCCCAACTGCGCGGATCATAACCGGAATTGGTCTGAGCGCCTGCGGAGATGACCGTTAAGACCAGGCTCACAAGAAACAGCGGCAAGCGCAACCGCATTGTCATCGCCACATCCCCTCTGCTCGCGATCACCGTCCCGTGATCCTCGATTGGAGCGCAACATATCTTTTTCAAGAGCGCGCGCAACATTTGGAACTGATTTTACAATCTCAATCCAATTGGACTTCCCATTTCAACATGTGCGCGATAGAGTGAATCGGCGGGTGAATGTTGCGTGGGCGGGATCGGCGAAAGCCGGCTTTTCTCGGTAGGATCAATGTTGACGGGACTTGCTTCCTGCACTTCGGATCGACTGTCTTCTCTCACCGCCACCTGCTCGAGACTGGCTGGTGTCGTGGGCCTTTTCGTATTCGGTTTCTCCACTTTTGCCGTGCAGGCGGCCGAGCCGCGCTGGCCGGACGGCCCCTACAAATACATCACCGTCGACCAGTCGGTTCGCGATGCGCTGATCGAGCTGGGACGCAACATGGGCGTGACCGTGAGGGTCAGCGATCAGGTTAAGGGACGTTTGAGCGGTACCATGCCAGCTGGCACCGCCAAGACATTTCTCGATGAACTCTGCAGCCGCTACGGGCTGGTCTGGCACTTTGACGGTCTCGTCCTCAATGTGGCGACCGAGGCGGAAGTTCGCAACGAGACCATCCCGCTCGATGCAAACGCAGCGGCTGGAGCAGAAGAAAAGCTGAAAAGGCTTGGTGTCATCGATCCGCGCTTCTCGCTCAAGGTGTCGCAACAGGACGACGTGGTTCAGGTGGCCGGTCCGCCATCCTACATCGACCTCGTCAGGAAGACGCTCGGCGTCTCCGCGAAACAAAGCGCACAAAAAGCTGTTTCGGTTCGGGTTTTCCGGGGCAGGCAGGCGGAGATCGTTCCCGCCGAGAAACCGAAACAAGGGCAGGAGGCACGCTGATGCAAGTTGCACCGATTGGAGCGCTCGAGGTCGCACTGTCGAACATGTCCAGCGGCATGGCACTGCAGCAACAGGTAGCCGTCGGTTCGGCAACACAGCCAGGCAACGGCACGAACGCAGCCGACCCGAAGTCACAGGTCCTGAAGGCGAAGAAACCGGAGCAGGGTGGGATCGCGACCGGTGCCGGCCAGCAGGTGGCAAAGGATGCGCCGCAGACTGCGGCATCGACCAAGGCGCAGCGACAGACCCTCGAACCTGTCGAAGCGACCAGCGAACATCAACTCTTCGAATATCTGACCCAGATCGAAAAATCAGGAGGCGGGCAGGGTTCAGATACATCGGCGCTGCTGGGTTCGGCGGTGAAGTCTTTGGAAGGGACGATGCAAAAAGTGCAGGCCGCCCTCAATAAAGCCGGCGTTCAGCCAGACGCCAGGCCGAATGGCACATATGGCGGGACAGCAGCTGCGGAAGGCGAAGAAGCTGTTTCGCCGGCTCAGAATGCGGAACAGCTTCTTGATCGTTCAATCTCGGTCATGTGGGCTGCTGCCAACCTTGAAGTGGTAACCAGCAGCGTAACTGCAGTCACGTCATCGACGAGCACCCTCATCAAGCAGCAATAGGCACGACCGTGGTGGGGAAGTCGATGATATTACTTTTGCGCGCGCTTACGCCGCTCCGTTTCCGAAAATGGCTGCGCGCGGCTCTGGCCGTATCGGTCATGCTCGTTCTGCAGGCCTGTTCCGTCGAACTCTATTCCGGTCTCAACCAGCAGCAGGCGAATGAGATCGTCGCCACCCTGATCCGTCACGGCATTCCCGCTCAGCGCGAGGCCGCCAAAGACGGAAAAATGACAGTCTTCGTCGACAAGGACCGTTTTGCCGAAGCGATGGCGATCCTCGACGAAAGCGGTTTACCCAAGCAGGAGTTCCAGACGCTTGGCGATGTTTTCAAGCGCAGCGGCATCGTCTCGTCGCCGGCCGAAGAGCGGGCGACCATGATTTATGGTCTGAGCCAGGAGCTGTCGCGCACGATATCCGAAATCGACGGCGTGCTGTCGGCGCGGGTTCATCTGGTGCTGCCCGAAAACGACCCGCTGAAACAGGGGCTGGTACCGTCATCGGCATCGGTCTTCATCCGCCACCGTGCTTCCGTTCCGATGAACGAACTGATCCCGCAGGTGAAGATGCTCGTGGCCAAGGGGGTTGCAGGACTGACCTATGACAATGTGTCGGTGACGCTTGTGCCGGTGGCGGCGACTGTGGAACCGCCGACAGGCGAGGTTGGTTTTACATCGTTCCTGGGACTTTGGCTCCACCCCGACAGCGTCGCAACGGCACAGTGGCTGTTCTATGGAATGATCGCCATCATCGCGGCTCTTGCGGGGTGGCTGGCCTACATACGCTGGTATCGGCGCCCCAGCGTCTATGCACTCGATGTGCCGGCGGTGCCGGCCAAGAAGGCATGACGCAGTTGGCCGGGCGTGAGGAAGCCGTCAGTCCGGACTGGCAGGAATTCTGGTCGAATCCCGCCGGCTACGCCGATGCCGGGTGGCTCTCCGATTGTTTCGATGGCCAGATCGGCTTCGAGGCTTGCGAGCGAATGCTGGAAACGCCACGCTTGCAGCCGCGGCTTTCGAAACTCCTGGCCGAGCGTCATGGATTGGCGGCTCGGGGGCTCGCCCGACTGCCCGAACAGGTTGATCAACAGATCGCTCTCTTGTCGGGCGACGAGATCGAACGATTGGCCTTGCGCGCCGGTGCCATCTATTGGGCAAACAGCCTTGCCGCAATCATCGACGGGCGTCAGGCCAGTGCCATCCAGGCCGCTCTTGGTCCCGAGCTTTGCGCTTCTGCCGTTGCGAACCGGGATATTTCCGGTCCGGCCAAGTCGCTGGAACCGCTGGACGGTTTGAGCGGCAGGATATTTGCCGACGGTTTGAGTTGCGTCGAGTCATGGCTGCAGGACGTGCCGCCACAGCTGGCCAGCCGGGTGCGCTTGAAACTCGCACACGGTCTGCCGGGTTTGGGCGATGCCAGGCAGGTTGCGGAGCTTGGTGCTCGTATCCTGCGTCGTGCCGTGGAGTAGCCGGATGTCGAGCGCCGACGTTACCCGGACAACACTGGCCCGGCCGCGTGCACGCATACTGCGTGCAGACGAAGTAACCGCCTGGCAGGACGGGTACGCGTTTATGGAGCAGGCCAGAGCAGAAGCGCAGAAACTGAACGATGCCGCCAAGCGTGCATATGCCGCCGAATACGCACAGGGCTACAAGGACGGCAGGACACAGGGCGAAACCGATGCCGCTCGTCTGGTTGTCGATACATCGGCCAAAATCGATCGTTACCTGACAGGCCTTGAGGCGGAGGTCGCAGGCCTGGCGCTTGACGTCGTGCGCCGCGTGCTGGGACAATTCGACGTCAGCACGTTGGTCGCCAAGGCTGCGCGGCAAGCGATTTCTGAAGTCCGCCGCGCCAAGTATCTGAAGTTCCGGGTGCACCCGCAAAATGTGAGCCGGATGCGCGACGAACTGAGTGCCATCCTCGCGGACAGCGATCTTGGCATGTCGTTGGAAATCGATGCCGACGACACTTTGGCGCCCGGCGCATGCGTTCTTTCGACCGATATGGCCGTGATCGACGCGGGTATCGAAGCACAGCTCGAAGCAATCGCCGCTGCGATCGCCTCCAGATCACAGGAGGCTTCGTGACCGGAGAGCGTGCAGCCATCGAAAACCGCCTGGCTTCGATCATGCCAGGTTTGCGCTCCGGGCTGAGCGAAGACGCGAGCCGGCCGAAAAAGGGACGCGTCCGCCGTGTCATCGGCACTGTCATTCACGCCAGCGTCGAGGAAGCCAGGATTGGCGAGATCTGCGAGCTGGTGGACAGAAGAACCGGCCGAACCATGAAAGCGGAGGTGGTCGGGCTTCTCGAGGAAGCCGCCATTCTCGTACCGCTCGGAGACCTGTCCGGCTTGTCAGGCTTGACTGAGGTCGTACCCACCAGGCGGGACCAACAGGTACCGGTGGGGCCGGGCTTGCTGGGCAGGGTCATCGATGCGTTCGGCGAACCACTGGACGGCAAACCCCTTTCACTGGATGGCGCCTATCCCATTCATGCATATCCGCCATCGCCACTGCAGCGCGGGCTGATTTCGGAGCCGATCCAGCTTGGCATTCGCGCCATCGATGGGATGCTGACCTGCGCCAGGGGGCAGCGCGTCGGTATCTTCGGAGAGCCTGGCGTCGGCAAATCGCTTCTCCTGTCCAATATTGTTACCGCCACCGACGCCGACGTCGCGGTCGTTGCCCTCGTCGGCGAACGTGGACGAGAGGTCCGCGAATTCGTCGAGCGACAGCTCGGAGCAGACGGATTGGCGCGCTCGGTCGTTGTGGTGGCGACCTCTGATCGCCCCGCGATCGAACGCGTCAAGGCAGCCTACGTCGCCACGACGATCGCCGAATATTTCCGCGACCAGGGCAAGCATGTACTGCTCGCCATGGACAACATAACCCGTTTTGCACGCGCACAGCGCGAGATCGGACTGGCGTCGGGCGAGCCGCCGACGCGCCGTGGCTTTCCGTCGTCACTGTTTGCCGCCTTGCCGCGCTTGCTGGAGCGGTCCGGTCCTGGGAAGGCCGGCTCGATTACTGGTCTCTACAGTGTTCTTCTGGAAGGCGATGGAACCTTCGATCCCGTCGCCGAGGAGGTGCAGGCCTTGCTGGACGGCCATATCTTCTTGTCCAGCGAACTGGCGCAGCGAAATCACTTTCCGGCGATCGACGTTCTGCGCAGCCGCAGCCGCCTTATGGAAACGGTCGCACCCAGCCAGCATCGTGCGGATGCCGCACGGCTCAGGCAGCTCATGGCGCGCTACGCCGATATCGAGCTGCTGATACGGGTCGGTGAATACAAGGTCGGCGGCGACACCTTGGCCGACGAGGCCATGAGCAAGATCGATGCCATCAACGCCTTCCTGCAGCAGGCTTCGGAGCAGAGCGAGAGCATGGAGGGGACACGCCAGCGTATGAGGAAGATCGTCGATGAATAGCAATTGGATGATCGCCCAGTTGCGAAAACTCAGGCAGCGTCGGGAAGACCATGCGCATGGGGTCGTTGCGGTACATCAGGCCAAGGTCGTCGAAGCGAGACACGATGTCGAGGCAGCGTCACAGATGCTCGCGGAACATTTGCAGTGCGCCATCGATGAACAGAACGCCGCGGTTTCCGGACTGGCCAACCGGGTCGTGAAAGCCTCCGAGTTTCATTTGGCGCAGAGCCGCTACGAGGCATCCCTCACCAGGGCTGGGCAAATCCAGGCGCAGGGCGAGGCTGCGGTGCTTGTCCAGAAGCAGCGCGAAGTCGGACTGGCGGAAGCGCAGCACCGGCACGCGCAGCGCCGGAAAGCTCTGTTGAAGTTGGAGAAGCTGGCGGATCAGATCGAGAAACGAACGGCGCCGCGCCGTGCGGCGGCGGCTGAACTGCTCGACGATGAAGGGCGGCTTCCGCATGCTCCGCACAAGCCATGATGTTCGATGACCGAGCAGGGGACAGTTTGATGCCTGGAGCCCTGACGTCAGCGAAGGTCGCAACGCGGCATAAACCTGCCCGCCGAACTCTCAAGAATGCGGCGACCTTTGATCGGCCGGAACTGGAAACAGTTCCGCAGGACCAACTCGCGGCCGTGAACGCTTTTTACAGGCGCCGCGGCGCCATCGACGTCACACTGGCGGGACAGCAGGCGAAGATCTCGGCGGCGTGGCCGGTCGTGCAGGCCGATGGCCAGTCATTTACGCTGCGCTTGAACGTCGGTGAGCATTTCGCCGCCCTTTCCATGCCAATCGCACTTGCCGAGCAACTGCTCGCGGTGGTGGACAAGACGGCGAGGCTGGAGACCCTCTTGCCGCAGCATACGGCTCTCCTTCTGGAAACCGCCGTTGCCAATGAACTCGATGATCTCGAAGCCACGCTGCAGACGACCATAGAATTCGCGACAGTCGAAAAGCCAGAGTCGTCGCCCGAAACACGACCCTTCGGCTTCATTCTGTCCATTGGCGACCAGCTGATGGAGTGCACGCTGCATTTGGATGACGGCGCGCTGCTTACAAGGCTGAGCAGGCTGCTGGACGAAGCAGACCGCAGTGTCCCTCAATTTCCGGCCGCGTTGCCTTTGCCGGTTCGCCTGTGGTGCGACGTTCTCGCCAGCAGCCTTGGCGAGGTGAGAGGGCTGAAACCCGGAGATGTCGTGTTGTTCGCCGAGCAGGCGACGACAGTGCTCGTCATTGGCGACCGGCTGATCGCGCCTGCCAGCACAAGTGCGTCGGGGACAGTGGTGACCGCCGCGCCGGCCCTTATTACCGGATCGAAATGGGAGTGGATGATGGGTCAGGACACCGGGGCAGCAGGCCATGCGCTGGACGATACGACACTCGATGATCTGCCTGTTGCACTGGCTTTCGAGATCGGGCGCAAGGCCATGCCGCTTGGCGACATCCGGAAATTGACCGCCGGCGCCATCGTCCAGCTGGATCGAGCCGGGCAGGCCGTGGACATCGTCGCCAATGGCAAGCGTGTCGGGCAGGGTGAGATGGTCAGGATCGGCGAAAGCCTTGGCGTGCGGATCACCCGCATGTTCGACAATGCTTGACGCCTCTCCCAATCTCCTTGGCATTCTGATCGCGGTCGGCTTTGTCGGGCTGCTGCCGCTTGCCGTGGTCACCATGACCGGGTTCCTCAAGATCTCGGTGGTTCTGTTTCTCATCCGCAACGCTCTCGGCGTGCAGCAGATGCCGCCAAACCTCGTGCTTTATGGCATTGCGCTGGTTTTGACGGTCTATGTCACCACGCCGCTAATCAGCGAGATGGGCACAAGACTGCAGGAAGGGCAGGTGCAGTTCCAGACCACGGACGATCTTGCTCGCGCTGCGCAAATCGTGAAGCAGCCGCTGCAGCAACACCTGATCAAGTTTACGCACCCGCGCGAGCGCCAGTTTTTTCTTGATGGAACCACCCGCCTGTGGCCCGAGCAGGCGCGCCAGAACGTCAAGGATGATGATCTTTCCATTCTCGTTCCCGCCTTCGTTGCTTCCGAACTCACGCGTGCCTTTGAGATCGGATTCCTGCTTTATATTCCCTTCCTGATCATCGACATCGTCGTTGCCAACATCCTGATGACGCTTGGCATGATCATGGTTTCGCCGGTGCTGATCTCGATCCCGCTGAAACTTCTGCTCTTCGTCGCCATAGACGGATGGTCGCGCCTGATGCACGGCCTCATCCTCAGTTACAGCTGAAGCAGGCGGTAGCGATGAACAGCGATTTCATCCTCGCGAAAGTCCAGAGTGCGCTGATAACGATACTGCTCGCCTCCAGTCCGGCCATCATCGCAGCCTTGGCGGTCGGACTTCTGGTGGGGCTCGCCCAGGCTTTGACGCAGATCCAGGATCAGTCTTTGCCCCAGACGATCAAGCTGGTCGTGATCCTTGTGGTCATCATCATCGTCGGCCCGCTGATCGCCCAGCAGATCGCCGAACAGGCTTCGGCGGTATTCGACGAATTTCCCTCGGCGACCCGCTGAGGTTCCGCCATGCCGGTCGAGCCGCTCTTCGCATCGCTCAGGGACCTGCAGCTCTACCTTCTTGCCGGAGCCTTCGTGCTGGCGCGCCTGGGCGGCTTCATGCTGATGATGCCGCTTTTTTCGCGCGTTCCACTGTCGGGGTTGTTGCGCAACGGCGTTGCGCTGGCTCTGGCGGTGCCGATCCTGCCGATGCTCACGCACACGTTGGCGGGACAGCAGATCGCCGGCGCGATGATCGTAATCTACATCCTCAAGGAGCTCATGGTCGGCATCGCGCTGGGTTTGGCGATGGGCGTTCCGTTCTGGGCGGCCGAAGCCGCAGGCGATATCCTCGACCTGCAGCGTGGTTCATCCATGGGAACCCTGATCGACCCGATGATGACGCACGAGACCAGCGCCACCGGCACATTGCTCGCCATTGTCATGATCGCAGTCTACCTCGCAGCGGGCGGGTTGGAGTTGTCGCTGAACGCCGTCTACGACAGCTACGGGCTTTGGCCCGTGGAGAGACTGACACCGGTGTTCAGCAGAGATGCCGCCGGAATCTTCCTCGAACTGTTGAATCAGCTGCTTAAAATGGCGCTGATCCTGGTTTTTCCGCTGATCGTCAGCATGTTGCTGTCCGACATCGTGCTGGCATTTCTGGCGCGTGCCTCACCGCATTTCAATGTCTTCAGCCTGTCGTTGATCGTGAAGACACTGGTGTTCAGCCTCGTCTTCGTTCTCTACGCGGCATTTCTTCTGTCCTATATGAGCCGCGATCTTGGCTACCTGCACGAAGCCATACGGCAGATCAAGCTGCTCAGCTGCACGGAATGTCCATGAATAAGATTTGTCGGCTAATAAATGCAATTTATTGTCAGGAGAAAATTCTGGTGATTTGACAGTGCTATCGCCAACTCTGATTTTAGCACTTCCTGAAGAGTCTAAGCAGCGCGGACTACCTCGAAGCATGGGACGTCAGACCAGTTCAATCGTCGAAGATTTGCGGCTGGTCGAGCCTGACCAGCTGCGCCGAATGGTCAGGGCTGGCGCCTACAGGGGCGCAACCAGCGGCCTGGCACGCGGCAAGCTGCAGGCGAATGTGGTTATCGTGCCGCAGCGTTTCGCCGCCGATTTTCACAAATTCTGCCTCGCCAACTCCAAGGCATGCCCGCTCGTCGGGCTCGGCCGCGCCGGCAGCCCTTTTGTTCCGGCGCTGGGAAATATCGATATCCGTACCGACGCCCCCCAGTACAGCGTCTTCTGCTATGGCGAGTTCGTGCATCACACCAACCATATCGCTGATCTGTGGCGTGAGGATTTTTCTGCCTTTGCGTTGGGCAGTTCGTTGAGCTTCGAGCCGACACTGGTGGAGAAGGGGGTACAACTGCGTCATGGCGGCATCAGCGGACCAATACCAAAGTACCGCACAGGCATCAGAAGTCGTGCGGTCGGCCCGTTTGGCGGCAATCTCGTTGTCGCCATGCGCGCCATCAGACGCTGCGACATCGACAGGGTTCGAGCCATAACCACACGTTTTCCTAACGCTCATGGTTCGCCCTTTCACGTCGGGGACCCTTCAATCCTGGGCATAACGGATCTCGATTCGCCTGATTGGGGCGATCCGATCGATCTGCGGGGCGACGAGGTTCCCGTATTCTGGGCAAGCAGCGTGACAGCGCAGGAAGCCCTCATGCATGCGGAGCTGGCGATCGCCATTACCGCTTCTCCCGGTCATCTGCTCATCACTGACGTGGACGCAGTGGCCCGTCAGGACACTGCAAGGGTCGCTTAGCGCGACGTGCCTTCAGGTAGATACTATGGTCTGGCAACATACAGGTCGTTGACAAACCAGACCGGAGCGGGAACCTCCCCTCCATGGCAATCAATCAGCTCCTCTCCATCGCCGTCATCATCCTGATGATGGTCGCCTTTGTCTGGGGGCGGCTGCGCTACGATCTCGTCGCTTGCCTGGCATTGATCCTCGCGCTTGCCGTTGGTGTCGTACCCTACGACCGGGCATTCTCGGGGTTCAGCGACGATATTGTCATCATTGTCGGAAGCGCGTTGCTGGTCAGTGCCGGCGTGGCCCGCTCAGGCGTCATGGAATTCGCGATACAGCGCATCGCCCCTAACGTGACGGGCGTCCGGGCACAACTGGTGCTGCTGGTGGCCGTCGTCACCGTGCTGTCGGCTTTCGTCAAGAATATCGGTGCGCTGGCAATCATGATCCCGATTGCCTTTCAGTTCGCGCGCAGATCCAACTGTTCACCTTCGGTCTTTCTGATGCCGATGGCTTTCGGTTCGCTGCTTGGCGGGCTGATGACACAGATAGGCACGTCGCCAAACGTTGTCGTGTCGCGCATTCGCGAGGAACTGACGGGAACCTCCTTCACGATGTTCGACTTCACCCCTGTTGGAGCGGCTCTCGCCATCACAGGCATCATCTTCCTGTCGCTGTTCTACTGGCTGGTGCCAGTTCGTGTTCGCGAAGCCGGTTCTGTTCAGGATGCTTTGGACGTCAACAACTACGTCACCGAGGCACTGGTCGTTTCGAGCTCAACGGTGAATGGAAAAACAGTCGGCGAACTGATGAGTTATGCTGGCAGCGAGGTGGTGGTCACGTCCATTCTGCGTTCACGAACGTTCCATGTTGCACCCCTGCCGGACGCCAGGCTGCGCGAAGGTGACATCGTTCTGCTTGAGGGCCCGCCAGAAGCACTCGACCGCGTCGTTGCCCAGGCCAAGCTCGACCTGACCGATGGTAGGCAGGATTCCGGGGAAGGCAGCAGCGAATCCTACGTGGCGGTCGAAGCGGTCCTAGGTGAAAGCTCACCTTTGATCGGCTGGTCCGCCCAGCGCCTTGCGCTCTACGATCGTTATAAGATCAATCTTCTGGCCGTCAGCCGCAAAGGTGAACGCATCAGCGAGCGTCTCGGAGCGCTGACCCTGCGGTTGGGCGACGTGCTTCTGCTGCAGGGCAAGCGAACGCGGTTGCCGGATATCCTGCGTGAACTTGGCGCGCTGCCGCTCGCCGAACGGCCAATCCTGCTCGGCAGCGTGCGGGGCGGCAGTATCCCCATCCTTATCCTGGCTGCCGCCATGATCGCCACGACCACTGGAGTGGTCCCCATACCAGTGGCCTTCTTCACGGCGGCCGTTGCGATGGTGCTTTTTCGCGTCGTGCCGATCCGCGACATCTACAATGCCATCGACGGTCCGATCCTGGTCATGCTCGCCGCACTCATCCCGGTCTCGGACTCTCTGCGCCGCAGCGGTGCGACCGATGTGATCGCCATGTGGCTGGCTGAAATAGGCTCGAAATTGCCGCCGGCCGGGGCGTTGGCGCTCATTCTCGTCGTTGCCATGGCGGTTACGCCGTTCCTCAACAATGCCGCGACGGTCTTGGTGGTGGCGCCGGTGGCAGCAGGTTTCGCATCGACACTGGGCTATCACCCGGAAGCCTTCCTGATGGCCGTTGCCATTGGCGCCGGCTGCGACTTCCTGACCCCGATCGGCCACCAGTGCAACACGCTTGTGATGGGACCGGGCGGCTACCGGTTCAGCGATTATCCCCGTCTTGGTCTTCCGCTTTCCATCCTTGTGATAGCAGTCGCGGTCCCGATGCTGATGCTTGTCTGGCCGCTGCAATAGATCGGGCCAGCTTCGCGGAACTGTACCTCCCGTGCACAGGGCTTGCCATGAAAAGGACCTGGTCTCGAAAGCTGAATTTTCTTCCTTGACAAGCTGAGCTCTTCGCTCAGCTTAGTACGGCGTTGTCGCTGCCGGAGGGGCACATGACCGTCGCGCTTGACCAGTTTTCCGAGCTGGTTTCCAACATCCACGAGGCCGCCCTCGACGAGGCCAGGTGGGACTTCACCTTGCGACGCATTGCAGGAGCCTTCGACGCTTTCGGTGTGGCCCTTCTGGTAGTCGACCCGAAATCGCGCGAGATGAAGGTGGCGTCTTCCGGTACGGACCCGGCGACGATGGAAACATACAATGCCTATTATGGCCGCATGGATCCGGTCGCGGCGGCCATTCACCATTCTCCCGTAGGCGCCATTCTGACGGGGGACCAAATTACGTCGAGATCGGAACTGCTGCGCAGCGAGTTCTTCGTCGACTGGGCGCTCCCCAACGAAGTGGGAGATGGCCTGTTTGCGAAGCTGAATACGGATTCGATGGTCGATGCGTGGCTTTGCATCGCAGCTCCGCTTCGATCGGAAGCCTATGGCACGCAGGAGCGGCAGGATCTGATGCGGCTTTTGGCACCGCATCTCAGGCAAGCCCTGCGGACCCAGTCACTGCTTGCGCACCACGCAGCCATTGGCAAGGACACCTTCGACGCCTGGGAAGCAGTTCGTCACGGCGTGATCCTTGTTTCAGCGAACGGCAGGGTCGTTTATGCCAATTCGGCAGCGCTTGACCACATTCGCAAAGGGGTCGATCTCAAGGTCGGCATCGGAGGCCATCTGCAAGCCGTCCGATCAGCTGATGATGCCGTGCTCCAAAAACTGATTGGAAATTCCACCCAGGCTCTGGCCGATGGTACGCTGACTGGTGGGAGTTACGCGTTGCATTCATCAAGCACACATCACCCACTTTTGGTGCAGGTCGTGCCAGTTGGCCGCCGAAGCGCGAACAGCAAACCTTCGTCGGCACTGGTTCTGCTGGTGAACCCGCAAGCTCAGGCAGAGTTTCCATCGTCGGTCCTTCGCCAGACATATCGTTTAACCAGGGCTGAGACCGACGTGGCTCTGGCCGTGGCGCGCTGCCAGGGGCTGCAGGCCGTTGCCGATGACCTCTCGGTGTCCCTGCCAACCGTTCGCGTCCATCTGCAGCGCGTCTTCGAGAAAACTGGCACGAACCGGCAAGCCGATTTGATACGATTGATGATGATGCTTGAGGGCGGACTGCACCAGCCTGCCCGGCGAGCTTAGACAAACCAACTGTCAAGCTCGGTGAAGCCCCGCATTCGCTGAAGCGTGCAAATTTCAGAAAAATTTCAGAAAACCCACGGCGCGGCATCAGGACGCTCCAAGCGGTACCGGGCATGTGAAACGCTCGATTGACCGAGGGGCAGGGACGGTGTGGGGCATGTTTCCACGCCGCGGGTTGGATTGTCATCACACGACCGCCTCCTTCGGAGCAAAGCGGCCCGCACTCAGTATGCGCAAGCATGCGGAGCGGCGGGATTTTGCCATTTTATCAATAAAATCAATTTGCTGGCTTTTCTTGGGTGTATCCCGTCCAGGGCTCGCGCCCGCTTTGGAGTTGGTGTCTACGCCCAGGAAAAGTGCGGGAGGAATCGAAAGTGAGTGCCAGGGCGGGTTTGAGAATTCGTACAGGTTGGATCGCACGGCTTTCGGCGGGCACAGCCTTGGCGGGATTCGCGCTGTCGCCGCTGTCTGCATCGGCCGCGACCTACACCGCCAACGACACCGCCAGCCTGCAGACCGCGATCGCCAACGTGAATGCCGGTAGCGGCGGCGACACGATCGACATTACAGGCAACATCACGCTGACTGCGGAACTCACCGCGATCACCAAGGGAGTGACGATCACCGGCAACGACCATACGATCAGCGGTAACAATCAATATCGTATCTTCTTCATCGCCGCGCCGAGCGGTGACGACATCAACATCTCGAATATAACTCTAGCCAACGGCTATGCCAAAGGCGGCGACGGCGGCGCAGGTGGCGGCGGTGGCGGGCTTGGGGCGGGCGGCGGCATGTTCGCCATGTCCGGCGATGTGACTCTGACGAATGTTGGTTTCTCCAGCAATAGCGCCAAAGGCGGCAACGGCGCCGGCGGGGGCATTTCGGGAGGTGGCGGTGGCCTGGGTGGCGACGGCGGCTTTAGCGGCGGCGCCGGGGCGGGCGGTGGCGGCGGCGTTGGCGTAAACGCCGATGGCGGCAACTACAACAGCGGTGGGTCGGCGGGAATCCTGCCCGGCGGCAATGCGGGCGCAGGCGGAACCAGCGGCGGAACCAACAGCGGCGGCGGCGGTTTTGGCGGCAATGGCGGCGGTGGCGGCGGCGCGAATGGCGGCGCCGGCAACTCTGGAGGCAATGGCGGCACCGGCGGTTTTGGCGGCGGCGGCGGCGGCGGCATTATCGGCGCGAACGGTGGTTTTGGCGGTGGCGGTGGCGGTGGCGTCGGCACAAGCGGACGCGGCGGCAATGGCGGCTTTGGCGGTGGCGGTGGCGGTGCCGGTTTCGGTGGCGGCGGGGCATCCGGCGGTTATGGCGGCGGCGGCGGTGCGGGTGGCCAGTCCAGCGGTTGGGGCGGCGGCGGCGCCGGCATGGGCGGCAGCGTGTTCGTCTGCACTGCAGCGATCGACGCCAAATGCGGCGCCACATTAACGATCAGCAACACACGAGACGCGGCAATAGGTGGTACTGCAACTGGTGGATCCGGCAGTGGTGGAGGGTCGCAGAACGGTGTCGGGCTCGGTGGGGCGATTTTCACAACCACTGACGCGATGACAAACATCGCAATCTCGGCAGGTACTACAACTACGGTCTCGAGTTCGGTTGAAGGTGTTGGCGACAAGGGAATATCGCTTTCCGGCGGCGGTACGCTGAAGCTTCTGAACGACGCCAACAATTTCAATGGGCTGGTCGTCAGTGGTCCGGGCACGACGGTTAGCGTGGGCGCGGGAATCTCGCCCGGTAAAAACGGCTCGCTTGGCTACGGAAAGGTATCACTGGGCAACGGTACGTCCGTTCAGTTCAACACGAACGGCACCTTCAACAACGGCTTTGCGCTGACTGCCGATCCGACCTTCGACACCGCCGGTAGCACGATAACGCTGTCGGGCAAGATCGAGGACGGTGCCGCGCCAGGTGTGGTCGACGTGATCGGCGGCGGCATGCTGTTCATGACCAACAATGCCAACAGCTACACGGGCGGCACCGTCGTGCGCGCCAACAGCAAGATCGGCATCGGCAATGACGGCCAGCTCGGCGGCCTGGCCAGTGGCCTCAGGCTGGGCGACGCCACGACCAACGGCACGCTTTTTGCAACCGAAACCTTTACCTCTGCGCGCAGCATCACGCTCGGCACGGGGGGCGGAACGATCTCGGCCTATGCCGACAAGACGCTGACGCTGTCAGGTGTGATCGGCGGCGCCGCTCTGTCGATCGGCGGCGGGGGAACCGTCGCGCTCACCGGCACCAACACCTACACTGGCGGCACCAAGATCGACGGCGGCACCCTGCAGATCGGCACGGCCGGTACAACCGGCAGGATTCTTGGCAGCGTGGATGTCGGAACGATCGGCGTCTTCAATATTGTCAATGCCGACACCAGCGGCATTACAAGCATCTCGAACAAAGGCACAACCTATTTCGGCGGTGCTTCGAGCGCAGGCACCGCTGAAATCACGAATGACGGCACCGCGATTTTCCTTAACACCAGCACGGCCGGCAGCGCCGCAGTCACCAACAATGGCACCTTGGCGTTCAATAGCTCCAGCACCGCCGGCAGCGCCGGGATCGGCAACAACGGCACGCTGAATTTCAACAACACCAGCAAGGCCGGCAGCACGGCCATCATAACCAACCGCGGCACTGTGAATTTCGATGACGACAGCTCGGCCGACAACGCCACAATCGTCAACGAGAGCGGAACCGGGCACCGCGTGGTGTTTTCGGGAAGCAGCAAAGCCGGCACTGCCCAAATCACCAACAACTCCGATCTGGCTTTTTCCGGCACCAGCACCGCTGCCGATGCGAAAATTACCAACAATTTGACCTTGTCCTTCCTTGAGGGCAGCACCGCCAGCAATGCCGTCATCACCAACAACGGTGACCTGTCCTTCAACGAAAGGGTTCTCATCGGGGCTGCCAGCACGGCCGGAAGCGCAACCATCACGACCAATGGCGGCGGAACTGCCAGGTTTTTTGGCAATGCCAGCGGGGGCAACGCGCGCTTCATCACCAATACCGGCGGCACATTCGACATATCCAACGCCACAACCGGAACGGCGACGGGCTCGATTGAAGGTGCCGGTGTACATTTTCTTGGCGCGAAGACGCTCACCGTCGGTGGCAACAACAGGTCGACCGAAGTCAGCGGAAGGATAGAGGGCACCGGCGGTTCCCTGGTGAAAACCGGCAGCGGAACGCTGACACTTTCCGGCTCAAGTACCTACACAGGCTCGACAACCATCTCCAGCGGCACGCTCAAGGGCGGTGCAACCAACAGCTTTGCCTCGAGCAGTGCCTTCGGCGTTGCCAGCAGTGCGACCATAGACCTCGGCGGAACCGACCAGGAGATCGGTTCGCTGACGGGAACTGGTACTGTCACCAACAGCGGTACGAGCGATGCGAGACTGACGGCAGGCCGCGACAACAACTCGACCGCCTTCAGCGGCATCATCAAAGACGGTGCAACCAAAAAGACCGCGCTGACCAAGGTCGGTTCGGGGACGCTGACGCTGACGGGGGCCAACACCTACACGGGCGGCACCGTGATCAGCGCCGGTACCCTTGCCGGCAACACAACAAGCTTGCGCGGCGACATCGTCAACAACGCAACGCTCTCCTTCGATCAGGGAGCGAGTATAGGAACATATGCCGGCGCCATCTCCGGCTCCGGCGCACTGGTCAAGTCCGGCACGGGCAACCTCACGCTGACCGGCGCTAACACCTATACTGGCGGTACGACTGTCAGCGCCGGCTCGCTGACAGTCGGTAGCCTCGGCTCGATCGCAGGCAAGGTGACCGTCAGCAACAGCACATTCACACTGGATGGCGCGGACGCGAGCGGCATCACCGAGATCAGTGGCGCCGGCAATATGTATTTCAGCGGCGGCACGAACGCCGGTTCCATGACCATCGTCAACGACTACGGTGCCGTGGGATTCTACAACACCGCAAGCGCCGGCTCCGCCAATATCTCCAATATCGGCGGAAACGTGTTTTTTACAGACAATGCAAATGCCGACCAGGCGACGATTATCGGCAACTCCGCCACACTTGTGGTGTTTCAGGGAGCCAGCCGCGGTGGTAACGCGCGTATTGTGATGAATGGAGGTGCCAATATTAGCATCTCGCAACTGTCGTCCGCAGGAACAACAGTCGGCTCGATCGAAGGTGCCGGCACTTTCAATCTCGGAGCGAAGACCCTCACAGTCGGCAGCAACAACCTGACGACCACGGTCAGCGGTACCATTTTTGGCTCGGGCGGCAGGCTCGTCAAGACCGGTAACGGCACGCTGACGCTCTCGGCAACTCTCAACAGCTACAACGGCGGAACGGTTGTCGAAGATGGAACATTACGGGCGGGCTCCGAGAACGGGTTCGTCGACAACACAAAATACACGGTCGATGGCGGCACTCTGGATCTCGGCGGTTTCGGCCTTACGATGTCGGAGCTGTCGGGCACCGGCGGCACGGTCGAACTCGGCGGAGCCGTGCTCAGGGTCAATCAAACAAACACTTCCGTATTCTCAGGCGTGATCTCAGGGGCGGGCTCCGTCGTCAAGCAAGGTACCGGGACGCTCACGCTCAACGGCAGCAACGCCCATTCCGGCGGCACGGTCATTTCGCAAGGCACGCTCGTTGTTTCGAGCGACGCCAATCTCGGCAACGCTTCCAGCGGATTGGCGCTGGATGGCGGGACGCTACAGCTGGGCGCGACATTCGACCTCGCAGCGACGCGCGATCTGACGCTCACCACCAATGGTGGAACGATCGACACCAACACATTCTCCTCGACCGTCAGCGGCAACGTCACAGGCCCCGGCAGCCTTCTCAAAATCGGTGCCGGTGCGCTCACCCTGGCCGGCAGCAGCACCTATGGCGGCACCACCAGCGTGGATGGCGGAACATTGAAGATAACCGGGGCAGTTGCCAACGGCGACGGCTATGCCGGCAACGCGGCCGGTTCCGACGGCAAGGTTCTGGTCACAGGCAACAGCGCGAACTGGACAAATGGCGGCGAGTTGTACGTCGGCTATCGGGGAGCCGGCGAACTGACGATTGCTGACGGTGCCACCGTCAGCAGCTCCCAGGCGTACACAGGTCACACTTTCGGGTCCTCCGGAACCGTCAAGGTGATCGGCCAGGGCTCGACCTGGAACAACAGCCATGATCTGCATGTCGGTTATCTCGGCACCGGCAGTTTGACGGTTGCCGATGGCGGCACAGTGAACAACGCGGTTGGGGGGATAGGATATCAGGTCGGCTCGTCGGGCACGGTCACGGTGACAGGCCAAGGCTCGACCTGGAACAACCGCAAAGAATTGTACATCGGTTCCGCTCGCAATGGCGAATTGACGATTGCCAATGGCGGCGTCGTGAACAACACCTTCGCGCGCATCGGATATCTGTCCAGCGGAACGGGTACAGTCATGGTGACCGGCCAAGGCTCGACTTGGGCCAACAGCAGCATGGTGTCTCTCGGCGACTCCGGCAACGGCCAGTTGACCATCCAGGACAGTGGCAGTGTGTCAGCCAGCTATCTACGGATCGCTCAATATGCGGGATCGACGGGGACGCTCAACATCGGCGCTGCCGCGGGCGACACAGCGGCCCGCGCCGGCAAACTCGACGCGCCAGTGGTGGATTTTGGGGCAGGCAGTGGCAAGATCGTCTTCAACCACACCGAGACGGACTATCAGTTTGCGTCCAACATCTCCGGCAATGGTAGCGTCCAACAGGTAGCGGGCACGACGATCCTCACCGGCACCAGCACCTATGCGGGCACGACGACGGTGAGTGGCGGCAAGCTGCTGGTGAACGGTTCGATCGCTTCGTCGTCAGGCATCACCGTGGATGCCGGTGCCACGATCGGTGGCAATGGCACGCTGGGCAGCACGGTCGTCAACGGCACGCTGTCGGCTGGCAGCAGCCCGGGCAAGCTGACGGTCGCCGGCGACCTGACCCTGGGTGCTGGCTCGACCAGCCTGTTCGAGCTCGGCGCTCCGGGTACCGTCGGCGGTCCGTTGAATGACCTCGTCTACGTCACCGGCAATCTCCAGCTCGGCGGAACCCTGCTGACGCCAGGCGCGGTGTCGGGCTACTACCGGCTCTTCAATGTCGACGGCACGGTGTCGGGCAGCTATTCCAGCCTGCCGGCGAGCGCCACCATCCAGACCGCGATCCCGCACCAGGTCAACCTGTTCATCCAGAACGGCGACCAGATCGTGCAGTTCTGGGATGGCACCGACGGTTTAGGCAACGGCACTGTCGACGGTGGCGCCGGCATCTGGAGTGCGGCAGGAACCAACTGGACCGGCGCTCCGGGTGCGGCCGACTTCAACGACCAGTGGCATGGCTCGGTGGCGGTGTTCACCGGCACCGGCGACGTGGTGAAGGTCAGCGGCCCCGTCGGCTTCGAGGGCATCCAGTTTACCAGCGACGGTTACAAGATCGAAGGCGATGACCTGACGCTGAGTGGCGACAGCGCCAACAACAGCTCGGCGAGCTTCGTCAACGTCAATGCAGGGGTCACTGCCGAGATCGCCTCGATCCTGACGGGCGCCGCCGGCATCGGTCTGGACAAGTTCGGCAGCGGCACGCTGATCCTTTCGACCGTCAACGACTATACCGGCGCCACCACGATCAAGGGCGGCACGCTGGCGCTGTCGGGCGTAGGCGACATCAGCTCCTCCAGCGGGATCAACATTGAAAACGGTACCTTCGACATTTCCGGGGTGAACACCGCCGGCCTTGTCTCGATCAGCAGCCTTGTTGGAACATCCGCCGGAACCGTACAACTGGGCAACAAGGGACTTGGGATCAGCAACGGTTCGGGCGATTTCGCAGGGGTGATCGCCGGCGATGGCTTTATCGATATCGGTGCCGGTACGCAGACGCTGTCTGGCATCAACACCTATGCCGGCACGACAGGAATTTCCGGAACGCTGGCGCTGAAGGGCAGCGGGTCCATTTCCGCTTCTTCCTTCATCATGGTCAGCGGTACTTTCGACATCTCACAGACGACAGACGGAACCAGTGTCCGCCAGTTGTTCGGGCCATCGGGCTATGGCGTCGTGGCGCTCGGTTCGAAAACTCTGACCATCACCGACGCCGGCAGTTCCTCAAATCCATTTATCGGCTCGATCCAAGACGGCGGTATCGGCGGAGGAACGGGGGGCGGCGTGACGATCGCGCGCGGTGCATCGCAGTACCTTTCCGGTACGAACACCTATACCGGCACGACGACGGTCGAGCAGGGCGGCAGCCTCTGGCTTGTCAACAATGGCGGTCTGTCGTCATCCAGCAGCCTCGTCGTGAACGGCTTGTTCGATTTCGCGGGGAGCTGGGCGTCTTCCACGTTCAAGTCTCTGAGCGGCAGCGGCGAAATCCGTCTCGGCGACCACGATCTCCGTATCACCGCCGCGAACGGTACCTTCTCGGGCACAATCAGCGAATGCGGTATCGGCTGCTCGCCCAGTTCTTTCGGCAAACTGACAATCGACGGCGGCACGCTGACACTTTCGGGAGTGAATGAATATCATGGTGGCACGACCGTCGGCCGTTTCGGCGGAATCGCGGCGACACTCATCGTGACGAACAACAGCGCCGTCGGCACTGGGCGTGTGCTGTTGAACGATACCGGTGTGTTCCAGGCTGGAGCGGATGGCCTGACCTTCGCCAACCGTTTCGAAGTCGGCCCGAGCTACGGCACGGTCGACACCAACGGTCACACCATGACCATCTCCGGCGTGATTGCCGATGCCACCGATCCCGGCACGCTGCACAAGACAGGTGCCGGCACGCTGATCCTGACCAATGACAACACCTATGGCGATGGCACGGTCGTCGAGGCCGGCACGCTGCAGCTCGGCAATGGCGGCACCACGGGTTCGATCCTGGGTGATGTGCAGCTCGGCGGCACGCTCGCCTTCAACCGCTCCGACACCTACGCCTTCTCCGGTGTCGTCTCCGACAGGGCCGGCAGCCATGGCCAGGTCGCGCAGAACGGCACCGGCGTGCTGGAATTGACCGGCGCCAACAGCTATTCGGGCGGCACCTTCTTCAACAAGGGCACCATCGCCGTCGCCAGCGACGGTAATCTCGGCGATACCGCCGGCGGGCTGACCTTCGATGGCGGCACGCTGCGCTACGACGCTGCCTTCGATGTCGCGGCAACCCGTGCCGTCACGCTCTCGGCCGGTGGCGGCACCTTCGACAGCAACGGCTTTGCCGCAGGCGTCGCCGCCGACATCACCGGTGCCGGCGACCTGACCAAGACCGGGGCGGGAACCCTGACGCTGTCGGGGCAGAACGACTACACCGGCACCACCACG
>NZ_JBHYIM010000010.1:187231-225561 GCF_042739655.1 Mesorhizobium sp. NPDC059025 | reverse complement strand
CCTCAGGATGAGGGGCGTCGTGCCTTTCGAGCGAAAATTCTGGAACGTCTCAGATATTGAGCGCCGTTTCACCCCACGCCCCTCATCCTGAGGTGCTCGCGAAGCGAGCCTCGAAGGACGCACCTCTGTTCGCGATCTCCCCGGTCGAACAAGGATGAGGACTGTTGTGCAAGGGTCGTCTATTTTGAAGCGCGGGGGGAGTGGCCCGCACCTCCCTCATCCTGAGCAATTGCAAAAGCCGAAACGCGCCTAGCCGATCTCGTCACGCATGCCGAACCGGCGGCAGACGACGGGGTCGATGAAGCTGTCGATGGCGCTGATGCGGCCGTCGGCGACGCTGAGCAGCACGACGCCGCCCGGCCGGAAACGGTCGTCGCCGGCCTGCCTGATGTAGCAGGCGAAGCCGGGCTGGCCGTTGCCGCGCAGCGGCTCCAGCCGCCAGGGCGTCTGGAATACGCGCTCGGCGAAGAATTGTTCGACGAATGCGCGGCCATCGAACCAGGCCGGCAGCGGCGGCATGGTGAAGCGGACATCGTCGGTCAAAAGCTCGATCATGGCGGCGATGTCGCGGCTTTCCCAGGCGGACACGAAGGCCTGCAGCAGCCGTTCGAGCCCTTGCGGGTCGACGGGTTTCTTCTCGCCGATGTCGGTCCTGGCCCGCATCGTCTGCCGCGAGCGCTGCAAGGCGCTGTTGGCCGAGGCGACGCTGGTGCCAAGCATGTCGGCGGTCTCGGCGGCCGAGTAGCCCAGCACTTCGCGCAGCAAGAGCACGGCGCGCTGCAGGCCGGGCAGGTGCTGCAGCATGGCAACGAAGCCGAGCCCGATGGATTCGCGTCGCAGCAGGATCGCTGCCGGATCGTCATCGTCCGCCAGTTCGCCATCCGGCAGCGGTTCCAGCCACACGGCTCCCTCGATCGGCTCGCCCAGTTCCGCCGTTGTCCGAAGCGGTGCGGCGCGGTCGCCCGACCTCAGGCGCCTTGGGCGCTTGGCAATCATGCGCAGGCAGATGCGGGTGGCGATGCTGGTCAGCCATGTGCCGAGCGAACTGCGGCCCTCGAAGGACCCCAGGCCACGCCATGCCCCCAGCAGTGTTTCCTGCAGCGCATCGTCGGCATCGAAGGGCGAGCCGAGCATGCGGTAGCAATGCGTGTGCAGTCGCCTGCGGAAGGGCTTCACCAACTGGTCGAAGGCCGATGTGTCACCGGCCTTTGCCTGCCGGAGCCATTCGCTTTCGGGTTCGGCTGGTTTCTGGACACTCATCTGGTGCATGGGGAGAACCGTGAATGGGAGGGCCGCCGCCCGGCACCTTAAAACGGCACACGTGCTTGCACAAAGTGCTGCCGATTTCTTCCGCCCGGATCAACGGCACGACTTCGCAGCCGCAAGCGCGTTGCCGCGGGCAGGCTGCGGCAGGTTCCCGATCCGCTGCACGGCGGCGTAGAACCTCGGATAGTCGCCGGAGCAGAGATCGAACAGGCGCAGGAATGCCGGCACCTGTTCGCCATAGACGGCGGTGGCGGCGAGCTTGGCGTTGTTGATCGGCGCCTTGAACCAGCCGTCATAGCCCCGGTATCCCGCCCAGCGCCTGTCGCGCATCAGCCTGTAGCGCGCCCGCAGCGTCTCGATCGTCGCGGCCTTGGCCGCCGCCTTCTGTTCGGGCGTTCGCGCGCTTTGATAGACCTGCTGCAATTCCTCGCGGGTCGTCGCCAGAAGGCCGAGGAAATCGGCCCGGCGCCGGCGGTCGGCTTCGTAACGGCGCAGCCCGGCGAGATTGCCTCCGGCGCGCAGCCATTTGCGCACCCCGCTGGTTTCGACCGCCACGGCGAAGGCCTCGTTGAAGGCGGAATCGCCTTTCACATAAAGGCGCTGATGCGCCAGCTCGTGGAAGATCAGGCTGGCCAGGAAGGTGTCGTCCGGACCCAGCATGGTCGAGAGCAGCGGGTCGCTCGACCAGCCGAGCGTCGAATAGGCGGTGACGCCGGTGACATGGACGTCGAACCCTTCCTTCTGCAGTGCGACGGCGTTTTCCGCCGCTTCCTTGCGGTCGAAATAGCCGCGATACGGCACGCAGCCGAACACCGGAAAACACCAGGTTCGTGGTGTCAGCGAGAACTGCGGCGCCGCGAACACCGCCCAGGTCACCGCCTCGCGGCCGATGTCGACATAGCTGCGGTAGCTGCTGTTGTCGGGCAGCGCCAGCGCCTCCGTCGCATAGCGCCGGATCGCGCTGGCCGATTGCAGCTTGGCGCGCAGCGCCCCGGGCGTCGCCGGGTCCTTGATCAGTGTCCCGACGTTTTTCCGCGCGGCCATGATCTGCACATGGCCCTCGAGCGACTTCGCATAATAGGAGATGCTGGTGCAGCCGGCCACACCGGACGCCATGACCGCCGCCACGAGCAAACGAAAAACACGCTTCACCGGCTGCCCCGCCCTGTTCCACCGGCACGGTCTCAACAGGCGCGGCGATTTTCGTCAAGGCCTGCAAGGGTCAACTTAACAGGAACCCAGCGCTAGCCCTCGCGTTCGACCTGCAGCGACGTTGCACGCGGGCGGCGGGCGAGGGCGACCAGCGAAGGGCGGTGCCGCCCGCACATGGAGGAACTGCAGATGAACATCGCACCACAACTGGCCTTCGCCGGCGTGTGTCGGCAGGCGTTCGAATTCTATGCCCGGCTGATGGGCGGGGTGATCACGGAGATGAACACGTTCGGCGCCAATGAAGACAAGGCGCTGCCGCCGGGATCGACGGCCGCTGCCGCCGACCAGGTCCGCTTCGCCGAGCTCAGCCTCGGCAAATCCACACTCAGGGGCAACGACGTGCCGGCCGAACAGCACAGGCCGATGCAGGGCTTCAACGTCTCCCTGCACATCGAAGGCGCCGATGAGGCACGCCGCATCTTCGAAGCGCTGGGCGAAGGCGGCACTGTGACGACGCCGCTGGCCGAGGTCGACTGGGCCGAGCGGTTCGGCATGGTCACCGACAGGTTCGGCGTGCCCTGGCTGGTGCTGGCGGCGAAGGGCTGATCGGGAAACCGTCCGGAATGACGGAGTTCCCGTTTGCGCCAAACTGTCCAGAGCGTCCTTCCCAGCGCCACGCCGGGCACACCCGGCGCGGCGGAGGGCAAGCACTACACCACGATGAAATCCGCGCTGGTCAGCGCGAGGCCGGCTTCGAGCACGGCGAAGTCGGTGAAGCCGCCGGCGGCGTCGCCATTGGCATCGTAGGTCAGGTGGCCGGTGGCCGGGTCGTAGATGATGCGGTCGTTCGCGTCATGCGCCGCCACGCCGACATGGAAGGCGGTCTCGTCGAGTGCGCCCGGCGCGCCAAGCGCGGTGAAGACGGCATTGTCCAGCCAGATCGTGTCGTCGGTTACCGAAAAGTCGGCGATCCTGTCGACATTCGACCCGGGGTTGAGCGCGCTGTCGAACACGAATGTGTCGTTGCCGTCGCCGCCGACCAGCGTGTCATTGCCGAAGCCGCCGGCCAGCGTGTCGTCGCCGGCGCGGCCATCCAGCCTGTTGGCGCCGGTGTTGCCGGTCACGACATTGTCGAGATCATTGCCGCTGCCGTTCAGATTGCCGCTGCCGGTCAACGTCAGGTTCTCGATGTCGCCCTTGAAGATCGTCGTGTTCGAGAGCGAGACGGACAGGCTCGATTTCACGGTGTCGATGCCGTTGGGAGGGATGCCGCCATCATCGGCTTCGTCGACGCGGTCGTCGGCGCTGTCGATGACATAGGTGTCGTTGCCGGTACCGCCCCACAGCTTGTCGCCGCCGGCGCCGCCGTCGAGCACATCATTGCCGTTCCCGCCATAGAGCCGGTCGCGTCCGCTACCGCCGTCCAGCGTGTCGTCGCCGGCTTCCCCGGAGAGAAAATCATTGCCGCCGCCGCCACGCAGCACATTGGCGGCGGTGCTGCCGACCATGGAATCGTCGAAGGCCGAGCCGTCGACATTCTCGATGCCCACATAGGTATCCTGGGCCCTGTCGGGGTAATATTGCGGATCGCCGACGCCGCGTCCCAGTTCGAGATCGAGCGTTATGTAGCCGGGGGCATCGGCGTAGCTCACCGTGTCGTTGCCGTCGCCGCCGTCGAGCACGTCGCCGCCAAGACCCGCATGCAACGTGTCGTTGCCGGTGCCGCCATGAAGCTCGTCGCGCCCTGCATCTCCCGACAGGGTGTCATTGCCTTCGTCGCCCCAGAGCTGGTCGTCGCCGTCGCCGCCTTTGATGCTGTCGTCGCCGCGAAAGCCGAAAAGACGGTCCTTGCCGCCGAAACCGAGGATCTGGTCGGTGCCGTTGCTACCGTAGAGCTGATCGTCTTTTTCAGTACCGGGAATATAGGCCATGGTGGATCTCATCTCCGTGACAAGCCCCATAGCCCTGCGGCGCTTGCTGCACGCCAGACACCTCGGCGGGCCCGTTGCCGTCCCATGGCCTGCCGGAGCGCATGCGCTCCCTTCGGTATCGGAGCGATGGTGGCATACGGAACTTGACCATTTTATGACCCGGTGCGGCCTTAGCCGTCCCGCCTGCCGCAGATCCGGTTGGGCGAATGGATGTTCAAAAGCCGGCTATCTGTTTGCGTTATCCGGCATAAAGGCGTTATTGGCTTGCCGACTTGCAGACGATGCGGAGAGAAATCATGCTGGGCTGGTTCAGGCGGCTGTTGCCGCGCGAAGACCGTTTCTTCGACCTGTTCGAACAGCATTCCCGCACCGTCGTCGGCGGCGCGGAAGCCTTGCAGCAGCTGCTGCAAGGCAAGGATGTCGAGCGCTGGTGCAAGGAGATCGTCGAGCTCGAAAACCAGGCCGACGCGATCACCGCGGAAGTGCTGCTGGCGGTGCGCCGCTCCTTCATCACGCCGTTCGACCGCGGCGACATCAAGGACCTGATCCAGTCGATGGATGACGCCATCGACATGATGCACAAGACCGTCAAGACGGTGAAGCTGTTCGAGAAGCGCGAATTCGACCCGCTGATGCAGGAGATGGGCGTCGTCATCGTCGAGGCGGCCAGGCTGGTCGCGGAGGCGATCCCGCTGCTCAACAATATCGGCACCCACGCGACACGGCTCAACGCCATCGCCGAGCAGGTGATGCGCGTCGAGGGCCGCGCCGACGACCTGCATGAGCAGGGCTTGAAGGATCTCTTCCGCCGCCACGGCAAGACCGATCCGATGGCCTACATGATCGGCTCCGAGATCTACGGCGAGCTCGAGAAGGTGGTCGACCGTTTCGAGGACGTCGCCAACGAGATCAGCGGCATCGTCATCGAGAACGTCTGAGCGACATGGACCCGACCATCGCCTTCCCGATCCTGGTCGCGCTGATCGGCGTCGCGCTGTTCTTCGATTTCCTGAACGGCCTGCACGATGCCGCAAACTCCATCGCCACGATCGTTTCGACCCGGGTGCTGCGGCCACAATATGCCGTGCTGTGGGCGGCCTTCTTCAACTTCATCGCCTTCACGGTCTTCGGCCTGCATGTCGCCGAGACCATCGGCAAGGGCATCGTCAATGCCGACATCGTCACGCCGGGCGTGATCTTCGCGGCGCTCACCGGGGCAATCGTCTGGAACATCGTCACCTGGCTCGCCGGCATCCCGTCCAGCTCCTCGCATGCGCTGATCGGCGGGCTGGTCGGCGCCGGTCTCGCCAAAACCGGCTTCAGTGCCATCGTCTGGAGCGGCCTTTTGAAGACGGTGGCGGCGATCGTGCTGTCGCCGCTCACCGGCTTCGTGCTGGCGCTCGTCCTTGTGCTGATCGTGTCCTGGGTGTGCGTGCGCCAGACGCCGTTCGCCGTCGACAGTTCCTTCCGCGTCCTGCAGTTCTTCTCTGCTTCGCTCTATTCGCTCGGCCATGGCGGCAACGATGCGCAGAAGACCATGGGCATCATCGCGGTGCTGCTCTATTCGCAGGGCATGCTCGGCGACACATTCTACGTGCCGTTCTGGGTGGTCATCACCTGCCAGAGCGCGCTGGCCATCGGCACGCTGTTCGGCGGCTGGCGCATCGTGCACACGATGGGCTCCAAGATCACCAGGCTCAATCCCATGCAGGGCTTCTGCGCCGAAACCGGCGGCGCCATCACCCTGTTCGCGGCGACCTGGCTCGGCATTCCGGTCTCGACCACGCACACCATTACCGGCGCGATCATCGGCGTCGGGGCGGCGCGCCGCGTTTCGGCCGTGCGCTGGGGCATTGCCGGCAATATCGTCATCGCCTGGGTGGTGACCTTGCCGGCCACCGCCGCGATCGCCGCCCTGACCTACCTGGCGCTCAGCCTGTTCTAGCCGGAAAACCCCTCGGATACCCTGAAAAATGCGGAAGGGCAGGTTGCCCTTATTCGGCTCGGTTGCCCCTGGCTCAACCGCGCGGGAATTTCGTTCACATTGACTGCCGGCCCCGATTGTCGGTCCATGGGCGGCATCGTCCTGCCGTGGCAGGCGAAATGGCAGCGGGTACCGGCGCGCGCAACGCCCCAGGGAGGCAGAATGTCCGAACGGCAATTCAGGCGTCTGTTCACGCCGGTCACCTTGCGCGGCAACACCCTGCGTAACCGCATCGTCTTTGGCGCGCACACCGCCAACATGGCCGTGGAGGGCCTGCCGACCCGGCAGCATGTCGGCTACTATGCCGAGCGCGCCATCGGCGGCGCCGGCATGATCGTGGTCGAGCCGATGCCCGTGCATCGGGCGGCGGTGTTGACCCGCGGCAATTTCCGGCCATCCGATGACGGTGTGGTCCCGCATTTCCGCAAGGTGACGGAGGCGATCAGGGGCAATGGCGCCGTCGCCATCCAGCAACTCTACCATGTCGGCCAGCACGCCGATGCCGACAACTCCTTCCATGCCGGCTGGTCGCCGTCGGGCCTGCCGAGCTACCACGATTCCGACGGTTCGCACCGCATGACCGAAACCGATATCGAGGAGACGATCGACGGCTTCGTCCAGGCCGCGCGGCGCTGCCGCGAGGCCGGCTTCGACGGGGTCGAGGTCTGGGCCGCCTATCATTCGATGCTCGACCAGTTCTGGACGCCGTGGTCGAACCGCCGCGACGATGCCTGGGGCGGCAGCCTCGAGAACCGCACCCGCATGAGCCGCGAGGTAATGAGCCGCATCCGACGTGTTTGCGGCGACGATTTCATCGTCGGCCTTGCCATCAATGACGACCCGGATGTCGAGGTGGCGCTGTCGCGCGAGGCGCTGGCCGAGATCATCGACCGGCACGACCGCGATCACCTGATGGACTATGTGACCTGCGGCTCGGGCAGCTATTTCGACTTCTACAAGATCATGCCGACCTTCCTCTATCCGGAAAAGCTCGGCGCCGATCTGGCGGCGGTGCTGAAATCCACCGTGCGCCATGCCCTGGTGACAGCCGAGAGCCACATCCGCACGCCTGAGAATGCCGAGAGTGTGCTCAGCGAGGATCGCGCCGATCTCGTCTCCATCGTGCGCGGCCAGATCGCCGACCCGCACCTCGCCAACAAGGCAGCCGCCGGTCAGGCCGAGGACATTCGCGGCTGCCTGTCCTGCAACCAGATGTGCTGGGGCCGGCGCTCGCGCGACTACTGGATCAGCTGTGTCATCAATCCGTCGGCCGGCCGCGAATGGGAGTGGGGCGGCGACCGGTTCACGCCGGCGCCGAAGCCGAAGCGTGTGCTTGTCGTCGGCGGGGGTCCGGCCGGGCTGGAAGCCGCGCGCGTGGCGGCCGAGCGCGGCCACCGGGTGGCGCTCGCGGAAGCGTCGGACCGGCTTGGCGGGCAGTTTCGGCTTGCCGGCATGCAGCCGCGCCGCGCCCAGATCATCGATCTGATCGACTGGTACCAGCGCCAGCTCGCAAAGCTCCAGGTCGATATCCGCTACGGCCAGTATGTCGAGGCCGACGATGTCGCGCGCGAAGGTGTCGACCACGTCATCGTCGCGACCGGCTCGCAGCCGCCGGATGGCGCGTTCCAGCGGGCGCTGCCGCAGTTCGACGCGATCCCCGGCGCGGGCGCCGTGCTTTCGGCGGAGGCCGTGATGGCGCGTGAGGCAAGGCCGGGCAAGCGGGTGATCGTGCTCGATGATGGCGGCAACTGGAAAGGCTGCGGCACGGCTTGGCGGCTAGCCGAGGATGGCCACGCGGTGACGCTGGTGACACCCGATCCGCTCGTTGGCAAGGAATTGCAGCGCATGGCTGCCGACGCACCACTGCGGCGCGCGCTGGCGAGACTTGACGTGCGCTTCCTGACCGAGAGCGCCGTCGTCCACTGGGATGGCAAGACGGCCGCGATCGCATCGCTGCTCACCGGCACCAGGCAGGAGCATCCGGCGGACTCGCTCGTCTTTGCCGGCACCAACAGGGCAGAGGACGGCCTCGCCGTCGAACTCCAGGCCCGCGGCATTGTCTTCACGACGATCGGCGACTGCAGTGCGCCACGGCAGGCTGCCTATGCCATCCATGACGGGCGCAAGGCCGCACTCGGCCTGTAGGGCTTCGGCGGCTCCGCCGGTTTCCGACGGACCTGTGATCCGGTGGCGGCCCGTACCGTCAGGATGCGCGTCGATCGGCGCCAGCCAGCGTGATCTCGACCATCGCGCTCATGCCGGCGATCAGCCTCTTCGTTGCGCAGCTGCTGGGTGAAGTACAATCCCGAACCCGCGATTTTTGCGGTTATGGATAGAGATAATATTTCGACCAGTCCTCTTTCAGGATCTTGTCGCCGATCCGGTACTTGAAGTTCAGCACTTCCATGTGATCGGGCGCCGTCTCGCATTTGAACTTCAGCCGGTACCACTCGCCACGGCTGCGGAAGGCCGCGACCTTGCTCTTGATCGAGTCGTCGGTCATTTCCGGCTGGCCGAAGGCATAAGCGACGACGCGGTCGGCCTTGTAGTGCGGATCGTCATGCGTGATGCGGTCGAGCACCTCCGCGTCGCAGCGCTGCTCCAGCCGCGTCTGCGGATCGAGCTTCAGGAGCCCGGCTTTCAGGCGGTTGTCGAGGGCGTGGGCGGTTGAACTCGCCGTCAGGAGCGCGAGCACGGTGAGCAAAGCTGTTCTCATGGCACGGGAAGCCACCATATTTTCGCCGGCTGATCAACCCGTCGTGACGTCGCTCGTCCGCGCGGGGGACAACGGCACCCTTGTCCAGCTTACGGTTCCCCGATTTCGATCGTGGAGAAAAGCGGGTCGATCTCGGTCTTGCCCGACAGTACGTAACGGCCCTTTTCATAGACAAGTTCGAACCGTGCGGCCTTTCCCGGCCGTTCGTCGCTCACGCAATCGTCGCCTTTTCGTGTCGAGGTGGCGAGGGTCTCCGTCTGCTCCACCTTGAGCGCTCGGTAGCGCGCGTCTGTCTTCGGGCCGGGCGTGATGGTGCGCTTCGTCGTGGTGAATTCACCCTCGCAATTGCCGTTGTTTTCGCCAAGCCCGTGCTCGACGATCAGCCCGTCCAGCACGCGCTCGATGCGGCCCTTGTCGAATGTGTAGAGCCACAGCGCCTGTTCCTCATAGGGGTTGACGCGCGAACTGCCGGATTGGACGGTGCGCAGACCGAAGGCGCGTTGGCCGTCTGCAACATCATAGCGGGCCGTGTCGAGGCTCATGTCGCCGAAGCGGATGGCGTCGGAGAAGGCCATGCCGGGCTCCATGCGCCTGGCCAGCGGCTTGCCGGCGCGGGTGGTGACGAGGATCTCGACATCGCCCTTGTTGGAGCCCTCGTCGGCTGGTTTTGCCTCGAGCAGCGGCACGGCGGCCAGCATCAGTTCCGGCCGCCAGGGCCACGCCTTGCAGACCACGCCGTCGAGCTGGATCGCGCGCTGGAAGTCGCCGCCGTCGACCAGCAGGCCGTTGTCGCCCTGCCTGGCCTTCGGATAGGCCTGGGCAAGCAGCGCATCCGTGATGGCGCATTCGGCGAGCGCCGGGGCGGGCAGCATCAAGACGAAGGCGGCGAGGGCTGGTTTCATGGCGCGGTGTTCCGGCAGGACGGTTCGATGTCGATACACGAAATCGATCGCCGGGCGTAGGACTGTTGCAGCGGGGTGACCGGAGCGTGTCGCAATCCACGCAGGAACGATGGCGGCGGCGGTTCAGGCCAGCCCCTACGCCGTCCGCTGCCGCTTCGGTTCCTCGAACAGGGCGCGGATGCGTTCCGCCGGGGCGGGGCGGCCGATGTGGTAGCCCTGGGCGTGGTCGATGTCGAGCTTGCGCAGCAACTCCAGTTGCTCCTCGCTCTCCACGCCTTCGACCAGGATCTTCGGGCCGCGGTTCCTCAGCAGGCCGACGATGTCGCGGAACATCGCGCGGCCGCGCGGCGTCACGCAGTCGTGCAGGAAGGAGCGGTCAATCTTGACCGTGTCGAAGTCGATCAGCCGCAGCCAGGACAGGCCGGCAAAGCCGGTGCCGAAATCGTCGAGCCAGACCTTGATGCCGAGCAGCTTGAGGTCGCTGATGCAGCGAAGCACATCGGAATGCATCTCCATCTCCAGCCCCTCGGTGATCTCCAGCGCGAGGCGATCGCCGGTCACCCCGGCTTCGCCGAGCGCGGCGGCCACGGAAGCGGCGAAACCCGGCGCCTTGAGCTGCACCGGGGAGACGTTGACGCTGATGGTGCGGATGTGCTCGCTCGACATCAGTTCGCGGCAGGCCGTGCGGATCGCCCAGCGGCCAAGTTCCAGGATCATGCCGGTGCGCTCCGCCACCGGGATGAACAGGCTGGGCGGCACCGCCGTCCCGTCCGGCATGGTCAGGCGCATCAGCGCCTCCATCGCCTCGATCCTGCCGCTGCGCATGTTGGCGATCGGCTGGAACACCAGCGAAACCAGGTCGCGTTCGATGGCGATCTTCAGAAGCGCCGCGACATTCTCGCTTTCGTCGCTGGTCTGCGGATCGTTGGGGTCGAACAGATGCACGCAGTTACGCCCGTCGGCCTTGGCGAGATACAGCGCCCGGTCGGCTTCCTGGATGATCTTCTCGAGCTTGGTGCCGGCCTCGTCGCGGGTGAAGGCCGCGCCGATCGACACCGTCACCACCTGGGTGCCGTCGCGGCGCTCGTTATGGGTGATCGCCAGCGCTTCCACCTCGCTGCGGATCTCCTCGGCAAGCGCGATGACCTCCTCGTGTTTTTTCGCCTGCGCCAGCACGATGAATTCTTCGCCGCCGTAACGGCCGATCGAGGCGCTGCGCCGCTCGACCAGGTGGCGCAGGCTGTCGGCGACCTCCATCAGGCAGCGGTCGCCCTTCTGGTGGCCGTAATAGTCGTTGAAGCGCTTGAAGAAGTCGACGTCGATGAGCAGCACCGCGAAGGTGGCGCCATGGCGCTGCCAGTTGCTCCACAGGTCGCGCAGCCGCTCGTCGACCGCGCGGCGGTTTTCCAGGCCCGTCAGCGGATCGGTGCGCGACAGCTTGAGCAGCGCCTTGCCGCGCTCGGTGGCTTCCCGGTGCTGGTTGCGCGCCTCCAGCGCGTTCAGGAAGACGTTGTAGCGTTCGCGGTTCAGCTTCCAGTTGATGTAGGAGGTGAAGACGAAGCAGGAGATGTAGAAGGCGCCGAAAACCAGCTTGTAGGTCAGCGTCGACGGCACAAAATAGTTCACGGCATAGAGGATCAGCAGGATGATCGTCGACGTGACGACGGAAAAGCTGAACTGGAATGTGAAGAACAGGTTGGCGCTCATCATGAAGATGGTGCCGAAGACCATGTAGTACGAAACGCTTTCATGATTGCTGCTGGCCGCGGTCGGCAGCAGCCAGCCGAGATAGCCGAGGATGATCGCGCCGGCGCAGGTGATGTCCAGCCATTTCGTGGCGGCACCGAAGCGCAGCAGGGTCTCCAGCGTCACAAGCGCGGTCGCACCGACGGCGAAGCGCGCGGCGATGGTGTAGGCCGCGACGTCCGGCACCAGCAGAATGTCAGTGGCGGCGAACAGTAGGTAGATGATGACGGCGATGTAGAGCCCCGGCCGGGCCGCCATGCGGCGCGCAGCCTGGGATTCCTCATGGAATTGCGCGCGCAGGCTGTTGGCGTCCGGCGCGGCCTGCGCCTGGATGGCCGGCTCCACCGGCGCAAGTTCAGCCACTGCCGACATTGCATAGTTGCTCATCGCCGAGAGACCTCTCAGGAAGGGCTTTTGTAAGCCGTTTGTTGCTTCCGGCCTCAACGCAGAACAACTCCAACGTGCGCGGGCGATCTTGGCGCCTCGCAGACAATGCGGCCTAAGGCCACAAGGTTGGGTTAATCATCCACGGATTCTGAAACGAAATGCCCTGGCGCAATCGAATTCGGTAAATTGTGCGTTAACGATAACATTAGAATGCCACCCAGCGTGCTTTGCAGGGGGTCTGCTTCGCGCTATTAACATGCCAGTTGTTAACGAGTTGTTAACCATGGGGGTTTTGGTGGCCACGGTCCTCGACGGCAAGAGTCTGATTACGGAAGAAACGATCGCGGCCAATCTCGGAAGAGGGCTGGACGATCGCAGCGAGGCCTTCGAAACAGCGCGCGCCGAGCTCGCGCTCATCCTGTCCGTCACGCAGCAGCAGATCGCCCTCAACAAGGGCCCGGCAGAGATCATCAAGCCGCTGATGGCGCGCCTCGAGGCGATGCGGCTCAGGCTCCATGACGACACCTGGAATGCGCTGGCGCCGATCATCCAGAACCATCCGGTCCTCGACTATTTCCTGGAAGATCCGCTGACGCGCTGGTCGTTCGAGAAGCCGCGCGGCTATTCCGGCGACGCCGAACTGCTCGACTACATCTATTGCGATCCGCATGTCGCCGATGCCGTCGCCGACTCGTCCGACATCGGCAAGGCGCTCTACGCCTATACCCAGAACGTGCCCTCCTGCGTGGCCGCCCGGGAAAGACGCGATCTCCTCGCCCGCTATGTCGACGAGATCGCCGAAAAGCGCGGGCCTGAAACCGAGGTCCTGGCGGTCGCCGCCGGCCATCTGCGCGAAGCCAACCTCTCGGTCGCGCTGCGCGAAAAGCGCCTGAAGCGCTGGGTCGCGCTCGACCAGGACCCGCTCAGCGTCGGTCTGATCTCGCGCGACTTCGCCGGCACCGCGGTGGAAACAGTTGACGGTTCCGTGCGCACCTTGCTGACGAGAGGCCACAAGCTCGGCAAGTTCGACTTCATCTATGCTTCTGGCCTCTACGACTACCTGCAGGACAAGGTGGCGGTGAAGCTGACCAAGACCTGCCTGGAGATGCTGAAGCCGGGCGGCACCTTCCTGTTCGCCAACTATGCGGAAGGCAACCCGGATGCCGGTTACCGCGAAACCTTCATGAACTGGGTGCTGCTGCTGCGCTCCGAGGCCGACATGTGGAACGTCGTCAACGCCAGTGTCGATCGCAACAAGGTCGACGTGCAGGTGTTCTTCGGTGAAAACCGCAACGTGCTCTACGCGGTGATCGAAAAGCACGATTGAGCGTTCAAAGGCGCGACGCGCTCGGGACCGGCGGTCTCCCGGTGCGGGTCAGCTCCCGTATTCGTCATGCCGCCGGTTCCAGGCGTAGGGTTCGGTCTGGGGCCAGCCCTGCGGCGAGTCTTCCCAGGTCTCCTGGCGCCCGTAGGGGGTGAGGTCCAGATAGGTCCACAGGCTGCCGAGATATTCGACGCCGCGTGCGCCGTTGAAATAGCTGCGATGGATGTTGCCGCCGTCGCGCAGGAAAACGCTGACGCCGTGGCGTTCGCTGGTCCTGGTCGGATCGTCCGGATCGGCCACTGTCGCGCCCATGTCCAGGTTGAAATCGCTGTCGAACGATGAGTACCAGCCGGGGTACCGCCACCCCATGCGCTGCTGGTATTTCAACAGCTTCTCCAGCGGGGCGCGCGAGACCAGGACGATGGAGGTGTCGCGCGCATTGAGATGCGCGGGGTGCGTCATCGCATCCACCACCCAGGAGCAGCCGTCGCAGCCCGCCTGCCAGTCCGGCCCGAACATGAAGTGGTAGACGATCAGCTGGCGGCGTCCGTCGAACAGGTCGTCGAGGCTCACCGTTCCCGATGGCCCGGCGAATGAATAGTCCTTGTCGATCCTGACCATCGGCAGGCGCCGCCGCTGTGCGTTCAGGTCGTCGCGCGCGCGGGTGAAAGCCTTCTCCCTGTCGATCTGCTGCCGCAGCGCGGCCAGCCACTCCTGCTCCGGGACGATCCTGGGCAGCGTCATCGGTAACCTCCTTGCGATGCGGTTCGAAACTTCGCGGCGCCGCTGTGGAATTTTCGCTTCGGCCGCAGGCTCCGTGTTGTGCTCGTTTCAAATATGTTATAAAAACATAACATGTCAAGCGAGCATGAGGAAGACCTGGTTTTCAAGGCGTTGGCCCATCCGCGCAGGCGCGCCATGCTCGATCACCTCAAGGACGAGGCCCGCACCACCGGCATGCTCTGCGAAATCTTCGCGGACATGGATCGCTGCACCGTCATGCTGCATCTGAAAGTGCTGGAGGACGCCGGCCTGATCATTGTCAGGCGGGAGGGCCGCGAGCGCTGGAACCATCTCGACGCGCTGCCGATCAAGCGCATCCACGACCGCTGGATCAGCGGCTATGCCGCCCATGCGGTCTCCATCCTCGACAAGCTCCGCGGCGACATGGAGGGTTCGAGCGCACCGGCACGGTGAAGCCGCGCCGAAGGCCCTGCGATGTTCCGGCAGCGCGGTTCGAGGCGGTAACCATGCCGATTTCGGACCGATCGTTGCCACCCCGGCCCGGCGAAGCTGCTATGAAGGATCTCCCCATGATTCTCCATGCCACCCCAAGATGACCACTGCCGCCCTCGAAATCCTCAAGACCGTCTATGGCTATGATGCCTTCCGGGGCCCGCAGGCGGACATCGTCGGGCATGTGATCGCCGGCAACAACGCCTTCGTGCTGATGCCGACCGGCGGCGGCAAGTCGCTCTGCTACCAGATACCGGCCATTGTCCGTCCCGGCATGGGGCTGGTGGTGTCGCCGCTCTTGGCGCTGATGGCCGACCAGGTCACGGCGCTGCGCCAGGCCGGCGTCAGGGCGGCAGCGCTCAACTCCGACCTCGACCTGGACGATCGCCGCGCGCTGTGGCGCGATATCCGCGCCGGCGCGCTCGACCTGCTCTATGTCGCGCCCGAAACCCTGGCCCGGCCGGATGTGCTGGAACTGCTGGAAGGTGTGAAGCTGTCGCTGATCGCCATCGACGAGGCGCACTGCCTGTCGCAATGGGGGCACGATTTCCGCCCCTCCTATCGCCAGCTCGATGCCGTCGTGGCGCGTTTTGGCAAGGTGCCGCGTATGGCGCTGACGGCCACCGCGGATGAACCGACACGTGCCGAGATCCTGTCGCATCTCGACATCGACGAGGCCGACGCCTTCATCGCCGGTTTCGACCGCCCCAACATCCGCTACGCCATCGAGGAAAAGGACAATCCGCGCGCCCAGCTGAAGGAGTTCCTCAAGCGCTACGAAGGCGAGAGCGGCATCGTCTACTGCCTGTCGAAGCGCCGCACCGAGGAGATCGCCGCCTGGCTGCAAGGCCTCGGCTATGATGCGCTTGCCTACCACGCCGGCATGGACAAGGCGGCGCGCGAGGCCAACCAGCAACGTTTCCAGCATGGCGAGGCGGTCATCATGGTCGCCACCGTTGCCTTCGGCATGGGCATTGATAAACCCGACGTGCGCTTCGTCGCCCATGTCGACCTGCCGGGCAGCATCGAGGCGTATTACCAGGAAACCGGCCGTGCCGGGCGCGACGGCCTGCCGTCCGATACGCTCATGCTCTACGGCCATGAGGACATCGCCTTGCGCAGCCGCTTCATCGAGGAATCGGAGGCGCCCGACCAGCGCAAGCGCATGGAGCGGCAGAAGCTCGATGCGCTGCTGGGACTGGCCGAGACGGCGCGCTGCCGTCGCCAGGTGCTGCTGTCCTATTTCGGCGATCATTGCGAGCCTTGCGGCAATTGCGACACCTGCGCCGAGCCGCCGCGCCTGTTCGATGGTGCCATTGCCGCGCAGAAGGTGCTGTCGTGCATCTATCGCACCGGCGAACGGTTCGGGCAGGCTTACATCGTCGACGTGCTGCTGGGCGCGGACAACGAACGCATCGCCCAATTCGGCCATGACCAGATCTCCACCTTCGGCATCGGCAGGGAGCACGACAACCGCACATGGCGGGCGATCCTGCGCCAGCTGATCGCGCTGCGCTTCATCGATGTAGACCTCGTCGGCCATGGCGGCCTGTCGATCGCGCCGGCCGGGCGCGATTTCCTGCGCGAGAAGCCGGCGCTGATGCTGCGCATTCCGGCCCCGCCCCGCGCCAGGCGCGGCAAGGTGGTGCGCAGCAACGCGCAGTCCGCCATTCCGCAGGCGGACAACGACCTGTTCCAGGCCCTGCGCCGCAAGCGCAGCGAGATCGCCCGCCTGCAGAACGTGCCGCCTTATGTGATCTTCCACGACAAGACCCTGATCGAACTCGCTGCCGCCCGCCCCGCCTCGCGCGGCGAGATGGCCGGCGTGCCCGGCGTCGGCGAAGCCAAGCTCGACCGCTACGGGCCGGCGTTCCTGTCGGTGATCGCGGAGTTTGGGTGAGGGAAAGATAAGAGGCGCCAACGCTTTCCGCACGTTTCAACCAGAATTGCGGTACAACTTGCGCGATACCGTGTTATGCGCGGCCTCGACACAGAGAACCACGATCATGACCGACCAGCCCATCCACCCCTCGCTCGCCTCCGCCCTGGAGGCGAAAGGTTATCACCAGCTCACTCCGGTCCAGATGGAGATGGCGGGTGCCGACCCTGAAGCCGACCTGCTGGTTTCGGCTCAGACCGGCTCGGGCAAGACGGTGGCCTTCGGCATCGCCATTGCCTCGACACTGCTCGGCCGCGCCGAACGCTTTCCGCCGGCCGGCCTGCCGCTCGGGCTGGTGATCGCGCCGACGCGCGAGCTTGCCATCCAGGTGCAGCGCGAACTCGACTGGCTCTACGCCGCGGCCGGCGTCAGGATCGCCACCTGCGTTGGCGGCATGGACATGCGCCGCGAACGCCGCGCCCTGGAGAGCGGCGCGCATATCGTCGTCGGCACGCCGGGACGCCTGCGCGACCACATCTCCAAGGGTGCGCTCGATCTGGGCGACCTGCGCGCCGTGGTGCTCGACGAAGCCGACGAGATGCTCGACCTCGGTTTCCGCGAGGACCTCGAATTCATCCTCGGTGCTGCCCCCGAGGATCGCCGCACCTTGCTGTTTTCGGCGACGGTGCCGCGCGGCATCGCCGAACTTGCCCGCAATTTCCAGAAGGATGCGGTGCGCATCGCCGCCACCGCCGCCACCGAGCAGCATGCCGACATCGAATACCAGCTGATGCTGGTGCGGCGCGATGAGCGCGAACATGCCGTCATCAACACGCTGCTCGATTCCGACAGCGCCAGCGCGCTGGTGTTCTGCCACACGCGCGAGGCGGTGCGGCACCTGACGGCGCGGCTCGCCAATCGCGGCTTTTCGGTCGTCTCGCTGTCGGGCGAGATGGCGCAGTCGGAACGCTCCAACGCGTTGCAGTCGATGCGCGACGGCCGCGCCCATGTCTGCGTGGCGACCGACGTCGCGGCGCGCGGCATCGACCTGCCCAACCTCGACCTCGTCATCCATGCCGACGTTCCCAGCAATCCGGCCACCCTGCTGCACCGCTCCGGCCGCACCGGCCGCGCCGGCCGCAAGGGCGTGTGCGTGCTCATCGTGCCTGAAACCAGGCGCGGTGCCGCGCAGCGCGTGCTGGCGCTGGCCAAGCTGTCGGCCACGATGCGTGCCGCGCCGAGCATCGCCGAGATCGAGACCCGCTATCGCGCCCAGATACTCGAAACGGTGCTGTCGGCGGCCGAGCCGGACGAGGTGGAAGCCGCCTTCGTGACCGAACTTCTGGCCAAGGCCAGCCCCGAACGCATCGCTGCCGCCTTCCTGCGCCAGCAACTGTCCAGCCGGCCCGTGCCCGAGGACCTGTTTCCGCTGCCGGTTCACGATATGCAGGCGCGTAAGTCGAAGCGGGACAAAGGCGACCGTGACAGAGTGGGCGAGGACCGGCGCGACGGTGCGCTGGAGCCTGGGCCGCGCCGCCCGGACATGGAAGGCGGGGTCTGGTTCACGCTGTCGCTCGGCCGCAAGCAGCGCGCCGATCCGAAATGGCTGCTGCCGATGATCTGCAGGGCCGGCGGCGTCTCCAAGCGCGACGTCGGTTCGATCCGCATCGACGACACCGAAACCCGCTTCGAGATCTCCGCCGACAAGGCGGCCGGTTTCATCGAGCAGCTCAAACAACCCGGCAGCACCGAACGCGGCATCGTCATTGCGCCCGCTGGGGAAAGCGGCGCTGCCGTCTGGCGGCCCAAGCCGAAATTCGGCAAGGGCAAGCCGGATTTCGCCAAGGGTGCAAAGTTCGGCAAGGGCGGCAAGCCGGGCAAGAAACCCCACCGTGGCCAGGGCGCGCCTGGGGAGTACAAAGGCAAGGGCAAGCCGAAGCGCCCGAGTTGAGTTTTGGCGCGCGCGCACGCGGCGCCCCTATCTCCCCCCTTGCGGGGGAGAAAGGATTTTCACGATCTTAGCGAGCACGCCCGCAGGGCGGCACAGCTAAGTCGTAGAAAATCCAAGAGAGGGGATTTGCAGCTGAGGGGTGCGCAACTGTCGCCGCCGCGAGCAGACATCTGTCTTCTTCAGCAAGGCAGTAGCCAAGAAGCCTATTAACGCCGCAGCGGAATATCCCCTCTCTTGCGATTTCTAGCACTTAGCTGTGCCGCCCTGCGGGCGTGCTCGCTAAGATGCTGAAATCGCTTTCTCCCCCGCAAGGGGGGAGATAGAGGCGCTTTCGCCTGGCCCTCGGCTATGGTCTGAGGCTTTCACCATCAAGAAATAGCCAGCACCTCGATCTCGCCCTGTCCGAACGGCACGAAATCACCCGCCGCCTTGCCCATCAGCGCGATGGCAATCGGGGAGCCGTGCGAGATGGAGGCCTGCGCCGGGTTGGCCTCGTCGTCGCCGACGATGCGGAAGGTCTGGATGCGGTCATCGTCGCGCCTGAAGGTGACGGAATGGCCGAAGGCGACCGCTGCATTCGAGGAGGGTGCCGGCACAAGCTGCGCCGTGCGCACGCGCTCGGCATAGTAGCGCGCATCCCGCAGCGGTACGGCGGACTGCCGACGCTTCTCATTGACGTCTTCCAGCTTGCCGGCGGCCTCCAACGCTTCCTGCGCCCGCGCCAGTTCCTCCTGCAACATCTTCAAGCCCGCCTCGGTGACCAGGTTGATCCGATCGGGGATCGGGCGTGGCGGCAGGACGGTCTCCGATGCAGCCTCGGCGCTTTCCTCCTTGGCGAATGCGACGCTCACTTTGACTGGAACTCCTGGCTGAACAGTGTCGGCAACGGATACCTCAGCGCTGCGGAGAAAGCTGCAACTATCTGACGGACTGTTTTGAAGCAGCCATTGCTGGGCTGCCGATCCGGATTCGGCCTATCCACATCGTTCCAGACACCCTAGAGCGTTTCCGTTTTTGGACGGAAACGCTCTAACTCTTTGTTTTTACGCAATTCCGGACGGAAAACCGTTACACACTTTTCCTGGAATTGCTCTATGAGACTGGGGCAGGTGAATCGATCGGAGAGACCGCGGATGGGTGCCCAGAAAACCATAACCACCTGGTACGTCGACCCGGACGCGGAAGACCGCATGGCGGATGGCCACGCGCCCATCTGGCGCCATCTCATCGATGTGATGGTCGAACGCGATCTTTCGCAAAAGAGCGTGCTCGATTTCGGCTGCAACCAGGGCGGGCTGTTGCGCCATCTCCATGCGATGCGGCCATTTCGCAAGGCGCTTGGCATCGACATCGCCGAGCAGTCGATCGCCAGGGCAGAAGCGCTGAAGGGCAATCTTCCCATCCAGCACGCCGTCGGCGCCACCCTCGAGGGCTGGGTCGAGGAGTTCGACCTGGCGATAAGCCACGAGGTCATCTACCTCGTCGAGGACATGGATGCCCATGCCGCGGATATCTTCAAGGCGCTGAAGCCCGGCGGCGTCTACTACGCCGTCACCGGCTGCCACACCGACAATCCGCTCTGGCCGAAATGGCGCGAGCTGGTGGCGAAGCGCACCAACACGGTCGTGCAGGACCGTTCGATTTCCGACTACGGCCGGACCTTCGCCAAGGCGGGCTTCGAGGTCTCCGGCCGCAAGCTGGAGTATGACGGGTTCATTCCCTTCGTCGAGGATGGCTGGACACCGGATTTCGCCGACGCCCTCGACTACTACACCCGGACCAAGATCGTCTTCCGCCTGGTCAAGCGCCGGGATTGATCCGGGCCAGTTCGACATCGAAATGCGGCGGCTTGTCGGGGCCGACTTCGACGAATCGTCCTCTCACCCGGAATGTCCTTTCGATCAGGCCGCTCCCGGCGAGCGCCCTCGGCTCGCCATCGAAGCGCAGCTCACCCTTTTCGAGCAGCGAGATGCGGTCGCTGACGGCAATCGCCTGGTTGATGTCGTGGATAGCCATGACGATCGTCACGCCCTTCTCGCGGCTCAGGCGGTGGACGAGATCCAGCACCTCGACCTGATAGCCGATATCCAGGAACGACGTCGGTTCGTCGAGCAGCAGGATGCCGGCTTCCTGCGCGAGCGCGGCGGAGATCCAGGCGCGCTGCCGTTCGCCGCCGGAGAGCTCCCGCAGCGTCCGGTCGGCGAGGCTGGTCAGGCCGGTGCTTTCAAGCGCCCACTCGATCGCTTCCTCATCGCGGCGGGTATAGGAGCTGAACAGCCCGACATGAGGAAAGCGGCCCTGCCGCACGAGCTGCGCGATCGTCATCTCGTCGGGCGCGGAGGGCTGCTGCGGCAGGAAGGCGAGTTTCCTGGCGATGGCGCGCCGGGACATCGACGCGACCGCGGTGCCCTCGATCGCGGCATGTCCGGCGGCGGGCGTGATCAGGCCGGCAAGCGCCTGCAGGGCCGTGCTTTTGCCGGAGCCGTTGGGGCCGATCAGCGCCCGGATCTCGCCCTTCTGCAGGGACAGTTCGAAACCGTTGAGCGCCCGGCGCTGGCCATAACGAACCGACAGTTGCGAGCAGGTCAGAGGCATGCGCTTGTCTCAGGGAGTTTTGCGAAGGAGGGCGAGCAGAACCGGCACGCCGATCAGTGCGGTAACCACACCGATCGGCACCTCCTCGGCGCCGCCGGCAAGCCGCCCGACGAGGTCGCCCAGCGTGACGACGATGGCACCGAGAGCGACCGTCATGGCAAGGACCAGCGGGAAATGCCGTCCGGCCAGGAACCGTGCCAGATGCGGCACCACCAGTCCGACGAAGACGATGGGGCCGACCACGCCGACGGCGCTTGCCGCCAGCGCGCAGGAAATTGCGAGCAACACGGAAAACTGCCGGCGATACGCAAGCCCGAACGAGCGGGCGACCGGTGCATCGAACTGCAGCAGCACCAGGGGACGATAAATCAAGGGCAGGACGGCCAGGCCCATCACCGTGAACGGCAGCAGGAAGAGTGCATGGTCCCACGTGCGCGCATAGAGGCTTCCCGAAATCCATTCCAGGATGATCTCGATGCGTGCCGATCCCCAGCCCGCGATCAGTCCGATGGCAATGGCGTGAAGCACCGCGCCGATGGCGATGCCGCAAAGCGTGATGCGCAGCGGGCTGAGCTCCAGACGGAAGGCCAGCAGATAGATGATGACGCCGGCCGCCAGTCCGCCGACCATGCCGGCCACCGGCAACCAGGCGGTGGGAAGCTCGGCCACGGTGTTCGAGCCCGGGTTGAAGATATAGACGGTGAACAGCAGGAACAGGGTCACCGTCAGCGTGGCGCCCTGCGATACCCCGATCAGCGAAGGGTCCGCGAGCGGGTTTCGGGTGATCGTCTGCAGGATCAGGCCGGCGAGCGCCAGCTGGATGCCGGCAAGCATGCCCGTCAGGATACGCGGCAGCCTGATGTCGAGTATGATGGACTGCGCTTCCGGCGAACCGCCGCCCGTCAGGACCGCGACGACGTCGGCGGCAGGGATGTCCACCACGCCGAGGAGCACGGCCGCCACCAGTGACAGCAGAACCAGCATCGCGGTGGCTGGCAGCAGCCAGGGGCCTGGTCGGCTGGGCATCCCTGGGACGGCCGTCATGGCTGCTGCGCCTTGAAGTCGAGTCGGCCGCGCTGGATGAGGTAGATGAAGATCGGGCCGCCCAGCAGCGCGGTTATGATGCCGACGGGCAGTTCCTTCGGAATGGCGATGGTGCGGGCGGCGAGGTCGGCGCAGGTGACGACGAGTGCTCCGATGGCCGCCGTGAGCGCGATCTCCAGGATCGCTACCCTTGGGTTGAGAAGCCGTGCGATGTGCGGGGCGGCAAGCCCGACGAAGGCGACGGGACCGGCAACCGGGGCGACGCCGGCGACAGGGCAGATCGCCAGGACGAGCAGAATGGGCTTCCACATGTTGAGCTGGAGGCCCATGCCGGCGGCGGCGTGGTCGCTCAGCGCGAACATGGCGACCACCCTGTGCAGCGCCAGCGCACCCGCAACGCCAAGAACGACCCAGGGTATCATATGGGCGAGATGCGCCCAGCTCCGCCCCTGGAAACCGCCCGACAGCCAGAACAGCAGGGCGGTGGATTGCGGCCCGGTCAGAAGCAGGACGTAGATCGTGATCGCACCGAGAAACAGCGAAACGCTGATGCCGCCGAGCGCCAGGTGCAGGGGACGGCCGTTGCCGCCGCGCGCCACCCAGAACGTCACCGCCGCCGCGGCAAGTCCGCCGGCCAGGCCGATGAAGGGATAGGAGGCGGATGAAAGCCAGGGCACGAAGACAAAACACGCCACGATCGGGGCGACGGCGCCTGCCGTGGCCCCGGTGATGCCCGGATCGGCGAGCGGATTGCGGGTCAGCGCCTGCAGCAGGTAGCCGGACACGGCCAGGCCGGCCCCCGCTGCTGCTGCTGCGAGGCTTCGCGGCAGGCGCAGCGTCCAGACGAGGATGGACTCGACCTTGCCATCGGGCGCCCACAGCACGCGCAGGACGTCGTCCAGGGACAAGGTCTTGGCGCCGGGCATGAGGCCCAGGAAGGCGACCAGCAGGGTCGCGGCGACGATCAAGCCGATGGCGAGGGCGGATTTCCGTGCGTCCATCGTCGTAAGGATCGGCCCGTTATTTTCGAACCTCGGCCGGGATGATCCTGGCGGCTTCCGCCTTCACGTCGATGGCCGGGAACACGTCGGGATAGAGATAGTGGGCAGCTTCGCGCAGCACGATCTCGCGGGCGATCGGGCCGTTCGTCTCCACCCACTGGTCGCCGACATAGAACACCCGCTGGTTCTTGACGGCCGAGAGCTCCTGCCAGATCGGATTGTTCTCATGCGGCCGGTCGGGTCCGGAATCGTAGATGAACAGGACTTCCGGATCCTTCTCGAGCATGGTTTCGAGGCTGAGGTCGATGCCGAACTCGCCACCCGGCGTCATCTCCCCGGCTATGTTGTTGCCGCCGATCGCCGCGACGATGGATGCCGCCGTGTTCTCGGTGTGGAAGGCGAAGGGGGTCTCTCCGCCCCACATGATCGCGAAGCGTGGGTGCACGTCCTTTGGCGCCCTGGCGGTGAAGTCCGCCAGGTGTTCGCGGAATTCCTTGTTGAGCTGGATCCCGCGCTCCGGCTTGCCAAGGATCTTCGACAGCTCGGCGATCTCGCGGTCGCTGCCGTCCAGCAGTTCCATGTTGTAGGCGAGGTAGGGCGCGATCTTTTCCAGCTGCGGTGCATTGCCGACCGTGTAGCGCCGGATGGCGACGATCAGGTCGGGTTTGGCTTGCGAAAGCAGTTCGAGGTTCGGTTTGGCGCGCTGGCCGATCTGCTTCATGTCGCTGGTCAGGCCGAGCAGGAAATCGGGCTGGCGGCCTGCCGTCATGTAGGTGCTTGCCACGGGCTTGATGCCGAGGGCGAGCGCGACGTCATCGCCGAAGTAGGAGATCGAGGCGATGCGCTTCGGCTGTGCCGGAACCGCCACCGCGGCGCCGCGATCGTCCGTTACGGTGAGGGTCTTGGCGTCCTCGGCCGAGGCAGAGCCAGTCGCCAGAATTGCGATCAGGCTAAAAAGTGTCGCCAGTCCTCGTGCGTTCGCCATCGCGATGTCCTCCGCAAGAATGCCGACACCGCTTTAGTCATTAAAGAGGAGTACGACAATCCACTTTCGCGCGTCGCTGTCGTTGAACCGATGACCCGCTCATGCCGAGCCGCGCATGATCAGCTTGGCTTCCAGCTGCTTGATTTCCGCTTTGCCGGCGTGGGCGTCCGGGCCGCCGGCAATACGGGTGAAGAGCATGTCGACGCCGGCGGCGGCAATGCCCTGGTAGTCCTGCGCCACCGTGGTCAGCGGCGGGCAGGTGAAGCGGCTGAGCGGATGGTCGTCATGGCCGGCGACGCGCAGTTCGCAGCCGTCATCCCTTCCCACCTGCAGCTTGCGCTCGAACGCCGCGGCGATGACGCCGAAGGCGAGGCGGTCGTTGGCGCACAGCACGGTGCGGGTCGGGAAGCCGCCATTGTCGAGCACGCGGCCGGCCTCGCGGTAACCGAGTTCCTCGAACTCCCAGCCCTTGGCCGAGGTCGGCAGCACGATCGGCTCGAAACCCAGCCGCTCCATGGTGGCGACATAGGCGGCACGGCGCTCCAGCGCGTTCTGGTTCACCGCCGGCATTTCCAGGAAGCAGGGGTGCTCACCGGTGCGGCACAGATATTCGGTGATCATGCCCATGCTCTGGCGGTTGTCGGTGCCGACGAAGGACTGGTCGGCGTTGACCCGGTTGTCGAGGAAGACGATCGGCATGGTGCTGACGAGGCTCGCCAGCAAGGTGGCGTCGGTCTCGAAGCCGAGCGGCGCCATCAGCACGCCGGCGATGTTGAGCGACATCAGCGTGCGCATGGCGCGCGCTTCCAGCTTGCGTTCGCCATGCGAGGACAGGACGATTGCCCAATAGCCTTCGGCGAGGCAGCGCATTTCGATCTGGCGCACGACCTCGGCGTAGAACGGGTCGGAGATGTGCGGCACGATCACGCCGATGTTCTTCGGCTGCTTGCGGTTGAGGCTGACGGCGAAGATGTTGGGGCGATAGTCGTAGTCCTTGAGCGCCTTTTCGATGCGGGCCCTGGTCGACGGCTTCACGTTGTCGGGATTGTCGAAATATTTCGAGACCGTCGGGCGCGACAGGCCGGTCGCCGCCGCGAACTCTTCCATGGTCCGGATCTTCTGCTCGTTCATGCTCGGCTTCCTCGCCTGTGGCCGTGCGCCCCGAACGGGATAAATCGATTTATTTTCATGCGTAAATTTATTTCTTGACCGAGGCAAGCCGCAGGGCGTCCCGAAGCGATCGTTTCCTGTGCGCTGCGTTTCAATTGGTCGGATAGTTGCGCGATTTCTTGCACTCCGCAAGTTTTTATCACGTGTAAAAAAATAAGTTGACACGCAGGAGATAGTGCTGCATCTCAAGGGCGGCTCGATATCGGGCCCAATTCCTGCCTGGAGGTAGCGGCCGGTGACGGTCCGCAAGGCAGGAGGCGCATCTTTCGCGTTCAGATCAACAACGGGCCGGGCACCGCCGGCCTCATGGAGGAACTCATGTTTCGCAAAACGCTTGGCCGTATTCTTCTGTCGGGTGCCGCTCTTGCCCTGATGGCCGGCATCGCTTCCGCCGAAGGCATCGGCGCGTCGCTGCTCACCCAGCAGCACCCCTTCTACATCTCGCTCGCCGATGCGATGAAGAAGGAGGCAGAGGCCGAGAAGGTGCCGCTCGAAGTCGCCATCGCCAACCAGGACCTTTCCAAGCAGCTCGCCGATGTCGAGGACTTCATCACCAAGGGTGTGAGCGTCATCATCATCTCGCCGGTGGACTCCAAGGGCGTGAAGGCGGCGATCACCAAGGCCGAGAAAGCCGGCATCAAGGTCATCACCGTCGACGTGCCCGCCAACAATGTCGACGTCACCTCCTTCGTCGGCACCGACAATTTCGCCGGCGGCGAGAAGGCGGCCGAACTGATGGCCAAGTCGATCGGTGGCAAGGGCAATGTCGCGGTCATCGACTACCCGACCGTGCAGTCGGTCGTGGATCGCGTCGAAGGCTTCAAGAAGGGCCTGGAGAAGCATCCAGACGTCAAGATCGTGGCGATCCAGCCGGGCATCACCCGTCCCGAGGCACTCGCCGCCGCGCAGAACATCCTGCAGGCCAATCCCGACATCGTCGGCATCTTCGGCTTCGGCGATGACGCCGCCCTCGCGGCTGCTGCCGCCGTCAAGGCCGCCAAGCTGGACTCCCAGGTCAAGGTGATCGGCTTCGACGGCATGGAAGAAGCCCGCAACGCGGTGAAGAACGACCCGGTCATGGTCGGCGTCATCGCCCAGTATCCGGACCAGATGGGCAAGGTCGCGGTGCAGACCGCCGCCAAGGTCATCAAGGGCGAGACGGTCGAGGCCAAGCAGCCGATCGTTCCGGGCGTCGTCACCAAGGACGGCGAAACCAGGTAAGTCCTCCCAGGACGGTGGCGGGGGGCGCCGCCGTCCTTCCAGGGCATGATCCCGAAACGAAGGAGCCGGTCCTGCGCAATTCCAGGAAAGCGTAAGACCGTTTCAGTCCGGAACAGCATGAAGACCAAGAGTTGGAGCGCTTCTGCATTTCCGTGAGAAACGGAAACGCTCCAGCGGTGAGCGGGCCGAAAGGTCGGGAAGAAAAGTCCGTGACAGCCACCAGCCAGAACGCAGGGACCGCACCACATGCCGCCGGCGACGTGGTGCTCGAGATCCGCGATATCGCCAAGTCCTTCGGCCCGGTCGCCGCGCTGAAGCGCATGAACCTCACCGTGCGGCGCGGGCGCGTGCACACGCTGCTCGGGGAGAACGGCGCCGGCAAGTCCACTTTGATGAAGATCCTCGCCGGCATCTTCACGCCGACCGCCGGCAGCATCGTGCTGAACGGCAAGGCCTATACGCCACGCAACCCGCGCGATGCCCGTGCGCACGGCATCTCCATCGTCTTCCAGGAACTCAGCCTCAGCCGCAACCTGTCGGTGGCCGAGAACATCTTCGCCAGCCACGAGCCGAGCCGTTTCGGCTTCATCCGCGACCGCGCGCTGAATGAAGCGGCCGAAGGGCTCATCCGCGAACTCGGCCTGCCGGTCGATGTGCGCGCCGGGGTCGGCGACCTGTCGATCGCCCAGCGCCAGCTGGTCGAGATCGCCAAGGGCCTCAGCCTGCCGGCCGACGTCGTCATCCTCGACGAGCCGACCTCGTCGCTGTCCGACAGCGAGGCCGAGATCCTGTTTTCCATCATCGAGCGGCTGAAAAGCCAGGGCAAGGCGGTGATCTACATCTCCCACCGCATGGAAGAGATCATGCGGCTCTCCGACGACATCACCGTCATGCGCGACGGCGAATATGTCACGACGACCGAGAAGAGCGAGACCAGCATCGACAGGCTGATCACGCTGATGGTCGGCCGCGCCATGAACGACATCTATCCGCCGCGCGAGGCGCCACGCCCGTCGCCCGAGACGCCGCCGGTGCTGGCGACGAAACATCTCTCCTGTGCCGGCAAGTTCCGCGACGTTTCGATCGACGTGAAGCCCGGCGAGGTCGTCGGCCTGTTCGGGCTCGTCGGGTCGGGCCGCTCCGATGTCATGAAGGCGCTGTTCGGCATGCTTGCGCCGCAGGGCGAAATCCGGCTCGACGGCAAGCCGGTCACGTTCCGCTCGGCCGCGCAGGCGATCCGCAGCGGCATCGCCTTCGTCACCGAGAACCGCAAGGAAGAAGGCCTGGTGCTGCTCCACAGCGTGGAGCGCAACATCAACATGGTCGGGCTCGGCCAGCTTTCCGGGCCGCTTGGCCTGATGCGAGGTTCCGCCGAGCGCGAGGCGGCCAGGGCCGAGGTCAAGCGCCTCGCCATCAAGACCGCCTCGATCGACACCAGAGCGGGCTCGCTGAGCGGCGGCAACCAGCAGAAGATCGTGCTGGCCAAATGGCTGCAGATCAGGCCGCGGGTGCTCATCCTCGACGAGCCGACCCGCGGCGTCGACGTCGGCGCCAAGTTCGAGATCTACCGCATCATCCGCGAGCTTGCCGCCAACGGCACCGCGATCCTGATGGTCTCTTCCGAGCTTCCGGAGGTGCTGGGCCTCAGCGACCGCGTCGTGGTGATGCACAACAAATCCGTTGCCGCCGTGCTCGAAGCCGACGGCCTCACACCCGAAACCGTCATGACCTATGCAGCGGGGATACACGCATGAGCAATGTTCAGGACATCCAGAAGAAAGCCGCCGACGCCGAGGTCCGCCGTTCATTCCTGAGTTCGCCGACGGTGCGCCAGTATGGCGGCATCATCATCTCGCTGGCCGTGCTGTGCGTCGTGTTCTCGGTCATGAGCCCGCGCTTCCTGGCCTTCAACAACTTCATGAACATCATGCAGCAGGTCGCCGTCATCGCGGTCGCCGCCTACGGCATGACCTATGTCATCCTGCTCGGTGACATCGATCTGTCGATCGGCTCCATCATCGCCGTCTCCGGCATGGTGGCGGCGCAGGCCTTCGCCATGGGTTTCGGCTTCGTGCCGGCCGTGGCGCTGACGCTGGCGGCGGGCGCGCTGATGGGCGCACTCAACGGCGCGCTGTCGGCCAAGCTTATGCTGCCCTCCTTCATCGTCACGGTGGCGACGATGGGCATCTATCGCGGCATGGTCAGCCTGCCCACCAACGGTGCACCGGCCATGATCGAGAACGACACCTGGCTGGCGATCGGCGGCGAAAGCTTCCTCGGCATCCCGATCATCATCTGGATCATGGCCGTGCTGTTCGTGGTCAATCACATCATCCTGTCGAAGACGATCTTCGGGCGGCAGGTCTATCTCACCGGCGGCAACCGGGAAGCGGCGATCTATTCCGGCATCCGCGTCGACCGTATCAAGATCATCGTCTTCACCATCTCGGGCATGATGGCGGCCATCAGCGGCATGCTTTTGTCCTCGCGCCTGTCGTCGGCTCAGACCAATGCCGGCACCGGCTACGAGCTCGACGCCATTGCGGCCGTGGTCCTCGGCGGCACCTCGCTTGCCGGCGGCGTCGGCACCATCATCGGCACCATCCTCGGCGCGCTGATCATCGGCGTCATCAACAACGGCATGAACATGCTGTCGGTGCCTTATTTCTACCAGCTGATCGTCAAGGGCGTCGTCATCCTCGTCGCCGTGTGGCTCGACGTGCGCAGCAAGTCGGCCCGCGCCTGATCGGCGGCAATCCCGGCCAGCAATCATCGGCCCGCAATTATCGGCCCGCAATTATCGGAATGCACTCATGAAGAAGATCATCACCATCGGCGAGATCGTCGTCGAGATCATGGCCGTCGAGCCGGGCAACGGTTTCACCAGCGCCATCCCGCTGGTCGGCCCCTTCGCTTCCGGCGCGCCGGCGATCTTCATCGACCAGGTCGCCAGGTTCGGCCAGCCCTGCGGCATCGTCTCGGCGGTCGGCAATGATGATTTCGGCGTGCTCAATGTCGAGCGCCTGCGCAGCGACGGCGCCGACGTGTCGGCCATCGGCGTGCACCCGACGGCAGCCACCGGCAGCGCCTTCGTGCGCTACCGGCCGGACGGCAACCGCGACTTCATCTACAACATCCGCCACAGCGCCTGCAGCGCCATCGGCCTGACGCCGGAAGCTGAAGCGCTCATCGACGGCGCCGACCACCTGCACATCATGGGTTCGGCGCTGTTCTTCGACGGCATCGTGGCGGCGATCTTCGAAGCGACGCGGCGCATCAAGGCCAAGGGCGGCACCGTCTCCTTCGACCCCAACATCCGCAAGGAGATGCTGGACCTGCCCGGAATGCGCGACGCCCTCGCGCACGCCTTGGAGAACACCGACCTGTTCATGCCGAGCGGCGCGGAGATGTTCCTCTTCACCAAGGCGACCGAGGAACGGGCGGCCGTTGCCGAACTGCTCGATCGCGGCATCAAGGCCGTCGTCGTCAAGCGTGGCGCCGACGGCGCCAGCCATTTCGATCGCACCGGTGAAGTGTCCGCCCCTGCCTTCAAGGTCGAGGAGGTCGATCCGACCGGCGCCGGCGACAGCTTCGGCGCCGCCTTCGTCACCTGCTGGCTGCGTGGCATGGAGCCCGCCAAGGCGCTGACCATCGCCAACGCCACCGGCGCGCGCGCCGTCAGCGTCAAGGGGCCGATGGAGGGTACTTCCACAATGGCCGAGATCGAAACCTTCCTGCACAGCCAAGGAGTTGCGGCATGAGCGCGACCAGCACACTCGCCGGCCTGCCGGCCCGCTTTGCCAGGGGCGAGCGCGGCGGCATCACTTCGATCTGCTCGGCGCATCCGCTGGTCATCGAGGCTGCTCTTCTGGAAGGCATCGCCACCGGAACGGATGTGCTGATCGAGGCCACCTGCAACCAGGTCAACCAGGAAGGCGGCTATACCGGCATGACGCCGGCGGATTTCCGCCGCTTCGTCGAGGACATTGCAGCCCGCCTCGGCTTCGACACCGGCCGCCTGATCCTCGGCGGCGATCATCTCGGCCCCAATCCGTGGAAGCACCTGCCCGCCGAAGAGGCGATGCAGCGGGCCGACGTCATGATGGATGCGTTCGTGCGTGCAGGTTTCACCAAGATACATCTCGACACCTCGATGGGTTGTCTTGGCGAGCCGGTGGCTCTGCCCGACGCGGTGACGGCCGAGCGCGCGGCTCGGCTCGCCAAGGTGTCGGAACAGGCAGCGGCCGCGGCCGGCTACGACCTGCCAGTCTATATCATCGGCACCGAAGTGCCGATCCCCGGCGGTGCGATGGAAGCGCTCGACCATCTGGAGCTGACCACGCCGGCCGCCGCCATCGAGACGGTCGAGGTGCATCGCCGTGCCTTCGCTGCACTCGGGCTTGAGGCCGCCTTCGCTCGCGCCATCGGCGTGGTGGTGCAGCCGGGCGTCGAGTTCGGCAACGAGAACGTCGTCGTCTACGACAGCGCCAGGGCCACCGCCTTGAGCGGCGTGCTGGGGCAGATGCCGCAATTTATCTTCGAGGCGCATTCGACCGACTACCAGCCGCAGGAGGCGCTGGCGGCACTGGTCCATGACGGCTTCGCTATCCTGAAAGTGGGACCCGGCCTCACTTTTGCCCTGCGCGAGGCCCTGTTCGGCCTCGACCAGATCGCCGCCTTCCTCGACCGCCTGCCGGAAGAGGAGACCCTGCGCGGCAAGATGGAGAAGCTGCTCCTGGCCGAGCCGAAGAACTGGGAGAAATACTACCATGGCGACGCCGACGACCTGCGCCTGCAGCGCCATTTCTCCTACAGCGACCGCATCCGCTACTACTGGCCGCACCCGCAGGCCTCGGCCGCGGTCGATGCCTTGCTCAAGCGGCTCGAAGGCCGCGTCATTCCCGAGACGCTGATCAGCCAGAACCTGGCGACACTTTACCCCGCGGTCGCTGCCGGCAAGGTCAGTGCCACCCCTCACGCCTTGATGGTCGAGGCCGTGCGCAACGTCGTGCGCAGCTACAATAGCGCTGCCTTGTCGCTGCAGCCGGCCTGATCGGATCGCCGGGTGAATCCGGGAAGGCCGCGTCGGAAACGCCGGTGCGGCCTTCAGCTTCCTGACGACATTTCCGTTGCTGCGGCGACGATCGCCCGCCTCAGCCAGACATGCCGGGATGCGTCCTGCTGGCGCGCGTGCCATGCGAGGCTCATGGTGAAAACTCCGAGATCGAGCGGCGGCGGCAACGCCACGAAGCGCCCGATGGTGGCGGCGGCGCGTGCCAGGCTGGAAGGCAGCGTCATGACGAGGTCGGAGCGGGCAGCGATCTCGACTGCTGCGAAGAAGTTCGGAACGCGCAGCTTCACCCGCCGTGTCTGCCCCATCCGCGCCAGCGCCTCGTCGACGGGCGCGGGGCCCGACCCGGTAACGCTCACCACGATATGCTCCAGCGCCAGGAAGCGCTCGAGTGTGAGTTTTCGGGCAAGTGCCGGATGCTGCGTTCGCATCAGGGTGACCAGCTCTTCGTCATAGAGGCGCCGTCGCTGGATGCCGGCCGGCGCATTGTCGATCAGTGCCACCATTGCGTCGGCGCCGCCATGCTCCAGCGCTGCGAATCCGTCGGTGCCGGGGGCGGCGACCTCGAGATCGAGCGACGGCGCTTCGCGGGCGAGGCGGGCAAGCAGATGTGGTGCGAGCACGGCGGCCTGGAGGTCGGGCATCAGCAGGCGGATACGACCCGTCGCAGCGGCGGGGTTGAACGCACTGGCTTCCAGCATGTCGCCGATGCCCGCCAAGATCCTGCGCAGATGAGGGCGCAATTCCTCGGCGCGGGCGGAAAGCATATAGCCGCCAGCTCCATCGACCAGCAGTGCATCTGAAAACAGCGCGCGCAGCCGTCCCAATGCCCGGCTCGCTGCCGGCTGGCTCATGCCCAGCCGCTGCGCTGCCCGCGTCACGTTCCTTTCCTCCAGCAACGCTTCCAGCGCCACCAGCAGGTTGAGGTCGATCCGGCGTAAATCCACTTCGTGCATGGTGACCATATATACCATGCATTGGACGCATGGAATTGCCGCACCTACCATTCTCCTGTCGAACGAAAGGAGACAGTCATGCATGTCGTGCTTGGAGCAAACGGACGCGCCGGCGGCGAGGTCGCGCGAGCCCTCGTCGAACGCGGCGCTGCGGTGCGTGTCATCCTGCGCCGCAGGGAACAGGCTGATCGCTGGATAGCCCTCGGCGCCGAAGTGGCGCTTGCAGACATCGAGGATGCCGAAGCGATGGCGGAGGCATTGAAGGGAGCTTCAGCAGCCTTCCTGCTCAACCCGCCGCCGGTGAGCGGCGATCCCTATGCGCAGACCGAGGAACGCGGCAAGGCGCTTGCCAAGGCGGTACGGCAGGCTGGTCTGCCCAGGGCCGTTGTGCTGTCATCCATCGGCGCACAGCATCCAGCCGGCACAGGCGTGATAACCACACTCAACCGGTTCGAGACGTTGCTGGAGGCAGTCGCTCCGGCAATGGTCTTCCTGCGCTCGGGCTATTTTGTCGAGACATGGGGCGAGGTGGCGCAAGCCGTCCTGTTGCAAAACACGCTGCCGACCTTCATCGAATCCTCGTTGAAGATCCCGATGGTGAGCACGCTCGATGTCGGGCGCGTTGCGGCAAGCCTGCTGGTGGAAGACTGGGGCGGCAGGCGCGTCCTCGAGCTTGGCGATAACTGGAGCGCAGGCGACGTCGCCTCGGCCTTCGGCGATGTTCTGGGCCGCCCGGTGGCGCCGGTGTTCGTGCCGCCGGAAGGTCGCGCCGCGCTTCTGGCCGAAGAAGGTGTCCCAGGCGAGGTCGCCGCCGCGCTCCTCGGCATGTATGAGGGTATCGCCAATGGCCTGTTCACGCGTGAGAGCAGAAGCGAACATCGCCCCGGCGCGGTTTCGCTGACGCCGGCGATAGAGCGGATTGTCGCGAAGGCCGACGGCCGCTGAGTGTACCTGTTCCCGCAGGAGCCGACATGGAGGCGCGCCGGCGCTTTCGGACTTCTGTCGCTCTGCCAGGGAAAATGGCCGTCGCCGAGGAGCTGCGGTCAATCCCAAAACATATCGGCCGGGCTCGCCATGAGATGACGAGCCCGGCCGACAGCCCCCGTTCAGAATTTGACGCTCAGCGTGCCCTTGAAGCCATGATCCCGCGAACCGGAGGCGAACTGGCCGCTGTATGTCAGGCCGAGGGTGACGTTGTCGGCAGGCCGCCAGCTTGTGCCGGCTTCGAGCAGGAACGCATCCCGGGCGATCGGTACGCCGCTGACGTTGAACAGATCGCTGCCCTTGAGGGCGAACCCTTCGCTTGGCACCACGCCGCTATAGGCATGTTGCCAGCCGACCATGCCGTCCAGGCGCAGGGTCGTGCCGCCCAGCACCACGTCTGTCCCGGCCCGCAGGCCGAGCGTGGTGTAGGGGATGTTGCGCGTTTCGCCATTGCTGGTCAGCGCCGCCGCACCGCCGCTTTCGGTGAAGCCATCCGTGTCGAGATGGACGAAGGCGACGTTGGCGAAGGGCTCGAAGGTCACCCTGTCCATCACCATCGCGTAGCCGACCTCTCCGAACGCGTAGGTGGTCGACGCGTCGTAGCTGGCTGACAGTTTGTCGGCGAAGCCGCCGAAGGCGACGCTGCGGTCCGTCTTGACGTCGTGCCAGCTGTGGCCGACGCCGAAGCGCAGCCCGATGGCGTCGAGCTGGGTGCCGGCATAGGCCATCAGGTGATAGCTGTTCGCCGAGCCGGAGGACTTGCGGGCGTCGACGTCGAAGGAGGTGCGCGAGTAGCCGCCGGCGACACCGACACGCCAGTTGTCGCCCATGGCGCCGTCGAGGCCGAACAGAACGCCGCCGAGCGAGTGTTCGAGCCGGGCGGCGTTGCCGTCGCCGGAGAAGCTGCCCCAGCCGCCGAGCGCTTCCGACCATGCCGCGAAGCGTTCGCTCTTCGGCGCCTCCTGGTAGCGGGTGAGCAGCGGATCCTTGAGGTCGACGGCACCGCCCTTCGCGGCCGGATCTATCGGTGTTGGCGCCGACGACTGATCGGAGAAGCCGGACATGATGCGCCCGACCATCGTCCGGCGGATCATTTGGCTTTCGTCGATCAGTGCCGAGGTCATGCTCGGGTGGATCTCGCCCGACAACTGGTCGAAGGCGTCACGTGCCTGCGCAACCGAACCGTTGAGGATCTCGGCGGCGATCGGATTGGCCGGATCGAGCGTTTCCACGGCGGTACCGACGCTGCGCTGGTTGGCTGTCTGGCCAACGCTCGGCAGCGCGACACCGTTGCGCTGCACCTGCAACTGCACCGCTGTCGGCTGGTAGGCCAGGCTGGCCGTCAGGAAGCCTGAATTGACGGCCGCGCTCAGGCCGCTGAAGGTTCCGGTGACGCCGCCGCCGGAGGTCACGATCGTGTAGACCTGGTTGGGGTTCAGCAGTCCCGCGACGTTGACCTGGCCGCCGCCGATCGTGGTCGTGCCGCTGGTTACAAGCTGGTCGCTGGCGCCGGCGACATTGGCGTCGATCGCCAGGATCGAACCACCCGCAAACCCGGTATTGCCGGTGACCGTCAAGGTGCCGATCGGATTGGTTCCAGTCCCCGTGCCACCAGGCGCAACCGTCGCGCCCGATCCGGCATTGACGCCGCCGACGGTTCCGGTTCCAGCGAGCGTTCCACCCGCCGCGATGGCGACGCTCGAATTGCCGATCGAGCCGGTGACGTTGAGGGTTCCTCCAGTCACCGTGGTCGGTCCGCTGTAGGTGCTGGTGCCCGAAAGCGTCAGCGTGCCGATGCCGGTCTTGTCGATGGCGATGCCGCCGGCACCGTCGACGATGGCCCCTGCGAAATTGCCGGCGCCGATGCCGATGGTGGCGAGCGCGCCGCCGCCATTGGTGATGGTGCCCCCCGCCGCTCCGGTCAGGTTGGCAACGGTTGCGCCGAAGCCGTTGACGTCAACGGTTCCCTGTGCGCCGACATTCAGCGTCGTGCCGGCGCCCGAAAGCAGCGATCCGGCCGCCGCGTCGGCCAGCTGAAGCGTGCCGAAGTCGGCAGAGATGGTGGCGCCGGCTCCTATCGACGCACCGGCGCCGCCGAGCGCGACAGTCCCCGTATTGCCGGTTGAGCCGATATGGAGGTCCGCCCCGGCGCCGAGCGCCAGCGGCCCGGCCAGACTGGCGGTGATGCCGGTGCCGGCCGAAACCGTCGCATCCACCCCAGCGCCGAGTCCAAGCGCGTTATTGAAGGTGCCGTTGGCACCGAGCACCAGTTGCGTGCCCGTCGCCAGTGTCGCCGGGCCGCTGCCAAGTGCCCCGGTGTTGCCGGCGATCACGGTGCCGGCGTTGATGGCGAGACCGCCGGTGAAGGTGTTGGCGCCGTTGAGCGCCAGCGTACCGGCCCCGGTCTTGGTCAGGTCGAAGCCGCCGGAGACGACCCCGCCCAGCGCGCCGTTGCCGGCGGCCACGTCGAGCGAGGCGTTGCCGGTCAGCGCGATGTTGTTGGCCAGCGTGACACCGGCTCCCAGCCCAAGCGTCGTGCCGTTGGCGAGCGAGACGGGATTGGCGGCCGCGCCAAGGGCGGTGTTGCTGCCGGCCACCAGCGTTCCGCCATTGACGGCGACGGCACCGGTGAAGCTGTTGTTGCCGCTAAGTGACAATATGCCGGTGCCGCCCTTGTCGAGGCTGATGTTGCCGGTGATGGCGCCGGCGAAATTGCCGGCACCGACGCCGAGCGTGGCTGCTGCCCCGGCATTGGCGATGACGCCGCCGGCGGCACCGGTGAGGGTGCCGACCGTGGCGCCGAAGCCGTTGAGGTCGACCTGGCCGGCCGCCCCGACATTGAGCGTCGCATTGCCGAGGCCGGCGCCGATGGTGGCATCGGCCAGTTGCAGGATGCCGTTGTTGGCCGACAGTGTCGCCCCCGCGCCGATGGTGGCGCCGCCGCCCAGCGCCACGGTGCCGTTGTTGGTGGCCGTGCCGATGCCTAAAGTGGCACCAGCGCCGAGGTTCAGCCCGCCATTCAGCGTTGCCGTCAGGCCTGCCCCTGCCGACACCGTGCCGCCGAGGCCTGCGCCGACGCCCAGCGCGTTGCCGAAGGTTCCGGCGACACCCAGCGTCAGCTCGCCGCCGCCGCCGAGGTTCACCGGACCGGTGCCCAGCGCATTGAGGTTCGCCGCCAGCACGGAGCCGGCGCCGTTGATGTTGAGCCCGCCATTGAACGTGCTGGCGCCGCCGAGCGTGAGTTGGCCGGTGCCGGTCTTGTTCAAGGCGATGTTGCCGTTGATCGCGCCATTGTAGGTGCCGGCACCGCCGACACCGAGTGTGGCTGCAGCGCCGGCATTGGCGATGACGCCGCCGGTGGCGCCGGTGAGCGCGCCAACCGTCGCGCCGAAGCCGTTGAGGTCGACAGTACCGGTTGCACCGACATTCAGCGTGGCGTTGCCGAGGCCGGCGCCTATGGTGGCATCGGCCAGTTGCAGGATGCCGTTGTTGGCCGACAGCGTCGCCCCCGCACCGATGGTGGCGGTGCCCCCCAGCGCCACCGTGCCGTTGTTGACAGGCGTGCCGATGCCAAGCGTCGCGCCCGCACCGAGATTGAGCCCGCCGCCGAGTGTTGCCGTCAGGCCGCCAGCGGCCGACACCGTGCCGGTCGCTGCGGCAGCGACACCGAGCGCGTTGTTGAAGGTGCCGTTGACGCCGAGTGCCAGCTCGCCGCCGCCACTGAGGTTCACGGCGCCCGTCCCGAGCGCTCCGGTATTGGTGGCCAGCACCGTGCCGGCACCGATGGTGAGGCCACCATTGAAGGTGCTGGCGCCGCCCAGGGTGAGCAGCCCGGCACCGGTCTTGTTCAAGGCGATGTTGCCGTTGATGGCGCCACTGTAATTACCGACACCGACGCCGAGCGTTGCCGCTGCTCCGGCATTGGCAATGACACCGCCGGTCGCACCGGTGAGGTTGCCGACCGTGGCACCGAAGCCGTTGAGGTCGACATTACCGGCTGCGCCGACATTGAGTGTTGCGTTGCCAGGTGCGGCGCCGATGGTGGCATCGGCCAGCCGCAGCGTGCCGTTGTTGGCTGACAGTGTTGCGCCGGCACCGATGGTGGCGCCACCGCCCAGCGCCACGATGCCGTTGTTGGTGGCGGTGCCGATGCCGAGCGTTGCCCCGGCGCCGAGGTTCAACCCGCCGCCCAATGTTGCTGCGGTGCCGGTTCCTGCCGACAGCGTGCCGCCGGCAGCGACAGCGAGCGCATTGTTGAAGGTGCCATTGGCACCCAGCGTCAGCTCGCTGCCGACATTGAGGTTCACGGCACCCGTTCCGAGCGCGCCGGTATTGGTGGCCAGCACCGTGCCGGCACCGATGGTGAGGCCACCATTGAAGGTGCTGGCGCCGCCCAGGGTGAGCAGCCCGGCACCGGTCTTGTTCAAGGCGATGTTGCCGTTGATGGCGCCACTGTAATTACCGACACCGACGCCGAGCGTTGCCGCTGCTCCGGCATTGGCAATGACACCGCCGGTCGCACCGGTGAGGTTGCCGACCGTGGCACCGAAGCCGTTGAGGTCGACATTACCGGCTGCGCCGACATTGAGTGTTGCGTTGCCAAGTGCGGCGCCGATGGTGGCATCGGCCAGCCGCAGCGTGCCGTTGTTGGCTGACAGTGTTGCGCCGGCACCGATGGTGGCGCCACCGCCCAGCGCCACGATGCCGTTGTTGGTGGCGGTGCCGATGCCGAGGGTTGCCCCGGCGCCGAGGTTGAGCCCGCCGCCCAATGTTGCTGCGATGCCGGTCCCTGCCGATAGCGTGCCGCCGGCAGCGACTGCGAGCGCGTT